>CAWCMF010000032.1:0-143043 GCA_963796545.1 uncultured Actinomycetota bacterium | reverse complement strand
AGCTGCACGGGCATATTAGTGTTTGCTAGTCCGAAGTTACGACGGCTTTTGGGCGTAATCTGATGCCTGAGCTGGACAGAGGGCGCTGACCCGGCTTGGATATGTAGTCGAGAATAATCGGCGTGTCGCATTCACTATTCGTTCATAGCCGATAGTATGCTGGCTATGTCGCGTAAACAGGGCCGAGTTCACGTAGTCAGATCGAAGACGCACGTGGACAGGCAGGGCCGGCGCCGCGACTACACGTCGGCCTACCTGCGGCGCACCTACCGCGACGGCACCGCGGTGCGCAACGAGACCGTGGCGAACCTGTCGATGCTGCCGCCGGCGGCGGTCGACGCCATGAGGCGCGCTGAAGGGCGCGCGGCTGGTCCCGGTGGCAGAGGCGGTCACGATCACCCGGTCGCTGCCGCACGGGCACGTGGCCGCGGTCGCGGCGATGGCGCACACGCTGGGGTTGCCCGCACTGCTGGGGCCGGCGGGCCGGAAATGCGGGATATGAAATATTGCACTGCTGGCTTGGAAGGCGACGAGCGTGGGCCGTACGGCCCGTCCCGCCGCCTCCCAACGATATAGAGGTTCTTGTAGTCGCTACCTCCTGCCGAAGACCTGTTCAAACAAGCCAGTGTCCCCGTAATTCTGGGCCTTGACGATTTTGCCGTTGCGGTAGGTGAACTCATCGGCTTGGAGTCCGGATTCTCCGCCCGCGCTCACTTGCGAGAGGACGACCACGACTGGTCTGCGCGAACTGCCATGTGATGATCCACCGTCACTCTCCATGGAAAACACCCGAGGAGATCCGCGAGATCGTCGCCAGACCCGCTACCACGCAGAGTGGGCGTTAGTTTCATCAACATGGCCAAGGGCACTCGCCTACGGCGGGCGTGAACGCTGTTCGATCTGCTTGGCGGTGCGGCGCCAAATTACGAAACTGACGCGGCAGAGGTTGGCCTTGTTCCCTATATTCAGCGAGTGCCCGCACGATCGAACGAATTTCAGCGGATGGTCTCAATCCTCACAGCTCTGCTGCGCAAAGACCCGACCGCGACCGTGACCGAGTCGGCGATGTTGATGGGCTCAGTGCTCAATGCCCCACGCGAGGTAGACATCTGCGTGCAGACCGACAGCTCCGGGCACATGATCATCGTGGGGATTGAATGCAGCGCTTGGCGGAAGCGTCAGACCGTCGAATGGGTCGAGGCGATGCACGGGAAGCACCTGCACTTACCGACCGACGCGCTTGTCCTTGTGTCATCGAGCGGTTTCACAAAAGCGGCATTGCTGGTCGCGAAGTCCTACAACATCAGAGCCATCACCCCGACTGATGTCACACCCGGTTTCGTCGGTGAGATCGTCAACAACTAGTGGTGTGTCCTGCAATTAATTGGCTATTGGTTGGATATGATTTCGGCATGAGACAACCCGTGCCTGCGTTGGAGATGTCGGCAGGACAACGTGAGGTGCTGGAGTCGTTGGCGCGGTCGCAGTCGGGTGCGCATCGGGAGGTGGTGCGGGCGAAGGCGCTGCTGATGGCGGCTGATGGTGTGGCCAACACTGCGATCGCGCGGTCGTTGTCGGTGTCTCCGGCGTCGGTGAAGAGTTGGCGTGAGCGGTTCGCCGAGGAGGGTTTGGCGAAGTTGGGTCAGGTTCGCAAGGGTCGTGGCCGCAAACCGTCGATCCCGCAATCCAAGATCGACGAGATCATCGATCTGACACAGAACTACCGACCGACGGGTGAAACCCATTGGAGCTGTCGGACGATGGCTGCCGCGGCGGGGGTGTCGAAGTCGACGGTGCAGCTGGTGTGGCACGCGCGGGGGCTCAAACCGCATCGGGTCCAGACGTTCAAACTGTCCAACGACCCGCGTTTTGAGGAGAAACTGGTCGATGTCGTCGGGCTGTACATGAACCCGCCCGAGCAGGCGATCGTGTTATGCGCGGACGAGAAGTCCTCGGTGCAGGCATTGGACCGCACCCAGGCGTCGCTGCCGATGGTCAAGGGGCGAGGCGAGACGATGACCCACGACTACCGGCGGCACGGCACCACCACCCTGTTCGCCGCACTGGACGTGTTGACCGGCACGGTGATCGGGCAATGCATGCCGCGGCACCGCCATCAGGAGTGGTTGAAGTTCCTTAAGACCATCGACCGCGAGGTGCCCAAAGACCTGGCGATCCACCTGATCTGCGACAACTACGCCACCCACACACACCAAGACGTCGGCAAGTGGCTGGACAATCATCCCCGGTTCCACCTGCACTTCACCCCGACATCCTCATCCTGGTTGAACCTGGTGGAACGCTGGTTCCGCGAGCTGACCAACAAAGCATTGCGGCGCGGGGTATTTCATTCCGTTCCCGACCTGATCGCCTCGATCCAGGAATACCTCGACTCACACAACGACGCCCCACGACCTTACGTGTGGACAGCGACCGCAGAATCCATCCTCGCCAAGGTCGCCCGCGGACGCATCGCCCTCGAAAAAGTCAGCTAAATCCAGGACACACCACTAGAAAGCGTCTGGTCGAAGCTGAGCAGCTTTACGCCCGAGCGCATGCGACTTACCGTCCAATGGGCTGACGGCACAGAGGAGGTCGTACAAGCAGCAACCGATCTTGGCGTCTTCCGGGCGGACGGCTCACTGCTATTCGATGCACCGCAGTTAGCCAACGAGCTTATGAAGCTCTACCACCCGAACAACGACGCGATGCGGGATGCGACCGGTGACGAGAAGTTCTTCGAGTTCGGCGTCCAGAATCCAGTTCACGAGGGAGCGCCGATGTACTTGCGCCCTTTGGTGGACGAACAGCCTGTCGATCTCGTGCCGATCATCGGTGCCGTCATAACCGGACCAGCCGTGATCCACGTCGTCGAGACTCCGCTCAAGCACGGCGAATACAACGGCGCTGCCTTCTCGACGGGAACGGCGACTCTCGGGGATCGCCAGATCCAAATCGTCGTGACCGAAGACCATAACGAGGCCCCGAAATGGGGCTCCCACGCCGAGGTAATTAAACCTCCCAAGTCCGCTGAGCTCTGATGGCCGGCGTCATGCGGCGTGATCGTCGTCGAGGTATCGGTACAGCGTCGCCCTGCCGACTCCTTCCGGCCGATAGGATTCGCGTGAAATCGGTTTGATCGGGGGAGGTGGCGTGTTCGCGGCGTTGAAAGCGATCAGTGAGGCGCGTCTGCCGTATCTCTACGCACTGGCCTGCCGCGTGTTCGACCTCAGGACGGCGCGAGATCCCGCAAGCGAGCTCAACCTGTTGCCGCTTCTCGTGCTGGCCGGCGAGACCGCCTGCGACATCGGCGCGAACCATGGCCTGTTCGCCTTTTTCCTGCTGCGGCAGAATGTGCGGGTCCTCGCCTTCGAGCCCAATCCGCGCATGGTGCGGATCCTGAAGTACCGCTTTCCCGCCGCCATCGGCCGCGGCGACCTGCAACTCTTCGATTGCGCGCTCAGCGACGAGGAGGGGCAGGCGACCCTCCATGTGCCCAAGGGCTTCTCCCCGTTCGGCACCCTCGACGGTGCGCTTGTGGGAGAGGGAGACAGCGAGACGGAGAACATCTCCGTGCCGCTGCGACGCCTCGACGCTGCCGTGCATGAGCCGGTGTCGTTCATCAAGCTGGACGTGGAGGGGCATGAGGCGCGGGTGCTGCGGGGTGCCGAGCACTTGCTACGCGCGTGCCACCCGACCCTGCTGGTGGAGGCGGAGGAGCGCCACCGGCCGGGCGCAGTGGCCTTGGTCCAGTCCTACCTCGCGCCCCTCGGCTATACCGGCCTGTACGTCGAAGACGGCAAAGCCCGCCCCCTGTCCTCTTTCGATCCGGCGCGACATCATCAGCGGCGGGGTGCTCTCAACGCCGCCGGCACCAAGGTGCGTCGGGGTCGCATCTACATCAATAATTTCATATTCGTCGCCCGGCCCGAGGTGAAGGCGCGGCTGGCCGCCCGCTGGTCCGACCTCGGAACTGATCTGTGCGGCGTCCCGTAGCCTGGGGGGCGTTATGAAAAAAAGCGAGCGTCGAGGCGTGTGCGCTACCCTTTCTTGTTGAACCAGAAGGCGATCGTCCTGACGCCGAGCGGTCCCGACGGCGTAGTGCTGTGCTTTTATTCGGGCTGTATGTTGGCATCTGCCCCCGGCATGTGCAACCCCGACGCCTCATCACCGAGTGTGGACGGACAACCCCGCGAGACGGCGATCCAGGGTGATCTGCGCAGCCAACCCCAACACGACCACGACGCGCTCAAGGCCGGAATCGGGTTCGCCGAGCTGTCCAACGGGTTCGCCGACACCGACGATCCCGCTGCTTTGCAGGCGATCTGCGACCGGCTCGGCCCGGGCACCATAAACGTGTTCTTCCAACGTTGGCTGGCTCGGCTGCCGCTGCCGTTAACCCCGCACGATCGCGACGCCGGGTACTGGTGGGAGCTGTCCATGGCGCAGATCGAGGTGTCCCGCACGCTGGTGCTCACCCAGCCCCGCTACGCTCGCGGGTTCTTCGAGGCGCTGGTCGCCGACAACCTCGACCTCTAGTGAGGCCAGCCTCGGACCGCCGAGGTGGGTGGCCGGGTTGGGTGGGATCGTTGCGGTTGGCTGCTGGTTGAGAAGCGGTCCGAGCCTGCCCTCGCGACGATCGCGGCGTCGCCGCGAGGCTGGGCGCTGGTCAGGACCGGCTTGGCCGAGCAGGCTGGCGGTCATGGCTGCGGTGGTGACGGTGAACGATGTGCTTGACGGGCATGTGGGCCTGGATGTGGAGTGCCTGGATCGGATCTACTCTGAACGGCTATGTGCCGAATCTGCAGGTGGCCGGGCAGGTGGTGTCGTTTATGACCGCGCATCTGGGTAATCCGATCCCGTCGCCGGCGATCATGGAGAAGATCGGCACCGCGTTCCGCACGGCGGTGGACCGCTTCGCTGCCGACAACAAGATCCCGGTGGTGCGGTTCGGCAAGGACGACCGCAAGATCGAGGTGATGCGCCCGTATCTGGCTCGCCAGGCGGGCACCGGCCGGTGCGGGGTGGCCGCGATCGGGATCGCGCAGGAGTTTCAGAATGTGTTCGCCTCGGCGCAGCGCAAGGGCGACAGCGGGGTTCCGTGGTTTTCGTTTTTCACGGCCGACCGGCGGGTGACGTGTTTCTATTTCTATCTCTGGGACGCCGATTTCGGGTCGGCGTTCATCAAGATCTGCGCCTACTTCCCGTACCCGATCAAGGTGTGGCTCAACGGCCACGAGTGGGCCAAACGCCAGGCCACCCGGGCGCGGGGATCGGGTTCACCGAGCTGTCCAATGGGTTCGCCAGCCTGTGCGGATCCGGCCGCGCTGCAGGCCATCTGTGACCGGCTGGGCCCGGGCACCATCACGGTGTTCTTCGAACGCTGGATGAGCCGGCTGCCGCTGCCGCTGACCGAGCACGACCGCGCCGCGGGCTACTGGTGGGAGCTGTCGATGCGCCAGGTCGAGGTGTCGCGCACCCTGGTCTTCGACGCGCCGCGCCGCGCCCGCGCGTTCTTCGAGGCGTTGGTCGCCGACAATCTCGACATCGGCCGCCCGGACAGTGTGGAACTGATCTTCCACGGGCCCCGACACCTGGGCAGGCCCCCGAAGTCGGACTGCGTGCCCAAGACGAGGATCGTCACCCGCGGCACCGAGGTCACCGTCAACGCCTTCTACAAGAATTCCCGCATCAAGCAGTATTTGAAGGACGGGCGGGCGCTGCGGATCGAGACCGTGATCAACTCACCCGACGACCTGCGCTGCCACCGCCGCCTGGCCCATCTCGACGAGCTGCAGGCCCGCGCCCGTGCGGTCAATCGGCGCCTGCTCGATACTGAACGTGTCGGTCAGGGCTGCGTCCTTGCGAGTCCAGCCTTTGAGTAGCCCTGTGTCAAGCCGCGGGTGATTGTTGTTGATTGAGTAGGGCCTGGAGGGCTCGGTGGTTGCCGGGGTTGTAGGCGGTGTTGGTCTGCCAGCAGTGCCAGATGACGTAGAGCCAGGCGCGGGCGAGAATGCGTACGGCGTGGGGGTGGTCCTTGCCGCGGTCGATGGCGCGGTTGTAGAGGTCGGCGGCCCAGGGGTTGGCGTGGCGGGAATCGTTGGCGAAGTCGCAGACCGCGTCGCGTAGTTGTTTGTCGCAGGCCCAGCGGAAGCCGACCGAGCACACCTTTCCCGACTGACGGGTCGACGGTGCCACGCCGGCCAGGCACGCCAGTGCTTCGGGGGTGGGGAATCGGGCGCGGCAGTCCCCGATTTCGGCCAAAAGCCTTGCAGCGCGGACGGTTCCAGCACGAGGCAAGCTGGTGAAGATGTGCGCGTCGGTGTGGCTGGCGAGTTGCTCACCGATCTGCTTGGAGAGAGCGGCGATTTGTTCGACCAGCGTGGTGAGGGTGGCCACCAGGGCGCGGGTGATATGGGCGTGGGTGGTCCCCTCTTGTCCGGTGGCGCCGCGCGGCGCGGTGGTCAGCCGGGCGTGCAGGGTCCCCGGGTCGGTGCGGCCGGTGTAGCCCACCGAGTCCAGCCAGGCACCGAGACGCGTGGGGGTCAGCCAGTCGGCGCGGTCCTGGCAGTCAAAGCGGGTCAAGAACGTCAAACTGATCGCCGAATCCAAGTCGGCGAACAGCCCGACCGCCCCGGGAAACACCCGCTTGAGGTGCTCACGCAGCTGGTTGGCAACTGCCACCCGATGACTGACCAGGTCTTTGCGGGCCCGGCAGGTCGCGCGCAGCGCCGCGGTGGCGGGGCTGTCGGGGACCAGCGGACGCAGTCGGGCCCGGTCGGTGCGCAACGTATCGGCGAGCACAAAGGCGTCGAACCGGTCGTCTTTGTTGCCGGCCGAGCCGTAGCGACTGCGCAGGTTTTTCAGCTGGTTGGGGCTGATCACCACCACCGTGATACCCGCGCCCAGCAGGGCGTCGACCACCGGCCCATCGGGGCGTTCGATGGCCACTTCGGCGGCTCCGGTGCGCGCCAGCACCGCCAGTAGTTCGCGCAGGCCCGCCGCGCTGTGCTCAATGGTGTTTCGGAGCACCTGACGGCCATGGCTGTCCACGATGGCGATCGCGTGATCGTCACGGGCCCAATCGATTCCGCACGTGAGTCCGTTGGCCGGTTGGGCTGCCAACATAGGTGGGGCATACTGCATATCAGCCTCCTCGCTGCTGATCCCAGTGGGGAGGCACCCTCATCGGTACCGGAGTGTGACGCCGGTTTGCTCACTGTTCGGCGCTCAACGGCGCTCAGTCCTGTTGACCGTCAGCACACCCCGGGAACCGCCGAGCCCCGCAGCACTCAAAGTGGACATCCACGTGTCAAGCGAAAAAGGGCGGTGACTCGACGGCACCTCGGGTGCATCGGCGACCCATCCAAGATCACCGACACACCGATAGTGATGCATCAGCAACCCATCCAAGATCACCGACACACCGATGGTGCACCAGTGAGCGGATCGCGCGGCCCACCCTCACCGAGGATGGCAGGAGGGCCCCGGCCTTACGGTTCGGCGACCCTCGGGTCCAAGCCCTGACCGGCGCCCTGTGCACCACGTGCTCGCCGTCACCGGCATCACCAACAAGAGCCTGCGCGCCTTGATGACCGCACTGCTCGACGGCATCGACTACACCACCAACCAGGCCAGCTACGACCTGGCCCGGCTGCGCCTCAAC
The DNA here is from genome assembly GCA_963796545.1 of uncultured Actinomycetota bacterium. Lineage (GTDB taxonomy): Bacteria > Actinomycetota > Actinomycetes > Mycobacteriales > Mycobacteriaceae > Mycobacterium. The sequence continues at coordinate 135,377 of CAWCMF010000032.1, read as the reverse complement.
GGGCTCATCGATCGAGTCCCCGGCAAGAACCGCTACCGGCTCACCAGCGACGGGCTGCGGTTCGCGATCTTCTACACCAAACTGCACGACCGGCTGCTGCGCCCCCTCCTAGCCGCCGACCAGCCACCCGCCCCGCCAGCTACTACGAAAAGCATTGCGCACCATCGACACTCACGTAACGCACTACATCGACGCCGCCAGACTGCCGCTCAAAGCAGCCTGAAAACTCAAGACAAGTCTCAACGATCTAGCGACCAAGGGTCCCTAGCGACCAAGGGTCCCTAGCGACCAAGGGTCCCTTACGGAGATCGCACGACTGCAGAAGCGCCTCGGAACCACGACCGTCGATGTCACCATGACCAGACGGAGGCCATGACGCTCGGCGATCGCGTCGTGGTGATGTCAGCCGGCGCGGTTCAACAGATCGGCCCACCCGATGAGCTTTATCGGAGACCGGTCAATCTCTTCGTGGCCGGGTTCATCGGTTCGCCGGCGATGAACTTCTTTCCCGCCGCCCTGACCGAGATCGGGGTGCGCCTGCCGTTCGGTGAGATTCCGCTGACGGGGCAGGTGTACGACCGATTGAAGGAGCATCGGAACCCGGACGACTTGATCGCCGGGATCCGGCCGGAACATCTCGAGGATGCCGCGGTGATCGACGCGTACGCCAGAATCCGTTCGTTGGTTTTCGACGTCACCGTCGAGATGGTGGAATCCCTTGGGGCCGAAAAGTACGTCTACTTCGGTGTGGACGGCCCCGCCGCCCAGGCGGTTCAGCTCGCCGAGGTCGCCGCGCAGTCCGCGGTCGGCGCCGACGAGTTCGTCGCCCGCGTTCCCGTGCAATCGGCGACGGCCGTGGGCCAGACCCTGCAGCTGGCGCTCGATCCCGACAACGTGTTGATCTTCGATCCACGCACCGGCGCGAACCTGTCGGTTTCGATGGTCGGCGCGTGAGCGACATCCTCGAATTGGTCCGCACGCATCTGCGTGACCACTTTGCACTGCAGGGCATCACCGCGGAACCGGAATCAGCCAGTGTCACGTTCCTCGGTACCGACCGCATCGACGTGCTGCGGTTCGTTGCGGCGGGAGACATTGCAGCGCACTATGTTTCGCTGGGGTGCTCGCGGCACCCGATGGTCGATCCCGCCGAGATGTTCGCCGACCCCGTGCAGGGTCCCCGCGCCGAGATCGTCGTCTCCTTGCGTGGGTCCCTACCGGCCGGACTGTCGCGTTCGGTGGCGGTGGTGGCCGCCGCACCCGCTGTCGAAGGCCTGACCCTTGCGCCCGACGCGCTGATCGACCTGGAGATGCCGTTGTGGGAGGGGGCAGCCTTCTCGGCATTCCTGTTGGGGCGCAGCGATATCGACGATCTGATCCTTCCGGAGCCATTCTCGCCGGTCACTGTGTTGTCGGCGGTGCCGATCACGGCGACGGAGGCGGCGTGGGTGCGGCTCAAGGGTGCCGACGCGATGAGGGAGGCGTGGGGTCAGGACAGGGTCGATACCACGAACCCACGGCGGCGGGCCGCCAGTCCGACCTGAGCGGCGGGCCGCCAGTCCGACCTGATTGTCAGAGCCAGTTGTTGTGCCGGAACGTCCGGTACAGCAGGGTGCAGATCGTCGCTATCAACAGCAGAACCATGGGATATCCGAACTTCCAGTGCAGCTCCGGCATGTAGTCGAAGTTCATTCCGTAGACGCCTGCCAGCGCGGTGGGCACCGCCGCGATCGCCACCCATGCGGAGATCTTGCGCATATCGATGTTCTGCTGCATCGCGACCTTGCCGACCGCGGCCTGCACCAGCGAGCTCAGCAGCTCGTCGTAGCTGGCGACGCGATCTGCGGCCTTGATCGTGTGGTCGAGGACGTCGCGCATGTACCGGCGGATCTCGACGTTGATGAGGTCGTTGTGGTCGGTGCCGATGCGCTGCAGGTCGGTGGCCAGCGGGCTGATGGCCCGGCGCAGTTCGACGACTTCGCGCTTGAGCAGATAGATGCTCTCGATGTTGGTCTGCGCCAACGGGGAGAAGATGTCCTCCTCCATGGCATCGATGTCTTTTTCGATGAGATCGGTGACGTCGAGGTAGGTGTCGACGACGTGGTCGGCGATCGCGTGCATCACCGAGTAGGGGCCGAGTTTGAGATTCGCGGGGGAGGCTTCGAGGTGCTTGCGCACACCGGCGAGCCCGCCGTGCTCGCCGTGCCGCACGGTGACCACATAGTCGGGTCCGACGAAGATCATGATCTCGCCGGTCTCGACGATCTCCCGGGCATTCGCCATCGATTCGTGCTCGACGTACTTCACGGTCTTGAGGACGAGGAACAGCATCGTGTCGTAGCGCTCGAGCTTGGGGCGCTGGTGGGCGTGCACCGCATCTTCGACGGCCAGCGGATGCAGGCAGAACACATCGGCGACAGCCTGCATCTGGTGTTCATCGGGGCCGTGCAGGCCGATCCAGACGAAGGCGTTCCTCCCTTCGGCCTCGATCTCGCGGACCTTGTTCAGCGCCGCGGCATGGGTGTACTTGCCCGGCAGCCTGGTGCCGTCGCAGTAAACGCCGCAGTCGACCATCGCCCGTGCGACAGGCACGTGGATGCGTCGAGCGTCCGGGTCGGTGTCGGCGCGGCTGCGGGTCCCCTGACGCAGACGTGAGGGAGGCAATGCGCGAAACGAGGGCATTTCCACCTCCCAGTACCCGGCGAACGCGGTGACCGTGCCTGCGGGCACCCGGGAAATCGTACGCGCCCAAGTTGCAGCGTTCTCCTCACGAACGGGGAACCCATTCCTGTGAGTTGTGGGAGGGGTTACCCTCAGCCCGTGTCGGAAATGGTGCGCACTCCCCAGGTTGTCATTGAGGACAGCGAGATCTTCGAAGCCCACGAGGGCGGCAAGCTCTCGGTGGAGCTGAAATCGCCACTGGACACCCAGCGGGCGTTGTCGATCGCGTACACCCCCGGGGTGGCGCAGGTCAGCCGGGCCATCGCGGCGGACGCCACGCTGGCCAAGCGGTACACGTGGGCCAACCGCCTGGTGGCGGTCATCAGCGACGGAAGCGCCGTGCTCGGCCTCGGTGACATCGGTCCGGCGGCGTCGCTGCCGGTGATGGAGGGCAAGAGCGCCCTGTTCAAGACCTTCGGCGGGCTCGATTCGATCCCGATCGTGCTGGACACCAAGGACCCCGACGAGATCGTCGAGACGATCATCCGGCTGCGCCCGACGTTCGGTGCGGTCAACCTCGAGGACATCTCGGCACCGCGGTGCTTCGAGATCGAGCGTCGCGTCATCGAGGCGCTGGACTGCCCGGTCATGCACGATGACCAGCACGGCACCGCCATCGTCGTGCTCGCTGCGCTGATGGGTGCCGCCAAGGTGCTCGGCCGCGACATGCACACGCTGAAGGTCGTGATCTCCGGCGCCGGAGCTGCGGGCGTCGCCTGCGCGAACATCCTGCTCGCCAAGGGCATCGGCGACATCACCGTGCTCGACAGCAAGGGCATCGTCCACACCGATCGTGACGACCTCAACCCCTTCAAGGCGCGAACTTGCCGACCAGGAGCAATCCGCGCGCGCTCCGCGGAGGCATCGCCGAAGCCCTCGCCGGTGCCGATGTCTTCATGGGTGTGTCAGCGGGGCTGGTGCCCGAGGAACTGATCGCGACGATGGCACCGGGCGGCATCGTGTTCGCGATGTCCAACCCCGACCCCGAGATCCACCCCGACGTGGCGCGCAAGTATGCGGCCGTCGTGGCGACCGGGCGCAGCGACTTCCCGAATCAGATCAACAACGTGCTCGCGTTCCCCGGGGTTTTCCGCGGTGCGCTGGACGCAGGTGCCCGCCGGATCACCGAGAAGATGAAAGTCGCTGCGGCTGAAGCGATCTTCTCGGTCGTGGGTGACGACCTCGCGGTCGACCACATCGTCCCGAGCGCGCTCGACCCGCGGGTGGGTCCCGCGGTGGCGGCGGCGGTCGCCGCAGCGTCCGAGGATTGATTCGGCTGAGCGGCGCGCGCCGGTTCGTCCTTCTGATCGCCGCGTCGCTGGTCGCGGCGGGCTGTGGTGGCCCGGCTGCGCCGCCGTCGATCGCGGTCGGCGCGGCCGCCGACCCGGAGTCGCAACTTGTCGCCCACCTGTACGCGGCGGCGCTGCGGTTCTATGGAAATCCGGCGCACGTGCATGCCACCGACGATCCGCTGGGCGAGCTGGATTCCGGCGACATCCGGGTCGCGCCGGGCTTCAGCGGACGGCTGCTCGAGGCGGTTCGCGCCGGACTCGGCGGCCCGCTCCGATGTGCAGGTCTACCGCACCTTGCTGTCGGTGTTGCCTGAGGGTGTCGCCGCGGGGGACTACACCACGTCGGCAGAGGACAAACCCGCGCTTGCGGTCACCGAACGGACGGTCCAAGAGCGCGGCAGCGACGTCTCGGTGCTGGTCCGTCGCTGCGAGGACGTATCGGCGGGGGCGGTGACGTCGGTGCCAGCCCCTCGTCGGTCGGGCACCTGCGCACTGCCCGAGCCGCGGGAATTTCCCGACGACGACACGATGTTCGCCGCACTGCGCGCCGGCCAGATCGATGCGGCGTGGACCACGACCGCCGCTCCCGACGTGCCGTCGGAGGTGGTGGTGCTGTCGGACAAGACGTCGATGATCCGCGCGGAGAACCTGGTCCCGCTGTATCGGCGAAACGAGCTGACCGAGTCACAGGTGCTCGCGCTCAACGAGATTGCCGGTGTGCTCGACACCGGTTCGCTGGCCGACATGCGGCGCAAGGTCGCCGAGGGCACCGATCCCGGCCTGGTGGCGGGGCAGTGGCTCGACGAACATCCCCTCGGCGTCGGCAACTAGGCCCCGTCGCACCGCGACGGTCGCTAACGCTTCGGCGGTGACAACAGCTTCACGACGACCTTCGGGAAGATCCGCTGATAGCCGGCGCCAAGGACACGGATGGCGATCTCGAAGATCTTGGCGTCGTTGCCGATCAGGATGCGGGCCTTGTTCTTGCGCACGCCGTCGAGGATCACCTGCGCGGCCTTCTCCGGAGTGGTACTGGCGAGCTTCTTGTCGAAGGTCTTTGGCGAGTTCGCTCGGCGTCGCAGCCCTTCGGCCGCCTCGGAATTGCGCATGATCGCGGTCTTGATACCGCCGGGATGCACGCAGCTGACCTTCACCGGGTGACCGGCCAGCCCCATCTCCTGGCGAAGGGCTTCGGTGAACCCACGCACGGCGAATTTCGCGGAGTTGTAGGCGGCGTTTCCGGGCACAGAGAACAGACCGAACACGCTGGAGACGTTGACGACGTGTCCGTCGCCGGAGGCGATCAGGTGTGGCAGAAACGCCTTGGTGCCGTTGACGACTCCCCAGAAATCGACGTCCATCACCCGTTCCATGTCCTTGAACTGGGTGACCTCGACGTCGCCGGTGAACGCGATGCCCGCGTTGTTGTAGATCTGGTTGACCTTGCCGAAGTGCTCGGCGACGTTGTCGGCGTAGAGCAGGAATGCTTCCCGTTCGGTGACGTTGAGGCGGTCGGTCTTCACCTGGGCGCCGATCGCCTTGAGCCGTTCTTCGGTGGCGGCCAGCCCCTCGGTGTCGACGTCGCTGATCGCGACGTGGGCTCCTGAACGTCCCAGCTCGATCGCCAACGCCTGACCGATGCCTGACCCGGCGCCGGTCACGACAGCGACCTTCCCGGCGAAGCCCTGCATATGCACTCCCTCGGTTGTTTTACGCGTGTTTGAGTCGGTGCGACCCTACCCGGTACCCGTGGTCCCGCGTATGTGAGGGCCATCGCATCTGCGCAAGGCCGGTAATGACGAGCACCCGGAGAGCGACAATCAGAACATGACGTTGAAGTCCCTGGCCGTCGCGGCGCTCGTCGCCTCCGCCGTCGTCGCTGCGACGATGTCCGCCGCACCCGTGCATGCCGACCCCACCACCGACGCGTTCCTGTCGACACTGGAGCATTACCGCCTCGGCGATATCGATCCGGCCACCGCTATGCGGGTTGGTTCGTCGGTGTGCCCGATGCTGTCCGAACCGGGACAGAACATGGCCAACGTCGCTGCCGAGATCGCCAACGATCTGGGCCGGCCGCTCGGACCCGCGACAATGTTCACCGGCCTGGCCATCTCGATCTTCTGCCCGCGTGCGGTCGACGCGATGACCGACGGGGTCCCGTTCTCATTCTTCTGAGAGGTCACGCTCGACGGCCGTGAGCGCGCGCAAAACGTTCGCGGCTCACGGCGCGTCGGCGTACCTACAAACCTTCCCCGCAAACGGGAGGTGCCCCCAGCGCTCGCGGTGCGGGGCTATCAGCCGAAGGCTTCGTCGAGGATCTCCTGCTGCTCGACGGCGTGCACCTTCGACGAACCCGACGACGGCGCCGACATCGCCCGACGCGAGATCCGCTTGATGCCGACGAGCTTCGGCAGCACCTCGGGCATGGTCAATCCCATCGTCGGCCATGCGCCCTGGTTGGCCGGCTCCTCCTGAACCCAGAAGAACTCGTCGGCGTTCGGGTACTCGTCCAGCGTCGCGGCCAGCCGCCGTTTCGGCAGCGGAGCCAGCTGCTCGAGGCGGACGATCGCCACATCCTCGCGCTTGTCCTTCGCCTTGCGCGCAGCCAGCTCGTAGTAGATCTTGCCGCTGGTCAGCAGGACCCGCTTCACCTTCGAACGGTCACCCGTTCCGTCGGTGTAGGTGGGCTCCTCGAGCACCGACCGGAACTTCTGTTCGGTGAAGTCGCGGATGTCGCTGACGGCGGCCTTGTTGCGCAGCATCGACTTCGGCGTGAACACGATCAGCGGCCGGTGGATCCCGTCCAGACCGTGGCGGCGCAACAGGTGGAAGTAGTTCGCGGGCGTCGACGGCACCGCGATGGTCATCGACCCCTCTGCCCACAGCAACAGGAACCGCTCGATGCGGCCCGACGTGTGGTCGGGTCCCTGACCTTCGTGGCCGTGCGGCAGCAGCAACACCACGTCCGAGAGCTGGCCCCACTTGGCCTCACCGGAGCTGATGAACTCGTCGATGATCGACTGCGCGCCGTTGACGAAGTCGCCGAACTGGGCTTCCCACAGCACCAGCGCGTCCGGGTTGCCGACCGAGTAGCCGTATTCGAAGCCGACGGCGGCGAACTCCGAGAGCGCCGAGTCGTAGATCATCAGCTTGCCGCCGGTCGGGTTGCCGTCGGTGTCGACCGTCAGTAGGTCGAGCGGGGTGAACTCCTTACCCGTCTTGCGATCGATGATCACCGCATGGCGTTGGGTGAACGTGCCGCGCCGGGTGTCCTGTCCGGTGAACCGGATGGTCTTGCCCTCGGCCAGGAACGTGCCGAGCGCCATGCAGCTCGGCGAAGGCCCAGTCGACCTTGCCCTCGTAGGCCATCTCGCGGCGCTTCTCGAGCACCGGCTTGACGCGCGGGTGGACGTTGAAGTCCTCGTCGAACGCCAGGTGCGCATCGCCGATGCGCGCCAGCAGCGACTTGTCCACCGCGGTGCTCATGCCCGCGGGCACCATCTGATCGGACTCCACCGACTCGCTCGGTGCGATCGTGTGCTTCTCCAGTTCGCGGACTTCGTTGAAGACCCGCTCGAGCTGGCCCTGGTAGTCGCGCAGCGCGTCCTCGGCCTCCTTCATCGAGATGTCGCCGCGGCCGATCAGTGACTCGGTGTAGGTCTTGCGGACGCCACGCTTGGTGTCGATGACGTCGTACATGTCGGGTTGCGTCATCGACGGGTCGTCGCCCTCGTTGTGGCCGCGACGCCGGTAGCAGAGCATGTCGATGACGACGTCCTTCTTGAACTTCTGCCGGAAGTCGACCGCCAGCTTGGCCACCCACACGGCGGCCTCGGGATCGTCGCCGTTGACGTGGAAGATCGGCGCACCGATCATCTTCGCGACGTCGGTGCAGTACTCCGAGGAACGGGAGTCGACCGGCGAGGTGGTGAAGCCGATCTGGTTGTTGACGATGATGTGGATCGTCCCGCCGGTGCGGTACCCGCGCAGCAGCGCCAGGTTCAGCGTCTCGGCGACCACGCCCTGACCGGCGAACGCGGCGTCGCCGTGCAGCATCATCGGCACGACGGTGAAGCCGTCGTGGCCGTTGCCCTTGTCGAGGATGTCCTGCTTGGCGCGCACCAGACCCTCGAGCACGGGGTCGACGGCTTCCAGGTGGCTGGGGTTGGCGACCAGCGACACCGTGATGTCGTTGTCGCCGAACATCTGAATGTAGGTCCCGTTGGCGCCCAGGTGGTACTTGACGTCACCTGAACCGTGCGCCTGCGACGGGTTCAGGTTGCCCTCGAACTCGGTGAAGATCTGCGAGTACGGCTTCCCGACGATATTCGCCAGCACGTTGAGGCGGCCGCGATGCGGCATGCCGACGACGACTTCGTCGAGGCCGTGTTCGGCGCACTGGTCGATTCCCGCGTCCATCATCGGGATGACGGTCTCGGCGCCCTCCAGCGAGAAGCGCTTCTGCCCAACGTATTTGGTCGCGAGGAAGGTCTCGAAAGCCTCGGCCGCGTTGAGCTTGGACAGGATGTACTTCTGCTCGGCGACGGTCGGCTTCTCGTGCTTGACCTCAATGCGCTCCTGCAGCCACTGCTGCTGCTCGGGCTCGAGGATGTGGGTGTACTCCACGCCGACGTGGCGGCAGTACGCGTCGCGCAACAGGCCCAGGATGTCGCGCAGTTTCTTGTGGCTCTGGCCGCCGAACCCGTTGACCTTGAACTCGCGGTCGAGATCCCACAGCGTCAGGCCGTGGGTGTTGACGTCGAGGTCCGGATGACTGCGGAAACGGGTGTTGTCCAGTCGCAGCGGGTCGATGTCGGCCATCAGGTGACCGCGGTTGCGGTAAGCCGCGATGAGCTCGATGACGCGGGCGTTCTTGTCCTCGATCGAATCCGGATTGTCGATGCGCCAGCGCACCGGCTCATACGGGATACCGAGTTCGCGGAAGATCTCGTCGTAGAACTCGTCGTCGAGCAGCAGTGTGTGGATCGTGCGAAGGAAGTCGCCCGACTCCGCGCCCTGGATGAGGCGGTGGTCGTAGGTCGACGTCAGCGTGATCAGCTTGCCGACACCGAGTTCGGAGATGCGTTCTTCGCTGGCGCCCTGGAACTCCGCCGGGTACTCCATTGCGCCGGCACCGACGATCGCGCCCTGGCCCTGCATCAGTCGAGGCACCGAGTGCACGGTGCCGATGGTGCCGGGGTTGGTCAGCGAAATCGTCACGCCCGCAAAGTCTTCGCCCGTCAGCTTGCCGTCGCGGGCGCGTCGCACGATGTCTTCGTAGGCCGCGATGAACTGACCGAAGCTCATCGCTTCGCAGTTCTTGATGGCGGCCACGACCAGCGAGCGCTTGCCGTCCTTGCCGGGCAGGTCGATGGCCAGGCCCAGGTTCGTGTGGGCGGGCGTGACCGCGGTGGGCTTGCCGTCGATCTCGGCGAAGTGCCGGTTCATGTTCGGGAACTTCTTGACCGCCCGGACGATCGCGTACCCCAGCAGGTGGGTGAACGAGATCTTGCCGCCCCGCGTGCGCTTGAGGTGGTTGTTGATGACGATGCGGTTGTCGATCATCGCCTTGGCGGGGATGGCACGCACGCTCGTCGCGGTCGGGACGTCGAGCGATGCGGACATGTTCTTCACGACGGCGGCCGCGGCGCCACGCAGCACCTGCGTCTCGTCACCTTCTGCGGCCGCGACCGTCGAGGTCGGCTTCTTCGCGGATGCCGGAGCAGGCTTCGTGTCGGTCTTCTCGGGGGTTTTCTCCGGAGTCTTCGCTGAGGCCGCACTGGGCTTGTCGGCCTTGTCGGCCTTGTCCGGCGTGGCGACACCGCCGTTACTGCTCGCGGGTTTCGGGGCCGGGGCCGGGGCGGGTTCGGGGGGTGAGGTAGGCGTCGAGGCAGGCCTGCCGTTGCCGCTCGCCGCTGCGCGGCCGGCGCTGCTCTGTGCGACGTCGTTCGTGGGTTCCGGGGAGTAGTCGACGAGGAACTCGTGCCAACTCGGGTCGACCGACGAAGGGTCCTCGCGGAATTTGCGGTACATCTCTTCGACCAACCACTCGTTCTGACCGAATGGTGAAGGTGAGCTCACGGCTGCTATTCGCCTCAATTCTTCGCTTCGGGCCAGCGCCCCGCGGCAGGGCCGGCCAACCCCTTTTCAACCCGGTGTGCGGTATGCCCGCATTTCCGCCGTATAAAGGCTAGCGCTTTCTCGGGTGGGCCGACCAGCCAACGTAGTTATGGTCGTTGAGGTCACTTCACGAGGCCGAAAACCGGCCCCGTGAAGGCCGAAACAAGCCGGCGGTGCCGCTAGTGGCGCGGCACGGGCAGCAGTAGCAGCGGAGAAGGCCAGCGTGCGGGCGGGGCGCCGAACGCTTGGTGGGCGTTGGCGACGATCTTCTTGCCCATCAACCGATTGCCGACGCCGCCGACGACGGCGCCGATCCCGACCGGCAGCATCTTGCCGAACGCCAGCGCGCCGCGCTTGAGCGCGTAGCGCTTGACGAAGTAGCGCAGCAGTCGTGAGTTCAGTTGTGACAACGCCGGCAACGGCAAGGTGGCCGCGCCATCGGCCACCCAGGCTCCACTGGTGCGCCCCGGTCCGATCAGCTCTGCGACGGCGTGTTTGCTGTCCTCTCCGACAAGCACGGAAAGTACCAGCGCGCGACGCCGCTCACGGTGTCCGGCGGGGATGCCGTGCACCTCTGCGACCGCGAGGACGTACAGCGCCGTCGCTTCCAAGAACACGACCGTCTCCCCGGCGACGGCCGACATCGCCACCAGAGTGCCGATCCCGGGATAGGCCGCAGCCGACCCGACGGCCGCACCGCTCGCCATGACGGTGGCCATGTACTGCTTGTCCAGCTTCCCGATGATCTCGGCGGGTGTGGCACCCGGGTTGTGCTCGCGCAGACGGTCGACATAGGCCTTGACGGCGGGGGCCTGGACGCGCGCGCCGCGTTCGATGACCTGGGAGAGCGCCTTCGCGGCGGCGCCCGCGTCCTCGTCGGGTACCGCGGGCAACTGCTTCTTGGCTCGTGATCGGGCACTCATGGCGCCACCTCCCTGTGTGAACCTGATTCAGGTTAACGCCTGTCGAACGAACGGCGGTGGCCGCCACGTGCCCGAACGTGATAGCGGTCACTGTTCGCGATCTGGGGAAGAAAATATTGGGAAGCGTCGCTAACCAATTGCATGGCAGTATCCCCAGACGTGGATGTGAGGCAAGCAGTGCCAGATGAGGCAGCCAAGGCGCCGAACCGGACCAAGATGATCTTCGTTCTCGGCCTGCTCGTCGCACTGGGCCCGCTGACCATCGACATGTACCTGCCCGCGCTGCCGAAGATCGCCGAGGAACTCAATGTGTCCTCATCGGTCGCCCAGCTGACGTTGACCGGCACGCTCGCAGGGCTTGCGATCGGTCAGCTGGTCATCGGCCCGCTCTCGGACTCGCTGGGCCGGCGGAGACCGTTGTTCGCCGGGATCGTGCTGCACATGGTCGCGTCGCTGCTGTGTCTGTTCGCGCCGAACATCGCCACGCTCGGCATCGCCCGCGGGCTGCAGGGCATGGGTGCGGCGGCCGGAATGGTGATCGCGATCGCCGTGGTCGGCGACCTGTACAAGGACAACGCCGCGGCGACGGTGATGTCGCGGCTGATGCTGGTCCTCGGCGTTGCGCCGGTGCTGGCGCCGTCGCTGGGCGCGGCGGTCCTGCTGCACGGCTCCTGGCACTGGGTCTTCGCCGCGCTGGTCGTCATCGCGGGCGCGCTGCTGGTGATGGCCGTCCTGGCACTGCCCGAAACCCTGCCCGTCGACCATCGCCGCCCGTTGAAGATCCGCGGCATCGCGTCGACCTACCTCGAACTGCTGCGCGACGTCCGGTTCGTCATCCTCGTATTGATCGCCGCGCTCGGCATGTCGGGCCTGTTCGCGTACATCGCGGGTGCTTCGTTCGTCCTGCAGGGTCGCTTCGGTCTCGACCAGACGGCGTTCGCGGTGGTGTTCGGCGCAGGCGCCATCGCGTTGATCGGCACCACCCAGCTCAACGTGGTGCTGCTGAAGCGGTTCACGCCCCAGCAGATCATGATGTGGGCACTGGTCGCGGCGTCGGTGTTCGGAGCGGTCTTCGTCGCCGTGGCCGCGGCGCATGTCGGCGGACTGTACGGCTTCGTGCTCCCGGTGTGGGCCATCCTCGCCGCGATGGGCCTGGTCATCCCCAACGCTCCGGCGGTCGCGCTGACACGACACCCCGACGCCGCAGGCACTGCGGCGGCTCTGCTGGGCGCCGTGCAGTTCGGCGGCGGCGCGGCGATCGCACCGGTGGTCGGCGTGCTGGGCAACGACGAACTCGCGATGGCCGTGGTGATGGCCGCCGGCGTGATCATCGCGCTGACCGCTCTTCTGGTGACCGGTGTGCACCGAAACGCCAGTCCTGACCGCGTCCCAGGTGAGGCGCTCGCCGAGCCTGCATGAGGGTGCGCAGCCACCCGAGCTGACTTGTCGGGACACCCGCCGGACCGTAGCGTCGGCCCGAACCGTTCGCTCCCCGATGGATATCTGACTGACTCCCACCATGTTCGAGACTGTGACGCCGCGCGCCCGGGCTGCCGACCCCTGGCATGCGCTCTGGGCGCTGCTGATCGGGTTCTTCATGATCCTGGTCGACGCCACGATCGTGTCCGTCGCCAATCCCGCGATCATGGCGAAACTGGGCGTCGGCTATGACGCGGTGATCTGGGTGACGAGCGCCTATCTGCTCGCCTACGCGGTGCCGCTGCTGGTCTCCGGACGACTGGGGGACCGGTACGGCCCGAAGAACATGTACCTGCTCGGCTTGGCCGTCTTCACCGCGGCCTCGCTGTGGTGCGGACTGTCCGACACGATCGGCATGCTGGTGGCCGCTCGGGTGGTTCAGGGGATCGGTGCCGCGCTGCTGACGCCGCAGACCATGACGGTGATCACCAGGACGTTCCCGGCGCAGCGGCGCGGTGTGGCGATGAGCGTGTGGGGTGCGACCGCGGGCGTGGCGACCCTCATCGGTCCGCTGGCCGGTGGAGTACTGGTGGATCACCTGGGCTGGCAGTGGATCTTCATCGTCAATGTGCCGATCGGCATCATCGGGCTGGTGATGGCGGTCTGGCTGGTGCCGTCGTTGCCCACTCAGCTCAGCCAGCGTCTCGACCTGCCCGGTGTCGTGCTCTCCGGCGTCGGGATGTTCCTGATCGTGTTCGCGCTGCAGGAGGGGCAGTCCCACGACTGGGCGCTGTGGATCTGGGCGACGATCGTCGCCGGCATCGCGGTGATGGCGGCGTTCCTGTACTGGCAGTCGGTCAACACGGGCGAGTCGCTGATTCCGCTGATCATCTTCCGCGACCGCAATTTCTCGATGTCCAACCTCGGTGTGGCGACCATCGGCTTCGTCGTCACCGGCATGATCCTGCCGTTGATGTTCTTCGCCCAGTCGGTGTGCGGTCTCACGCCGACGCAGGCAGCGCTGCTGACCGCGCCGATGGCGGTGGCCACAGGGGTATTGGCGCCGTTCGTCGGCAGACTCGTCGACCGATCTCATCCGCGATCGGTGGTCGGGTTCGGCTTCTCGCTGATGGCGATCGGGCTGACGTGGCTGTCGATCGAGATGACGCCGGCGACGCCGATCTGGCGGCTGGTGCTGCCGTTGACGGCGATGGGGGTGGCCATGGCCTTCATCTGGTCGCCGCTGGCGGCCACCGCCACCAGGAATCTGCCCCCGCAGCTGGCCGGTGCGGGCTCCGGTGTCTACAACACCACCCGCCAGGTGGGTTCTGTGCTCGGCAGCGCGGGCATGGCCGCGCTCTTGGCGTCCCAGCTGTCGGCCAAGCTGCCGCCCGGCGTTGCCGACGCGGCGCCGCAGGCCGAGGGCGAGGTCGCCGAACTCCCGGCCTTCCTCCACGCGCCGTTCGCTTCGGCGATGTCGCAGGCGATGCTGCTGCCTGCGTTCGTCGCTCTTTTCGGGGTCATCGCGGCGCTGTTTCTGCTGGGGTTCCTCGAACCCCCCGTGGCGCAGGCGCCGACGCCGCAGGCCCCTGACGCCGCGGACGACGACCTCTACTGGGCCGACGGCGAGGACGAGTACATCGAGTACGAGGTGACGTGGGACGCCACGGACACCGATGCGGAACCGCACCAGCCTGCGCACTCAGCGCACAACGCCTTTGTCGACACCGACGTGCTCGACCCGGTCACCGAACCGCTGCGTGACGGCGGGGAACCGGCTCAGCCCGAACCCAAGTCCGAGTGGCGCAGCATCCTCGATCTGCTCTTGGATGAACCGGCGGCCCCCGCTGCATCGAACGGATTCTCGCACAACGGCTTTCCGGTGCAGGAAGAGTCCAGCAGCCGCGGCAGGCATTCGCGCGATCAGTGAACCGCGGCGCCGTCCATCAGAGCCGTCAGCTGTTCGTTCGTCGCCCGCAGCGCGACGCCGAGTGCGCCCATCGCCTTGTCGCGCACCCGTTCCTTGCCCGGCGGGAAATCGGGGAACAGGGTACGTGCGGCGTTCAGCCGGGACACCTTGAGCCACGCCATCAGCTCCGGATCCTGCAGCCAACGTAGCTGAGCGGTGTTGTCCGCCAGCGTGAGTCGCAACCAGTCGAGCGGCGCGTCGGGATGCACGATCGGCGCGCACAGGTCGTTGCGGGTGGCGTCGTCACCATAGGTCGCCTCGACGTGCGCGATGAACGCCGAACTGAACACCTGCTGGCAGCTGCGCACGCTCTGCAGCGTGATCCGATCGCCGTCGAACACCGGCACCGACGGTGGCCGGGGAAGGCCCTGGGTCGTGCTGTCGATGTAGAGCGACGGCGTCTCGACCGGAACCGTCCCTTCGCGCAACCGGATCTCGTCGTGTTCGACATGTTCGATGTGGCCCAGGCGCACCACATCGCCGATGAGGCGCAACTGCTCGAGCTCGCGCTTCGACACGATGGCGCAGTGGTACATGGTCGGTTCCACCGACGGGTCGAGGCGGAACAGGATCTCCTCGGCCTCCAACCGCGCGAAGAGGTCGTCCGGCGACGTCGACTCGGAGATCACCTGCATCCGCGTGGCGACCGACTCGCGAAGCGGTTTCACGAACTGTTCGCCGGGCTGGATGTGTGCGCGGTTGAGCAGCCAGGAGTCGCGGGGCTTCACCCAGCGCAGCTTGTCCGGTGCGACGCCGTTGCGCAGCAGCCACACGCAGCAGTCCATGCCGGTCTTGCCGCCGCCGACGATGGTGAAGTGTTCAAAGCCGGATGCCCGGCGCGGCAGGTCGTTCGGGGCCACGACGGAAATCCCGTCGGCAACCGAGAACGGTGCCGACCTCATCGACTGCACCACGGTGAGCAGGAAGGTCGCGTCGACGATCCGGCGCCGCACGGTCACACGGTGTTCTTCACCGTCGAGGGTGCGAAACCTGTTGTCGCCCAGATAGCGGGCCATCGGGAAGTACTCGATCCGGCCCGTCGGGAGCATCTGACGGCGCATGACCTGGTCGTAGTAGGCACACACCTCGTGTCCGGTGGCGAGCTCGAAGAATCCCTCGTTAAAGCCGCTGCGGTCGATCGAGTCCTCGTTGCCCAGGGCGTGGGAGTTCACGCCGTAATAGGCCGACGGCTGGTGCAATCGGACGAACGGGTACACCGAGTTCCAGTGCCCGCCGGGCTGGTGGTTCTCGTCGACGAGGACGATCGTGGCGTCGGTTTCGGTGAGCAGGGTGTCGACGAACGCCATTCCCATGGCGCCCGCCCCGACCACGAGATAGTCAGCTTCGATGCTGGTCATTCCCAGTCACGCTACCGAACCCGCTCAGCCGAACAACACGGCGCGGTTCAGATAGCCGGTCGGGTCGAACGCGGCCTTGACGGCGCGCATCGCGGCGATGTCGGCGTCGGTGCGCGACATCGCCACGTAATCGCGTTTGCGTGTCCCCACGCCGTGCTCGGAGCTGACGTTGCCGCCGTGGTGTGCGATCAGGGCCATCATCGCCGAGTAGAGCTCGCGCTCACTGTCGCCGGTGAGCGTGCAGCGCACGATGTTCAGATGCAGGTTGCCTTCACCGATGTGCCCGAACAGCACCGGGATGGCCTCTCGGTCGTGCGTAGGACCAGGTCCGCGGCCTCGTCGGAGAACGCCTGGATCGATGAAAGTGGCAGGGACACATCGAATTTCAGCGGCGGTCCGTACACGCCCAGAACCTCGGCGACCGCCTCACGGACCTGCCACAGCCGCTGCTGGGCGTTCGCGTCGACGCCGACAGCGGGCTCGTCGGCCAGCTCCGCGTCTTCCAGCGCATCGGCGAGGCGATCGGTCAGATCCGTTTCCCCGCCAGCTCGATCAGCAGCTGCCAGGCGCCCTGGACCGGCGCGGACACGCCGACGTGCTCGGCGGTCAGCGCGCTGGCCCGCGCATCGATGAGTTCCAGCGCGGCGATGCCCTCCATGTCACGGAACACCCGACCGATCTCGGTGAGCGCATCGAGGTCGGCGAACCCGCAGATCGCCGTGACGCGCTGTCGGGGGGTGGGGTGCAGGCGCAGGTCCAGCGCGGTGATCACCCCGAGCGTGCCCTCGGCGCCGACGAACAGTGAGGCCAGGTCGTAGCCGGTGTTGTCGCTGCGCACCTGGCTGTGCCGTTGCACCACCGAACCGTCTGGCAGCGCCACGTCGAGCCCGATGACCTGCTCGCCCATGTTCCCGTAACAGACCGTGCGCAGACCTCCGGCGTTCGTCGACGCCATCCCGCCGACGGTCGCCGAGTCGCGGGCGGCGAGGTCGACGCCGAACACCAGGCCCGCAGCGGTCGCGGCCCGCTGCACCTCGGCCAGCGTCACGCCGGCGCCGACCGTCACCCGTCGCTCCACCACGTCGACCTCACCGATGTCGCGCAATCGCTCGGTCGACAGCAGCACGTCGTCGTGTTCGGGCACGGTGCCGGCCACCAGCGACGTGCGGCCGCCCTGCACAGTGACGTTCGCGCCGGTGTCGTCGCGGCATTCGCGCAGCACCGCGGCGACCTCATCGGTGGAACCCGGCCGCACCAATGCCGATGCGCGACCCCGGTACCGTCCGGTGTGGTCGACGCTGCGGCCGTCGAGGACGTCGGCGTCGGTGGTCACGTAGGCCGCTCCGACGATCGCCGTGAGCCGTTCGATCAGCGCTTGGGTCACCTCGTCGGTGTATCACACGTCGTGAGGGACAGAAACGCGCCCAACTCCACCAGCCGGTCCGGGGTGCCGGGCAGATACTCGGTGAGCTGGTCGGAGCGCACGACCACGGCGAGATACTTCGCCCGGCTGACCGCCACATTGAGACGATTCCTGTTGAGCAGGAACGAGATTCCGCGCGGCACGTCGTCGATCGAGGACGCCGTCATCGACACGAAGACCACGGGGGCCTGCTGGCCCTGGAACTTGTCGACGGTGCCCGCGCGCACATCGGTCAGCCCGGCCGCGTCCAGCCTGCGTCGGGCCAGGACCACCTGGGCGTTGTACGGCGTGACGATGAGCATGTCCTGCCTGCGCCAGCGGCCGGGTGCCGTGCTCGTCGGTCCACGGTGTGCCGAGCAGGCTTTCGATCTGGGCGACGATCGCGTCGACCTCCTCCGGGCTCTCGGTCGCGTTGCCGAGGTGGTCCACGCTCAGCGTTCGCACCCCTGGCGCGACGCCGTCGAGCCGGCGCGCGGCGGTGACGTCCTCGTGCGAGTGCAGCCGGCCGTCGTAGGAGAGGCGCGAGACGGCCCGGCAGACGGCGGGGTGCATGCGGTAGGAGCGGTCCAGGAAGTACCCACGTTCGGGCGGCAGCGTGTGTGTGCCGTCGACGAGCCAGCCGAGCGCGGACCCGTCGACGGGTTCGGGGTGGGTGCCCTGACTGACCTGCGGCAGCTGCTGCGGATCGCCGAGGAGCAACAGGTTGCGTGCCGCGCGGGACACCGCGACCGTGTTGGCGAGGCTGAACTGGCCCGCTTCCTCGATGACCAGCAGATCGAGGCTGTCGCGGCCGAACTCGTTGGCGTTGGCGAAATCCCATGCGGTACCGCCGACGACGCAGCCGTCCTGGCAGATGAAATCGGCGTAATCGTCGCGGTCCAGCTCCGTCCAGCCGGCGCTGACGGTGTGCAGTTTCTTGCCGACCCGGGCGCCGTCCACCCCCGCCCTCATCACGTCGCCGAACAGGTTCTCGACCACCGCGTGCGACTGCGCGACCACGCCGACCGACCAGGGTGCTCGGCGACCAGGCTCGCGATCACCGCGCCGAGGTGTAGGTCTTGCCGGTGCCCGGCGGACCGTGCACGGCCAGGTAGGACGAGTCGAGATCCAGTAGTGCGGCGGTGATGTCGTCGACGGCGTCACCGCTGCGGGGCAGCGGGCCGCCGCTGCGGGTGCGGGGCGCGCGGCGCAGCAGGATGTCGGTGAGCCCGTCGGCAGGCAGGTTCGGCAGCCCGGCGGCCACCAGCGCCGCAGTGTCGGCGATCGAATCCTGCAGCAGTCGAGTGCTGATCGGCGGACCCGGCGTCAGGGCGAACGGCACCTGGCCGAACACGTCGCCGTCCTTGGGCTGGCGTTCGACGATGACGACCTGGTGGGTGCCTCCGGGTCGTCGCATTCGGTGACCGCCACCGACGCGAACGCGCGCCGGTCGGGGTCGTCGGCCAGTCCCGCGGGCGAGGGCGGGTCGTACAGCGCGTACATGTCCCGGGTCAGCTCGCCCGTGGCGATCTCGCCGATCAAGCGCAGGTGCCGCTGCGGTTTGCGTGCCCGCGGCGGCTGGTGCCAGTCGGCGACGATCTCGTGGTCCTCGGCGATGAACACGTTGCTGTCGTCGGCCCATTCGTCGACGGGATTGTTGACGCGATCGAAGTGGCCCCACCAGAACGGCTTGTCCTCGCGCTTGTGAAAACCCTTGGCCGCAGCCATCATTGCGACCGCGGTCTGCTCGTCGGCTGCGCGCCTCGATGCCGTCGCCCGCGAACTTCAGCAGTTTGCGTTCCATGTCATCGACGACCATCGCGCGCGTCCGCGCCGTCGCGAGACGGGCACCGGGCCGCGCGGCGGCACCCCCGATTCGATGGCGCGGGCCATCAGCCAGTCCCGCAGCCGGCGCGTCGAGCGGCAGTCGTAGCGGTTGTACTCCTCGATCTCCTTGAGCACGGCCGCCGCCTCGTCGTGGTCGCCCGCGTCGCGCAACTCGCAGTAGCGGGCGTACTCGGTGATCGACGCGGTGGCGGTGGTCACCTCACCGTCGCGCAGCTCGCTACCCATGTAGAGCGGTTCGAGCGACTTGATGCTGTAGTTTTCGGTACCGACCCGAATGCTCTTGCGCACAAGCGGATAGAGGTCGACGAGCACACCGTCGCGCAGCAGGTCGTCGATCTGTTGCTCGCCCTCGCCGTAGCGCCCGGCCAGCCGCAGCAGCGTGCTCTTCTCGTAGGCCGCGTAGTGGTAGATGTGCATGCCGGGTAGCGCGGCGCCGCTGCTTGCGCACCATCGCGAGGAAGTCTTTGAGCGCCTGGCGCTCCTCGGCACGGTCGTGGGCCCAGTACGGGTGGAAGTCGTCGCCCATGGTGAGCACGCCCCACAGGTACTCCAGCCCCCAGTCGCGGCCGTCGGCGGTCCACAGCGGATCGCCCTCGAAGTCGAAGAACAGGTCGCCCTTGTCGGCGTCGGGCAGCACCATCAGCGGCTGCGCGTCGACGAGCTCGTACGGCGGCTTGCCCGCGACCCGGTCGCGCGATCTGCAGCTTGGCCTGCGCCGTCAGCGCGGAGACGGTCCTGGTCGACAGCTCGGGCACCGGACCCTCGTGTGCGGCCAGGTCCCGCACGGTCAGGATGTCCGCGTCGATCAGCCGGGCCCGCTGGCTGACCCGCATGCCGGCGACCAGCAGAAGGTCGTCGTGTGCGCGGACCTGGGTTGCGCATTCGGCGCACCGGAAGCAGGCGCGGACGTGCTCGTCCTCCCACGTCACCGGCGTGCCTCCGGCAAGGTGCCCGTCGAGCAGGGGCTGCAGCGCGGCCCGGCGCGGCCGGTACACCGGCAGCAGTTCGTCGACGGGATAGCTGACTGCGGTGCCGTCGCCCAGCACCAGATCCACCTCGGGGGCCACCGGCACGCCCGCATCCGCCAGCGTCTGGGCGTAGGCCGCCAACTGCAGCAGCGCCTCGACCTTGACCGAGCGCGCGAGCTTGGTGTCGCGCAGCCGGTAGCGCGGACCGTCGCTCCTCCAGTACGAGGAAATCGGCGAACCCGACGAAACGACCGTCGAACATCGCCGCCTGATAGATGACGGGGGCGTGGCGCTCGATCGCCTGCAGTGTCTGTGCGGCGGCGGCGGTCAGCCCCGCCACGGTGTAGCGGGGACGGCCGATGATCGGCCACCTCGGCGTCGAGGCGCAGTGCGTCGAGGTGGCGCTGCTCGTGTTCACCACCGAGGGTCGCGGTGCGGGCGAGCAGTTCGTCGTCGCCGGAGACCTCGGGACCCCAGCCCAGCCGCGCGTCGAACGAGCGCAGCAGCGCGTATTCACAGCGCGCCGCCGCGGCGAGGTCGGAAGCGCTGTAGATGACGCGGTCCTCGGCGACGAACACGCAGCCACTGTAGGTGAACCACCGACACCCGTGCGTAGACTGCTCACGATCGCGAATCGCCTGCGAACACGATCTCTGCGCAGCCTCGGTCGAAACCGGCGAAATCTCAGCCGGGCGTGTTGCCGATCAACTCCACGCCGCTGCCGTTCCAGCGGAACTTCACGATGCTGTCCAGGCCGGGCATGCCGCTGGAGTACCTCAGCGCGACGGTGTCGCCGGTGCTCTCCGTGGTGTCCATCCCGTTGAAGCCGTACGTGTCGGGCACGCCGGTCGGAATGAACTTGCCCTGGTGGAACAGCACCGCGCGGGTGTTGGGGTTCTCCGAGTTCGTGTTGGCCTTGATGATCACCGCCGACAGCTGCGCGCACTCGTTGTAATTGCCGGCCAGCGGCTCGGGATTCCAGGCCTGGTTGCTGCGCGGGTCGTGCGGCAGCTCGGAGACCGCCCTGGCGATCTCCGGTGCGGCCAGGTCCGTCGCGCACGGGTCGGCGGCCGTGGTGGCCGGGTGCGGGACGGTCGGCGCCGGTTGTGGGCGCACGGGCGGCGCGGACGACGCCACGGTCGGCGGATCGGCGTCTTGGACACCGTCGAGTCACTGGGGCCGCAGCCGGGCAGCCAGTGCGCCGCTGCCGCGACGGTGGCCGACGGTCGACGCCCACTTCACAGTTGCGCACCGTACCGGTCGCCGTCGACGATGCCGTACCCGGCGGCCGCGGCGGGTCGACGGTCGCGGCGATGCCAGGCCACTAGACTTCTCCCCGATGACGTCCACAGATGACGGACCCCCGCGCCGCCCAACTGAGCTTTGCTGACCTGCAGATTCACCCTGAGGTGCTGCAGGCCGTCGCCGATGTCGGATACGAGACGCCCTCGCCGATCCAGGCGGCGACCATCCCGGCGATGCTCGCCGGCTCCGACGTCGTCGGTCTCGCCCAGACCGGTACCGGCAAGACAGCGGCGTTCGCGATCCCGATCTTGTCGAAGATCGACGCCACCAACCGCAACACCCAGGCGCTGGTCCTGGCGCCGACCCGCGAGCTCGCGCTGCAGGTCGCGGAGGCGTTCAGCCGGTACGGCGCGCATCTGACAGTGAACGTGCTGCCGATTTACGGCGGGTCCCCGTACGGCCCTCAGATGGCCGGGCTGCGGCGTGGCGCCCAGATCGTCGTCGGCACCCCGGGCCGGGTCATCGACCACCTCGAGAAGGGTAGCCTCGACCTCTCGCACCTGGACTACCTGGTGCTCGACGAGGCCGACGAGATGCTGCAGATGGGCTTCGCCGAGGACGTCGAGCGCATTCTCGAGGGCACCCCCGAGTACAAGCAGGTCGCGTTGTTCTCCGCGACGATGCCGCCGGCGATCCGCAAGATCACCTCGAAATACCTGCACGACCCGGTCCAGGTGAAGGTCGAATCCAAGACCGCGACCGCCGACAACATCACGCAGCGCTACATCCAGGTATCCGGACATCGGAAGATGGACGCGCTCACCCGGCTTCTCGAGGTCGAGCCGTTCGAAGCCATGATCGTGTTCGTCCGCACCAAGCAGGCCACCGAAGAGGTCGCCGAGAAGTTGCGCGCCCGCGGCTTCTCCGCGGCGGCCATCAACGGCGACATCGCCCAGGCGGTGCGCGAGCGAACCATCGCGTCGCTCAAGGACGGCAAGCTCGACATCCTCGTCGCGACGGATGTGGCGGCGCGCGGACTGGACGTCGACCGGATCTCGCACGTACTGAACTACGACATCCCGCACGACCCCGAGTCCTACGTGCACCGCATCGGACGTACCGGCAGGGCCGGTCGCTCGGGTACCGCGCTGCTGTTCGTGTCGCCGCGCGAACGTCACCTGCTCAACTCGATCGAGCGGGTCACCCGGCAGAAGCTCGTCGAAAGGCAGTTGCCGTCGGTCGACGACGTCAACGCGCAGCGCGTGGAGAAGTTCCGCGACTCGATCACCGAGGCGTTGGCTAATTCGGGTATCGAGTTGTTCCGCAAGCTGATCGAGGGTTACGAGCGCGACCACGACGTGCCGATGGCCGACATCGCCGCGGCGCTGGCACTGCAGAGCCGTGACGGCAGCGAGTTCCTGATGACGGAGCCGCCGCCGGAGAAGCGTCGCGAGCGGCCGGACCGGCCGGGTCGGGACGACGCGGGGCCACGCAATCGCCGCGACGTCCGCAGCGACCTCGCGACGTACCGCATTGCGGTGGGCAAGCGACACAAGGCGATGCCTGGCGCGATCGTCGGCGCGATCGCCAACGAGGGTGGGTTGAACCGCAGCGATTTCGGCCACATCTCGATCAAGCCGGATCACTCGCTTGTCGAACTTCCGGCCAAGCTGTCCCCGGAGACCCTGAAGAAGTTGGAGCACACCAGGATCCAGGGGCAGCTGATCCAGCTCCGACCCGACAACGGGCCTAAGCCGCCGCATCGGGGCAAGCCCAAGTCGAAGTGAGGGTGTCCGACAGGACGGCCACGACCGGCGGACTGGAGTCGGTCACCGCGACGGGGCGCGTCGACTCGCTGACCGGTATCCGCGCGGTCGCGGCCTTGCTGGTCGTGCTGACTCACGCCGCATACACGACGGGCAAGTATCCGCAGGGCTATGTGGGCCTGGTGTATTCGCGGATGGAGATCGGCGTGCCGATCTTCTTCGTGCTGTCGGGCTTTCTGCTGTTCCTGCCGTGGGTGAAGGCCGCCGCGGCGAGATGAACCCGCGCCGTCGGTGCGCCGCTACGCCTGGCACCGGGTGCGGCGCATCATGCCGGCGTATGCCGTCACCGTCGTCGCGGCCTATCTCGTGTACCACTTCCGGACGGCAGGCCCTAACCCCGGGCACACCTGGGAAGGGCTGTTCCGCAACCTCACGCTGACCCAGATATACACCGACAACTACCTGTATTCGTTTCTGCACCAAGGGCTTACCCAGATGTGGAGCCTGGCCGTGGAGGTGGCGTTCTATGTGGCGCTCCCGGTGTTGGCGTACCTGCTGCTGGTGGTGTTGTGCCGGCGGCAGTGGCGCCCCCGGCTTCTACTGACCGGGCTTGCGGTGCTGGCGGGGGTGTCACCGGCGTGGATGTGGTTGGTGCACAACACCCATTTCCTTCCCGACGGCGCAAAGCTGTGGCTACCCGGCTATCTGGCGTGGTTCGTCGGTGGGATGGTCCTGGCGGCGTTGCAGCCGATGGGCGTTCGCGCCTACGCGATGGCATGTGTGCCATTGGCCGTCGTGAGTTACTTCATCGTCTCGACGCCGATCGCCGGTGCGCCGACCACCTCGCCCGCCGAGCTGCGTGAGGCGTTGTTCAAGACCGCGTTCTATGCGGTGATCGCGACGTTGGTGGTCGCGCCGCTGGCGCTGGGGGACTTCAGGGGGGTGGGCGGGAAGCAGCACGGCCTGTACACGCGGCTGATGGCGAGCCGGCCGATGGTGTTCCTCGGCGAGATCTCCTACGAGATCTTCCTGATCCACCTCGTCGTCATGGAGTTGGTCATGGTGGAGGTCCTGCGCTACCCGATCTACACGGGGTCGGTGTGGCTGCTGTTCTTCGGCACGCTGGCGTTGACCATTCCGTTGGCCTGGTTGTTGCACCGGTTCACCCGCGTCCGGACCTGAGCCAGGGGCCGACCTCGCCAGGTAGAAGTTAGGCTACGCTTACCTAACTACCTGACGAAGGGTGATGTCGATGTCGGACACGAAACCATCGCGCGGACTCGCAGGCGCAGTGCTCAAGCTGATGCGCGCGGGTGATTACGAACTGACCGTCATCGCGCGTGAGCAGGTCAGCTCGCACTACGTCCGGGTCGGTTTCCGCGCAGGCGGAATGCTGGCCGACCGGGCGCTTGCACCCGACGATGTGGATCAGGATGTGGTTCGCCGACGGCGACAAGCTGCACCAGCGCGGCTACACGCTCGTCAACCCGGACCCCGCCAACGACACGGTGGATGTCGAGTTCGCGTTGCACGACGGCGTCGCATCCCGGTGGGCGCAGGAGGCCGAACCCGGCGACACGATCGAGGCGACGGTGCTCGGCAGTAGCTTCGCGTTGCCCGAGCCGAGGCCCGCCGGATACCTGATCGTCGGAGACACGGCGTCGCTGCCTGCCATCAACTCGCTACTGGAGGCGAAACGCGACGTGCCGGCCTGGGTCTTCCTGGAGGCCGCCCACGATGACGACAAGCAGCTGCCCGTGCGGGCAGGCGCCGGCGACGACGTGATCTGGGTCGAGCGCGACGAGTCCGGCGAGGGTCTGGTGCACGCGATCGAGGAGGCGGCGTTCGACGCCTCGGACCACTTCGGCTGGGTGGCGTGCGACAACCGCACCACCCGCGCGGTCGCCAAGCTGTTGCGCGAGGACTACAAGATCCCGCGCAAGGCCATCAAGGCCCAGGCCTACTGGGTGGCCTGATCGGCCTGACGATTCGGCAGCACGATCGGCACGACGAACTCTTCGAGCATCGCCCGCTCGTCCTCCTCATCGTGTCCTGGGAACAGCATCAGTGAGGTCATCACACGGACCAGCCAGCGCGAGCGGTGCGCGACCAGTTCGGCTTCATCGGGCCCGAGTGAGATGACGAACGCCTCGGTCAACGCCTTGATGACCTCGGACTCCTCGGCCATCTCCGCTCCGATCGGGCGCTGGGTGGTGGCGAACCACGAAGCGAGCGCTGGGCTTTCGCGGACGTTCCGCAACGACGACAGCATGCCCTCGATCAGCCGCTCCCGCGGGTCGTCGAATGACATGATCTGGTCGGTCATCTCGCGGTACAGCCGGTAGCTCTCCCGGTGCACGTATGCGGTGTACAGCGCCTCGCGGTTCTCGAAGTACCGGTACAGTGTGGCGCGCGAACAACCTGCTGCCGTGGCGATTTCGTGCATGCCTACCGTCGCCGCCGCTTGGGAGGCGAACAGCTCGTCCGCCGCGTCCAGGATGCGATCGGCGGCCACCTCGGTGCGGCGACCCGCCAGCCAGTCGCCCGCCATCAGGTCGTCACCCGTAACGGCACCGACACCGGCCGTCGCACGTAGCTGCCTCCGGCCCAGGCGATTCCGGATTCGTCGACCTCGAAATCCGGGATCCGCGCCAGCAGTTCGGTCAGCGCGACCCGGGACTGCATGCGTGCGGCCGCCGCGCCGAGGCAGTGGTGTGCGCCGTGGCTGAAGGTCAGGATGTTCCGGGGCTTGCGTGTGATGTCGAGCTGTCCCGCGTCGTCGCCGTACTGGCGTTCGTCCCGGTTGCCCGAGCCGTAGAGCAACATCACCCGCCGGCCCTCGGGAACTGTGACGTCCCCGATCGTGACATCGCGGGTTACGGTGCGCCCCAACATCTGTACGGGTGACGTCAGACGCAGGAGCTCGTCGACGGCATCGCCGATCAGCTCAGGGTCCTGCGCCAGCAGCCGGCGTTGGTCCGGACGCTGGTGCAGGAGTTGCACGGCGCCGCCGAGCATGCCGGTGGTGGTGTCGTTGCCGCCGGTGACCATCGTGAACGTGAACGCCAGCACCGACAGCACGCCGGCGATGTCGCCGTCGGCGCCGACGCCCGCGGCCACCAGATGCGACACGGTGTCATCTTCCGGCTCGGTCCGTCGCCGCTCGATCAGGGCTGTGAAGTACGCCATCATCTCACCGAGGGCGTCACCGAGTGTTTCCAGCGCTCCACCGATTCCGCCCTCGGCGGTGTTGGCGGCGACGATCGCGTCGGTCCAGCCGTCGAACTTCCCGCGGTCGGCCTCTGGCACCCCGAGGTAGTGCGCCACCACCATCGACGGCAGCGGCTTGAACAGTTCGGCGACGATGTCGCCGCCGCCGTCGGCACGCAGCGCCTCGATCCGCTGGACGACGTACTCGCGGACCTTCGGCTCGACCGCCTCCACCTGGCGGGGCGTGAACCCGCGGGCCACCAGCTTGCGGAACTCGGTGTGTACGGGCGGGTCCTGCATGACCATCGGCGGGTTGTCGGCGAGTCCGATCAGCTCCAGTTCCCCGTAGTTGACCGTCAGACCCTGCGCCGACGAGAACGTCTGGTGGTCCCGCGCGGCAGCCCAGATGTCGGCGTGCCGGGACAGCACGTAGTAGTCATGCTCGGGCTTGCCCTCCGGAATGACGTGGTGGACGGGGTCGCGGTCGCGCAGTGCGCGGTACATCGGCCACGGGTCAGGCCAGGTCGAGGCGTCGGCGAGTTCGAATCGGACGGGTGACTCCTGAGACAAAACCGCAGTCATGTCTTATTCGTAGGACAAGTGACGTCGGATGTCAATCATCGACGCGAGAACGGCGTGAGGCTTGCGTCCTCCGCGGGCCGCCGCGCGAGGTCAGGAGACGGCCAGCGCGCCAAGAATCTGACCGATCTCGGCCAGGGCTTGTCGGTGTGCGGCCTTCTGGTCTGTCGAGCGCGCGACGATCATCGCCGTCTCGCAGAGCGCTCCGAAGAGGAAATGCACCAGCGGTTCCACCGGCCGCGGCGCGATCTGGCCGGCGTCGACGGCACGCGACACGCCGATTTTCATCAACTCGAGCAGTGGAGCTTCCAGATTGCGCATCTCCTCCCAGCCGATCGCCGCGAACGCGTCCAGGAGCACGATGCGTTGGACGTCGGGTTTGACGCACTCGGACAGGAACGCGCGGCACCCTTCTTCGAAGGCCTCCCACGGATCTGTCTTCTGCGCATAGGCCTGCGTCACCGGTGCTGCCATCGCCTCCACCTCACGTGCGAAGACCGCCCGGTATAGCTGGCTCTTACCGGCGAAGTGGTGATACACCGCCCCCTTGCTGACGCCGGCCCGCGTAGCCACGGCTTCGAGCGACGTCGACTCGAAGCCGTCGCGGGCGAAGAGTTCGCGGGCAGCCTGGACGAGCGCCGTGACGGTGACCTCGGTGCGCTCGGCCTGGGTCCGTCTCATTCGGCTGACGCCTCCGGGTAGTCATCGCACACGGTAGATCCGGTAGTCGATGTGGTTGGGCGACAAGATGTTATAGCCCACGGTGACGATCTCGTTCAACCACGTATAACGCTCGTCGGACGTCTCGAATGTCGGTGTCGTACGGATGTAGGTCTCTGCGAACGGCAGTACCTCGCCTGCGCCCAACCGTTCCAGACCTCCCGCTGGGATCTTGATGACGCCCCGGGCCTCGTAGTGGATCAACGCGCCGTCGCGGGTCTGAAGCATCGCGCGGACGTCGACGCGACCGATGCCGTCGGCGCCGACCAACAGCCAATCGCCGCCACCCGGCATGACGTCGCCGGCCAACTCTGGTCCGTCGATCGTGCCTCCGGTCGTGATGAAGACCATCCTGATACCGATGGGCGTTGTAATGACCTGTGCCGGTTGAAGATCGACGTGCATGTCGAAGAGATGATCGACCGGAAGGGCGTCGACCATCGGCAGCTGGTCGACGGAGGCGGTCATCGGGTCGCCCGATCGAGCGCGCCCTGCATCTGCGCCGCGTCGATGAAGGTGTCTTTTCGGCTGACCAGCCCATCCGGAGACACCTCGACGACGTCGAGGCAATCGAAGCGGATTTCGCCAGACAGCAGAGCCCAATCGAGAACCCAGTAATCGTCGCCGTAGCGCACTCGATACGTCTCGAACGCGAAGTCGGGGAACCTGCCGAAGATGTCGCCGAAGGCTGCGCGGACGGCGTCGCGCCCTACGGCGGGCGCTGTATCCATGTGTGTCCAGAACAGGGTGTCGTCTGTGTGCAGTGACGCGATGGCATCCGGGTCGCGCTGCGCCCATGCGGCGAAGTACCGCTCAGCAATCGCTTGGACATCGAGTGTCTCGGCGTGGCTCATGATTCCTCCAAGTTACCGACCGTCGGTAGGTAAAAACATACCCGCGGTTTGTAAATCCGACAAGGGAGTTCCACAGAACTTTCGCCGCGTGCCCCACAGCTGGTGACCTCGCCGGGACGACGTCCGCCACCGATTGAGGCAACTGTTGGTTAGCCTTCCCTACACAAGTAGGTGGGTAGGAGATTTCATGGCACGTGGTTCGCGGGGGTTTCAAGGCGTGATGCTGCGCGGGTTCGGCGCGCGCGACCACGAGTCGACGGTCGTGGGCAAGGAGTTCATCGCCCCGCACTTCGTCCGCGTCCATCTGGTGTCGTCGACGCTGTTCGAGGATGTGGTCGCCGAGCCGACGTCGTGGCTGCGGTTCTGGTTCCCCGACCCGGAAGGCTCCGATACCGAGTTCCAGCGGGCCTACACCATCGCCGAGTCGGACCCCGAGAGCGGAAGGTTCTCGGTCGACATGGTGCTGCACGAACCTGCGGGACCCGCATCCACGTGGGCGCGCAATGTCGCAGCGGGCGAGACGATCTCGGTCATGTCGATGGGCTCGCGCGGGTTCAGCATCGCCGATGACCCCCGTGACCGGCCCGCTGGCTACCTGCTGATCGGTGACTCTGCCTCCACCCCCGCGATCAACAGCATCATCTGCGGTTGTCCCGCAGGACATCCCGATCGAGGTCTATCTCGAACAGCACGACTGACGACGACCTGCTCATCCCGCTCGCCGAGCACCCGCGACTGACTGTTCACCGCGTGCCGCGCCGGGACAGCACGTCGCTGGCCGCCGCCCTCGAGGCCAGGGACTGGTCGAACTGGTACGCCTGGGTCGGACCGGAAGCAGGCACCCTCAAGCACCTGCGCACTCGGATGCGCGATGAGTTCGGCTTCCCCAAGCAGGAGATCCACGCCCAGGCCTACTGGACCGAGGGCAGAGCGATGGGCTCCTCTCGGGACGGTGAGACCGACGCCGCTCCGGACGCAGCGCAAGCGACGGTCGCGCAACCCGAAGCTGCAACCGCCGAGAAGGTCGTCCGAGGAAGCTGGCGGGGCCAGTCGGGCGGCCGGCTGCTCGCACCGTTGAAGACGTCGCTGATCGTGTCGGGCGTGCTGCAGGCGGTCATCACGATCGTCCAGCTCGCGCCGTTCGTGCTCCTGGTCGAGCTGGCCCGGCTGCTGCTCGCCGGCGCCGACGCCGCCCGCTTCTGGTCGCTCGGGATCGCCGCGGTGGTCGCTGCTCGGTGCCGGCACGACGCTGGCGGCTGCGATGACCCTGTGGTTGCACCGCGTCGACGCCACCTTCTCGCGGGAACTGCGTGGCCGGCTGTTGACCAAGATGGCGCGTTTGCCGTTGGGCTGGTTCACCACTCGCGGCTCCGCCTCGATCAAGCAACTGGTGCAGGACGACACGCTGGCGCTGCACTACCTGATCACCCACGCCATCCCCGACGCGGTCGCCGCCGTCATCGCGCCGGTCGCGGTGCTGGTCTACCTGTTTGTCGTCGACTGGCGGATCGCGCTGGTGCTGTTGCTGCCGGTGCTGATCTACATCGTGCTGATGTGGGTGATGATGGCCCAGTCAGGTCCGAAGATCGTGCAGGCTCCGCGCTGGGCGGAGCGGATGAACGGCGAGGCCGGCGCCTACCTTGAGGGCCAGCCCGTCATCCGCGTCTTCGGCGGCGCGGCGGCGTCCACGTTCCGGCGCAGGCTCGACGAGTACGTCGACTTCCTGGTGTCGTGGCAGCGGCCGTTCGTCGGCAAGAAGACGTCGATGGACATGGTGACTCGGCCCTCGACGTTCCTGTGGCTGATCCTGGCCGTCGGCACCCCGTTGGTGGTCGGGGAAGCGCTGGACCCCGTCAACCTGCTCCCGTTCCTGTTGCTGGGCACCACCTTCGGGACTCGTCTGCTCGGCATCGGGTACGGCCTCGGCGGAATCCAGGGCGGCATGCTCGCGGCCCGCCGTATCCAGACTGCGCTCGACGAGCCGGAGCTGGTGGTTCGTGATCGCGAGGCGATGCCCGAAACTGCCGACGGCACCGATCGAATTCGACGGCGTCACCTTCGGATACCGCCCCGACGTGCCTGTGATCGAGGACGTGACACTCACGCTGCGCCCCGGCACCGTGACCGCCCTGGTGGGGCCGTCCGGCTCGGGCAAGTCGACCCTGGCCGCATTGGCTGCCCGATTCCACGACGTCCAGCGGCGGCGTCATCCGCGTCGGCGGCCGGGACATCCGGACACTGTCGGCCGAAGAGCTTTATCGCCAGGTCGGATTCGTGCTCCAAGACACGCAACTGGTGCACGGCACGGTTGCCGAGAACATCGCGCTGGCCGATCCGGACACCGATACCGACCGGGTCCGTGCGGCGGCCGGAGACGCCCAGATCCACGACCGCATCCTGCGCATGCCCGACGGTTACGACAGCGTGCTCGGCGCTGGGTCGACGCTCTCCGGTGGGGAGCGGCAACGGCTGACCATCGCGCGCGCGATCCTGGCCGACACCCCGGTGCTGATCCTCGACGAGGCCACCGCCTTCGCGGATCCGGAGTCGGAATACCTTGTCCAGCAAGCCCTGGACCGGCTCACCCGGGATCGGACGGTGCTGGTCATCGCGCACCGGCTGCACACCATCACCCACGCCGACCAGATCGTGGTGCTCGACCACGGCAGGATCGCCGAGACCGGCACGCACGACGAACTACTCGCGGCGGGCGGCCGTTACCGGGCGCTGTGGGATTCCGGCAGGCACGCCGTCGCCGGCTCGGTCGGGGAGGCAGGTCGATGATCCGCACACTGCTGCGATTGGTGCCCGCCGACCGGCGCGGCAGGGTCAACGTCTACGGCGTTCTGACCGTCGTGTCGGTGCTGCTGCGGGCCGCGGGCACCGTGGTGTTGATTCCGTTGCTGGCGGCGCTGTTCGGAGACACGCCTTCTGATGCCTGGGCGTGGCTGGGCTGGCTCTCGGCGGTGACTCTGGTCGGCTGGCTCGTCGACACCAACACGGCGAGGCTGGGTTTCGATCTGGGCTTCGCCGTCCTCGACAGCACCCAGCACGACATGGCCGACAAGCTGCCGAACGTGTCGCTGAGCTGGTTCGACCAGGACAACACCGCGACCGCTCGGCAGGCCATCGCCGCGACCGGGCCGGAGCTTGTCGGGACCGTGGTGAACCTGCTGACGCCCCTTGTCGGCGCGATCCTGTTGCCCGGCGCGATCGGCATCGCGCTGCTGGCGGTGTCCGTGCCGCTCGGGCTGGCCGCGCTGGCGGGCGTCGCCGTCCTGTTCGGGGCGCTGTGGCTGTCCGGGAGTCTGAGCCGCACCGCGGATACCGTTGCCGGCGAGACCAATACCGCCTTCACCGAACGCATCATCGAGTTCGCTCGCACCCAGCAGGCGTTGCGGGCCGCTCGTCGCGTCGAGCCGGCCCGCAGCCTCGTGGGCGGTGCGCTGGAAGCTCAGCACGGTGCGACGCTGCGGCTGTTGACCATGCAGATCCCCGGGCAGTTGCTGTTCGGGCTGGCCAGTCAGGTCGCGCTGATCGCGTTCGCCGGGATGGCGGCGTGGCTGACGGTGCGCGGTGAGCTGGGGGTGCCGGAGGCGGTCGCGCTCATCGTGGTGCTGGCCCGGTTCCTGGAACCGTTCACTGTCGTCAGCGAACTGGCCCCGGCGATCGAATCGACGAGGAAGACGCTCAGCCGGATCCAGGCGGTGCTGGACGCGCCCGTGCAGACCGCCGGGATCCAGGATCTCGCGGGCTGGTGCCGCCGCGCCAAGGATCGAATTCGACGACGTCAGTTTCGGTTACGGTAACGAGCCGGTCCTGGACGGGGTGAGTTTCGGGCTTCAGCCGGGAACCACCACGGCGATCGTCGGGCCGTCCGGCTCAGGCAAGAGCACGATCCTCGCGTTGATCGCCGGATTGCACCAACCCTCCACGGGCCGCGTGCTTCTCGACGGCGTCGATCTCGCGGCACTGGACGCCGACGCCCGCCGCGCGGCGGTCAGCGTGGTGTTCCAGCACCCGTACCTGTTCGACGGCTCGCTGCGCGACAACGTTCTGGTCGGCAATCCCGCGGCGGACGCCGACGCCGTGGCAGGCGCGATGCGGCTGGCGCGGGTCGACGAGCTCACCGGGCGGCTGCCCGACGGGGATGCCACCGCGGTGGGCGAGGCCGGGGCCGCGCTGTCGGGCGGTGAACGTCAACGCGTCAGCATCGCCCGCGCGCTGCTCAAGCCGGCTCCGGTGCTGCTGGTGGACGAGGCGACCAGCGCCCTGGACACCGAGAACGAGGCCGCTGTCGTCGACGCGCTGACCGCGGATCCGCGGCCGCGCACCCGGGTCATCGTCGCGCACCGGCTTGCCAGCATCCGCCATGCCGATCGTGTGCTGTTCGTCGAAGCGGGCCGCATCGTCGAGGACGGGACCATCGACGAGTTGCTGGCTGCCGGAGGGCGTTTCGCGCGGTTCTGGCGTCAGCAGCGGGCGGCGTCGGACTGGCAGATCGCCGCGCGCGGCTAGGTTCGTCCCTTGAGTCCCTCACGTCGCAGAGATGCACCCTTTGTTGAGGTCCACTCGAACTTTCCCTGCACAGCGTGAATGGGTGTGACTGCTGGGACCGACGCTAGATTCCCGCACCGGGGTTCAGGATGTTGTCCGGATCGAGCGCGGTCTTGATCCGCCGGTTGAGCTCCATCGCCTCGGGTCCCAGCTGACCGGCCAGCCACGGCCGCTTGAGTCGTCCGACGCCGTGCTCGCCGGTGATCGTTCCGCCGAGCGAGATCGCCAGGTCCATGATCTCGCCGAACGCCTGCTGTGCGCGCTGCTCCATGTCGGCGTCGGCGGGATCGAACACGATGAGCGGGTGGGTGTTTCCGTCACCGGCGTGGGCGATCACCGAGATCATCACGTCGCGGTTGGCGGCGATCTTGCCGACGCCGGCCACGAGTTCGGCCAGCGCGGGCAGCGGGACGCCGACATCCTCGAGTAAGAGCGAGCCCTTGGCTTCCACCGCCGGTATCGCGAAGCGGCGGGCGGCGACGAACGCCTCACCCTCATCCGGGTCTGACGTCGAAAAGACTTCTTTGGCACCGTGATCGGTGAAGACCTCGGCCATGAACTCGGCATCCTGCGCACCGGCCGGACCGCGGTCGTCGGACGCGGCCACCATCATCGCGGCGGCTTCGCGGTCCAGCCCCATCTTCAGCTTGTCCTCGACGGCGTTGATCGCCGCCGAGTCCATGAACTCCAGCATCGACGGCCGGATCTTGCCGGTGATGGTGACGACGGCGTTGGCGGCGTCCTCGACCGAATCGAAGGTGGCGACGACGGTGCACGCCCCGGACTGGGCAGGGAGCAGCTTGAGGGTGACCTCGGTGACCACACCGAGCGTGCCCTCGCTGCCGACGAACAACTTCGTCAGCGACAGCCCCGCGACGTCCTTGAGGCGCGGACCGCCGAGTCGCACCGCGGTGCCGTCGGCCAGCACCACCTGCAGACCGAGCACGTAATCGGTGGTGACGCCGTACTTCACGCAACACAGGCCGCCCGCGTTGGTGGCGATGTTGCCGCCGATGCTGCAGATCTCGAACGACGACGGGTCCGGCGGGTACCACAGGCCATATTTGGCGACGGTCTTCTTCACTTCGGCGTTGAGCAGGCCGGGTTGGACGACTGCGGTGCGGGTGATCGGGTCGACGGAGATGTCGCGCATCTTCTCGGTGCTCAGCACGACGCCGCCGTCGAGTGCCGTTGCGCCACCAGACAATCCGGTGCCCATACCACGCGGCACCACTGCGATCCGGTGGTTGGTGGCCCATCGCAGTACGGCTTGGACCTCTTCGGTGCGCCGCGGCCGGACGACGGCCATCGGGGTGCCCGCGCCCGGATCAACTGCTCGGTCATGCCGGTAGGACTCGAGAATGTCTGGATCGGTGACGACGGTGCCGTCGGGCAATTCGGCGATCAGGCTGGCCAGCGGTTGCACAGCCCCCAGTGTAAGGCGGGCCGACTTCATGTTACGGGCGTGTTACGGCTATTCTTCGTCGCATGCGGGACAGTGGGGTCTTCGCCCAGGTGAAGACATTGCAGAACAGGGAGCGGTCGGCGCTGTTGTCGACGCTTGCGCTGGAGATCCATGTGCGGGCCGTGGCTGACCGGATCGGTTCGAATTACCCGGCGTTCGTGCCGGACGAACGACTCGACGCGATCGCGCCGGGACGGGTGACGACGATGGCTGCCGTCGAGTTGTGCATGGCCGGGATGTGGTACCGGGCCACCGACGGCTACGTCATCGCCGACCTCGATCTGGTCGAGGACATGTCGCGGCCCGCTCGGGGGCGCTGGCTGCAGGCTGTCGGCCGGTTCTTCAGGGAGTTTCTGAGCCCGATCTAGGTTCTGGATCCTGTTGCCGAACTCGTCAACGCGGCTTGTCGTCCGCCGCTTGATCGTCTTTCGGCTTGTCCAACTCGCGGAGCGCGGGCAGGAACACCGCCGCGACACCGAGCGCCAGCATCGGCAGCGACAGCGCCAGGAACGTGGCGTGCAGACCGCTGGCATCGGCGAGCGGTCCCGCGAGGATCAAGCCGAGCGGGCCTGCGGCGTACGCCAGCGATCCCATCACCCCGACAACGCGTCCGCGCAGATGCTGCGGGGCGCGGGTCTGCATGACGTAGTTGTAGATCGGCGCGATCGGTCCGTAGACGAAGCCGACGACCGCGCACAGCACGAGGATGACCGGCAGCGGTGGCAGGAACGCGATGACGGTCATCGCCACCCCGAGCGTGAGCACCGCGGTCAGCATGACGGTGCGCCGCTTCATGTACTTCGACATCACGGCGTAGCCGAGGGCACCGACGAGCCCGCCGATGCTGAGCGCCATCAACACCCAGCCGAGCTGTGCAGGCTCGTTCCGGTCGGTGAAGTACTTCGGGAACAGCACGCTCTCCATGGGCATGTACAGGCCGGTGGCGGCCAGGTCCACGAACGCCAACGTGCGTAGCACCGGGCTGTTCCACACGAAGCGCAGGCCCTCGACGATTCCCGCCCACACCCCGTCGGACATCGCGGACGGATCGGGCCTGCCTGCACCTTCGAGCCGAAGCACGCCGATCGCGACGATCGACAGCCCGAATGCCCCGGCAGTGACCCACATCGTGTCGATGCCGCCGAGGGTGGCGATCAGCAGACCACCGATACCGGGACCGACGATGTAGGCCAGGTTGAACACCGCCTCATAGACGGAGTTCGCATGGTCGAGGGTCCAGCCGGCACGCTGGGCCGCCTCCGGCAGCATCGTCTCGCGGGCCGTCATGCCCGCGGGGTCGAAGAACGCGCCCAGCGCGGCCAGTCCGGCCAGCACCGCGACGTTGATGACGTCCGCCCCGAACACCAGCGCAAGCACCGGCACCGCCGCCACCGACAGTGCCGACAGCGCATCGGAGATCATCGACACCCGCCTGCGCCCCAAAAGGTCGACAGCGGCGCCGGCGATGACGGTCGCAGCGAGCAGCGGAAGGGTGCCTGCCATCGCGACGATCGACGCATCGAGTGCGGAGCCGTTGCGCTGCAGCACCAACCACGGGAAGGCCACGATCGAGATGCCGTTGCCCGCGCCGGCCATCAGCGCGGCGAACATGATCAGCAGCAGCGGGGTGCGTCTGCCCGCGGTCGCAGGGGGTTGCGTCATGGGGTATCGCGGGAAATCTAGCAGCGCCCGGGGTGGCCGGACGACCCCCTTTATTCCTGGCCGTTTGGCGCTACCACTGCGCGTCCACGTTGGTGGCGATCTGCTTGGCGATCCTCAGCGCCGAGTCGCCGGGGGAGGCGCTGCAGGTGTTGACGTCGACGATCACGTTGTTGCGCTGCACCAGGGCGCGGCCGCACCCCCAGCCGGGAGCAGCGGCGTCCTGTTGCATGGCGACGGTGCTCAGCGCGTGATCCACGTTGACGATCTCGCCGCGGGTCCACTGCGACCCGCTCTGCGTGTGGCTGTACTGATGACACGCGGGCCACTGATCCGCGGACGCGTCGAAGAATTCGGCGGCCTTCTCCAGGTACGGAAACAGCACGACCGACTGCTTCACATAGTGTTTCCAGCCCTCACCGTCGTTGAGGCTCTGATCGCGCTCGGCCCGGTAGCCGCTGTTCCCGTAGACCTGCATCTCGGCGGCGCCGTCGATCGCGAGGCACTCCGGCGGCGCCATGATGGCGCTGTTGTCGGACATCGAGGTCTGCGCCTCGATGACCGTCATCGCGGGCACCCCCATCACCGGGGCCACTTGTTCGGGAGCCAGGAGCAACTCACCCAACTCGCGTTCCACCAGGGGTCGCGGGATCATCGTGCGGCTCGGCGGCGCGCCCGACTCGGCGCTACTGACGTTGCCGCATCCGGTGACCAGGATGCAGATCCCCACAACAGCTACTTTCGCTCGTCGCATGTGTTCCCCAATCGAAGCCTTCAGCGACCAATGGTGAGCTAGCGGCGTCCGCCTTCGCCTGAGGGGAGCGGCGTTTCGTGATAACGATGAACGATGCTTCTTGGTAACGAATGATGGGTTACTCGCCGGGTGGGCGAAGCGGGGGTGGGTGTTGACACCGGGTGGGCGAAGCAGGGGTGGGTGTTGACACAGCTACCCCACCCCCGCATCGGCGGCCTGTTCGACACCCCGGTGCGGCCGGGCACCGGTTGGCCCGGTGACCCGGCGACGCGACGCACCGCGGTGGCGGCGACTGCCGCGGATGTGACGGCGATGGCAGCGGCGGCCAAGAGCCTCAAGCAGGTCGATGCGCAGGTGTCGGTGTGCCGGGCCTGCCCCCGGCTGGTGCAGTGGCGAGAAGAGGCCGCCGCGGTCAAGCGCAAGTCCTACGCCGACCAGCCGTACTGGGGCAGGCCCGCACCCGGGTTCGGATCGGCGCGCCCGCGGATCCTCGTCGTCGGGCTCGCGCCTGCCGCGCACGGCGCCAACCGCACCGGCCGGGTGTTCACCGGCGACCGTTCCGGCGACTTCCTGTTCGGTTCGCTGCACCGCAGCGGGCTGGCGAACCAGGCGACGTGTACTGACAGCGCAGATGGCTTGGAGCTCAACGATGTTCGCGTGGTCGCTGCGGTCCGGTGCGCGCCACCGGACAATGCGCCGACACCCGCGGAGCGGACGACATGCTCACCATGGCTGGATGCCGAGTGGCGGCTGTCAGGAGCGGACGTGCGCGTGATCGTCGCGCTGGGTGGGTTCGCGTGGCAGGTGACCCTGGCGATGATCCGCAGGACCGGCGGTACGGTGGCGACGCCCGCGCCGAAGTTCGGTCACGGCGCGACGGCCACGTTGTCGACGCCTGGTGGCGATGTCGCGCTGCTTGGCTGTTTTCACCCCAGCCAGCAGAACACCTTCACCGGCCGCCTCACTCCCGCGATGATGGACGACATTTTCGCGACGGCCCGTGCGATTTCGGCGTGATTGCCGCCGGTGAGGCGACGATGACCACGCCGAAGCCGCTGGGAACGGAACGCCGCCG
The DNA here is from genome assembly GCA_963796545.1 of uncultured Actinomycetota bacterium. GTDB lineage: Bacteria > Actinomycetota > Actinomycetes > Mycobacteriales > Mycobacteriaceae > Mycobacterium. The sequence continues at coordinate 97,470 of CAWCMF010000032.1, read as the reverse complement.
CGCGGCGTTGCACGTTCAATGCGTCTTTCTGTCCTCGACCTCGTCCCTGTGCGCTCGGACCAGAGCACCTCCGATGCGCTCGCCGCCACGACGCTGCTGGCACAGGCCGCTGACCGGCTCGGTTACACGCGCTACTGGATCGCCGAGCACCACAACATGCCCGCGGTGGCGGCCACCAGCCCGCCGGTCTTGATCGCCCATCTCGCTGCGCACACGTCGGCCCTGCGGCTCGGCTCGGGTGGGGTGATGCTGCCCAATCACGCGCCGCTGGCCGTCGCCGAGCAGTTCGCACTGCTGGAGGCTGCGCACCCCGGGCGCATCGACCTCGGGATCGGACGGGCACCGGGATCCGATCCCGTGACGTCGATGGCGCTGCGAGGCGCGGCGGGACGCGACGACCGCGACATCGAGGCGTTCCCCGAGTACCTCGACGACGTCGTCGCCCTGATGAGCAGCAAGGGCGTGCGGGTGCCGCTGCCGCGCGACCTGATGCGGGACAACTACATCCTCAAGGCCACCCCCGCCGCGGTCACCGAGCCGAAGCTGTGGCTGCTGGGCTCGTCCATGTACTCCGCGCGTCTCGCCGCCGCGAAGGGCCTGCCGTACGTCTTCGCGCATCACTTCGCCGGACAGGGCACCGCCGAGGCGTTGCAGCTCTACCGCGACAACTTCCAGCCCAGCGACCTGGCGTCGGCGCCGGTGACGTTCCTGACCGTCAATGCCGCAGTCGCCGAAACCCATGACGAGGCAGTGCGTTTGATCCAGCCGAACCTGCAGATGATGGCGCGGCTGCGGACCGGGCAGCCGCTGGTGGCGCTGGACCTCGTCGAGGACGCCGAAGCGCAGACCCTCAGCCCTCGCGCCCAGGCTGTCGTCGACGCGGGCCTTCGCCAGGCCGTCGTCGGTTCACCTGCGGAGGCCGCCGACCAACTGCACGCCCTCGCCGAACATTTCGGGGTCGACGAGGTGATGGTCCACCCGGTCGCGTCGGCCTTCCGCGGTGTCGACCCGGGCACCGCGCCGGCCCGGGTGACGACGCTGGAACTGCTGGCCAAGGAGCTGTTTTAGGCCTTCGGCGTGAGCCGGACAACCGGGATGGGGCGCGACGTTCGCTTCTGGTAGCCCTCGTAGCGGTCGGAGTTGCCTTTGTTGACGAGTGCCCACAGCCGCGCGTAGTCAGGATCACCGGGCAGGAGCGGCGTCGCTGTCACGGCGAAACGCTTTGGGCCGATGTTGATTTCGATGTCAGGGTTGGCCTTGAGGTTGTGGTACCAGCCAGGAGCTTTCGGATCGCCGCCCTTGGAGGCGACGACGTAGTAGCTGCCGCCGTCGGGGAAGTACGACAGCGTGTTCGTCCGCTGCGCGCCGGTTTTGGCGCCGACGGTGTGCAGCAGCAGATTGGGTGCCACGCCAGGCACGGGAAAACGATGGCCGATGCGCCCGTCGGTGTTCTTGTAGATCTTGTCGTGCACCATCAGCAGTCGATAGCCGATGTTCTGTTCCAACCACAGCGCAACGCCCATGCGTTCAATCCTTCTCCGCGCTGTCCACGTGCGCCAGTGCCTCGCGCAGCAGCCTTCCGGTCTCCTCGCGCTCGGAGTCGCGGCGCACCAGCATCCCCTTGGCGAACGACAGCTTGTCGCCGTCGCGGCGCGGCACCACATGCAGGTGGATGTGGAACACCGACTGGAACGCGGACTTGCCGTCGTTGATCGCGATGTTGTTACCGTCGGCGTGCAGACCCGACGCGCGCGCCGCCTTGGCAATGCGCTGGCCGATGACGGTCAACTGCGCGACGGTCTCCGGTGGGGTATCGGTGAGGTCGACGGTGTGAACCTTGGGGATGACCAGCGTGTGGCCGCGGGTGAACGGCCGGATGTCGAGGAGTGCGAGGTACTCGTCGTCCTCGTAGATGCGGATGCCGGGGGCCTCACCGGCCACGATGGCGCAGAACACGCAGGACATGTCGCCACGCTAGTTCACGTTCGCCTCAGCCCATTCGGCAGCCGCCAGCCCCGATCTTCGGTGGAGACATCCGCGACGCGCGTCATCACGGTCCGTCGGATGCCGAACGGGTCGCGGATCGACGCGAATCGGTCACCGGTCGCATTTCATCAACGACTTCCGCGCGATGCTCGGCACTACGCCGGGGGAGTACGCCACTACGTACGGGCAGCCTCGGACATGATCTGTTTCCACGCCGCGAGCTTCACGTCGAATCGCGCCGTGTGCGCCGGACTCGTCGACGGCAGCCTGGTGTAGCGCAGGGTGTCCTGCCCGGCGACGTGATGGTGGTAATTCTTCTCCGCCGCCGCGCCGTTGAAGTACACATGACTGATGGTCGGGTGACTGGCGAAGAACGCGTCGAAGTCGTTGGGCACCATGCTGTCCGGTTCGACGGAGGCATCCAGGCTGCCAATCCGACGGCAGAAGTGCAGCACATCCCATACCGCAACATGCGCACCGGTCAGCGCGGCGACGCGCTCGGCATACGGTGCGGTGGGGTCGAATGCGAACAGGTCGCCGGTGATTCGCCAGAACGCGTTGCGCGGATGCGCGTAGTACTGCTGCACCTCAAGTGACTTGACGCCGGGCATGTTGCCGAGGATCAGAACCCGCGCACCCGCGCGGACGAGCGGCGGAAAGCTTTCCAGCATCGGCGACGTCATGGCTACCGACTATCGCACCGTCGACTCGGTCTACGTGGGCATGTGGCCACGTCGTTCGTTCGCTCTGTTACCTATACCCGGTCGGATACTTGACCGGCTAATTTGTTCGCGGCCTGGCGAGCGGGTGGGTGAAGGCGCCCTTGCAATTTCGAAGTACCGTGCCAGTGCCCGAAGTCGATCGCGGAGATCATCTTGTGTGAGCACGTCAAATGGCACGACACCATCGTCGACCTGTGCACGGTCGTGCGCAGGCCAGCGCTTGCCCGCCCCTCACCGCTGCTTACGGCGCGGGGACGTTGGTAGCGAAGCCACAGTAGTTCCGTAGATCGACCAGCGGCTGGCGGATGGCCTGGAGTTCGGCCTGTTCCCGCGGATTTGCCGCCAGGTAGTCCTGAACTTGTGTCCGGATCTGGTCACGCGGCTGGCCTTGAAGGCTGGTGAAGAAGTCATTCACCCACGGGTGGGTGAACAGGTAGGCCGATGTTCCCGTTGAGACACCCGCCCGTACCTGCGCGACGTTACCTGCGGTGCAGTTGGGAGGGGTATCGGCCAACGCCGACGGGGCTACAGCAAGTATTGCGCCAGCGACTGCTCCGGTACCGATCGCGCTGGCGACTGCGCGACGGGCCAGACGGGCATTGAGCAACATGGTCGGACTCCCTTGAACTAGTACGAGAAGCTATTGTCGGTGGCGATTACTGATAACGCGAAGCTTATGCAGAATCGGTCGCGAATTCTTCGCACTTGCGCAAAGACATTGTGCGAAACCGCCGTAAGTTTGAGCAGTTCTGGGCGTCAGCCCGCGCAATCGCACAATGCTCGTGTTTGCTGCACCGGTCACTGGCTAACGTCGCTGATGGAATAGGCGCAGTCGATGACTTCAATGCGCGGTTAAAGACCGCGGTTTGGCCCCACAAATCCTGGCGGATGGTTGAATAAGGTGCAGGGTCGTCAATCCTTAGGAGTCTTAAGATGGTTCGCGCACTTGTCATCGCAGCGTGCATCGCTACAGTTCCCGCTGCGGTCGGGGTGGTCGTTGCCGCCCCCGCAGCGGCGAGCCCCGGCAATGAGCAGTTCAGCACCAACGGTCCCCTTACGAACGCTCCCCTTCAGCCCGGCCCCGACATCAACATCCCAGGCCCCGGCATCGACGTCGTGCCGGACGTGAAGGTGCCGAACGTGAACGTGCCGAACGTCAATCGTGCCGAACGTCAATCTGCCGAACATCCCAGGCAACGTCAATGTGCCGAACGTAAACGTGCCGAACGTCAATCTGCCGAACGTCCCAGGCAACGTCAATGTCCCCAACGTCGATCTCGTGGACGACGTCATGGACATGGTCCCGGACCTCAACGTCGTGGACGACATCGCCGACATCGTCCCTAACGTCAACGTCCCCAACGTCAACCTGCCGAACGTCAACGTCCCCAACGTCAACGTCCCCGAGATCAACATTCCGAATCGCGGCGGCGGTGGCGGTGGCCGCGGCGGCGGCGGCGGTGGCCGCGGTGGCGGCCGTAGGTGACCGATCGAAATTGCACGGTGAAGCAAATACATGAAACGAAGCTCGGCAACGTGAACTATTTCATCAGCAACCTCCGCTGACCGGTTTAGTCTTGTCGCCGTGGGCCGAGCGCGGAACGTTCTTCGGTAGGTTGCTGCCACTACCAACTGACGAACTTCTCCACCGGCCGACCTGACGACTTCCCTATGGGACGGTGGTAGGGACCACCTGAAGATGACGAGATCCCGCAAGTAGTGTTGCGTGTTATTGATTTGATTTACGTGTGATTTCGGTGAGTACCTGGTCTGTGGCAATGGTCCAGGCGAATGATTGACACGTTCGTTGGGCTGTCGATGCAGGTGCGAATCGCGGTCTGCAGGTCGGTGACGTCTGTGAACATTCCACAGCGAAAGGCTTGGCGGTTGATGATGCCGAGAATCCTCGACCTTGTACGGCCACGAGCAGCTGGTCGGCGCGAAATGCAGGTCAACGTGACGGTGTGAACGCGCGTAGGCGCAGGCTGTTGCTCACCACGAATGCTGAGCTGAAAGCCATTGCGGCGCCTGCGATCATCGGGCTGAGCAACCCCGCCGCGGCGAGCGGCAACGCGGCGATGTTGTAGGCGAACGCCCAGAACAGATTGCTCTTGATCGTGCTCAGCGTCATGCGGGACAAGCGAATCGCGTCGGGCACAGCTCGCAGATCATTGCTGACCAGCGTCAGGTCGCTGGCCTCGATGGCGACGTCGGTGCCGCTGCCCATCGCCAGCCCGAGGTCGGCCTGTGCGAGTGCGGCCGCGTCGTTCACGCCGTCGCCGACCATCGCCACCACCTTGCCCTCGCTCTGCAGGCGCTTGACGGCAGCGACCTTGTCCTGCGGCAGCACTCCTGCGACCACCTCGTCGATACCCACCTGCGCCGCGACCGCCCGGGCCACGGCCTCGTTGTCGCCGGTCACCATGATCGGTGTCAATCCGAGCCGCTTGAGCAGCGAAACCGCCTCAGCAGAGCTCGGTTTCACAGCGTCGGCCACCGTCAAGACTCCGCGAGCGCGGCCGTCCCACCCGACGGTGACCGCCGTCCTGCCGTCGTTTTCTGCCCGCGGCGACGGCATCGGCCAGCTCATCGGGGATCTCCAGCGGCCGGTCGGCCAGCAGCCGCATCCTTCCCAAGAGCACATCGCGGCCGTCGACGCGGCCCTCGACGCCGAGGCCACGCAGGTTGGTGAACGTATCGACGGTAGGCAGGTCTCCGAGCTTTTCCCGCGCCCCCGCGGTGATCGCGCGGGCGATGGGATGCTCCGACGAACTCTCCACCGCCCCGGCCAACCGCAGCACCTTGTCCGGTTGCTCACCCTCGACCGCGAACACGTCGCACAGCGTCATGTTCCCGGTCGTCACGGTGCCCGTCTTGTCGACGATCACGGTGTCCACCCGGCGAGTGGATTCCAGCACCTCGGGCCCCTTGATCAGGATGCCCAGCTGAGCGCCGCGACCGGTTCCGACCATCAGTGCCATCGGCGTCGCCAACCCGAGCGCACACGGGCACGCGATGATCAGCACCGCTACCGCCGCGGTGAATGCCGCCGCGACCGACACCCCGCTGCCGATCCAGAAACCCAGCGTGGCCACCGACAACGCGATGACGATCGGGACGAAGACCCCGGAGATCCGGTCCGCGAGCCTCTGCGCCTGCGCTTTCCCGTTCTGCGCGTCCTCGACCATGCGGGCCATCTGCGCCAGCTGGGTGTCGGCGCCCACGCGGTCGGCACGAACCACCAGCCGGCCGTCGACGTTCACCGTGGCACCCACCACCTGGTCGCCCGGCTGCACTTCCGACGGCACCGACTCCCCGGTGAGCATCGACGCGTCGATCGCCGACGCGCCCTCCACGACGACGCCGTCGGCGGCGACCTTCTCCCCGGGCCGGACGATGAACTCATCGCCGATCACCAGCTCGTCGATCGGGATGCGTTGCTCCGCACCGGCTCTCCGGACCGTCACCTCTTTGGCGCCCAGGTCCAGAAGCGCACGCAGTGCCGCGCCCGCCCGGCGCTTGGCCCGCGCTTCGAAATAACGCCCGGCGAGGATGAACGTCGTCACCCCCGCTGCCGCTTCGAGGTAGATGTTGGCGCTGCCGTCCGTACGTCCGATGGTCAGCTCGAACGGATGCGTCATTCCCGGCACACCCGCGGCGCCCCAGAACAGCGCATAGATCGACCAGCCGAACGCGGCCAGCGTGCCGACGGAGATCAGCGTGTCCATCGTCGCGGCGCCATGCCGCAGGTTCGTCCACGCTGCCTGATGGAACGGCCACGCGCCCCAGACCACCACCGGCGCAGCCAAAGTCAGCGAGAGCCACTGCCAGTACGTGAACTGCAGCACCGGCGCCATCGCCATCGCGATGACCGGGACAGACAGGGCTACGCAGATCAACAGACGCTGACGCAGCGCCGCCGTCGGATCCGGAACGTCCCCGGCGTTGTCGTCCGACAGATCCGGCAGGGCGGCGTGGTAGCCGGCCGACTCCACCGCCGTGACGAGCTGATCAGCGGAGACGTCGTCGCCGAACTCGACGCGCGCCCTTTCGGTCGCGAAGTTGACGGTCGCGGTGACCCCGTCGAGTTTGTTGAGCTTCTTCTCGACCCGCGACGCGCACGATGCACACGTCATCCCGCCGATCGACAGTTCGACGGTGTTCACTGCCCGCGGCTTCCGTGTCGATCCAGGTGCTCACTCGTCGACGGGTGGGGCACCGCGATGTCGGGGTTTGGTCCGAAAGTGGCACCCACCCACAGCGAGGCCGCGAACACCACGACGAGCATGGCGGCGAAGGCGGCGATCTTCGCGGGGGCGGTCACGGTCAGCCTGCCAACGTGTAGCCGGCCTCTTCGACTGCGGCGCGGATGGCGGCACTGTCGACAGGCGTATCGCTCGCGATCGTCACCGTACCGTTGGTCACGTCGACGTTGACCTCGACGACGCCCGGGATGTGGGTGAGCTCGGCGCGCACAGAATTGGCGCATCCACCGCAGCTCATACCCTCGACGGTGATGGTGGTGGTGCTCATCGGGCTCCTCTCCACGGCCGCTTGACCTAGCTGTAGCATACCCCCCTAGGGTATTAGAGCTCGAAGGGAGCATGAAGTTGTTGTCGAAACGCAGTCTGCTGGCAGTAGTGGGCACTGTGGGCGCCACCCTCGCGCTGCTCTCGTCCGGGTGCAGCGACGTCGGAACCGAGTCGGCCGAACACGACCATGGAACGCACGAGCACGAACCGACGTCGCAAGCTGCCGACGGCGCCCAGGCCCACAACGATGCCGACGTCACCTTCGCGACCGGCATGATCCCGCACCACGAACAGGCCATCGTGATGGGCGACATCGTGCTGTCCAAACAGGGCATCGACCCTCGCGTCACCGACCTGGCCAACCAGATCAAAGCCGCTCAGGGACCGGAGATCGCGACGATGAAACAGTGGCTGACGCAGTGGGGCGTTCCGGCGGCGTCCGGCCACGAAGGCCACGACATGGGCGTCGATCACGATGCGATGGGCATGATGACCGAGCAAGAACTCGAACAACTTCGCCAGGCGCAGGGCGTCGAAGCCAGCCGTGTGTTCCTGACCGGGATGATCGCGCATCACGAAGGCGCAGTCAGGATGGCCCAGACCGAAGCCGAGACCGGTCAGGCCGAGGAGGCCGTGCACCTCGCGCACGAGGTCATCGAAACCCAGCAGCGCGAGATCGACGCCATGAAGGGGATCCTCGGCTCGCTGTAGGTTCGCGGGATGCGAATCCTCGTGCAGCGGGTCACGTCGGCGCGCGTGACGGTGGCGGGCGAGACGGTCGGCGAGATCAGCCCGCGGACCCAGGGTCTGCTCGCGCTGGTCGGCGTCACCCACGACGACGATGCCGCCACAGCGCAGCGAATGGCCGAAAAGCTCTGGCAATTACGGATTCTCGATGACGAGAAGTCGGCGAGTGACGTCGGCGCACCGATCCTGGTGATCAGTCAGTTCACTCTGTACGGCAACACCACCAAGGGGCGGCGGCCGACGTGGAACGCCGCAGCGCCCGGTGCCGTCGCCGGACCGTTGGTCGACGCATTCGCCGGCGCGCTGAGGTCCCTCGGCGCCGACGTGCAGACCGGGGTCTTCGGCGCCGACATGAAGGTCGAACTCGTCAACGACGGTCCGGTGACCGTCCTGCTGGAGCTCTGACTACGCCGTCGTCGCGACCTGGATGCCTTCGGACGGCTGCACGATGACAAAACCGTTGCCGTAGAACGACACCTGCATCGCCTCACCCGAGCCGCGACCGATCAGCGCGCCCGCCTTGAAGCTGGTCTTCAGCTGCGTCTGCAGGTTGGCCGACCATGCCACGACGGCGTTGGTGTCGGCGAACGTCGGCGCCTCGGCCGCATTGAGCACCACCGGAGGGCCGTCGGTCGTCAGCGCGACCCAACCGGTCCCGCGCAGCGTGGTGTTGAAGAGGCCGCCCGCGACCATGCTGCCGCCCTTGACCCGCTCGATGTTCCAGTCGAGGCTCGACGAGAACGCCAGCACGTTCTTGCCGCTGATCGACAGCCCGGAATTGTTCAGGTTCAGTAGGTGCACGTCGTAGGACCGCTCGGCCAGGAACACGTCGCCCTGTCCCTGGCACCGCATCAGCGGCAGGCCCTCGCCGGTCAGGGCTTTCTTGAGGAACTTCGACGCCCCTCCGCCTTCGAATGCGAAATCGACGGCGCCCTGGTACGCGACCATCGACCCCTGCCTGGCCATGAACGGCTCACCCAGCCGCACCCGAAGCAGCTTCGAGTTCTGGTTCGCGATCGGCTTGGCTTCCTTCTCGCTGAATCGTCCGTCGACCAGATCTCCGGTGATTCCCGAGAATCCGTCGGCGCCGCCGAGGGCTTGCGCCTGCGCCTGTGCTTGTCCCGGTTGCGCCTGGTACTGGCTGGGCGCTGCCTGCGCCTGCGGTCCCGGGCCGCCACCGAGCGGTGAACGATGCACCTGGCCCTGATGCGATACCTGATCGGTCCACTGTTGTCCGTCATGCCAGCGGTAGTCGAAGCGCCCCTCGGGATCGGGCTGCCAACTACCTTGTCCAGCTCCTGTCACCGCCGCCTCCTTAAGCGTGTCGTGGCATTCACCCTATGCGCCGTCGGGCCCCCGGTCAGCTGGCATTCTGGGTGTCATGGCTAAGGAAATCGACCGTCAGCGCGCTCAGGGCGCCCTCGCGGTCATCAAGCAACACCCCGGCATGGTGCTGTTCGCGCTGTCGCCCGCGGTGATCGCGCTCGGATTGGTGTGGTGGCTGCTCGGTGCGGGTTGGGCGACGGTGCTGCTGATCGCGATGGTGCTCGGTGGCGGCGCGGCCGTCCTCCTCAAGCGCGGCTGATCACCAGGATTCGCAACGTGGTGTGCACAGAGATCGCGACGTGCATCCGATGTGCGATCGGGACGCACACCAGCGCGTTTCGCCGGTAGAGAACGCTTCCCCGCCAGCGTTGTAACGGTGTAAGTATGTAATCATGCGACATCATCCACATGGCCGACGGTCCGGCCGCTCCGGCGGCTGGCAGCAGGCCGACCAACCCGACGCCACCGACGCCCCCGACTGGTTCGGTGGCCGCCTTCCCGACAACTGGTTCGCCGGTGACCCCGAGGTCATCGTCGACCGCGAAGAGATCACCGTCATCGGGCGCCTCCAGGAGTCCGAGCACGCCGACAACCCCGAAAGCGAAGCCCACGCTTCGGGCCGGGCCGCCCGGTTCCGCGAGCAGACCCGCGGCGAACGCATGCAGATCGCCGACGAAGCCGAGGCCCGCTACGGCCGCAAGGTGTCGTGGGGCATCGAGGTTCCAGGGGCCGATCAAGACGAGCGAATCCTGTTCACGCACTTGGCAGTACCGGTGATGACGCGGCTGCGGCAGCCGGAGCGGCAGGTGCTCGACACGCTTGTCGACGCCGGTGTGGCCAGGTCACGCTCGGACGCACTCGTGTGGTCGGTGCGGCTGGTCGGCCAACACACCGACGAGTGGCTCGGCAAGCTGCGCGATGCCATGCGTGAGGTCGACGACCTGCGCGCGGAGGGCCCGGAACTCTAGACCCGGGCCACCGCCACGTAGGAGGAATTCAGCGCCGAGGTCTGCGACAGCGGATCCACCGGACCGGCGTCGACCAGAAGATTGCGGTTGACGCCGAACGACTCCGGCGCCATTCCCCCTCGTGGATCGAAAACCCTTGAGCCCCAACCATGGTCGATTATCACGACGCCGGGTCGGGGCTGGTCGGACACCGACGCCGTCAGCTCGATCGCGCCGACGGGCGAATGCACCCGTACTCGGTCACCGTCGTCGATGCCCAGCCGCGACGCATCCTCGGGGTGGATGACGACTTCGCTGCCCTTGCCGGACGGATGTAGACCGGGCAGTTCGTTCAGCCACGAGTTCATCGAGTGCCGGTGACGGCGGTTGGCCAGCTGGAACGGGTAGTCGGCGGGCGGCTGCGGGGCCGGCTCGCCGAGCAGTTCGCGGGCGCGGGCGACAAACTCCGGCGGTGCCACATGCACCTTCTTGTCGGGTGTGCGCAACGCGTCCCGGAAGTGCCCGAACTCGCGTGGCCCAAGCACCCAGCCGTGCGGATGCGCCAGGACATCGCGCCAGGAAATCCTGCGGCCGTTGAACTTTCGTCCCGTGGCAAGCACCAGCCGGTCGATCCAGTGCGGGGTGAATTCCAGGCCGGGCCTGCGTGCCAGCCGGGCCGCCCGGCGGGTGGCCTTGATGAAGCCGTTCAGACCGTTGGCGCGAAACAGCGGCTTACCCATCGCGATCGCGAGGTCGACGAAGATCCGCCACTCCTGACGCGCGCCCGGCGGCGGCTCGACCGCCTTCGCGCCGTAGTGCACGTAGGGCTCGTCGTGCATGTTGCTGGTGAACGCCAACAGGTCGTCGCGCTCCAGCCAGTGCACGGCGGGCAGCAGCCAGTGGGCATGGCGGTGGCTCTCCCGCTGCACGAAATCGATGGCCACCAACAGATCCAGCTGCGCCAGCGCCTCGTCCAGTTTCGCCCCGTCGGGTCCCGACACCACCGGGTTGCCGCAGTTGATCAGCATTGCCCGGATCTGGCCGGCTCCCGGTGTGGTGATCTCCGCGGGCAGCTCGGAGAGCGCATGGCCGCCCGCCACCATGGTGCGACCCGACAGCCGATTGCGGTGCGGGCTCGCCTTGACCATGCCCGACATCCGGATGGCATCCACGTAGCCCGGTTCGAACCGGCGGCCGCCGGGACGGTCCATCCGTCCGGTGATCACGTTGAGCACGTGGCCCAGCCACTCCGCGACGGTTCCCGTCAGGTGCATCGAGACGCCGGTGCGCGTCACCACCATCGCGCCCCGCGCCGCCGCGAAATCCCGTGCCACCGTTTCGATCTGCGCGCGGTCGAGGTCGCAGCGGCCCGCGAGGTCGTCGAGGTCGGCGTCGGCGACGAGGGCGCGCAGATCCTCGACGCCGGTGGCCAGATCGGTGCAGTCCTCGGTGTGCTCCAACCCCTCGTCGAGGATCACCTTGACCATGGCCAGCAGCAGGGCCCAGTCCTGGGCGGGCCGCACGGCCAGATGGACGTCGGCCTTGTCGGCGGACTCGGTGCGCAACGGGTCGACGACGACGATCGTGGCACCCTTGGCCTGCCGTGCGAGGGCGCGCCGCCACCCGCCCGGCACGGTCTCCAGCCAGTTCCACGCGCTCACCGCGGGGTTGGTGCCGATGAGCAGGAAGTAGTCGCAGTTGTCGATGTCGGACACCGGCGCCATCAGAATCGATCCGTACATGGCGTCGGCGACCACGTGCATCGCGTTCTGATCGATCGAGCCGACGAAGTAGCGGCTGTGGGTGCCGATCGCGTCCAGCCAGCCGTTCATGAAGATGATGTTCGACGACGAGAAACCCGCCGGGTTGCCGTAATACACGCCGATCGCGTCGGGGCCGTCGGCGTCGATCAGCGCGTTCATCCTGGCCGCGATGTCGGTGATCGCCTCGTCCCAGGTGGCCTCGACGTAGGCGTCGCCGACTCGGCGCATCGGGGCGAGGATGCGCCGCGGGTGTTCGACGAGACGGTTGGCAGTGCGGCCCTTGGCGCAGAAGTCATGCCAGCTGTGCGGGTTCTGCTTGTCGGCCGAGATCTTGACCACGCGGTTGTCCTCGACGGTCACCTCGACCCCGCACGAGGCCAGGCAGTACCGGCAGAAGGTGTGCACAGTCCGTGACGTCGGGGTCATGCCATCATCCTGCACCAAGCGATCCGCTTAATTCCGACGATCGGATTCAGGCCTGTGCCATCGACCAGTACTCGCCCCGGCGCGCCAGCAGTTCGCGGTGCGTTCCGCGCTCGACGATCCTCCCGGCCTCCATGACCAGGATGACGTCGGCATCCCGGATGGTCGAAAGCCGGTGCGCGATGATGAAACTCGTGCGGTCGCGGCGCAGCTGTGCCATCGCGTGCTGAATCAGCACCTCGGTGCGGGTGTCCACCGAGCTGGTGGCCTCGTCGAGGATCAGCAGCTGGGGGCGGGCCAGTACCGCGCGGGCGATCGTGATGAGCTGCTTCTCGCCGGCACTGATGTTCGTGCCGCCGTCGTTGATGAGGGTGTCGTAGCCGTCGGGCAGCGTCTGCACGAAACGGTCCACGTATGCCGCTCTGGCCGCCTCGATCACCTCGTCGTGGTCGGCATCGGGCCGTCCGTATGCGATGTTCTCGTAGACGGTGCCCGCGAACAGCCAGGTGTCCTGCAGCACCATCCCGATCCGTGAGCGCAGCGAGCTTCGGCTCACCGAGGTGATGTCGACGCCGTCGAGCAGAATCCGCCCGGCGTCGACCTCGTAGAACCGCATCAGCAGATTCACCAGGGTCGTCTTGCCCGCCCCGGTGGGCCCGACGATCGCGACGGTGGTGCCGGGTTCGGCGATCAGCGAGAGCTCCTCGATCACCGGGGCACCCGGGCTGATAGCTGAACCAGACGCGGTCGAATTCCACCCGGCCCCGTCGCCGATCGTCGCCTGCGGGCAGTGCGGCAGGCCGGTCGGGCGCTTCCTCCTCGGCGTCGAGGAGATCGAAGACCCGCTCGGCGCTGGCGATCCCGGACTGCATCGTGTTGTACATGCCCGCGATCTGGGTCAGCGGCTGGTTGAACTGGCGGACATACTGGATGAACGCCTGGATGCTGCCGAGGGTGATCTGCCCGGTCGCGACCTGCAGGCCGCCGACCACCGCCACCGCCACATAGCTCAGATTGCCGATGAAAATCGTTGCGGGGGAGACCAGCCCGGACAGGAACTGCGCCCCGAAGCTGGCGTGGTAGACGTCGTCGTTGAGCTCGCGGAACTGGTCCTCGGCATGGGCGCGGTGGCCGAACGTCTTGACGACCGTGAACCCGCTGTAGGTCTCCTCGATGTGGGCGTTGAGCCTGCCGGTATTGGTCCACTGGGCGATGAACAGCGTGCGCGACCGACTGGCGATCGAACGGGTGACCCACAGCGACAGTGGCACCGTCACCACGGTGAGCAGCGTCAGCAGCGGCGAGATCGTCAGCATCATCACCAGTACCGCCACCACGGTCAGTACCGAGCTCAACAACTGGGTGACCGACATCGCCAGCGACTGCTGGAGGTTGTCGACGTCGTTCGTGACCCGGCTGAGCACCTCACCGCGCTGCCGGGAGTCGAAGTACCGCAGCGGCAGTCGGTGCACCTTGTCCTCGACGTCGGCACGCAGCGCCACCATCGTGCGTTGCACGACGGTGTTGAGCAGTCGGGCCTGCAGCCAGACCAACAGCGCGGCAACCAGATACAGCCCCATTGCCAGCGCCAGTGTGCGTCCAACGGCGCCGAAGTCGACACCCTGCCCCGGCACCACGTTCATGCCGGACAGCAGATCGGCGAAGTTGTCGTCACCCCTGGCCCTGGCCGACTCGACGGCCTGATCTTTGGTCAGCCCGGCAGGCAGCCGGCGGCCGATCACACCGTTGAACAACAGGTCGGTGGCGTGCCCGAGGATGCGTGGCCCCGCCACGCCGATCGCGATGCCGCCGATGCCCAGCAGCATCACCGCGATGGTCGGGCCGCGCTGTGGCGTGAGGCGTTTGAGCAACCGGACCGCGGACGCCTTGAAATCGCGGGATCGAACCTGCGGGGGTTCGCTTCCCCGCATCGGGCGTGCCAGCGGTCCGGTCATCGTTCTCCGGCCGACACCGACTGCGAATCCGCGAATTCACGGTAGGTCTCACACGTCCGGAGCAGTTCGTCGTGCGTCCCCGAACCCACTACCAGGCCGTCGTCGACGACGACGATGAGCTCGGCGCCTGAGACGGTCGAGATCCGCTGCGACACAATCACCACGGTGGCTCCGCGGAGGCCGCCCGTAGCCGTTCGCGCACGCGCGCGTCGGTGTGTACGTCGAGCGCGGAGAACGAGTCGTCGAACAGGTAGATCACCGGTCGGCGGATCACGGCGCGCGCGACGGCAAGTCGCTGCCTTTGGCCACCGGAGAAGTTCATCCCGCCCTGGGCCACCCGCATCAAGAGGCCGTCGGGGTGATTGCCGACGAAGTCGTCGGCACACGCCACCCGCAGCGCCTCCCACATCTCCTCCTCGGTCGCCACATGCCCGGGGGCCGCACCGAACTGCAAGTTGTCGGCGACCGTTCCGGAGAACAGATAGCCACGCTGCGGCACCAGCCCGACGTCCGCCCACAACCGCTCGATGTCGAGGTCACGCACGTCGACGCCGTCCACGCTCACCGATCCGCCGGTGACGTCATAGAGCCTGCAGATCAGCGACACCAGCGTCGACTTGCCCGATCCGGTGGAGCCGACGACGGCGGTCGTCGTTCCCGGGCGGGCGACGAACGAAACTCCTGCAGAACCGGCCGATCCGCGCCGGCGTAGCTGAATGTGGCTCCATCAACCGGATTTCGCCGTCGATGGTCGCCGGCGAGGTGGAGGTGGGAGAGTTGGTGATGGCCGGTTCGGTGGCGAACACCTCGGTGATCCGTTCCGCGCAGACGGATGCGCGCGGGATGATCACGAGGATGAAGGTGGCCATCAGCACCGCGACGAGGATCTGCATGAAATACGACAGGAACGCGATGAGCGAGCCGACCTGCATCTGACCGGAGTCGATGCGCATCCCGCCGAACCAGATCAGCGCCACGCTGGAGACGTTGATCACCAGGGTCGTCACCGGCAGCATCAATGCCTGCCAGCGGCCCGCTTCCAGTGCGCTGTCCGCCAGGGCGCTGTTGGCCTCGGCGAAACGGTTGCGCTCGAACGGTTCCCGCGCAAAAGCGCGCACCACCCGCAGGCCGGTCAGCTGCTCGCGCATCACTCGGTTGATCGCATCGATCTGGCGCTGGACCCGGCGGAAGATCGGCAACAGGTGCGACACGATCCAGTAGTTCGTCAACGCCAGCACCGGCACGCTGACGACCAGCAGCCAGGACAACCCGGCGTCCTGATGGATGGCCATGACGATGCCGCCGACGCACATGATCGGCGCGGTGACGAGCATCGTGCAGGTCAGCTGGACCAGCAGTTGAATCTGCTGCACGTCGTTGGTGGTCCGCGTCAACAGCGACGGCGCACCGAACCGTGCGGTCTCCTCGGCCGAGAAGCCGGTGACGTGATGAAAGATGTCCGAGCGCAGGTCGCGGCCGACGCCCATGCTCGCGCGCGACCCGAAGTACACGGCGCCGACCGCACACGCCACCTGAACCGCCGTCACGGCCAGCATGACCACGCCCAGCTCCATGATGCGGCCCAGGTCGCCTTGTGCGACGCCGTCGTCGATTATCGCCGCGTTGACCGTGGGCAGGTATAGCGTCGCCAGCGTGCTGACGACCTGAAGAGACGCCACGACCGCGAGCAGCGGGCGATACGGCCGTGCATACCGCCGGAGCAGCCCGAAGAGCATCCCGCTACTTTCGCACACCCGCCCGGCGGCGCGGCTGTTCGGCTGTCGCACCTGAGAATCCGATAAATGGGCTGGTCAATCGGCATGTCGGTGGTTGACGGTGTGGGCTGCCGCTACAGTGCATGGCGTGACCCCCAGCTTCCGCGGACATCGTCGCCCGGCGGTGTCGGTTTCTGCTCCTCGCGTGCGCGGGGTGCTGGCCGTTGCCGTCGCGGCCATGCTCCCGGTGCTCGCTGCGTGCTCGGACTCCACCGAGCCGCAAGGCCCCGCGGTCCCCTCCACGGACGCCCCGCAACAGGGCGTCGCGCACGGCCCGTTCTTCCCCGAGTGCGGCGGGGTCAGCGACGAGGAGGTCGCCAAACAGACCGAGGTTCCAGGCCTGGTCAACACGGCGAAGACCTCGGTCGGGTGCCAGTGGCTGTCCGGCGGATCGATCCTGGGGCCGCATTTCTCGTTCTCGTGGTTCCGGGGCAGCCCCATCGGCCGTGAGCGCAAGACGATGGAGTTGTCGCGGACCAGCGTCGAAGACCTCAAGATCGAGGGGCACAAAGGCTTCCTCGGTATCAACGAGGATCCCGATCCGAAGGTCGGCATCAACCTCTGCGAAGTCGGGATCGGCTTCGGCGACGACTTCATCGAATGGTCCGTCAGCTTCGCTCAACCGCCGTACCCGGACGCGTGCGAGGTCGCCAAGGAACTCACCCGCC
This sequence comes from uncultured Actinomycetota bacterium, assembly GCA_963796545.1. Taxonomy (GTDB): domain Bacteria; phylum Actinomycetota; class Actinomycetes; order Mycobacteriales; family Mycobacteriaceae; genus Mycobacterium. The sequence goes on along the minus strand of CAWCMF010000032.1, from coordinate 80,626 downwards.
AGTCGATTGTGAACTCCAAATGACCCGACGAATGCGCAAAGGCGCGATCGCCGCTCTGGCCGGCCTCGTCGTGCTGACCGGGTGCACGCAGACGGTCGAGGGCACTGCCGCCAGGTCAGGCTCCGGAGACGTGCCTCGCAACGACAACTCCGAACGCAAGTACCCGAACCTGTTGAAGGAGTGCGAGGTCCTCACCGAGGACATCCTCGCCGAGACGGTCGGTGCCGATCCCCTCGACATCCAGAGCACGTTCGTCGGCGCTATCTGCCGTTGGCAGGCCGCCAACCCGGCAGGACTGGTCGACATCACCCGGTTCTGGTTCGAGACGGGCAGCCTCACCAATGAGCGCAAGGTTGCCGAGCAGCTGGAGTATCAGATCGAGAACCGTTCGGTCGCCGGCATCGAGTCGATCGTCATGCGGCCCAACGATCCCAATGGTGCCTGCGGCGTCGCCAGCGATGCCGCTGGGGTGGTCGGCTGGTGGGTCAATCCCCAGACGCCAGGGATGGACGCGTGCGGGATGGCGATCAAGCTCATGGAGCTGACCCTGGCCACGCGCGCTTAGCGCGCGGTGTGAAAGTCGATCAGCCGCGCACCGCGCAGCGCGACCTGATCCCACGGCGACGCGATGCGCAGCACCGCGACCGATGACGTCGGGTACTTCGCCGAAAGCTCTTGAGCTGCTGGGCTGTTGCTGGACTCCTCGTCGGCGAGGCTGAGCGCCAGCGAGGACATCACCGGCTCGTGTCCGACGACGAGCAGCGTGGAGATCTCATCGTCGAACCGGGATTGCACCCCGTTGATCTCCTCGATGACGACGCCCGGCGTCGCGTCGTATATCCGGTCCACGTACTGCACCGGCGCAGTGATCCCCGTGCGTTCCAGCGTCTGTCGTGTGCGCGTCGCCGTCGAACACAGCACCGCGTCCACGGTTCCCACGTTGGCCCTGATCCACTCCCCGGCCAGCGCACCCTCGCGAACACCCCGCGCCGCCAGCGGACGGTCGTGGTCAGGCACTCCGTCCGGGTAGTCCGACTTGGCGTGACGGAGCAGCAGCAGCGTGCGGTGACGGTCGCTCATTCCAATAACCGTAGGGCATGCCGGTGCGCATCCACGGACTTGTCGGAGGCCGGACCTACAGTAGCGATGCCTCAGAGAAATTCGACGGAAAGGACGGGCTGAGATGCGATTTCTGCACACCGCTGACTGGCAGCTCGGAATGACCCGTCACTATCTCAACGGAGATGCGCAGCCGCGGTATTCGGCGGCCCGGCGGGGCGCGGTCGCTGCGCTCGGCCCGTTGGCCGCCGACGTGGGCGCCGAGTTCGTCGTCGTGGCCGGTGACGTGTTCGAACACAACCAGCTCGCCCCGCGTGAAGTCAGCACCTCGCTCGAAGCGATGCGCGGCATCGGGGTCCCCGTGTACCTGCTGCCCGGCAACCACGACCCGCTGGACGCGTCGTCGGTGTATACGAGTGCGTTGTTCACCTCCGAGAAGCCCGACAACGTCGTCGTGCTCGACCGGCCCGGCATCCACGAGATACGGCCGGGTCTTCAGCTGGTCGCCGCGCCATGGTATTCCAAGGCGCCCACGTCCGACCTTGTCGCTGACGTGCTCGACGCGCTGCCCGGCTCGACCGGCTCCGGCTCGATCGCCGGCTCGGCCGGCGGCGGGGTGACGCGCATCGTCGTGGGCCACGGCGCCGTCGACATCCTCGTCCCGGATAAGGACAGGGCGTCGCTGATCGGCCTGGCGGCACTGGAAGCCGCCATCGCCCGTGGCGCTGTGCACTATGTGGCTTTGGGGGACAAGCACTCCCGCATGGGCGTCGGCTCCACCGGGCGCATCTGGTATTCCGGGTCGCCCGAGGTGACCAACTACGACGACATCGAACCCGACCCGGGGCACGTGCTCGCCGTCGAGATCGACGAATCCGAGGCATCCAGGCCCGTGCGCGTCGACGCGCACCGGGTCGGTTCCTGGCGCTTCATGTCACTGCGCCACGCCGTGGACAACAGCCGTGACGTGGCCGACCTGGACATCAACCTCGACCAGATGCCCGACAAGGAGCGCACGGTTATCCGGCTCGGCCTCACCGGATCGCTGACGGTCACCGACCGCGCCGCGCTGGATGCCTGCCTGGACCGCTACGCCCGGGTGTTCGCGGCGCTCGTGCCGTGGGACAAGCAGACCGACATCGCGGTGATGCCTGCCGACGGTGAATTCGACGACCTGGGAATCGGCGGGTTCGCCGCCGCCGCGGTCGCCGAACTGGTGGCCACGGCGCGCTCAGCCGGAGATGACGCCGAGGACGCCCGCGCGGCGCTGGGGCTGTTGCTGCGGCTGGCCGACGGAGGTGCGGCATGAAGTTGCATCGGCTGGTGCTGACGAACTACCGCGGAATCATCCACCGCGACATCGAGTTTCCCGATCGCGGTGTCGTGGTGGTCAGCGGCGCCAACGAGTCTGGTAAGACCTCGATGCTCGAGGCGCTCGACCTTCTGCTGGAATCCAAGGACCGGTCCAGCAAGAAGGAAGTCAAGCAGGTCAAGCCGACGCATGCCGACGTGGGCGCGGAAGTGATCGCCGAAATCTCCGCCGGCCCATACCGGTTCGTCTATCGCAAGCGATTCCACAAGAAGCCCGAGACCGAACTGACGGTGCTGGCGCCGCGACGCGGACAATTCACCGGCGACGAGGCGCATGAGCGCGTGCGGGCCATGCTTGCCGAGACCGTCGACCTCGATCTCTGGCAGGCGCAGCGGGTGCTGCAGTCGGCGCCCATGTCGGCCGCGGATCTGTCGGCGTGCAATGCGCTGTCCCGCGCGCTCGATGTGGCCGCCGGTGAGGTCGACGACGCTGCGGCCCCGGCAGCGGACTGCGCCGGGAACGTCGATGCCCTGCTGATCGACAGGGTCGAGGAGGAGTATCGGCGTTATTTCACGTCGACGGGGCGTCCCACCGGTGAGTGGGCGGCCGCGACCGCACGGTTGCGTACCGCCGACGAAGACGTGGCCCGCCGCGCAGCGGCGGTCGCCGAGGTCGACGAAGCCGTGCGCAGGCACGTCACACTGTCCGGCGACCTTGCGAAGCTCGCCGACGAAAGTGCCACTGCCGCAGAACGACTGGTGGGCGCACGCACAGCTGCCCACGCGGTCACCGCGATGCGCGCAGAGCTCGATCAGGCGTCGGTGCTGGCCGAAGCGGCCAGATCCACCTACATCGCGTCGCGGGCCGCGCTCACCGAGCGACGGCGCGCCCGGGCCGACATCGACGAGCGCGCCTTGGCGGTGGCACGTCTACAGGCCGAATCCGACGGAGCAGCCGACGATCTCGACACGGCCGCCGAGATGCAGGTGGCCGCCGACGCGGCGGCGACGGAAGCACGATCGGCGCTCGAGGCAAGCCAGGGGCGCGTCGATCGTGCGCGCAGCGCCGTTCAGCGTCTGGCCGATCGGGATGAGGCGGACCGTCTCGCCGGCCGGATCACCACGATCGAGCGCCACGAGCGCGAACTCGAATCCGTACAGCGCGACCTCGCGGCGATCACGCTCAGCGACGCGTTGATGGTCGCCGCCGAGAACGCCGCAACGGCCGTCGCGCGGGCCACCGATGCCGTTGAGCAGACATCGGCCCACCTTGAGATGCTCGCCGCCGCCGACGTGGAACTGAGCGTCGACGGCGAAGCCATGACCCTGCGCGCGGGTGACACATGGTCGGCGGGCGTCACCGCCGCGACCGGCGTCGACATTCCCGGTGTGTTGTCGCTGCGGGTGGTGCCCGCCGCATCGGCGACCGCCACTCAGGCATCGCTCGACGCCGCGACGGCGACGCTCGCCGGCACCCTCGGGCAGATCGGAGTCGCCGACATTCAGGCGGCGCGGGCACTGGATCGACGCCGCCACGAGCTGCAGGCGGGCCGTCAGGAGGTCCGGGCGGTCCTCCAAGCGCTCACCGCCGACGACACCACCGACGAATTGCGGTCACGGCTGGCCACCCTGCAGGACCGCATGCCTGCCGAGGACGGACTCTTCGACGCCGCGCCCGGCGGACTGCTCGACCCCGCCGCCCTGCGGCTGGAGCTCATCGAGGCCACGGCGGTCCACCAGCAGGCGATGCGCGACTGCGAGACACACAGGAAGGTCGCCGAGGAGGCGGGGAAGCTGCTCGCCCAGCGCGGCCTGCTGGCCGCCCGCGTCATGGAGAAGTTGCAGGCCGCGCAGGTAGAGCTCGCCTCAGCGGGTGAGCGTCTGGCAGAGCGGCGGGCAGAGGACGCCGACGATCAGCTGGCTGTCACCGCCGAAGCCGACGCCGAGGCAGCGGCAAAGGCCGAAGCGCTGGTCACCCATCTCGGCGAGGAACTTGCCAAGCACCAACCGGAGTCGGTGGCAGCGGCGCTGACCGAGGCCGAACGTGACGCCGGAACGGCGACGGCGCAGCACGAGGAGGCAGCCGAGGCACTTCGCGAGGTTGCCGCACAGTTGAAGGTGTACGGCACCGAGGGACGCAAGGGCAGTCTCGACGAGGCCGAAACCGAACGCGGGCGCGCCGAGGCCGAGTACCTGAGAGTGCAGCGCCGGGCGCGGGCCGCGCTACTGCTCCGCACGGTCATGGGCAGGCACCGAGACGCGATGCGGCAGCGCTACGTCGACCCGTTCCGCGGCGAGGTGGAACGCTTGGGTCGCATCGTGTTCGGCGACAGCTTCGAGGTCGAAGTCGACAGTCAGCTGTGTATCGGTGCGCGGACCCTGTCGGGGCGCACCGTGCCGTATGACTCGCTGTCCGGGGGCGCCAAGGAGCAGCTGGGCATCGTTGCCAGGCTGGCTGGGGCGGCGCTGGTGGCCAAGGAGGACAGCGTGCCCGTGGTCATCGACGACGCCCTCGGCTTCACCGATGCCGGGCGGCTGACGAAGATGGCCGAGGTGTTCGACGCCGTCGCCGGTGACGGTCAGGTCATCATCCTGACGTGCAGCCCGCAGCGCTACGAGGCTGTGCGCTGCGCCCAGCACATCGAGTTGGCCGCGACCTGACCGTTGCCGGTCGGCAACTGTCTAGACTTACGCGCCGTGGAAGCCGATTACGTCATCGTCGGGACAGGGTCGGCCGGTGCCGTCGTCGCCAACCGCCTGAGCGCCGATCCGTCAGTCCGGGTTGTCGTGCTCGAGGCCGGCGCCCGCGACAAGGACAAGTTCGTCCACATCCCGGCCGGCTTCGCCCAGCTGATGCGCGGCCCACTGGACTGGGAATACTTCACCGAACCGCAGTCGGGCCTCGGTGGCCGCCGGGTGTACTGGCCACGCGGCAAGATGCTCGGCGGGTCCTCCTCGATGAACGCCATGATCTGGGCACGCGGGTTCGCCGCCGACTACGACGAGTGGGGTGAGCACGCCGGCGAGGAATGGAACTACGCCCACCTCGCGCCATACCTGAAGCGCATCGAGTCGGGGCCGCTCGTCATCTCCCGTCAGCGCAGTCCGCGTGCGTCGACCGGGATGTGGCTGTCCGCTGCACAGGAATGCGGGCATCGCGTCGAGGAGCCGAACGCCGATGAGCCGCAAGGGTTCTGTGAGGCACTGGTCACGCAACGCCGAGGCGCCAGATGGAGCACAGCCGACGCTTACCTGAAGCCGATCCGCAAACGCAAGAACCTCACTGTGCTCACGAACGCCACCGCGACGCGCGTGGTGTTCGCCGGCGACCGGGCGATCGGCGTCGAGTTCGACGACAAGAAGGGTCGCCGCACCGTGGCCACCGCCCGTCGCGAGGTGGTGTTGTGCGCGGGGACGATCAACACCCCGCAGCTGCTGATGCTGTCCGGCATCGGCGAGGCCGACCAGCTCACCCGGCACGGCATCGTCAGCGTCGCGAACTCGCCGGAGGTGGGCGCGAATCTGCTCGACCACCTCGTTGTGCCGCTGGGCTTCGACGTTCCCTACGACTCGCTGTTCGCTGCGCAGAAGCCGCTCGAGCTGCTCAACTACTTTGTGCGCCGTCGGGGGATGCTCACCTCGAACGTGGGTGAGGCCTACGGTTTCGTCAGGAGCCGACCTGATCTGGCGCTTCCGGGATCTGGAGTTGATCTTCGCTCCCGCACCGTATTTCGATGAGGGGATCGGCGACCCGTATGCCGGCCACGCCGTGGTGATGGGTTCGATCCTGCTCAAGCCGCAGAGCAGGGGATCCATCACCCTGCGTACAAACGACCCCTATGACAAACCGTCGATCGACCCCCGCTACCTGACCGACGCCGCCGGGGCCGACCGGGACGCGCTGATGGCGGGATTGCGAATGTGCGCCGACATCTCTCGTGCACCGGCGCTTCGGGGCACCATCGGCAGGATCGCCCGCCCCTTGGACGCATCCAGCCTCGATGACGAAACTCTCTACAGGGCAATGGAATCCCTTTCCCACACCCTGTATCACCCGGTCGGTACCTGCCGGATGGGCACCGACGACGCCAGCGTCGTCGACCCCCAGCTGCGGGTGCGCGGTGTGACAGCGCTGCGCGTGGCCGATGCATCGGTGATGCCGACGATCATCCGCGGACATACCCACGCACCCAGCGTGCTGATCGGTGAGAAGGCCGCCGACCTGGTCACGCGCGCCTGACCCGCACTCAAGAGTTTGGGCCAGACGGTGCGGGGCACAATGAACGGTGATGACCATGAACGCCTCGCGTCGCCGGGCGCACGACAAACTCGCGTCGCTGGCCGGTGTGCGTCCGATCCGCAGGCCCGTCAACCGCGGCGACGAGGAGTTCGACCTCTACTACGTGCGGGCGGGCCGCAAGTCGGCGAACCCGCTGGTCGTCATCCCGGGCGGGCCGGGGGCGGCCTCGATCGCGCTGTACCGTGCATTCCGTCGACGCGCGGCGGTCGCCGGTCTCGACATCATCATGGTCGAGCACCGCGGGGTCGGTCTCTCGCGCCACGACGACGCAGGCGCCGACCTTCCCCCTGAGGCGCTGAGCATCGAGGCGGCCGTCGACGACATCTCCGCCGTGCTCGACGACGCCCAGGTCGAGCAGGCCAACGTGTACGGAACGTCGTACGGCACATATCTGGCTGCGGGCCTGGGAGTGCGTCACCCCGGACGCGTCCACGCGATGGTGCTCGACTCACCGCTACTGTCGGCAGACGACGACATCGACGACGTGCGGACGCAGACCCGACGGGTGCTCTGGGACGGCAATGTGCCCGGCAGCGCCGACCTCGCGGAAAAGGTGCGCCACCTGGTCGACGACGGCATCCTCAGCGTGACGGACGTGCAGTTGATCGCAGACATCTACGGCGTCGCGGGCCCCAAAGTGCTGCGCCGGCAGCTGGATCTGCTGCTCGCCGGTCACGACTTGCTGTGGGCGGCCGTGGGCTTGGGCGCAAAGAAGCTGCTGGAGCGAAAGACCCCGTATCACCACGAGCCCGATCTGGTCGAGCACATCGGCTACCGCGAGCTGAACTACGGCGCCGAACCCGACGGCGGCCCGCTCGATCCCGCAGTAGCGTTGCGCGAGATCGCCACTGGTGACGTCGAATTCGTCGCCGAGCCCTACGACCTCGTCTCCGCGATGCCGGGTTTCACCTGGCCGACCGCGGTGATCTCCGGGGGACGTGACCTGACCACGCCTCCCTCGGTCGCGCGTCGGATCGTCGACCTGGTCCCGGACTCGGTGCTCGTCGAATTGCCGACGGCGGGACACAGCATCCTCGACACCCGCGAGCATGCCGCCCTGCAGATCTGCAAGGCCGTCAGCGACGGGGCGATCCATCAGCTGCCGGCGCGGTCAGCTGAACTGGACGCCCTGCCCGCGAACCTCACGGTGCGACTGATGGTGCGGGCCATCGCCCTGGGCGCGCGCGCGGAGGCGGTGGTGCCCGACGCCATGCCGCGGGTGGTGCGTCAGGCGACTACTTCATGAACCCGATCGCGGAGTAGTTGATGTCGCCGATGCCTGCGGGCCCGTAGTTGGCGAGGGTGCTGCGGATGGCGACGTTGCCGGGCGCCTGCACCAACGGCATGCTGTGGCCCGCCGCCCAGATGATCTTGTCCAGTTCGTTGGCCAGCGTGCGTGCCTTGGCCGGGTCCAGCTCCGAGAGGGTCTCTTCGATCTTGGCGTCGATTTCCGGGCTGCCGATCTTGCCGTAGTTGCTCTCACCTTGTGACGCGTAGATCTGTGTGAGGCTGGCCAACGGGAAAGCATCACCGCCCCAAGCGAATAGGGCGATATCGAAATTGCCTATCGTGACGTAGTCGGGGAACAGGGCACCGCCTGCAGCGGGAACCAGTTCCAGGTTGACGCCGATCTGTGCGAGCTGGTTCTGCGCGATCTGTGCGACGGCGCGGGTGCTCTGGCCGTCATAGAAGACGTTGCGGATCTTGAGTTGCCGCCCGTCCTTCTCGCGGAACTGGCCGTTGAGCGTCCAACCCTGCGCGTCGAGCTCCCGCTTGGCGGCGTCGGGATCGAATCCGACGCTGTTGTCCTGGTAGCCCTCCTGGCCGGCGAGATAGATGTGGTTGTTCAGCGCCACGGGGTTGTCGGTCAGGCCGCGCTGCGTCACCGCGGCGATGGCCTGCCGGTCGATGCCCTTGGTGATCGCGGCCCGCAGCGCCGGATCGGACAGCAGTGCCCCTTCGGAGCCGTTGACGGTGAGGTGACTCCAGTTCGGTGCGGGCGCGCGCCGGATGGACACGCCCTCGGTGCGTCGGGCGATGGTCAGTTCATCCAACGTCGTCAGAGCAGCGGAGTCCAGAGCATTGTTCTGCAACGCGGGAATCACCGCGGCGTCGTCGAGCACCGTGTAGCTGATCGTGTCGAGCAGCGGTGGGGTGCCCCACCATTTCGGGTTGCGGGTCAATACAATTCGCTGCGCGCCCCGGTCGACGGTGGTGATCATGAATGGCCCTGCCGACGGGAAGGGGCCGTTGAGATAGCCCTTGTTGAATGCTTCCGGGTCCTGAGTGACGACCTTTGGTATCAGCATGCTGTTGCCTGCGAACATGCCTCGCCAGTCGGCGAAGTGCTTGGCGAACGTGATGACCGCCTGCCGATCGTCGACGCCTTTGGTGACGGACGCGACCCGTTCGCTGCCGTTGGGCGATGCGAACAGGAAGCGCTTGTCCTTACCGCTGGTGGCGTTGATCTGCGCCGCGAAGTCCTCCCACGTGATGGGTGTGCCGTCCGCCCACGTCGCCTTCGGGTTGATCGTGTACGTGACGACCTGCGGCTCGGTGCCGGTCAGCTCGACGTCGGTGAAGTAGTCGCTGTTCACCGTCATCTCGCCGTCGGGCTTGATGACGAACGCGCGGGGCAGTGTCGCGCGCAGCATTCGTCCGAGCTCACCGAGGTTGCCGTCGACGTGCAGGTAGTTGAAGTTGGGCGGGAACCCGGTCAGCGGTAGCCGAAGGTTTCCGCCCTGCTTCAGGGTCGCCGGGTCCTGCGGGTTGATGTCGGCGGTCGCGCCCATCTCGGAGCTGCCGCCGGCCGACGGCACCGAGGTGTCACCGCTGGAGCATCCGCTCAGTACCAGCGCCGCCACCGTCCCGACGGCGAGCAGACGCAGAATCGCATTCTTGAGCGGCAAACCGTGCGAGTTTGCGACTGCTCGCGGCCTCAAGCGCGGCCTCAAGTAGGTCATGCGGACTGACTCTAACTGTGATCGGACTGCGGGCGGGGGACCGCGGCGAGTAGTCGGCGGGTGTAGTCATGCTGCGGACTGCCGAACACCTGCTCGCTGTCGCCCTGCTCGACGATCACGCCCTTGTGCATCACCGCCACCCGGTGGGCGAGGTGCCGCACCACCGACAGATCGTGGGAGACGAACAGATAGGCCAGCCCGAAACGCTCCTGCAGGTCGAGCAGCAGGTTGATGATGCCCGCCTGGATCGAGACGTCCAATGCGGACACGGGTTCGTCGAGTGCGAGGATCTTCGGCTGCAGTGCCAACGCCCTTGCGATGCCGATGCGTTGCTTCTGGCCGCCGGAGAACTCCGCGGGGTAGCGGCTGGCGTCCTCGCGCCGCAGCCCCACTACGGTGAGCAGCTCGGCGATCCGATCGCGGGCTTCCGCCTTGCTGGAACCGTTGGCCTGCAACGGTTCCGCGAGAACATCGAACACAGGCAGGCGGGGATCCAGCGATGCCACCGGGTCCTGGAACACCACCTGAAGGTCCCCGCGGAGTTCCCGCCGGGCCCGCCGGTCCAACGTCGCGACGTCATTTCCGAGCACCTCGATCGTGCCGGACTCGGGTTTCGTCAGCTCCAGGATCTGGTGCAGCGTCGTCGATTTGCCCGAACCCGACTCGCCGACGATGCCCAGCGTCCGGCCCTGGTGCAGCTCGAAGCTGATCCCGTCGACAGCGCGAACTTCGCCCATCCGGCGCCGGAACACCACACCCTTGGTCAGCGCATAGGTTTTCGACAGGTCGGTGACGCGCAGCGCGACGGACTGATCGGCCACGGGCGACTCTGGAGGCGGCGCCGTCGAGACGCCGTAGATTTCCGCCGCGGTCCGGCCTTCGACCTGGTCGCTGCGGATGCACGCAACCCGATGAGAAGGCCCTACCGGTACCAATTCTGGCTCGGCGGAGCGGCATTCGTCCACGGCCAGCGGACAGCGCGGTGCGAACGGGCAGCCGGGCGGTAGAGCGGCCACCGACGGGGGCGCACCCGGGATGGGCACCAGACGGGCGCCCTGCGCCGCGTCCAGACGAGGAACTGATCCCAGAAGTCCAGCGGTATAAGGCATTCGACGGCTACGGTACAAGTCGGCGACAGGCGCGGTCTCCACCGCCCTGCCCGCGTACATCACCAGCGCGCGGTCGGCGAACTCGGCGACCACACCGAGATCGTGGGTGATGATCAGCACCCCGGCGCCGGTGACGTCGCGCGCGGTCCGCAGGACGTCGAGGATCTGCGCCTGCACGGTGACATCCAGCGCGGTAGTCGGTTCGTCGCAGATCAGCAGGTCCGGATCGTTGGCGATCGCGATCGCGATCACCACGCGTTGCCGTTCACCGCCGGACATCTCGTGCGGGAACGCCCTGGCACGTTGCGCGGGCTGGGCGATGCCGACGAGTTCGAGGAGCTCGACGGCGCCGAGCCCGTGCGGCCCGGGTGTCGACGCCGTGCTGATGGATTCGGATGGCCTCGGCGATCTGGTCGCCGACCGTGTAGACCGGCGTCAGCGCCGACATCGGATCCTGGAACACCGTCCCGATCCTCGCGCCGCGGATGCGCGACATCTGCTGATCGGTCAGGCCGAGAAGCTCGTCGCCGTGCAACCGCACTGAACCTGACACTTCGGCGTACTCGGGCAACAACCCGATGACGGCCATCGCGCCGGCGGACTTGCCTGCCCCGGATTCCCCGACGAGGGCGACTACCTCACCGGATTCAACGTGAAGGTCCAGACCACGCACGGCGGGAACACGTTCGGCCTCGGTGGGAAAAACGACGTTCAGCCCGCGCACCTCGAGGAGACTCATCGCTGCCCTCGGCTCTTCGCGCGAGCGATCGCCGCGCCGCACGCCGGGGTCCAGCGCGTCGCGCAGTCCGTCGCCGACGAGGTTGGCGCAGAACACGATCAGCACCAGCACTCCGGCGGGGAAGAGGAACACCCACGGGAACGTCGTCACCGACCGGGTGCCGTCGGCGATCAGCGTTCCCAGCGACACATCCGGAGGCTGCACGCCGAAACCGAGGAAGCTCAGGCTGGTTTCGGCCAGGATGGCCAGCCCGACGTTCAGCGCGGTGTCGATGATCAGGATCGACGCCACGTTGGGGATGATGTGCCGCACGATGATGCGCCAATTGCTGACGCCCATGTACCTTGCGGCCGTGACGAATTCGCGTTCCTTCAGGCTCATCGTCATACCGCGCACGATGCGCGCGCTGATCATCCAGCTGAACGCGGCCAGAAGCAGGATGAGCCAGAGGACGGTGCCGGATTCACGGGTCCGCGGCGTGACGATCGCGATCAGCAGGAAGCTCGGGACCACGAGAAGCAGGTCGACGAGCCACATCAGGGCGGTGCTGCGCCAGGCGCCGAAATACCCCGCGATCGCGCCCACAGTCGCCGCGATGAGCGTCGACAGGAACGCCACACAGACACCGATCAGCAGTGATTTCTGCATGCCGCGCAATGTCTGTGCCAGCAGGTCCTGGCCGATGGAGTTCGTGCCGAACCAGTGGGTGGTCGTCGGCGGTTGCTGCAGCGCGTAGTAGTCCAGCTCGGTGTAGGAGAAGGGCAGCAGCGGCGGCAAGGCGTAGCAGCCGATGAACAGCGCGGCCAACACGAACAACGACACCACCGCGGGCCGGTTGCGCACGAATCGCCGCCACACCAGGGTGCGGCGCGCGACGAACTCGTGCGCCGCGACAGTCTCGGCGGACACGTCCGCGACGTACTCGCTCACGAGAACCGCACCCGTGGATCGAGTGCCGCATACAGCACATCGGACAGCAGCCCGGCCAACAGCACCATCGCCCCGGTGAAGACGGTGATCGCGACGACGATGTTCGTGTCCTGGGTGGTGATGCCCTGCACGAACCATTCGCCGATGCCGTGCCAGCCGAAGATCTTCTCGACGAACACCGCCCCCGTGAACAGCCCGCCCACGCCGTAGGCGAACAGTGTGGCCATCGGGATCAGCGCCGTGCGCAGGCCATGCTTGAACAACGCCTGCCGCCGGGTCAGTCCCTTGGCGCGCGCGGTGCGGATGAAGTCCTGGCCCAAAACATCGAGCATCGCGTTGCGCTGGTAGCGGCTGAAGGCGGCGATCGCGCCCAATGCCAGCGTCAACGTGGGCAGGACCAGATGCTGCAGCCGGTCGACGAACTGACTCCACGCTCCGCCGACGGCATCGGAGGATGTCTCCCCGGTGTACTCGAACACCTGCACCCCGAGGATCGAGTTTCCGCGCAGTGCCGCCAGGATCAGCAGGTTGGCGATCACGAAGGTGGGGGTGCTCAGGATCAGGAGCGCCAACGTCGTGATGACGCGGTCCGACAGCCGGTACTGCCGGATCGCGCCCCACGCGCCGGCCACCACACCTAGGAGAGTCCCGACGATCGAGCCGATGATCACCAGCCGCAGGCTCACGCCGATGCGGCGCCACAGCTCGTCGCTGACCGGCTGGCCTGCCACCGTGGTGCCGAAGTCCCCGCGGACCGCGCCGGCGACCCAGTCGGTGTAACGGATCGGAATCGGCTTGTCGAGGTTGAGCTCGGCGGCTTTGGCGTTGATGACGGTGTCCGTCGGACGCGGGTTGCGTTCGCGAAGGCTGTCGAGGGGATGGAACATCACCGACGTCAGGGCGAACGTGAGGAACGAGGCGAGGCCGAGCAGGACGACATAGTTCAGCAGCCGACGCGCGAGGAAGCGGGTCATCCGGTGCGTCCGCCTTGGGGCTGCATGCGCTCAGGTTAGGAGATGTGGATTGGTACAGCCCATCGACATGGCAGGACGCGGTGACCGTCTACGACCTGCAGGGCTGATTGACCCGCCGAAACTGAGCTTGTGTGCGACGAATGCCCCGGATTGCGCGCACAAGCTCAGCTTCGGCGTCGGAGACCTCTCTGATCGGACTGATTTGCACCGGTGACCGGGCGCGGCGACGCTGCTAGGTTCGCGCTCATGACGGTCACAGACGAGTACCTGAAGAACAACGACGAGTACGCGAAGACCTTCCAGGGCCCGCTGCCGCTACCGCCGAGCAAGCATGTGGCGGTGGTGGCATGCATGGATGCCCGACTCGACGTCTACCGGATCCTCGGCCTGAAGGACGGGGAAGCGCACGTCATCCGCAACGCGGGCGGCGTCGTCACCGACGACGAGATCCGTTCGCTGGCGATCAGCCAGCGGCTGCTCGGGACACGGAGATCATCCTGATCCACCACACCGACTGCGGCATGCTGACCTTCACCGACGATGACTTCAAGCGTGCGATCCAAGACGAGACCGGCCTGAAGCCCGAGTGGGCCGCTGAGGCCTTCCCGGATCTGGAGGAGGACGTGCGCCAGTCGCTACGCCGCATCGAGGCCAGCCCGTCCGTCACCACGCACCAGTCGCTGCGCGGGTTCATTCTCGACGTCGCGACCGGCAAGCTTGCAGAGGTCACCCTCTAGACTGCAGCGTCTTCACGCTGGACCGTTGACAGCCGGCAAAGTCGTGCGGCACAATGCCCGGTTATGTCCATAAATATGGTCAAATCTACCAACTTTACGGGGAATTGATGACCGTGACCGAGGAGCTCGCCAAGAACGCCGGCCGGTACGAGCTGAGCCACCTGCGCTCGCTGGAGGCCGAGGCGATCCATATCATCCGGGAGGTGGCCGCCGAGTTCGAGAAGCCGGTGCTGCTGTTCTCCGGCGGCAAGGACTCGATCGTGATGCTGCACCTGGCGCATCAAGGCGTTCCTGCCCGGCCGGCTGCCGTTCCCGGTGATGCACGTCGACACCGGCCACAACTTCGACGAGGTGCTGCAGGCTCGCGACGACCTCGTCGCCGAGTCCGGTGTCCGCCTGGTCGTCGCCAAGGTGCAGGACGACATCGATGCGGGCCGGGTCGTCGAGACCATCCCGTCGCGCAACCCGATGCAGACGTTCACGCTGTTGCGGGCGATCCGGGAGAACAAGTTCGACGCCGCATTCGGCGGTGCCCGGCGCGACGAGGAGAAGGCCCGCGCCAAGGAGCGCGTGTTCAGCTTCCGCGACGAGTTCGGTCAGTGGGACCCCAAGGCGCAGCGCCCCGAACTCTGGAACCTCTACAACGGCCGGCACCACAAAGGCGAGCACATTCGCGCGTTCCCGCTGTCGAACTGGACCGAGTTCGACATCTGGTCCTACATCGGCGCCGAGAAGATCAAGCTGCCGTCCATCTACTACGCGCACCAGCGCAAGGTGTTCGAGCGCGACGGCATGCTGCTGGCTGTGCACAAGTATCCTGCAGCCGCGCAAGGACGAGAAGATCGTCGAGAAGACCGTGCGATTCCGCACCGTCGGTGACGTCACGTGCACCGGCTGCGTCGAGTCGACCGCCGCCACCGTATCGGAGGTGATTGCCGAGACCGCGATTTCGCGGCTCACCGAGCGTGGGGCCACCCGCGCCGACGACCGGATCTCCGAAGCGGGGATGGAAGACCGCAAGCGAGAAGGCTACTTCTGCATGTCGGGGCGAGCGAAGCGACGGGAAATTGCTCAAGGGCGAGCGAAGCGACGGGGTAAATAACATGGGTTCGTCAACAACGCTGTTGCGTATCGCGACCGCGGGCTCGGTCGATGACGGCAAGTCGACCCTGATCGGCCGGCTGCTCTTCGATTCCAAGGCCGTCATGGAGGACCAGCTCGCCGCCGTCGAGCGCACCTCCAAGGAACGCGGGCACGACTACACCGACCTGGCTCTGGTCACCGACGGCCTGCGCGCCGAGCGTGAGCAGGGCATCACGATCGATGTCGCCTACCGCTACTTCGCCACGGCCAAGCGGAAATTCATCATCGCCGACACCCCGGGTCACATCCAGTACACCCGCAACATGGTCACCGGCACGTCGACCGCGCAGCTGGCGATCGTGCTGGTCGACGCCCGCCACGGCCTGCTCGAGCAGTCCCGCAGGCACGCGTTCCTGGCGTCGCTGCTCGGCATCCAACACATCGTGCTCGCGGTCAACAAGATGGACCTCATCGGCTGGGATCAGGAGCGCTTCGAGAAGATCCGCGACGACTTTCATGACTTCGCCGCGCGTCTGGACGTCCACGACGTGACGACGATTCCGCTGTCGGCGCTCACGGGCGACAACGTCGTCACCAAGTCCGCCCTCACGCCGTGGTACGAGGGACCCGCGCTGCTCGCCCACCTCGAAGAGGTCTACATCGCCGGGGACCGCAACCTCGTCGACGTCCGCTTCCCCGTGCAGTACGTGATCCGGCCTCAGACCCACGAACACCACGACCATCGCAGCTACGCGGGCACCATCGCCAGCGGCCTGATGCGGGTCGGTGACGAGGTCGTCGTACTGCCGACCGGCAAGACGACCCAGATCGCCGCGATCGAGGGACCCGGTGGGCCACTGACGAGGCGTTCCCGCCGATGGCGGTCTCGGTCAGCCTGGCCGACGACATCGACATCTCCCGCGGTGACATGATCGCGCGTCCCGAACAACCAGCCGAGGGTTGCGCAGGAGTTCGACGCCACCGTCTGCTGGATGGCAGACGCCGCCGCGCTCGAACCGGGCCGCGACTACCTGATCAAGCACACCACCCGCACCACCCGGGTGAAGGTGACCGCGCTGGATTACCGGCTCGACGTCAATACGCTGCACCGGGACAAGTCCGCGACTGCGCTGAAACTCAATGAGCTGGGCCGGATCTCGCTGCGCACTCAGGTGCCGTTGCTGCTCGACGAATACAGCCGCAACTCTGCCACCGGGTCGTTCATCCTGATCGATCCGAACACCAACGGCACCGTGGCGGCAGGGATGGTGCTGCGCGACGGCACCGTGCGGGCATCGAGTCCCAACACCGTGCGTCATGAATCCCTGTGCAAACCCGAGGACCGGCTGAGCACGGGACGGATGATCTGGTTCACCGGGCTGTCCGGCTCGGGCAAGTCGTCGGTGGCCATGCTGGTGGAGCAGAAGCTGCTCGAAAAGGGCGTCCCGGCCTATGTTCTCGACGGCGACAACCTGCGCCACGGCCTCAATGCCGACCTCGGGTTCTCGATGGCCGACCGGTCGGAGAACCTGCGTAGGCTCGCCCATGTGGCATCCATTCTCGCCGACTCGGGCCAGGTCGTGCTGGTGCCGGCGATCAGCCCGCTGGCCGAGCACCGTGAGTTGGCGCGCAAGGTGGCGACGGATGCCGGTGTCGAATTCGTGGAGGTGTTCTGCGACACCCCGCTGGAGGACTGCGAGCGTCGGGACCCGAAGGGGTTGTACGCCAAGGCCCGTGCCGGTGAGATCACTCATTTCACCGGAATCGACAGTCCGTATCAACGACCGAAGAATCCAGATGTGCGATTGATGCCGGACCGGACGCCGGACGACCACGCGGACGAGGTCATCGCACTGCTCGAAAGCCGGGAGAAATAGTGATGTGCGCTTGCGCGAAGAGTGGACGGCGATGAGCGACCACGAGCTGGCGGCGCGACTGGCGACCGAGGCGGGCGCGCTGCTGCTCGACGTCCGCGCCGAGCTATCCGATGCGACAGCCGAGGAGAGAAAAGCCGCGGGAGACAAGCGCTCCCACGATTTTCTGCTGGCAGCACTGACCGCCGAGCGGCCGGATGACGCGGTCCTGTCGGAGGAAGGGCCGGACGAGGAAGCCGATCCTGCGCGGTTGTCCGCTCGGCGGGTGTGGATTGTCGACCCGCTCGACGGGACCCGGGAGTTCTCCGAACTCGGCCGGACGGACTGGGCCGTGCACGTCGCGCTGTGGGAAGCCGGTGAACTCGTCGCAGGCGCCGTCGCACTTCCCGCGCAGGGGGTCACACTGGCCACCCCGACCGTAGCCGCACCGCCGGCTGCGCCGGCCGCCCCACGCATCGTGGTGTCGCGCACCCGCCCACCGGCCATCGCGCTGGCCGTCAGGGCCGCGCTGAACGGAACGCTCGTCGAGATGGGTTCGGCAGGAGCGAAAGTCGCGTCCGTCGTGCAGGGCCTGTCCGATGCCTACGTGCACGCGGGCGGGCAGTACGAATGGGACTCCGCAGCCCCGGTCGCCGTCGCCCGCGCGGCTGGTCTGTTCACCTCGCGGATCGACGGTTCTCCGTTGGTGTACAACCAGCGTGATTCGAAGCTGCCCGACCTGATCGTGTGCCGTCCCGAACTCGCCGATGCGGTGCTCGCGGTCACTGCGGGCTGACCGGCAGATCTCCAACTCCCGACACGTGGTGATCACGTCGTGGGATCGGTTGCAGCTCTTGTGCTTTGACTCAGCGCATCGAAGGCATCGGCGATCTCGACGACGAGCGGTTCGGCGTCGGTGGGAGGATCGGTGTCGCGAGCACCCCTTTGTCCGAGAGGACGGTCGGTGGCTGGACTGCTCCGATATGGCGGCCGCCGGATCCTGACATCTTCGAACGCTCTCGCAGTAGGCTGCGACGGTGTCTGAACCCAACACGCTGCGGGCGCTGGCGGGCCTTCCGCTCGCTCCGGTCAGCCTCGCCGAATCTGTCCTCGTCCTGATCGACTGCCAGAACACGTACACCCGTGGCGTCATGGCGCTCGAGGGCGTCGAGCCTGCACTGGACGAAGCTGCCACGCTTCTGGATCGGGCTCGCGCCGCAGGCATCCCCGTCATCCACATCCAGCACGACGACGGCGCGGGGTCGCTGTACGACATCGCGGGGGAGAGCGGTGCCATCGTCGACCGGGTCGCCCCGCGTGACGGTGAACCGGTCGTGGTCAAGCACTACCCGAACTCGTTCGTGCAGACCGACCTCGACGAGCGACTCAAGGCTCTCGGCGCATCACATCTCGTGCTGGCCGGGTTCATGACGCACATGTGCGTGAACTCGACGGCGCGCGGCGCATTCAACCTCGGTTACGCGCCGACAGTGGTGGCCGCGGCGACGGCGACGCGGGCGTTGCCGGGTCTGGCCGGGCACGAGCCGGTGCCGGCGCAGGCGATGCAGTCCGCCAGTCTGGCGGCGGTCGCCGACCTGTTCGCCGTCGTGGTTCCCGGACAGGGCGACATTCCCGACTAGTGTTGGGCCATGCGGATGTCGGCCAAGGCGGAATATGCCGTCCGGGCGATGGTCCAGCTCGCGACGGCCGACGACGGCATCGTCGTCAAGACCGACGATCTGGCCAAGGCCCAGGGCATCCCACCGCAATTCCTCGTCGACATCCTCTCTGACCTGCGCACCGACCGACTGGTCCGGAGCCACCGCGGGCGCGATGGCGGCTACGAACTCGCCCGGCCCGCCGCCGACATCAGCATCGCCGATGTGCTGCGCTGCATCGACGGTCCACTGGCCAGTGTGCGCGACATCGGGCTCGGAGATCTGCCGTACTCCGGGCCGACCGCCGCGCTGACCGACGTGTGGCGCGCACTGCGCGCGAGCATGCGTTCCGTTCTCGAGGGAACCAGCCTGGCCGACGTCGCCACCGGCGACCTACCCCATCACGTCCAGGTCATGGCCGACGACTACCGCGGCCAGGAAGAGGCGCGCGGCCACTCGATCGGTTAGCCGCCTGATCCGTACGGGCGCGTGAGAATCTCGAGGTAGTGGCCGCCCGGGTCCTGAAAGTAGACGCCGCGACCGCCGTCGTTGTGGTTGATCTCACCGGGATGCCGGCCGCGCGGGTCGGCCCAGTGCTGCAGCCCACGCTTGCGGATGCGCCCGTAGATGGCGTCGAACTCGTCCTCTGAGACAAGGAACGCGTAGTGCTGGGGGTGAATGGGCTCGTCGTCGCCGACGTCGGCGTAGTCGAGGCTGACAGGGTTGTCCGATCCCACCGACACCACGAGGAAGTGGCCGAACGGCTTGGGGCTCGGAAGGTCGAGCAACTCCGTCAGGAACGTCGCCGACACGGTCTTGTCCCGCGCGGCGACGATGGTGTGGTTCAGCGTGATAGCCATCTCTGTCGAGAATAGAACCCGATGGTTGCCGATTCACCGAGAACAGCAACCTGATCATGATACGAAAGGCACGTGACGTTCGACCTGCGCGAACTCGGCGCACCCGTGCTCGTCGCCCCGATGGCGGGCGGGCCGTCGTCGCCTGAGCTCGCCGCGGCGGGATCGAATGCCGGCGGGCTCGGCTTCGTCGCTGCCGGTTACCTGACCGCCGATGTGTTCGCCGACCGAATCAAGGCCGCGTCGCAGTTGACCACCGAACCGATCGGCGTCAACCTCTTTGTGCCGCAACCCAGTGCGGGGACACCAGCGGCGATCGACGCCTACGCGCGAACGCTGGGGTCGGAGGCGCAGCGCTACGGCGTCGACCTCGGAGAGCCCCGATTCGACGACGATCACTGGGACGCGAACTTCGAGGTGCTGCTCGACTTACGGCCTGCGGTGGCCTCGTTCACCTTCGGGCTGCCGAGCGCGGAGCAACGGCGCCGCCTCACCGGCGTAGGCATCGCCACCGCGGGCACGGTGACCACACTGGCCGAGGCGCGCCTCGCCGCGGACATCGGTGTCGACATCCTTGTCGCGCAGGGACCGTCGGCGGGTGGGCATCGCCGGCACGTTCGACGCGACCGTCGCGCCGTCCGAGGAGCCGCTGGACGAACTGCTCGCCGCGATCGTCGCCGATCTCGACATTCCGGTCGTCGCCGCAGGAGGGCTGATGACCGCTGCCGATGTCCACCGCGTCCGACAAGCCGGCGCTGTCGCCGCACAACTGGGCACCGCGTTCCTGCTTGCCGACGAGGCAGGTAGCAGCCCCGTACACCGGGCCGCGCTGCAGGACCCACAGTTCACCGAAACCGTTGTCACGCGGGCATTTTCCGGCCGCTATGCGCGAGGTCTGCGAAACCGGTTCATCGTCGACCACGAAGCTGACGCTCCGTTCGGATATCCCGAAGTGCATTACCTGACGAGCCCGCTGCGGGCGGCCTCTGTGCGCGCGGGCGATCCGCACGCGGTGAACGTGTGGGCAGGCACCGGTTTCCGGCAGGCCTCATCCGGTTCGGTGGCAGGAATCATCGACGCGTTGACGGGCATTGACTGACGTCCGCACTGACTCGGCGAAAGTTCACGCTGGGGCTCGGACAGAATGGTGGGTGCGGTCCCGCGCGGCGTTGCGCAACCCCACCACGGCATTCTTCACCGGACTGCCGCGGTTCCGGTATGCCGCCGCCGTCA
Source organism: uncultured Actinomycetota bacterium (assembly GCA_963796545.1). Classification (GTDB taxonomy): domain Bacteria; phylum Actinomycetota; class Actinomycetes; order Mycobacteriales; family Mycobacteriaceae; genus Mycobacterium. The sequence continues at coordinate 59,820 of CAWCMF010000032.1, read as the reverse complement.
CCTACGTCGGGCTGCGCCCGATTCTGGCGGCGTGCCAGAATCGCCGACGTGCGTATCGGGATGACGATGCCGGTGATGGAGCCGAACCTCGACCGCGCCACGCTTAAGGCGTGGGCGCAACTGGTCGACGGCGGGCCCTTCTCGTCGCTGTGCTGGGGTGAGCGGATCGCGTTCGACAACCCCGAGAGCCTGACGCTGCTCGGGGCGCTCGCAGCGTGGACGGACCGGGTGCGGTTGGTGACGACCGTGGTCATCCCGCAACTGCACGATCCCGTGATGCTGGCGAAACAGCTGGCCACCGGTGACATGCTGTGTGGCGGTCGATTAACCGTCGGCATCGGAGTGGGCGGGCGTCACGAGGACTATCGTGCCGTGGGTGCGGACCCCGCCACGCAGACGATGCGGCAGATGGCCGATCGGGTGGCGGTCATGAAACGCGTGTGGGCGGGGGAGAAGGTCACCGATGCGACGCTGCCGGTCGGTCCGCCGCCCGTGCAGTCCGGCGGCCCCGAGCTACATGTCGGGACGCTGGGACCGAAGACCGTGCGCAGTGCGGCGGCCTGGGCCGACGGGCTGGCAGGCACCACGCTCGACCTCGACGTCGACGCACAGAACGAGTTGTTCGACGTGGCGCGCGACGCGTGGCGACAAGCGGGCAACGCGGCGCCGCACCTGGCGACGTCGTTCTGGTTCGCGATCGGTGACGGCGACGAACCCCGCGCGCAGGTGCGCCGCCACCTGCTGCGCTACATGAACTGGATTCCGTCTGAGATCGTCGAGGCGATGGCACCGACCACCGGATGGGCCGGCACCGCCGACGAACTGCGCGGTGTGCTGGCGCGGTTCGCCGACATCGGCACCGACGAAGTCCACCTGATCCCGACGAGTTCGGATATCGATCAGGTGCGTCGGGTGGCCGAGGTGGTTGCCGACCTCAGCTGACGAGCGGCAAGCTCGTGGCATGGAAACGGCCAGAGCGTTACCGCCAATCGTGTCGCGTGCCGAGTGGGAGCGGGCGCGCGCTGAACTGCTGGTCCGGGAGAAGGAGCTGTTCCGCCTGAAAGACTCGGTGAGCGCGGCGCGCCGGCGACTGCCGATGGTGCAGATCGACACGCCGTACGTCTTCGACACCGAGGCGGGTCCGCTGACCCTGCTGGATCTTTTCGACGGCCGGCGCCAACTGATCGTGCAGCACTTCATGTTCGGATCCGACTGGGACGAAGGGTGTTCCGGCTGTTCGATGATGGCAGACCACATCGGCCCGCTGTCGCATCTCCACGCCAGGGACACCTCGCTGGTGCTGGTGTCGCGCGCACCGGTGGGCACGCTGATCGCGTTCAAGGACCGGATGGGCTGGGACCTGCCCTGGGTGTCCTCGGGGCGTACGACGTTCAACGAGGACTTCCACGCCACCGTCGACGGCGAAGAACGACCATGCGGTCAGCGCGTTCCTGCGCGACGGTGACCGCGTCTTCCACACCTGGCAGACCTTTGACCGCGGCGAGGAACCCTTCATGTTGGTGTTCGACCTCCTCGACGTGACAGCCTACGGGCGGCAAGAGATCTGGGAGGACTCACCGAAGGGTTGGCCGCAGCAGCCGCCGTACGAGTGGTTCCGGTTGCACGACGCGTACTGTACTTCTGCGGACTTTCACGGGTAACCTGGCAAACTCCATCGCTGGTGAGATATTTGCGCGACAATCAGCGAAGTCACCAGGGAGGTAGCCATGGAGTTGTCGGTCCGATCCGCTTTCACCGTTGGAGTCGCTGCGACCAGCGCGGCCTGCATCGCGTTATCCGCTTCGGTGACACCGCTGCCCGACCAGAGGGCCAGCATCAGAGCGGTACCGACGGCCGTTCATCACCAGGCGATGCCTCAGCTCATGACGTCGATGACGACGTCGGACGTGATGTTGCTGGCCGCCGTCCAGACGCTGCTCGCGGACCCGACCGCGCCGACAAACGCGGCGATTCCGTCGGCGACTCAGCGTCCCCGACGCGATCGACAACCTCTATTACGCGATCGAAGAGTGGGTCCGCTACGGCTTTCAAGTGGCCGCCTCCATCGTCGCCTGGATCCCGTGGGTCGGCATCTTCGCCGGGCAGATCATGGTCATCTACAACTTCGTCGAGAGTCTCATCAACAGCGGCGTTGTCAATACGACCGACTGGCTTCGAGGCGAAGGATCGGTGCTCAAGAATGTCGCCGACTGGGTGGTCGACCTCGGCTATGCGTTGGTCTGGTTGGCCATCGACGAAATCGGGGCGTGGATTCCGCTGCCTCCGTTCGACTGGTACCCCCCGTATCCTCCGGCAGCCGACCTGCCGGAAGGCTTTCTGGGTGGCGCCGTGGTCGCAGCGTCGCATCTGCTGGCCGATATCTCGAACGGCATCTGGAACCTATGGGATCCGATCCGAGGCGGCATCGATTGGGCCGTCAACGGTGTCAGCGAACTTCTCAACGCCGTTTCATGGATCCCGTTCGTACCGCTGATCGACTTCGAAATAACCGAGGGCTGGACCCTCATCGCCACGGAGATCGATGCGCTTGTCGGCTTCGCGCACGACATGATCAACGCGGGCGATCAATTTGTCGCCGACACCATCGAAGGGGACGGCCTGATCGCGGCGGTCATCAACGCCACAAACAACACTCTCGAATCGATCGGCACCCGCGGTGGCGACGCAATCCAGGCGCTTTCGACTGGGTGAACGGGCAGATCCAGTACTTCCTCGACCCCTTCACTCCCGATGGGTCGAGCGCGGATCCCGCGGTGTCGACCGCGTCCGCGCTCGCCGGCGACGACGCTGAGACGGCGGTGTCACGGACGCTCGCCGACGACGCCGAAACGGCAGGGTCACAGACGCTCGCCGACGACGCCGAAATAGCAGGGTCACAGACGCTCACCGGGGATGGGTTCTCCCAGCCAGTCGCAGATGATGTTGTTGTGGACACCACAGACGCCGTCGAGGAGGGCGACGAGGTGGTCGTCGAACTGTCCGGCGACGAGCTCGAACAGGGGACGGACCAAGGTTCGGAGCTGGACGGCGAGCTGCCGGTCGGTGAAAAGGAGCCTCCCACAGAACTCGGCGGGGAAGACGGAGGCGACGACGCTGTGCTGGACGACGCTGTGGAACTCGCCGAAGGGGACGAGACTCGCCGAAGGGGACGACGAACCCGCCGACGACGTCGCCGAGGCACCCCAGCCCGACGCCCCCGGCCGACGAGGATGGAGCCGGAGACCCCGAGCCCGAGGGCAGCGAGACTGACTGACCGCTAGCTGCGCAACGTGAATCCCGCGTCCAGCGGCCACGAGGTGCCGGTGATGAACGCGGCCGCGTCGGAAACCAGCCAGGCCACCGCGCCGGCGATGTCCTCCGGCTGCAACAGCGCGATCGGCAGTGCGTTCTGCTGGCTCGCGAGCCAGGGTCGCCGGCCGCGGCCAGCCCCATGGTGGATCTCGTTGATGATCATGTCCGTGGCGACGCCGCTGGGGTGGATTGTGTTGACCCGGATCGAGTGCGGCGCAAGCTGACTCGCCCAGCCCTGCATCAGCGCGACCAGCGCGCGCTTGGACGCGCGCGTAGGCCTGCAGCCCGGGCCGGTCGGTCCCGGACGCCTTGATCCCGCCGTCGTGGAACTGGCCAGCACGATCGACCCGCCTCGTCCGCCGGCGATGCAGCGCCGGAATGGCGGCGTCGACGGTGTTCCACGCGCCGATCAGGTTGACCTCGACGACGTCTCGGAAGATCCGGCGCGGTCGGCGCTGCGGTCACCCGGATGATGCCCGCGTTGGCGATGACGATGTCGAGACGGCCGAACTCGGCGACGCCGTCGGCGACCACCGCGTCGACGGCGTCGCGGTCCCGGACGTCGGCCTGCCGGGCCAGGATCCGCCGTGCCTTGCGCCTCCACCAGTTCCGACCGTCGCGGCGAGGTCGTCGCGGTGTCGACCCGGGATAGTCGGTGGAGTCGAACTCCGCGCAGACGTCGAGGGCGATGATGTCGGCGCCCTCGCCGGCCAGCCTGACCGCATGCGCCCGGCCCATGCCGCGGGCCGCGCCGGTGACGAGCGCGACCCGACCGTCGCAGGGTCCGCTCAGCCATTCCGGTTCGGGAAGTTGCACGTCCTTGGTGACGGCTTCCCACTCCTCGATCGACGCCGACAGCGCAGCCGATCTTGTCGCGCACCGCCTTCAGCACGTCGCGGCCGAGCAGCAGCCGCAGCGGCGGCTCGTCGAGCGTGGTCAGCATCAGCACCGCCTCGGCGACCTTGCGCGGGATCACCGGGCAGGTGGTTGGCGAACTCCTTGATCATCGTCTTGCGGGTGCCCACGTTCTCGTCGTAATCCCCGATCGGAGTGGACGACTCCTGCATCGAACGCGCCGCCCAGTCGGTGCGGAAGGCGCCCGGTTCGACGGCGCTCACCTTGATGCCCAGCGGGCCCGACCTCCTGGGCCAGCGCCTCGGTGAGCGCTTCGAGCGCGAACTTCGTCGACGAGTAGTAGGCGTTGGGCGGGTTGGCCACCAGACCCGGTCATCGACGAGATGTTGATGATGTGGCCGGATCTGCGCGCGCCCGCATGCCGGGCAGCACCGCCTTGATCGTGTCGACCACGCCGAAGTAGTTGGTGTCGAACAACTTCCGCACCTCGGCGTCATCGCCCTCCTCGACCGCCGACATATACCCGTAGCCGGCGTTGTTCACCAGCACGTCGATCCCGCCGAACGCGTCGTCGGCGGCGGCGACCGCGGCGGCGATCTGGTCGCTTGTCGGTGACGTCGAGGGCGACGGCGCAAGGCGCGGTCACCGAACTCGTCGACGAAATCCGCGACGGCGCTCGGCGCCGCGCGCTGTCGACGACCACGCTGATGCCCGGCCTCCAATGCGGCGCGGGCGATCTCGCGACCGATGCCGGTGGAGCATCCGGTGATCAGCCAGCGGCCATCAGACCGTCCCTTCAGGTAGGCGACGCAGATACGCCGCCCGGCGGTCGGCGAGTTCGGCCGCCGCGTTCCTGCGGTGGACACCCGCTGCAGCGTCGGGCACCTCGCGGTCCAGGTCGTCGAGCTTGACCACCCGCCCGCGCGCACCGAGGTCCTCCTTGGGTCCGTCCGGGCCGAACTCGGCCATCCGCAGGGTCAGGATGCCCTTCGTGCAGGCCATCGGAGTCGATCCAGTTGCGCGACGCCGGGATCGGTGGGGGAGATGACGTAGGTGTAGGTGCCGTCCTCGTTGGGTGTCGACTGCGCCTTGTTGAGGCTGCCCGTGCGATCGACGATTTCGAGTGTGGTGCCCCAGATATTGCTCAGTGGCACGGTGAAGTACTCGGCGCCACCGTCGCTGACGTCGACGACGAACGCCTCGTCGGGGCTGAGGTCGAAGCGGCCCATCACATACACCTGGTTGCGCATGGCGCCGACCTTGTCGGCCGACCACGCGAGGTTGAATGGTTGGGCCGGCCATCTTGTAGACGCCGTGGCTGAGCTTGCCGGTGAAGTTGGCGAAGTACGCCATCATGTCCGCGGTGGCCTCGGCCTGCTCGTCGACGCGTGCGCGCCGGCCGTCGACGGCGGCCCGCCGAGTCGCTCGCACCGTAGGTGATTCGGGTCGTCGCGGTCCCAGTTCAGCAGCACGTCACGGATGTAGAACTCGTGCGCCTCCGGCGTGGACTGCACGTGGTTGGGTCGACCGTCAGCGGGATCGGAGTCGACGGTGATGGTGAACGACCCGTCGGACTCCACGTCCATGGTGCGGCCGTTGAGCACGTCGACCGTGCCCATGTTCGCATCCCACAGCGTGAAGTAGTTCTCGGTCATCCGGTGTGCGCCGACGCGGCCGCGGATCTCGTAGCGCTCGTCGCCGCAGATCGGGATCACCCGGTAGACGCTGTCGGGATTGTCGATGCCCCAACGTGATCCGGGGATTGCGCGGCCCGCCACCGGGTGCGCCAGCCGGGTGATGCAGCTGACCTTGGGCCGCAGCGGGTCCTGGTTGGACGACCACACCGCCGCCGAGAACATCACCTCGGCGAACGCGTCGTCGAACCGCGCGCGCATGGCGTCCGAGGCTTCGCGCGGCCCAGCCAGGTCTCGGCGACCGCTGCGGTAGGCGGCCTGCACGGTCGGGTGCTCGGTCAGCTCGAGCGCCGCCAGTTCCTGCTCGTGCTGGGCCGCGGTGGCGACGGGGTGTCGTCGGTCATCAGTCCTCCTCGGGGTTGGGCGGTCGCCGGAAGCGCGCGTTGTAGGCCGCGAACCGCTCGTCGATCTGGTCGTCGCTCAGTCCGAAATCCTGGCGGCGAGTACGGCGGCCGCGGCGGCGCGCGCGGGGACGCTCGACGAGCCAGCGCCGCATCGCCGTCTCGGCGTCGGCGGTCAGCGGCAGGCCGACGCGTCGTACACCCGGGACACCTGCCCGATCGGATCGGCGACCGCGTCGGCGAACTCGATGTCGGTGACACGCGCCGATGTCGTCGGCCCAGCTGTGCGCGGACGGCCATCGCGCGGTCGTTGGTCCAGCCCATCCGCTCCAGCCACTGCGCGCCGACCCGCTGCCGGTCGACGGTGTCGGCGTGCATCGCGTGCAACGTGGCGTTCAGGCTTGCGCCCGACGCGATGGTGTCGCGCGGGTCGCGGTGCATGTGCACGACATGCAGGTCGGGGAACTGCGCACGCAGCGTATCGAGATAGCCCAGGTGCGCGGGCGACTTGAGCACCCACGCGCGGTGTCCGGCCCGCGTCTCCGCCCGCCGCCTGGCGCTTCTGCCACTGCAGGAACTGCAGCATGCGGTGCAGGTACTCGTACGCCGGCGTGAAGTCCTGCGTGTCGATCCAGGACCGGTACCGCGGGCACGTGCGCGCCGGACTCCGGCACGTGGGACAGGAACGCGTCGGACAGGAAGACGATCTCCTCCTCGGGCTCGCGGGCGTACATCGGGTGGATCGCGAACAGTTCCGGTGCCAGCTCGCGCGATTTCGCCTCGCGCGCCTCGCTGATCGGCGATGCGGGGGTCCTCGGGCGCCGACCACCGGTAGTCGAGCCGGGGCGCGACCTCGACGACCTCCCAGCCGTACGCGCAGTGAAAGCGGTGGGTCGGCGGCCAGCAGTCGCTGCAGCAGCGTGGTTCCGCTGCGCATCATGCCGACCACCACGATCGGCGCGACGATCGGTCTCCTCGAGGATCTCGGGATACCGCCGGATCCATTCCTGGGCGCGCAGCCGCATCCGCAGGCTGTGCACGAGGCCCGAGCGCAGGATGTGCGCGCCGATCTCGTTGAGGCTCGGCGCCGTCGGCGTAGTCTGTCGGGCAGCACGGCCAGCGGCGTCTTCGAACGGCAGCGGGCCCCAGTCCTCCAGGCCTTCCTTCTGCTGCGCGGCGGCATGAGCTCGCCGCGACGTCGAAGGCGGCGTGCGTGCGCCGTGCGGTCAGCACTTCAGGTGGTGGCTGATGTCGCCGACCTGGTCGACGAACATGATCCGGGTGTCGAACCACCACGCCCGTCGACGCGGTGGAAGGTGTCGCGGTAGTGGCCCGTGACGATGACCTGCAGCGGCAGGTCGGGCGTCGCCTGGGTGACGCAGTAGTACGACGCTCGCCGCGCGCCGTCCCGGCGCGTCGTCCACGTCGATCCGCACATTGCTGGTGTGGTGCTTGGTCTTGGGTGTGCCGTCCTCGTAGAGCCGGGTCGCCATGTCGTACATCTGCCGGACGCCGGACCGTCCCTGAACACCGTCTCCGGCGGACCGTCCTCCACCCCGCAGATCCGGCCGTGCGCGAACAGGTCGGCCACCCCGTCCAGGTCGCCGGCGTCGATCCGCTCGGCGTAGGTGTAGATCAGGTTCTCGATTTCGCGGGCGCTGTCAGTCATGCGGGATGGTGGCTCGCGTCTTCTCGGTAGACAACCAGCCGACTCTGTCATGCTCACACCGATTGCGCGGCTAATCGTCGGCTACCGTGACATCGGAGTGGGCGCCGAGCCGACTCGGCGATCTGAGCGGCAAGCGCATCATCGTCACCGGAGCCACCAACGGGGTGGGCCTCGGTGCCGCACGGGCGCTCGCCGGGGCGGGCGCGCACGTCATCATGGCGGTCCGCAACGCCGAGCTCGGCGCCCAGCGTGCCGCGGAGATCGGCGGCTCCACCGAGGTCCGCAAGCTCGACCTCGCCGACCAGGCGTCGGTGCGGGCGTTCTGCGCGGACCTCTTCGACGGCGAGTCGACATCCTGATCAACAACGCCGGGGCCCGTCACCCAGACCCGGACCGACACCGTCGACGGCTTCGAGGCACGATCGGCACCAACCTGCTCGGACCGTTCGCGCTGACGAACCTGCTGTTCGACCGGGTGACGTCGCAGATCATCAATGTCGGTTCCGAGCGCACCACAATCGGCGACCCTCGCCTCGACGACATGCATCTGCGCACGCTCAAGTGGACCGTGATGGCCGCCTATGCCCGCTCGAAGTTGGCCGTGATGCTGTGGGGACTGGAACTGGACCGCCGGTTGCGGGCGGCGAAGTCGCCGGTCATCAGCCAGCTGACCCATCCGGGCTGGGTGGCGTCCAACATCTCACCGAGGTGTCCGACAAGCGCTGATGTCGGTGGTCGCACAAGGTGGTCAAGGCGGTTGCCGACCGGCTGGCCAACGACATCGACGCAGGCGCGGCGCCGACGCTGTACTGCATCAGCGAGCCGATCCCGCCGGGCAGCTACGTCGGGGTCGACGGCCGGATCGGGTTGACGGGCGGGCCCGTCGCTGATCGGCCGCAGCGAACGCCTGTGACTACGCCGCCGCCCGACGGTTGTGGGAGTTCGCCGAAAAAGCAACCGGGACAGCGCTTTCCGTTTAGCACCGTCGGTGGTTCAACCCGCGACGGCGAACACCCGCCATTCGCCGGGCACACCCTTGAGCTCGTAGGAGCCGCGGTCCTCGAACTCGAGTCCTGACCCGATCACCAGGTCGCGCAGCGTGCTGGACACCAGCACCTCGTTGGCGCCCGCTAGTGCGCATACGCGCGCGCCGATATGCACGGCGATCCCGCCGATGTCGTCGCCGCGGACCTCGCACTCACCGGTGTGCAGTCCCGCGCGCACCTCGACGCCGAGGGACTGCACCGCCGCGCGGACCGACACGGCGCATCGGATCGCTCGCTGCGGGCCGTCGAACATCGCCAGGAAGCCGTCACCCGACGTGTTCACCTCACGACCTCGAAAACGGGTGAGCTGTGCTCGGACGACGGCGTCGTGCGCATCGAGTAACGCCCGCCAATCACGATCACCCATCTCCGCGGCCTGGCGCGTCGAGTCCACGATGTCGGTGAAAAGCACGGTAGCGAGCACCCGATCGTCGGCCACGTCGGGCAGTTGGCCAGTGAGGAATTCGTGGATCTCTTGGTAAGACGCGCGCCACGGCTCGACGTAGTGCAGCAGGTTGCGCCCCGGGAACTCGACGTACTTCGCACCTGGAATGTGATCGGCGACGTACTTGCCCCACTCGGGCGGGACCACCGGGTCGTCGGTGTGGTGGACGACGAGGGTAGGTACCCGGATGGCCGGAAGCAGCGCTCGCACATCCATCTCGGCCATGAACTGCATCATCCGAGCGGCGGTTCCGGGGCTTGCCGACAGGCGTTCGAAGCGAGCCAACGTAGCCCGGATCTCCTCGTTCCACGGCATGTCCGGGTTCAGGATGTGTTGGGACTCTCCCGTGCCCCACATGCTGACCATGGCGGCGAGAACTTCATCGGGAGCCGGGCCGCCGGTGCGCTCAGCCACCGGATCCGCGTAACCCTCCAGCACGACCAGCCCAGCTGTGCGCGTCGGATGTGTTGCCGCGAACAGCGCCCCTGCCGCGAGTGCGCCGACACCCGAGACAAGGACCGCTTCGCAGCTCCCGAGAGCGTCGAGCACCGCCATGATGCTGTCAGCCCATTGCTCCAGCGTCGCCGGTGCACCCGATTCGACGGGGTCGGAGGCTCCCATGCCCGGCTGGTCGAAGAAGATCAGCCGGCCGAGCGATGTCATTGCCTCGATCCAGCCCTGCATGGGCGATAGCTCTGGAGTCACTTCGATGTTTGTGAACCAATTCGGGATGAACACGATGTCGCGAGGACCTTCGCGCGACGCGCGATAGGCGATGCGCAGGTCCCCGTTCAGCGCATATCGCGTCTCCGAGAACATGGCGGAAGTGTAGGCCGACGAGTAGTCGAAAGACCCGTCGTTCGAGCCGGGCCGCCTCGGCGATTCAGCGGCAAGCGATCATCGTGACAGAAGCCTCAGCCCCCGCCGCCGCACCCACCTCCGCCGCAACCGCCACAACCGCCTCCGCCTCTGCCGGCGCCGCCGCCGTCACCCCAGCGCGCGTCTCCGCGCCGTAGTTGCACGGCCTGATGCAGTCCCAAAATGGGTTCGATTGTGGCGAGGGTCATTTGGTGCAGGGTCAGCCAGTACTGTGGATCTTCGGCGAAGGTCGCGATGAACGGCATTCTGGCCTGGACGGCTATCAAAGCCAGGGCGAGCAGGCGCGGCTCGGCGGGCCGGTCGGTAATCGCGCGACCGAGTGCATCGGTCACCTGCGAGGCGAGGCCACCGATCATGTCGTCGTCGTAGACCTTGGGGCGCGCACGGAAGAGGCGGCGTTCATCGCTGACCCACCCCGACATTTCGAGGTCCGCGTATACCTCGGCGCGGGTCGGCCGTCCTTTCCGCGTGATCAGATCGATCCAATGTCGTCCGTCGGCATCGCCCAGCAGCTGCCGCTGGATCGAGTCGGCAGGGTCAGCAGAGTTGCTCCGGCGCAGCGTCCCCGCGTTGTCTTCCACGAAGCCGCTCAGGTAAAGGTCGGTCAGGACCGCGGAACTCAGTGCGCAGTCGAACAGCCAACGGTCACTTCGACGGTCGCTGAAATGGAAGCGGAAACAGCGATGTTCGCGGTGCCACCCCAGCAGGTAGAGCTGAGCATGCAGCGCTTGCGGTATCTGCACTGACCCTCCCTTCCCCCACGGAGGTCACTGCGCGTGCTGGCCGAATGGTATCGACCCCGTCGTCCTTCGTACTAGACCGTAACGACCTCGTAGTCGCCGAGCTGACCGATCAGCACATGCAATTGGTCCTGGGTGGAACCCAGCGTGTGGTCGATCGCGGTGAGCCGGGCCGCGTAATGCCCGACCGGATACTCGGCCGTCACCCCGATACCGCCGTGCAGCTGGATGGCTTCCTCGGCGATGTGGCGGCCCGAGCGGCCGATCTGCAGCTTGGCCCGCGCCGCGATGGTCGGGTCGAGATGGCCGTCGGCGACGGACATCGCCGCGTAGAAGGTCATGCTGCGGGCAAGCTTGAGCGAGACGTACATGTCGGCGGCACGCTGGGTCAGCGTCTGGAACTTGCTCAGCGTGACGCCGAATTGCTTGCGCTGCGTGAGGTACTCGCTCGTCAAGCGAAGTGCCTCCTCCATCGCGCCGAGCGCTTCGGCGCAGAGTCCGGACGAGATCCTCACCAGGACACGGGAGATCGCATCGGAGGCGTCGACCGCCTTGCCCAACGGTTCGGCGGCCACCCCGTCGAAGTCGATCTGCGCGCCCCGCAGACCGTCGAACGTACGGTACGGCTGCCGCCGCACCGCCGCGGCGTCGACGAGGAACAGCCCGGTGCCGCCGTCGGGCAGCGCTGCGCTGACGATCAGCGTGTCAGCGCAGTCACCGGCCAGAACGGGATTCTTGCGCCCGCTGACCACCCATGAATCGCCTTCGCGGATCGCGGTTGTGGTGACCGTCGCGGTGGGCTTGCGCATGCCGGGCTCGAGGTGCGCGAAGGCCAGCAGGCGTTCCCCGGCCGCGACGTCGTCGAGCAACGCTCGCTGCTGCTCGGTACCCACTTCGGCGATCAGCGCGCCAGGTCCCAAGGCCGCGTGCAGCACGGGCTCAGGCGCCAGCCGCCGTCCGATCTCGGTCAACACCATCAGGATCTCGATCTGGCCGCCCGAGTCCTCATCGAAGCCGAGTCCGAGGACACCGATCTCGGCGAGTTGCTGCCACACCTCGCGGCTCCAACCGAGATCACTGTCGATGGCCTTGAGCCGGCTTTCCGGATCGTATTTGCGTGCCAGCATGTCGCGTGTGGTGTCACGCAGCAGAACCTGCTCTTCACTCAGTTGAAAGTCCATGTGTTATCTCACAATCCGAGGATGGTCGACGCGATGATGGTGCGCTGGACCTCGTTGCTGCCGCCGTAGATGGAGGTCTTGCGGTAGTTGAGGTAGCGCGGTGCGCTGTGTTGTGCCCACTCCGGTGAGGCGATTCCTTCGGCGCCGAACGGCAACGCGTCGGGTCCGGCGACCTCGACCATAAGGTCGGTCGCGACCTGCTGCAGCTGGCTGCCACGCAATTTCAGCACCGAGGAGGCAGGGTTGGGCTTGCCACCCTTCGAGCCGGAAGCCACCCGCATCTGCGTCAATTCCAGTGCGAGGACGTCGTTCTCGGCCTCGGCGAGCCGTGCGGCGAACAGCGGGTCGTCGAGCAGGCCGTTGGCCGTCGCGCGTTCCTTGACCTCGGAGAGCCGAAGCTTGGTACGGCCGACCTGAGCGATGCCGTTGCGTTCGTTACCCAGCAGGAATTTCGCGTAGCCCCAGCCTTGGTTCTCCTCGCCGACGAGTTGGTCGGCGGGCACGCGGACATCTTCGAAGAAGACCTCGTTCACCTCGAAACTGCCGTCGATCAGTTTGATCGGTCGCAGCGTGACACCAGGGGTGTTCATGTCCATCAGCAGGAACGAGATGCCCGCCTGCTTCTTCGGGGCATTGGGGTCGGTACGCACCAGACAGAAGATCCAGTCGGCGTACTGGCCAAGCGTCGTCCACGTCTTCTGGCCGTTGACGACATAGGTGTCGCCGTCGCGCAGGGCCGTCGTGCGCAGCGACGCCAGGTCGGAACCGGCCTCCGGCTCGGAGAAGCCCTGGCACCACCAGATGTCGAGTGCAGCGGTGGGCGGCAGGAACCTTTCCTTGATCTCCTGGGAGCCGAATTCGGCGATCACCGGGCCGACCATGTTGGCGTTGAACGTCAACGGCTCGGGCACGCTGGCCAGCTGCATCTCATCGAGCCAGATCTGCTGCTGGGTGGGCGTCCAATCCTTGCCGCCCCACTCGACGGGCCAGTTGGGTACGGCGAGTCCATGGTCGTTGAGGATCTTGTGCGTGGTGATGATGTCGTCGCGGTTGGCCTCCGTGACCGTGCGGGTGCGCTCACGGATGTCGGCCGGAATCTCGGTTCGGTAGAAAGTGCGAAGCTCATCGCGGAACGCGGCTTCTTCGGGTGTCAGCGCCAGCTGCATGTGCGGACTCCTGGTTCATCGGTGGACCCCTCGCCAGACTAACCACTTGGTTGGGCGGATAATCCAATGGGCCACTTCAGCCGCGAAACGCGCGTGCTCTGTCAGAAGGTCGACGACGACACCGAATCCAGCCGGACGCACGAAGGGGAGAGCGTCGCTCATCAACCGCCCGCGCGCAGCACCACGATTCCGGGGACGGTCCGTAGGTACGCGACGAGCGGCGTATCGACCACCTTGGCGTTCGCGCTCAGTGAGGACGCGTTGCGAAGTACCGGCCCGTCGGGCGTCGCCACGAAGATGCCGACGTGTGTGACGTCGAGGCCGCCGTCTTCGGCGTACGCCCCGACGTAGTCGCCCGTGCGGAGCCGGCCCACGACGTCGGCACCGACCTGATCGCTGGGGATGTAGGTGACGGTGCGCGGAACCACGGGCAACCCCGGCAGGTATGCCCCACCGGAATCCTTCCTGTTGAGGTTCTTGGTCGATGGGATCGCCTCGTCGCTGAGACCGGCGGTGACGTCGGTGGCCACGGCGGGGGCCGACGCGGACCAGTCGGTGAAGAAGTGTCTCCTGTTCTCGAAGGACACAACGCCGTCCTTGTAGCGGACGTCGATCAGGTTCGCGACGAATTCGTCGCGGTTGCGGGATCTCTTCAGAGCTTCGACGTAGTCGGCATAGGTGAAGCAATCGACCTTCTGCAATTCGACGACAAGCTGCTCGGGAACGTCGGTCGAACCGATGAGAGTGTTTGCGCCATAAGGCGTTCCCAGAAACCGCCGCGAGATCGCCTCCGATCGCGCGGACGGGTCTGCGTTCGATTCGTCGGCGGTCGCGGCGAGCAGCGATTGAAGAATCTGTTCGCTGCCGTTTGAGATCTGCAGGGGCGGCAATGCCAGTGCGACCGGCATCGGCACCCCGGCGCCGACGGCCGCCAGGTACGCCCCGACGAACGCGACCCGCAGCGCGAGTGCGAATTTTGCGAACATCTCGGCCACTGTACGTGGAAAGCGCTTGGTGATTTGTCAGACTGGGTGAGATGAAGCGAGGGAGAAGACATTGAGCGGCAAGCATGTTGGCGTTGCAGCGATGCTCGTCATCGCCCTCGTCGGCTGCTCAGCGGAGGCGCCGTCGACCGGCGAGTCGGCGCCTGACGCAGCGGGCGTCGAGGCACGCGCCCTGCCGCCATCGGAGCAGGCCCGTCCGCCGGCGGCACCGGACCGGGCGCAGCCGCGGCTCGCGCCGGATCCGGCGCAGATCGCCGCCGATCTTGTCGACGACGAGCGGGCGTTGCGCGATCACTCGTCATCGGAGGCTGTCCAGCTCGCCGCCGCACGCCGTCAGCAAAAGGCCTACCGCGAGCTCGCGCGGCACCCGGAGTGGGACGTGCTCGCACGGCCACGGATCCCCGAACCGCTGCTCGATGCCTACGATCGCAATATCGACGCGCGCCGGCAGCTGGGCGCGATGAACCGAGGTAAAGCCACACTGCCTGCTTGGCGCATCCATGCGCCGCTGCCTGCGGACCGACTGCTCGGCTATTACCGCGAGGCGGAGGTGGAATCCGGCGTCGGCTGGAACTACCTGGCGGCCATCAATTTTGTGGAGACCGCCTTCGGTCGCATCTCCGGTGTGAGTACCGCCGGTGCTCAAGGACCCATGCAGTTCATGCCCTCGACCTTCGCCGCGTACGGCGCAGGCAGCGACATTCATTCGGCGCACGACAGCATCATGGCTGCGGGCAGATTCCTCGCCGCCAACGGCTTCGGCACCGATCGCGATTCCGCTCTCTACCGCTACAACAACTCGCACCAGTACGTGCGGGCCATCAACCAGTACGCCACGGTGATCGCCGGCCATCCCGATGATTTCGCCGGGTACTACCTGTGGGACGTGTACTACAAGTCGACGGCTGGTGATGTCGTCCTGCCCGTGGGTTACATCGCCACTGCACCGATCCCTGTCGAGGAGTACCTGGCGACCCATCCGCAATAGACCATCGACGGTGGGCGCGGCGACGCCCGATCATTGCGCCGAAGCTGTGCTCGAATTAACTGGGGAGCGGAGTGGATGAGAGCTCGCCTGCGGCTACGCTGAAGCCCATGGCTGAGTCCATGTCCGCGAAGCGGAGCGCCCAAGCTGTCGCGAATTTCCTTGCAGCTCCGCGCTATACACGAGAAGAAGTGTTCGCAGAACCAGGTCCGGTACCCGCCGAAGCCGGCGCCCACGGATGGTGGTTCCGCGAGATCCCCGGTGGCATCGATGTCTCCGGCTGCGAACAACGCGACGGCTGGACCTTGCTCTACGTCGGAATCAGCCCCGGCCCACCGCGGACCGACGGCAGGCCGCAGAACCCTCAGGATCTGCTCAAGCGCATCCGGTATCACTTCGGTTCCCGCAATGCCAGCGCGGACGGTTCCACACTGCGCAAATCGCTCGGCGTCCTGCTCGGGGATCAGCTCGGGTTCGCGTTGCGCCGGATCGGTTCGGGCAAGCGGCAGACCTTCGCCGGCGGGGAAGCTGTCCTGACCCAATGGATGGCCGAGAATGCCACGGTGTCTTGGGTGCTGCATCCCGAGCCGTGGTACCTCGAGGCCAAGCTGCTCAACGCGCTTGATCTGCCGCTGAATATTCAGGACAACGAACGCAACGCCTTCGCGCCTGAGCTCAAGAAGCTGCGCAGGGAAGCAGCGGTCAAGGCAGGCAAGATGCGCGTGCTCGCGGAGTGGTCGTAGGCCCCGAACGGTGAAATCCTGCGGACCGGCAGTGTTCCGGCCCGCAGGCGCAGCTATCTGCCCGGCAAACATGCTGTCGGCGGTGTCGCGCCTATGAATGCTGTGCATCTGCCTTTTCGCGGCCGATCAGTTAATTAGCTGATCACTGTTACCGCTGTTCAGTCGGTTCCGCGCAAAAATTTTGTCTTGATCTTGGATCAAGCGGGGTATTAATCCCGGCACTGAAGCAGCGACCACGGCTTTCCCGACAGCAACGCCCGACCAAGAGCGCGGATTGGAAGTGAGATGAAAATGAGCACCCAAGGACTTACTCCGGAAGAACTCATGGCGGAGAGCGCCATCGCCCTGCCGGACAAGGAGGTCGTGTCGATCCTCGACCTGAACGCCGACGTGGATGTGGCCATCGACGCAGCCTCCCCGATCGATCTCGCTGCGGCAGCCAACCTCAACGTGGCAGCACCCATCGACGCCGCCGCAGGCGCGAACGTGCTGACATACGGATCCGGCAGCCAGGCCACCGTGGATCAGGGCACGTCGATCGAGCAGATGTTGGACGCGGATGCCTATGCAACATCGACTCAAGCCAGCGGCATCGATCAGGGCGGAATGGACACCGATAGCGACGAGACGCCGACGCCCGTGCCGGCGGACACGACGAACGGTACGGGAACGACCGACGGTACCGGCACGACTGTCGACACCAGCCCGGGGGCGCTGCTCGACGGCAACCTGCTCAACGTCAATGTCAACGTCGATCTGGACGCCGACCTCGCGGCCCCGATCAGCGGCGCGGTCGCGGCCAACGCGAACGTGGCGGCGCCGATCAACGCCGGAGTGTCGGCCAACATCGGCTCGATCGACTCGGATGCAATCTCGGTTGCCGAGCAAGACGCGATCATCAAGCAGACGGTCGTGGGCGAGGCGGTCGCAGTGGCCGATCAGGACTCCACCATCTCGCAGGGTGACGGAGACGCCGCGAGCACCGGCACCACTGCAGGCTCTGATTCGGGCACCGACTCCGGCGGGTCCAGCGACGGCGGCAGCTCGACGGCCGGCTGACCGTCCGACATGTGACGAGGGGACACGGCTGTGACGACGGCGGGTGCCGAACCTACCCAGGCAGGGCTGCAGCGGGCGGACGGCGTCGAGCTGATCGGGGAGATGGCGGGGTCGGGTTACCGCGTCCCGCCCTCCCTGGTCCGGCGCGGGGACGGTCAGACGGTGCAGCTGACCCCGCTGCTGTACGCGGTGCTGCATGAGATCGACGGCCAGAAGTCCGCGGCAGGGATCGCCGAGGCTGTCTCGGCAGCCACCGGTCGAGCTGTCAACGAGGACAACGTGTCTCACCTCGTGGACAAGCAGTTGCGTCCGCTGGGCCTGTTGGCCAGGGCGGACGGTTCACAGCCGGTGGTCCAGAAGCGAAACCCCCTGCTGGGTCTGCGGTTTCGCTATGCGGTCACCGAAGCCGAGCGCACCGAGAAGCTGACGGACCCGTTCCGGATCTTGTTCCGCCCGTGGGTCGCGGTACCCGCGCTGGCCGCGTTCGCCGCGGTGTGTTGGTGGGTGTTCTTCGAGAAGGGGCTGGCGTCGGCCACGCATGACGCCTTCGAACGCCCGGGGCTGTTGATCCTCGTCTTCGTCGTCACGGTTCTCTCCGCCGGGTTCCACGAGTTCGGTCACGCCGCGGCGGCGCGCTATGGCGGCGCAACGCCTGGAGTCATGGGATTCGGCGTCTATCTCGTGTGGCCCGCGTTCTACACCGATGTCACCGACTCCTATCGACTCGGGCGCAGCGGCCGCATACGTACTGATCTCGGCGGCCTGTACTTCAATGCCCTTGTCGCCATTGCCATCACCGGGATATGGCTGTGGCTCGGGTACGACGCCCTGCTGTTGGTGGTCGCCACACAGATCCTGCAGATGCTTCGCCAGCTGGCGCCACTGGTCCGGTTCGACGGCTACCACGTGCTCGCCGATCTCACCGGTGTTCCCGATCTCTACTCGCGCATCAAACCGACCTTGCTTGGTGCTCTGCCGTGGCGATGGGGCGACCCGCAGGCTCGTCTGCTCAAACCTTGGGCGCGCATAGTCGTGACGGCGTGGGTCATCCTCGTGGTGCCGATGCTGCTCGCGACGGTGGCCATTGCCGTCTGGGCGCTGCCTCGGGTCCTCGGAAGCGCGTGGGCGAGCCTGAACAAGCAGCAGGACGTGCTGGTCGGTGCGTGGGCAGACGGTGACTTCATCCAGGTCACCGCCCGGGTGCTGGCGATGGTGGCGATCGTGATCCCGGTGGCCGGTGTGCTTTACATGCTGGCCCGGCTGGGGCGCCGCAGCGTCGCCGGCGCGTGGAAGGGCACCGCAGGGAAGCCGGCGATGCGCCTGCTCGCCGCGACCGCGGGTGTGGCCGTCATGGGTGGGATCGCCTATGCCTGGTGGCCACACGAGGCGAACTACCGGCCCATCCAGCCCTGGGAGCGCGGCACGATCGGCGACATCGTCTACGCGCTGAAGAGCGACCGGATGTCGACGCCGGACCGGCGTGTCAGCGACGTCGACCCGACCGCGTCGACGCGGATGGTCGCCGGCGACGAAGGCGTTATGCAAGCGGTCTGGGACACCCGGACCCCGATGCCGAGCCAGCAGAAGCCGCAACTGGCTCTGGTTCTCCGGCCGGTGTCGCAGTCCCTGACGACTGCGGCCGGAGGCGCTGCCGGGGGGAGCCGCGCGCCCGCCGCCGGGTGGGTGTTCCCCGTCGACAAGCCACTCGCGCGTGGGCCCGGCGACAATCAGGTGCTCGCGATCAACACGACCGATGGCACCGCGCTGTACGAGGCAGCCTTCGCGATGGTGTGGGTGACCGACGACAGCGACGCGATGAATGTCAACGAAGCGCAGGCGTATGCGTCCTGCATATCGTGTACGGCCGTCGCGGTGGCGTATCAGGTCGTCTTCGTGGTGGACAACGACGACGCCGACGACAACGTGGTGGCCCCGCAGAACCTCGCCGGAGCGCTGAACTCCGAGTGCGTGAACTGCTTGACCTACGCGCTGGCGCGCCAGCTGTTCATCACCCTCGACGAGCCGTTGTCCGACAACGCCATGCGGCAGCTCGACGGGGTCTGGCTCGAGATGGCGACGTTCGAGTGGGCGATTGAGGCAGGGTGGCTGGGACGCGAGGAGATCGAGGCGCGCCTGGAGGGATACACGCAGAGGATCGTCGCGATCGTCCGAGCCGATCAACCCGAGGCAGTGGCCTCCACGGTTGGCATATCGACCGCGCCCACCACCACGACCACGTCGACCACTGCGACGACCACGTCCAGTACGCCGACGTCGTCGGTGGCCCCGACGACCGAGCCGACTGGCACGGCGACCACCGCGCCGGCCACGGAGTCGACGACCGTCGACGCAACGACGACCGCCGCTCCGACGACCACAAATACGTCCGTCGCGGCAACCCCCGAAACCTCTGCTGCGAGTGAGCCTTCCGCCACCAGTGCGCCGACGGGTGACAGCTCGACCACGGACAGTGACACCAATGCGGCGGGCTCGGCCGATTCGGGTGCGACGACCCCCTGAGCGCCATCCCGGCGCGAGCTGACGGCCTTGCGTGCCCGGGGGCCCAGTCGTCATGGCCAGTTCACGGATTTCTTCGGCGAAATGTGCCTTACTTTTCGGTGAAGCACTGCCGTGGCGTGGGCGAGTCTGGCTTGGCCCAGTGGTCTGGTCGTAAAGGAGATGGGATGCGCGTCATCGTCATCGGAGGCGGCCCCGCCGGCGTCTCGGCCGCCCTGCACGCGGGCGGGCTGGGCGCCGAAGTCACGCTCATCGAGCGGGGGCGCGTCGGCGGCACGGCCCTCAACCGGGGTCCGGCACCCGTTCGCACGCTGGCGCGCGCCGCACGCCTGGTGAGGGACTGGAGTTCGTGGGAATCGTTCGGTCTGCGCGGGCCAAGGCCTGAGGTCGACGTCGCGGCTACCCTGGCCAATGCCCAGCGTGTGGCCGCCTACCTGTATGAACGCAAACGCATCGCCGACCACATCCGCTCCACCGGGGTCGAGCTCGTCGAAGAAGCCGGCGACGCCCGGTTCGTCGACGCCAACACGGTCGCCGCAGCCGATGGGCGTACGTGGACCGCGGATCGGATCATCATCGCTGTGGGCGGTAAGCCCGGTCGACTGCCGATCCCTGGGGCCGAGATCGGCTTGACCTATGAGGATCTGCGTGGCTTGACCTCGCTGCCCGACAGGGTCTGCGTCATCGGGGCGGCCGACACAGGGTGCCAGCTGGCGTCGATCCTGGCGGACTTCGGGTGCGAGATGACGCTTGTGGAGTACGCGTCGCGGATCGTGGCGCGAGCCGATATCGACGTCTCGGTCGCGCTCGAGCACGCTTTCCGGAATCGCGGTATCGAGGTCGTCACCAGCGCCGCCGTCCACGAACTCGTGGCGCTGGAACCGGGTGTGCGCGTGCTGTACCGCGTCGACGACGAGGTCAGAACGCTCGACGTCGACGCGGCGTTCTTCGCGGTCGGCTGGCCGGGCAACACCGACGTCGTCGACGTCGCCGCCGCCGGCGTGGTCACCGAGCGGGGCTACGTCAAGGTCGACGCGTACACGGCCACGAACGTCCCGCACATCTTCGCTGCAGGAGACGTCGACGGGAACAGCATGCTTGTGAGCAGCGCGACACTCGAAGGCCGTGTCGCCGCCGAGAACGCGGTACTGGGCCTGCGCCGCCGGGTCGTACATGAGATTGTTCCGGCCGGTAGCTTCACCGACCCTGAATACGGCAGCGTCGGGCTCACCGAGGAGCAGGCCCGCGCACGCTACGACTGCGTCGTCGCGGTGGCTCGGTATGAAGACATTCTGCGGCCGGTCGCCGACGGCCAGCCGGAAGGATTTTGCAAGCTGATAGTCGAGACCACGCGACGACAGATCGTCGGCGCGCACGTGGTCGGTGAATACTCCGCCGAAGTGATCCAAATGGTCGCAGCGTGCATGGCGGCAGGGATGCGTGTCGAGGATGTCGCTGAGCTCCAGTTCGCCTTTCCCACATTCAGCGAGGGAGTCAGTCAGGCCGCACAGATGATCGTGAATCAGCTTGGCGTGCGCCCGATGCCCCAACTCTGGAGCAGTCTGAACACATCGCCGTCAGTACTGGAATGACCGGCGGCTAGCCATTGGGAGGCAACAGCTTTGGCTGGCGTCGGTCGGTACGTCGGTCGCGGCGAGGTTTCTGCGTATCCTGCGGACCGCGCCGGTCGTGAGGCGGGACGATTGGCGTGTTGCGCAACGTTTTCCCGTAGCCGGCCACAGTGCTGAACGCTCTGTGGCAGCCAGGACAGATGGGCTTGCCGTCCTTGTTCACCGACCAATTCTTCCCGCCGCCCTTGCACGCCTCCATGAGTGCATGATCCTCTCGCGCAATCTTGCGGTCATCATCGGTCGCGACCTTCGGATGGGCGAGGGTCAGATCGGCCGGTTGCGGCGCCACGGCGCTGGCCGGAAAACTGACTGAAATGGCGGCTCAACGGACCTAGCTTAGTTAGCTGCGGGCGGTAAACCCTTGACGCAAGAACTTACTCCGCAATTTGCTGATCTGGTCCGCTGCGCTCGCTTGAGGACTAGCGTTTATCTGTCAATTATCTGTCTACGTCCCAAGGGGCGGGGGAGCAAACCAATGAATGAGCGTCAGGATATCTCAAGCAACAAGTTTGCGAGCGGCCTGCTGCGGGGTGCGGCGGTGGCGGGGTTGGTGTCGGGGTTGGCGGCGGCGTCACTGGGTGGGGGCCCAACGGCCAACGCGACGTGCATCGGGTTCAGCGGCATCGACATTGGTCCTACCGGTCAGTGCACGACCGAACTGGGCACCATCGCCGCCGTGCTCGGAGACGGCACTGCCACAGCCCGTGGTTTTTTCACCGGCGCCATCTCGGTCGGCGGTGGCTCCGCTCTTGCGGAAGGCATTGCCACCGCCGCCTGGGCCGGTGGGGAGGGCTCGCAGGCAGAATCGGCCGGCATCCTCGACTGGGCCGTCGCGCAAGGCACGAACGTCGCCGCCTTCGCTGGCGTTCGGCCGTTTGATTTTCTCAACTTCGCCTTCAACTTCGGCAATGCCGACGACGCTTTTGACAGCGGGGGCCCTGCCTATAGCTGGGTTCAGGCAAGTGATGGTGCCTTCAACCTCGCCGGCAATCTTTTCGGCAACGCAAACGCTCTCGCCGCCGGCGGCGTCCCCACACCGATGATTGTATGGTCAGGCGGCGACGACGAGACCCTTGGCTTTGGGACTGTCGCGGCCAATGTCATTGGCAACCGGAACGAGGTCCAGGCAATTGGCTCACTCCTCAACGCCACTGCCTGGGGGAACTTATTGACGTCGCCGAACGGCAGCGACAACATAGTCCAGTGCGGGCGACGATCGGAGACCCTGAGTTCCTGGCCTGGGCATTCAGCTACCAGGGCATCTTTTCCGAGTTTTGTGACGGGACGGGGCTTTGCGGCAACGACGTGAACGCCACGGGCCCGGCGGCAATCGCTGGCGCCATCGGCGTGATTCAACGCGTCGTAGATCAGCAGGCTTCGGCATCAGCCTTGCGACACAGTTTAATGACACCGGCTTGCCCGTCAATGTCCGGGCTGCGAGCGGCGCGCAGGGAAATCGCGTCGGCTTAGTTCCACCGGCAACGACACCGATGTCCTGGCCACGGGCGGCACGCGGAAAACCCGCGACCGGCTTATTTCCACCGGCAGCAACACCAATGGCGTCGCTGCGAGCAGCACGCAGGAAAACCGCGTGCGGCCCAGCCTCAACGCGGCGTCCAACCGCTCGGAGACCACCTCCACGGGTGGGTCGGAACGCAAGTCGGTCAGCGAGCACATCACGAGGGCCAAGAAGTCCAGTGACTCCGACAGCAGCGACACCGGCGGGCGCACCAGGGACGCCGCAGCCGATGCGGACGGCACAAGCGGCTCCGACAGCAGCGGCACCGGCAGGCGCACCAGGGACGCCGCAGCCGATGCGGACGGCACAGCGGCTCCGACAAGTGATGACATTCGGAGTCGCTTGAGCTAGCGGCCCGAAGTCACCGATTCCAACGAGTGGACCCGTCGCCGACCACAGACCCGAAGTTCGGTGTCACGCCCAACCGACACTGTCACACCGGCCACCGCGCAATCGCCACACCGAACGAGAGTCGTTAATAATGGTGGGTTCAGGTGGAAGCGTAGCTCGGCGGGCATCGGTAGCCCTAGGCGGTGCCTTGGT
Organism: uncultured Actinomycetota bacterium; assembly: GCA_963796545.1. Lineage (GTDB taxonomy): Bacteria > Actinomycetota > Actinomycetes > Mycobacteriales > Mycobacteriaceae > Mycobacterium. Next base: position 36,491 of record CAWCMF010000032.1, on the reverse strand, counting down.
GGATTCCGTGTGTGGATGGCGATGTCAGGTGTTGCTGGGTTGGTGGCAGGTGGCGGGTGGGTCGAATGCGATGGGCAGTGTGGTGGGTCCGCTCAGCGCGGTCAGCGGTTTCCATGGGGCGGCGCCGGTGCGGCGGGCGTTGGGCATGCGCTGGGTGATGACCGCGAGGGCCTCAGCCAACTCGAGGCGGGCGAGATTGGCGCCGAGGCAGTAGTGCGTGCCGCCGCCGAACGTCTGGATTGCGGGGGCGCCTACCCGACGGATGTCGAGCCGGTCGGGATCGTCGTAGACGGCGGGATCACGGTTGGCAGCCCCGGTGTTGACGACGACCAATGTGCCCGCCGCGACGGTGAGCCCCGCGAGATCGACATCCTCCACGGCAGTACGCAACGTGATCAACGTGATGGGCGAATGGCGGATGAGCTCCTCGACGGCATTGACCGCCAGCTCCGGATGTTGGCCCAGCAGTGCCCATTGGTCGGGGCGGTCGCACAGCACGTGTACCGCGGCGCCCAGCTGGAGGCGGGTGGTGTCGGTGCCTCCCATTAGCAGGGCGGCGACGAGCATTCTGAGTTCGTCGGAGCTGAGGCGGTCGCCGTCGTCCTCGGCGCGGATCAGCTCGGAGATCAGGTCGTCGGTCAAGGTCTGTCGCCGGTGCGCAAGCATGTCGTCGAGGTAGGCGTCAAGAGCATCCCAGGCGGTCAGGATTGCCGGCGCTTCGGCAGCGGCGTCCCAGCTGAAAGCCTTGATGATGTCATCTGTCCAGTTGGAGAACAGTTCCCAGTCCTCGGGCGGTGCGCCGAGTAGCGCGCAGATGACCGGGATCGGGTATTGGCGCGCAATGTCGGTGACCACGTCGCAGTGCCCGCGGGCGGTCTGCTGGTCAACCAGTCTGGTGATGATGTCGACGATCACCGTGCGCAGCCGCGCGGTCGCTTTGGGTGTGAAGGCTTTGGACACCAATCGGCGTAGCCGGTGGTGTTCTTCCCCGTCGAGGCTGACAATGTTGGCCGCAACACGGTCCCATAGCGGGCCAGAGGTGACGCCTTGCGCGGCAAGGAACATTCCTTGCGGCACCCGGAATCGCGGGTCGCGGAGCACGCTGCGCACCAGATCGTAGGTCAGCACCTCCAGCCCGTATGGCCCGATCGCGATCGGGCTCTTCTCGCGGGCCTGGCTGATGATCGCGTGGGCTTCGTCGGGGTGTTGAGCTGCTTGGTAGTTGATCGTGGGCAGCCCGGCTTCGAAAACATTCGGGCCGCTCGGGCGATCATCAACGGTGTCGGTCATGGCGCTCCTCCTCAGATGTGTCCTGAACTTCGTTGATTCGACTGTGGGCGTTCCTGCAGCGCCGGAGCATCGGGGAGACCGCGTAAATGGAAATCGCCGACCGCCTCAACGCACTCATCACCCAAGCAGCAGCATGAACCCCGACGTTGCACTGATCACTTGACTTTGAGGGCACGATCGGCCCAACAAGTCGACGTTCTTGGGCATGAAACGGTCGCGGATTACGGGATTTCACTGATGTTTGCCGCTGGCGGCCCCGAGATGCTGGCTAGCATGACGGAAACTGATCTGCGCGCGGACATCCCGCCGGTGAACTGGAGTGAGTTGGGTGTGGGCGAGCTGCCAACCGGAACGGTGTCGTTGCTGCTGGCCGACGTCGAGGGCTCGACGCGGCTGTGGGAGACCCACCCCGAGGAGATGACGGCCGCTGTGGCGCGCCTGGACCGCACGCTAACAGACCTGCTTGCCGCCCACGGCGGGGTGCGGCCGGTCGAGCAGGGTGAGGGCGACAGCTTCGTGGTCGCGTTCGCCCGCGCCACCGAGGCCGTTGCGTGCGCATTGGAGTTGCAGCGGGCGCAGTTGGCTCCGATCCGGTTGCGCATCGGTCTGCACACCGGCGAGGTGCAGCTGCGCGACGAGGGTAACTACGTCGGTCCGACGATCAACCGGACGGCGCGGCTGCGCGATCTTGCCCATGGCGGCCAGACGGTGCTGTCGGGCACCACCGAGGATTTGGTCGTCGACGCGCTTCCTGCCGATGCGTGGCTGACCGACCTCGGCAGGTACGAACTGCGCGGGATCGCGCGTGCCGAGCGGGTGGTGCAGCTGTGCCAGCCCGGTATCCGCAACGACTTTCCGCCCCTTCGGATGTCGAAACCTTCTGCCGCGGAACACTTGCCGGTGCAGCTCACCAGCTTTATCGGCCGCGACGCCGAGATTGACGGCGTGCGGCGAATCCTCGCCGACGACCGCCTGGTCACGCTGACCGGCGCCGGCGGTGCGGGCAAAACCCGACTTGCAATACAGGTCGCGGGCCAGTTGGCCGCCGAGTTCGACGACGGCGCGTGGTATGTCGACCTCGCGCCGATCACCGACCCCGATCTGGTGCCGGTCGCGACGGCGGGAGCCCTCGGCCTGGCGGATCAGCCGAGCCGCTCCACAACCGACACGTTGATCCGGTTCGTGGGAGACCGCCAGATGTTGGTGGTGCTGGACAACTGCGAACACCTCCTCGATGCAATTGCCTCGCTGACCGCGGCGCTGCTGACCGCCTGCCCCGGATTGACGTTGTTGGCGACCAGTCGCGAGCCGCTCGACGTACCCGGCGAGGTGACCTGGCGCGTGCCGTCCCTCTCGCTGGATGACGATGCCGTCGCGCTGTTCCTAGACCGGGCGCGGCGAGCGCGATCCGACCTCCAGATAGCCGACGACGACATTGAGACGGTCAAAGAGATCTGCCGTCGCCTCGACGGCATGCCGCTGGCCATCGAACTGGCGGCGGCTCGGGTGCGGGCATTGTCATTCGACGAGATCGTGGGCAGTCTGCATGACCGCTTCCGGTTGTTGACCGGCGGAGGGCGCATCGCGGTACGCCGCCAGCAAACGCTGCGTGCGTCGGTGGACTGGTCGCACGACCTGCTGACGGATCCCGAACGGGTGTTGTTCCGACGGCTCGCGGCGTTTATGGGAGGGTTCGATCTCGCTGCTGCAAGGGCCGTTGCAGGCGGCACGGAGATAGAGCGCTTCCAGGTCCTCGACCAGCTCACACTGCTGATGGACAAGTCGCTGGTGGTGGCCGACAACACTGGCGGTCGAATGCGCTATCGGCTACTGGAGACCGTTCGTCAGTACGCGTTGGAAAAGCTCGGTGAGTCCGGCGAGGCGGACGCCGTGCGGGCGCGCCACCGCGACTATTACACCGCGCTGGCCGCCGTGCTCGACGCGCCAGCCGACACCGGACACCAGCGTCGTGTTGAGCAAACAGAATCCGAGCTCGACAACCTGCGCGCGGCATACGCCTGGAGCTGCGAATCCGGTGACATTGAGTTGGCATTGCAGCTCGCATCGGCGCTGCAGCCGCTGTGGCTCACGCGCGGCCGTGTGCGGGAAGGAATGAGTTGGATCGATGAGGCACTGGCCGACGTTGATGTGGTTAGAGACACCGTCGATGGCGACGTGGCACCCGCGGTGCTGGCACGGGCGCTGGCCGACGCAGCCCTGTTCGACGGATGGCTCGGCGTACCGGCGCGACGGGAACAGGCCACCGAAGCGCTGGCGATCGCTCGCCAACTCGACGACCCTGCCCTGTTGGTCCGCGCCCTCACCGGCTGCATTGGGACGGCCGCCTTCGAACCCCGAACAGGCAGCAACATACTTCGCCGAGGCCATTGAGCTGGCGCGCGCCCTCGGCGACAAATGGAGACTGAGCCAGCTGCTCGGCTTCCGGGCTTACGCGGCCGTGATGGCTGGCGGCTCGATCGCCGAGCGCGCGGCCGCCGAAGGGCGCGACCTTGCCGACTCGATCGGTGACCGAGTCGCCTCGGGTCAGTGCCGCCTGTGGGGCATCGCCGGAGGGCGAGCGATGCGTGGCGAGCTCCAAGGCGCCGAGGAGGAATTGGGGGATTTACTCGCCGACGCCGATGCCGCCGGCGACCTGTTGACCAGGTTCAACGCCCTGATGGCGCAAAGCTTTGTGCTCGCGAGGCAGGGCAAGACGACCGCGGCGCTCACCGCCGCCGAAATGGCGATCGAGTCCGCCGCCGAGCTCGGCGCGGCGATCGAGGGGCTCGGCTATCTCGCGTTGGGTTGGGCACGCCTGGCTGCGGGAGACGTCGCGGCCGCCAGAGTCGCTCTCGCGAAGGCTTATGGCCGCATACCGGACGCCGGGTTTGCTTCGACGAACCTGATGTGGAGAGCCGAAACCGAGCTTGCGGCAGGCGATGTGGTGGCGGCACGGCTCTGGGCCGATCAAGGGGTGCCGGCAACCGCTGGATATTTGCGGACGTTCGCGCTGAATACTCGTGCCCGCGTGGCCCTTGCCGAAGGCGACGCGGATGCGGCCGAACGTGACGCGCACGAAGCGCTGGCGTGCGCGGCCGAAACCGGGGCACAGCTCGGCGTGCCCGACGTCTTCGACGGTCTTGCTGGGATGGCCGCGCATGCCGCGAGCTACCCCGAAGCGGCCCGACTCTTCGGTGCGGCGGAGGCTATCCGGCAACGCACCGGCGAGGTCCGATACGAGATCCACCAAGCCGACTACGAAGCGTCTGTTACGGCGCTGCGAGATGCCATGGGCCAGAATGGCTTCGACGCCGCCTGGAGCGAGGGCGCGGGGCTGTCTACCGACGAGGCGTTCGCCTACGCGCAGCGCGGCCGCGGCGAACGCAAACGCCCGTCCACCGGCTGGGCCTCGCTCACGCCCACCGAACGCGACGTCGTACGGCTCGTCAGCGAGGGCCTGAGCAACAAAGACATCGCCACAAGGCTTTTCGTCTCACCACGGACCATCGAAACCCATCTCACACACGTCTACACCAAGCTCGACCTTTCTTCCCGGGTCCAACTCGCGCAAGAAGTCACCCGCCGGGGGTCGTGAACTGATGCACGACGAACGAGAGTCGTTTCATTGGTGAGCACAGCTGGCAGCGTAGCGGGCTGGGGGTTGATAGCCGAGCGAGTGTCGCCGGTGGTGGTTGTAGTCGTGTTTCCAGTCGGCGATGACCACGCGGGCCTGGGTCAGGGACAGAAGCTGTTGATGTTGAGGCACTCGTCGCGGATGCGGGAGTTGAACGATTCGACCTAACCGTTGCGCCACGGCTCGGCGGGTGGGATGAAGTGCAAGCCGACCTGATCCGCGGCCCGGCCGGCCATTGCGCTGCAAGCTAATTCAGGGCCGTTGTCGCACCGCAGCACCGCCGGATAGGTGCCCCGTTCGGCGGCCAGACGGTCCAGTTCAACACAGAGCCAACCTCACGGCGGCATCAACGGATACAGCCAAGAGCAGACGCATTCGGGGATCACCAACAACCGTACCCAGCATCGCCGAGGAGCAACGTGCCCACGGTGTGCCTGAGGTGAGCCCGTCGTAGTGGTCCAGATCAAGTCGGAATGCGACTCTGTTGCCCGGTGTTCGGGCAAGGAAGGATCGACAACGACATGGCATCGAACAAGGCGTCGGCGGCACACGCCGGATAGATCATCCGCAAGCTCGCCGAGGGCAACAAACTGTAGGGGCCCGGTTGTAGCGCGAGGAGGGCCTGCGGGTCCCGCAGCGCCGCAGGAAGAAGCGGTTGACCGGTATCGGTGTCGCCGTGTCGCCTTTCACACGTTTGGCGCCGAACCTCTCAGTAAATTTGTGCGCCGGACAACAACTTCCACGAGAGCGCAACGAATCCGGGGGAAGGCGATGCTCGCATTGATCGATAGGGAGAAACCACTGATGCCCATTTGCGAGTCGAATATCCGCCGTCGGAAGAGGGGCGCCGCTAACGCTCGTCGCATCCTGCGCCAGACGTCAAGCGACCTTCCCGCGCCGACTGATCGGGTATACGCTGGCCCGGAACTACCCGACAACCCGGGGGATGTCATGGTCGTCGCGAGTGACTCGGTGCTGCGGTCGTTGCCGCTGCCGCCGAAAAACCCGTTGCCGTTGCGGCAACAGATTCGAGCGGTCCGTCAAGCACACACCGGATGTCAGGTGCTGCGTGATGCCGGCGGGCCCGTCACTCGGTTGACACTGGCACCGCGCTGGTTGATGCCGCCTGTCGTGGTGGTGACCTCACCGCGCGGCGGCCACGACATGCTGTCTCCCTCGGCAGCGGTGATGGAGAGAGTCTCTGCGCATGCAGAAATGCGGGCACTCCTAGGGGACAATCTGTTCGACGTGCCCCACGACGAGTGGTTGCCGATGCGCCGTGCTCTGCAACCGTTGTTCACCAAGAAGCATGTCGCCACGTTCGCCGGGCACATGGCCGAAGCCGCAGAGACCACGGTTGGACGGTGGAGCGAGGGTGCGGTAATCGATCTTGATGCCCAGAGTCGCAGGCTCACGTTACGTGCGCTGGGACGTTCAGTGCTCGGCGTTGACCTCGACGACCGCGCTGAACACATTGCCGGGTCGCTAAACACCGCACTGGCTTACATCGCCGATCGGAGTGGTAGCCCGGTGCGAGCACCGCGGTGGCTGCCGACACCTGCGCGGCGCCGAGCAAGGCGGGCCGCAGGGGTGCTGCGTGAACTCACCGAGGAGATCCTTGGGGAGTGTCGACGCGACCCCACCCGGGACGCGCCATTAGTACGGGGATTGATGGAAGCGCGCGACCCCGATACCGGAGAGCGACTGTCCGACAACGAGATTCGTGATCAGCTGATCATCTTCATGGTTGCCGGACACGATACCACCGCGACCACGCTCACCTATGCGTTGTGGCAGTTGGGCCACGGGACTGACCTGCAGGCGCGTGCGGTGGATGAGGTGGCAGCGTTGGGGCAGCGGGAGCTGACCGCGGAAGATATTGCTGCGCTGCCATATAACGGTGCGGTGGTACGGGAGGCGCTGCGGCTGTGCCCGCCCAGTCCGGCACTCGGACGCACCGCAACTCGGGATATCGAGATCGACGGCTACCGGGTGCCTGCCGGCTCTTTGGTGCTCTACGGCACTGCTGCGGTCCAGCGAGACCCGTCCCTCTGGGAGCGCGCCGATGAATTCGACCCCGATCGATTTCTCGGCGACGCAGCGAAGAATCGAGATCGCTGGCAGTACGCGCCGTTCGGCGCCGGCCCGCGCACTTGCATCGGCGACCATTTCGCCGTGCTAGAGGCGACCCTGGCGCTGGCGACCATCCTGCGGCGCGTCGAGATCGCGTCCATCGGCGACGAATTCCCCGTCGAGTTCCCGTTCACAATGGTTGCCGCCGGCCCGATCCGTGCGGTAGTACGTCGGCGGTAGGCAAGATGACCTGCACCGTCAACTCCCATGGGCGTGCCCGGCGAGTGGCATCTATTCGCTGTCGCTTCTTCGTAGCGGTGGGCGTGTGGGCCCACTGGAATCGACTAGTAGAAATACTTTCTAGTTCCGCTCGCTGACTACGACTAGTCGGCTGGAAACCTTTGCGGCACAACCTTTTCGTGCATATTCGGTCTATACCCACAGGTCACCGCCACGGCAACAGGCCGGGACGAGAGAGGAAGCACCTAAATGTGCTAGCACAGATCGCCGTCCAAGTCGGCGCCACTCGCGAAAGTCGTGTGTCGCGGTCGGGAGGGCTTCACCATCGCGGCACGCCCGCCAGCAGGTTCAGAAGCGCTTCATTGACCTCTCTGGGCCGCTCCTGTTGAATCCAGTGCCCGGCGCCGGCGATGATCAGCTTTCGGTAAGGGCCGCTGACAAGTTCGGCGTGGCGGTCGGTTGCAGTGAACAACAACACGGGGTCGCCGCTTCCGGCGATGAATAGCGACGGAACGGTGATCGTGTGGGCCGGTGTGTCGGCCGTCAGCTCCCAGTTGCGGTCGAAGTTGCGGTACCAGTTGAGGGCACCGGTGAATCCGGTGCGGGTGAACTCCCGGATGTAGTGGTCGAGTTCTCGCTGGCTCAACCATTCGGGCAGACCCGCTGGCTCCGGAAGCCGTTCGACATAGCTTTCTGGGCCCGGTCGCAATAGCTTGGCAATGTCTCGCTCGCTGAGGGGAGGCGTGGCGAGCACGCGCCGTACCGTGGTTGCTGGGTCTCGGCCGAGATCGCGGTCGGCGACTCCCGGCTGCTGGAAGTACAGGATGTAGGAGAAGTTGTCACCGAACTTGCGGCGCAGAGCTTTCGTCGGCGGGGTGCGCGGCCGAGGAGTGGGCGGACCGCTCAGACCTGCAACCGCGGCGATCCGGTCCGGGAAGATCAGCGGGACGGCCCACGTGATGATCGCGCCCCAGTCGTGACCGACGAAAGCCGCGCGTTCAGCGCCCGCGTAGTCAAGTAGGCCGACCAGGTCACCAGTCAGCGCGACAATGTCGTACGCGTCGATCGGCTCAGGGCGTGAAGACCCGCCGTAGCCGCGCTGATCGGGGGCTAGAACGTGGTAGCCCGCCGCGGCCAGTGCCGGCACCTGGTGCCGCCATGAGTAAGCCAGCTCAGGGAATCCGTGCGCCAACACCACCAGCGGGTCGCCGGGTCGGCCAGCCTCCAGCGTGCGCAACTCCACACCATTCGTCTCGATAAGCCGTTCAGCGACGCGTTCGGTCACCAGCGAACTGAAGCACACGGCCCATCTCGCGACAACCGTTCGGAGACACAGGAGAAACCGTCCAAGACCTGGCCTCGGAGCCGGAATCGATGATTTCAGGTAGTGCGTCGCTGGCCAGCACCAGGTTCGGCGCTGGAAATCCTGGTATCGCTGGACCACCCTGACCATGCTCGCGCGGGGGTAGAATGACGGTGTAGGACAGCAGCGTGACGTGACCGCTGCGGCTCCTCTGAAACTCCCGCCATATTCTCGAAAGGGATTGTCGGCGTGAAGTAATGGCGCTCCTCCGCCGGCGGTGACGAGGAGTTGATCCGCTTCCAACCTTCGAGAACTCTCAAGGAGTGAGGCCGATGCCGACGGCACGCCGACCACCAGAAGGAGCTGGCATGACCAACATCGATCCGAACGTGTTCTACGGCGAGGAGAACCAGGCCGCGCTGAAGGCCCGCTATGACGTTGTCCACGCGGACATTATGAAGACCAACTTGGCAATTGCAGGCCGACATATCGACAGCGGCCATGTCTGGACGCTGGAAGGCGAGGGGGTGCGCAAGTGGGTGTTCCACGCTCTGCGCATGGGTGCGGTGTTGGCTCCGCCCATGCCCCAGGATGACGATGGCACTGGCACCGGGGTGCCCGCCTACTGGCAGATCGACGGCGTCGCTATGGGCACCGTGGAGCACGCCGAGAACTACATCGCGGCGCTCAAGGCCGAGTACAAGCAGCTGAGCGATGCGGGGATCTTGCCCCCCGACCCCGAGCTGGAGGCCGAAGAGTGAGCGCACCACGCCTGGGTAGTCTGCATGGACAGTTCGAGTGCTCCCACGAGGCGTTCTAAGGCCTGCTTGACGAGAACGGTGGGTGGGCCCGGAAGGCGGTCCGCGCTTATCCACTCGGGCTAGTTTGAGATGTGCGTATCGTCGGCGGCGCTTACGTCGGCATTTGTCGAGATCGCTTCGAACCACAGCCCCACGGCCCGCTGCCGCGGTCAGCGCGGGGATCCGGCCGATAAAGGGCGTCGCAGCTTGCCGGGATGATCGGACGCCGATTCGACCTGCAGCCGACCTGACCGCGAGCAGCAGTTTGCCAGCGGCTGACAGGGCCGAGACGCAATCGCATGTTAATCGCACGACCGGTTCGGAGATGACTGCCAAAAATGCCTCTGAACAGGGGAAACTCACTGGTGCCCCCGGCAGGATTCGAACCTGCGGCCTTCTGCTCCGGAGGCAGACGCTCTATCCCCTGAGCTACGGGGGCGCGGCTGATCAGCTGCGCCAGTTGGGCCTGCCCAGACTAACGCATCCGAAACAAGATCAATCAACGCCCGTTCTGGACTCGATCCGCGACAAACGGGCCTGGCTTCGACCTCGATGGATCCCGCGCTGCTGCAGTCCACGTTCCACACCAAGTCACGGCGGTGGGCCCCACCCGCGCATCGGCGTGTGACCGGGACGCGTTCGGGCTGCAAATGGATTCGGTCGCCAACAGCGCAGACCATAGGATGGACCCCCGTGACCCCCGCCGATCTGGCCGAGCTGCTCAAGACCACCGCCGCCGCGGTGCTCGCGAGCGTGGCCTTGACCCCGCCGCGCTGCCCGACGGCCGTCACCGTCGAGCGTCCCCGCAACCCGGAGCACGGTGACTACGCGACCAACCTGGCCCTGCAACTCGGCAAGAAGGTCGGCGCCAACCCGCGCGAACTGGCCGGCTGGCTGGCCACCGCGCTGGTCGAGGAGGACGGCATCGCCGCGGCCGACGTCGCCGGTCCGGGCTTCGTCAACCTCCGCATCGAGGCGTCCGCCCAGAACGTCATCGTCGGCGACGTCATCGCTGCCGGCCCGGGCTACGGCGATGCAGCGGACCTGGCCGGCCGACAGGTCAACCTCGAGTTCGTCTCCGCCAACCCGACCGGACCGATCCACATCGGTGGCACCCGGTGGGCCGCGGTCGGTGACGCGCTGGGCCGGCTGCTGACCACCCAGGGCGCCAAGGTGGTGCGGGAGTACTACTTCAACGACCACGGCGCCCAGATCGACCGGTTCACCAACTCGCTGATCGCCGCCGCGAAGGGTGAGCCCGCTCCCGAGGACGGCTACGCGGGAACCTATATCGCCGACATCGCGTCGCAGGTACTCGCCAAGGAACCCGGCGCGCTGAGCCTGCCCGACGCCGAGATGCGGGAGACGTTCCGCGCCATCGGTGTGAACCTGATGTTCGACCACATCAAGGAATCGCTGCACGAATTCGGCACCGACTTCGACGTCTTCACTCACGAAGACTCGATGCACACTTCCGGGCGCGTCGAGCAGGCGATCACCAAGCTGCGCGAGACCGGCTTCGCCTACGAGAAGGACGGCGCAGTCTGGTTGCGCACCACCGACTTCGGTGACGACAAAGACCGCGTCGTGATCAAGAGCGACGGAAAGCCCGCCTACATCGCGGGCGACCTCGCCTACTTCCTGGACAAGCGTCAGCGCGGATTCGACCTGTGCATCTACATGCTGGGCGCCGACCACCACGGCTACATCGCGCGGCTGAAAGCGTCGGCCGCCGCACTCGGCGACGACCCCGACACCGTCGAGGTGCTGATCGGCCAGATGGTCAACCTGGTCCGTGACGGTCAGCCGGTCCGGATGAGCAAGCGCGCGGGCACGGTCATCACGCTCGACGACCTCGTCGACGCGATCGGCGTGGACGCCGCCCGCTATGCGCTGATCCGCAGTTCCGTCGATACCCCGATCGACATCGACCTCGCGCTGTGGTCCTCGGCGTCCAGCGAAAACCCGGTCTATTACGTGCAATACGCGCATGCCCGCCTGTCCGCGCTGGCCCGCAACGCCGCAGAACTCGGTATCACGCCTGACACCGCGCATCTCGACCTGCTGACCCACGACAAGGAGGGCACGCTGATCCGCAACATCGGCGAGTTCCCCCGGGTGCTCAAGACCGCCGCCGATCTGCGTGAGCCACACCGGGTTTCGCGCTACCTGGAGGATCTGGCCGGCGACTATCACCGGTTCTACGATTCGTGCCGGGTGCTGCCGCAGGGCGACGAACAGCCCGGCGACCTGCACGCGGCGCGCCTGGCGCTGTGCGCGGCGACCCGGCAGGTGATCGCGAACGGCTTGGCCATCCTCGGCGTCAGTGCACCGGAGCGGATGTGATCGCGCACCCGGCAGGCCCACGCCACGCCGAAGAGGTTCAGCACCCCGGCTCCCCGGATCGTCCCCAGACCGCTGCCGAGGTCCTCGCGCTCGCCCCGAACGTGTGGCCCCAGAACGCTGTTCGTGGTGGCGACGGTGTCGTCTCGATCGCCGGTGTCTCGGTCGCCGACATCGCTGCCGAGTTCGGCACGCCGGTGTTCGTCATCGACGAGGCCGACTTCCGCGCGCGATGCCGCGACATCTCGGCGGCCTTCGGCGGAGGCGACCATGTCCGCTATGCCGCCAAGGCTTTCCTGTGCACCGAGGTGGCGCGCTGGATCGACGAGGAAGGCCTGGCGCTCGATGTCTGCAGCGGGGGTGAGCTGGCCGTCGCCCTGCACGCAGGCTTCCCGCCTGAGCGAATCGCACTGCACGGCAACAACAAGTCCATCACCGAGTTGACGGCCGCGGTCAAGCACGGGGTCGGCCACGTCGTGGTCGACTCGATGACCGAGATCGAGCGTCTGGATCAGATCGCGGGCGACGCCGGCGTCGTCCAGGACGTGCTCGTGCGCGTCACCGTCGGAGTCGAAGCGCACACCCACGAGTTCATCTCCACCGCGCACGAGGATCAGAAGTTCGGTCTCTCGCTGGCCAGTGGAGCGGCGATGGCGGCGGTGCGCCGGGTCTTCGAGACCGATCACCTCCGGCTGGTCGGTCTGCACAGCCACATCGGCTCGCAGATCTTCGATGTCGCAGGCTTCGAGCTGGCGGCCCACCGGGTCATCGGGCTGCTGCGCGACGTCGTCGCCGAGTTCGGTGTGGAGAAGACCTCCCAGATGAAGATCGTCGATCTCGGTGGTGGGCTCGGTATTTCGTATCTTGCGCACGAAAACCCGCCTCCCATGCGCGAACTCGCCGACAAGCTGAAGACGATCGTGCGCAACGAGTCGGCCGCAGTGGGGCTGCCCGCTCCGAAGCTGGTGGTCGAGCCGGGCCGCGCCATCGCAGGACCGGGAACGATCACGCTGTACGAGGTCGGCACCGTCAAAGATGTGATGGTCAGCGCGACCGCGCATCGCCGATACATCAGCGTCGACGGCGGCATGAGCGACAACATCAGGACGTCGCTCTACGGTGCCGAGTACGACGTCAGACTGCTGTCGCGGACCAGCGATGCCGCCCCGACGCTGTCGCGGGTGGTGGGCAAGCACTGTGAGAGCGGTGACATCGTGGTGCGGGACGCCTGGATGTCCGATGACGTCACGCCGGGGGACCTGCTCGGCGTCGCGGCCACCGGCGCATACTGCTATTCGATGTCGAGCCGCTACAACCTGATCGGCCGACCGGCCGTGGTGGCCGTGCGTGACGGGCGGGCCCGCCTGATCCTGCGCCGGGAGACGGTCGACGATCTCTTGAGTCTGGAAGTGAGGAAGACGCGGTGATTTACCCCGAAAGCAGTGAAATCGGAGTAGCCGTCCTAGGGCTGGGCAATGTGGGCAGCCAGGTGGTGCGCATCATCGAGGAGAGCGCGGCCGATCTGACCGCGCGCATCGGCGCTCCGCTGGTGGTGCGCGGAATCGGGGTGCGACGGGTCGATGCCGACCGCGGAGTGCCCGCCGAGTTGCTCACCGACAACATCGAGGGGCTCGTCTCCCGGGACGACGTCGACATCGTCGTCGAGGTGATGGGTCCTGTCGAGCCCGCGCGCAAGGCGATCCTGTCCGCGCTGGAGCAGGGCAAGTCCGTTGTCACCGCGAACAAGGCGTTGATGGCCGTATCTGCCGGTGAGCTCGCCCAGGCGGCCGAGAGCGCCCATGTGGACCTGTATTTCGAGGCTGCGGTGGCCGGGGCGATTCCCGTCATCCGTCCGCTGACCCAGTCGCTGGCCGGTGACACCGTGCTGCGCGTGGCCGGAATCGTCAACGGCACCACCAACTACATTCTGTCCGAGATGGGCAGCACCGGTGCCGACTACACCAGTGCGCTGGCCGACGCGAGCGCGCTCGGTTACGCCGAGGCCGATCCGACGGCCGACGTCGAGGGCTACGACGCCGCCGCGAAGGCCGCGATCCTGGCCTCGATCGCGTTCCATACCCGCGTCACCGCCGACGACGTCTACCGCGAGGGCATAACCAAGGTGTCCGCGGCCGACTTCGCCTCCGCTCGTGCCCTCGGCTGCACGATCAAGCTGCTGGCGATTTGCGAGCGGCTCGTCGACAGCGAAGGGCAGGAGCGTGTTTCGGCGCGCGTCTACCCGGCGCTGGTACCGCTGGAGCACCCACTTGCCTCGGTCAACGGCGCCTTCAACGCCGTGGTCGTCGAAGCCGAGGCGGCAGGCAGGTTGATGTTCTACGGACAGGGCGCAGGCGGCGCACCGACGGCCTCGGCGGTCCTGGGTGACCTCGTCATGGCCGCTCGTAACCGGGTGCAGGGTGGACGCGGCCCCCGCGAATCCAAGTACGCCAAGCTACCCATCGCGCCGATCGGCCTGATCCCGACGCGCTACTACGTGAACATGAACGTCGCCGACCGGCCCGGTGTGCTCTCGGCGGTCGCTGCGGAGTTCTCCAAGCGTGAGGTGAGCATCGCCGAGGTGCGCCAGGAGGGCATGGTCGACCAGGACGGTCAACGCTGCGGAGCCCGCATCGTCGTGGTCACCCACCAGGCGACCGACGCAGCATTGTCGGAAACCGTTGCCGCGCTTGCCGACTTGGAAGTTGTCCGAAGCATCAACAGCGTCCTTCGGATGGAAGGAACCACAGCGTGAGTGCCACCCGTGCCGTGCACCAGCCCTGGCCCGGCCTGATCGAGGCGTACCGAGACCGCTTGCCGGTCGAGGCCGGCTGGACCCCGATCACCCTGCGCGAGGGGGGTACTCCGCTGCTGCCGGCGCCCCGCCTCTCCGAATACACCGGCTGCACCGTGCATCTGAAGGTCGAGGGGCTCAACCCGACCGGTTCGTTCAAGGATCGTGGCATGACGATGGCCGTGACCGAGGCGGTGGCCCGCGGTCAGGAGGCGGTCCTGTGCGCCTCCACGGGCAACACGTCGGCGTCCGCGGCTGCCTACGCCGCTCGGGCCGGGATCACCTGCGCGGTGTTGGTGCCGCAGGGCAAGATCGCGATGGGCAAGCTGGCGCAGGCCGTCATGCACGGCGCCAAGATCATCCAGATCGACGGCAACTTCGACGACTGCCTCGAGCTCGCCCGCAAGACTCACGTCCGACTTTCCGACCGTGTCACTTGTCAACTCGGTCAACCCCTTCCGGATCGAAGGGCAGAAGACGGCCGCGTTCGAGATCGTCGACGCACTCGGCGACGCACCCGACATCCACGCGCTGCCCGTCGGCAACGCGGGCAACATCACGGCCTACTGGAAGGGCTACACCGAGTACCACGGTGACGGCCTGACAACCCGGTTGCCGCGCATGCTCGGTACGCAGGCCGCGGGCGCTGCGCCACTGGTACTCGGTCAACCGGTGAGCGATCCCGAGACCATCGCCACCGCGATCCGGATCGGCTCACCAGCGTCGTGGAGCTCCGCGGTGGAAGCGCAGCAGCAGTCGGACGGCCGCTTCCTGGCGGCCACCGATGAGGAGATCCTGGCCGCCTACCACCTCGTCGCGCGCGCCGAAGGCGTCTTCGTCGAGCCGGCTTCGGCTGCCAGTATCGCCGGGCTGTTGAAATCCATCGAAGACGGTTGGGTCGCCAAGGGGTCCACGGTCGTGTGCACCGTCACCGGCAACGGTCTGAAGGATCCCGACACCGCGCTCAGGGGAATGCCTGCGGTCATCCCCGTCCCCGTCGATCCGGTGGCTGTGGTCGCCAAGCTCGGCCTGGTCTAGAGACGGTAGCCAGTGACCCGCATACTCCCGCCCGGCCTGACCGCCACCGCCGTCGTCGCGGCCTCCAGCGCCAACATCGGCCCTGGCTTCGACAGTATGGGTGTGGCGATCAGCATCTATGACGAGATCGCCGTCGAGACAACGAAATCCGGGCTCGTCGTCGAGGTCGAAGGGGAGGGAGACGGCCAGGTCCCGCTGGACGCATCCCACTTGGTGGTACGCGCCATCGAGCGTGGGCTACGCGAAACCGCACTGACCGCTTCTGGCTTGATCGTGCGGTGCCGCAACAACATTCCCCACTCCAGGGGGCTGGGGTCGTCGGCTGCCGCGGTAGTTGGCGGTCTAGCCGCTGCCAACGGTCTTGCTGCACAAGTTGAATCGACGACCATGTCGACAGAGCGCCTGGTGCAGGTGTCCTCGGAATTCGAAGGCCATCCGGACAACGCGGCTGCCGCGGTGCTCGGCGGGGCAGTGGTGTCCTGGACCGAAACCAGCGGCGGACAGCCTCGGTATGCCGCCGCGCCGCTCCGGCTGCATCACGACATCAACGTCTTCACGGCAATTCCGCAGGTGCGGTCGTCGACCGCGGAAACCCGGGTGCTGCTTCCCGAGCAGGTCAGCCACGCTGACGCCCGCTTCAATCTGAGCCGCGCCGCGCTGCTCGTCGTCGCGCTCACCGAGCGCCCGGATCTGCTGATGGTCGCGACCGAGGACGTGCTCCACCAACCGCAGCGGGCACCTGCGATGCCGGCCTCTGCGGAATACCTCGCGGTGCTGCGCCGTTGTGGAGTTGCGGCAGTGCTGTCAGGCGCTGGACCTGCAGTGCTGGCACTGAGCACCGAGGCTGAAATACCTGCCGAAGCCGTTGAGTACGGCACTCGCAACGGGTTCGCGGTAGGCCGGATGTCGGTTGGCGACGGAGTAACATGGTCGTCGGGCGTTGCGGTTCGCACCGCCGGATGATGAACGAGCGGCAGTAACACCCGCAACATGCGAATCGTCGGGTTTCTTGCTTCCAACTCGGATGCGGGTTATTCTCGCTGTCGTCCAGCAATCGCAGCTTCTTTACCTGCGCCGACACTAGGACGACTCTTCTTTCAGGTGTTCAAACTTGTGGACTGACGGTTCGCCGTATCCCGGCGAAGCCCGGCGATCATCGTTGCAGTGGCAATGGTGTGACCTTGTCGTTCAGCGGATTGGCTGAACGCACCGAACCCCCGCGTGACTGGATCAGCGAGGGAAGAAAGGAAATCCGTGACTGATACGGACCTCATCACGGCCGATGGCAGCAATGAAAGCAGTGAGCTGCCGAACACCGTGACTGCCAACATCTCTACTTCCGCGGAAGCAGGAGCGCCCGTCTCGGCGCCCGCCGCGGACGATGCTCCGCCATCCGCCGCGCGTCGTGGCTCTCTGACCGGTCTCGTCCTTCCCGAGCTGCGCGCTCTGGCCAAGGAGATCGGCGTCGAAGGCGCTTCCGGGCTGCGTAAGAGCGAGTTGATCGCGGCCATCCGCGAGCGTCGCGGCGAATTCACCGGCACATCCGAGGCCAAGACCGCCCCGGCAGCCCCCGCGGACAAGAGCGACAAGAGCGAAACCACTACCGATGGCGCCGCAGCCGAACAGAGCGCCGAGGCGCAGCCACAGCAGCGTCGGCGTGAGCGCCGTGGCGCTTCGCGTGAGCAGGGCGGTCCCGCGGGCGAGCCCGCCAAGGGCGAGGACAAGGCCGACGACGCACAGCCCGAGACCGGTGAGACACCGGACCGGGACAGGAAGTCGCAGCAGGACAATCAGGGTGGCGGCCGCGACCAGGGCCGGGACACCAGGCAGAACCGGGACAACCAGCGCAACCAAGACGCCAAGGGCGATTCCGATTCGGACAACCGGTCCGACGGCGGCGGCCAGAACCGCGGCCGAGGGGCCGACAACAACTCCGGTGGCCGCAATGGCGACAACAACTCCGGTGGCCGCGGTGGTGACAACCGGGGTGGCGACAACAACCTCGACGATGACGGCGATGGACGCCAGGGCCGGCGAGGCCGCCGATTCCGCGACCGCAAGCGCCGTGAGCGCGGCGACGGTGGCGGTAGCGGGGGTGGCGGCGGAGACCGCGAAACCGAACTGCGCGAGGACGATGTCGTGCAGCCCGTGGCCGGCATCCTCGATGTGCTCGACAACTACGCGTTCGTGCGCACGTCCGGATACCTGGCGGGCCCGAACGACGTCTACGTCTCGATGAACATGGTGCGCAAGAACGGTCTACGGCGTGGTGACGCGGTGACCGGCGCGGTGCGCGTCCCGAAGGACGGGGGCGACAACACCAACCAGCGGCAGAAGTTCAACCCACTCGTCCGTTTGGACAGTGTGAACGGCAAGCCGGTCGAGGAAGCCAAGCGGCGGCCCGAATTCACCAAGCTCACCCCGCTGTACCCGAATCAGCGGCTGCGCCTGGAGACGACTCCCGACAAGCTGACCACCCGTGTGATCGACCTGATCATGCCGATCGGCAAGGGGCAGCGTGCCCTGATCGTGTCGCCGCCGAAGGCCGGTAAGACCACGATCATGCAGGACATCGCCAACGCGATCACCCGCAACAATCCGGAATGCCATCTGATGGTGGTGCTGGTCGATGAGCGTCCCGAAGAGGTCACCGACATGCAGCGCTCGGTCAAGGGTGAGGTCATCGCCTCGACCTTCGACCGTCCGCCGTCGGACCACACGCAGGCCGCCGAGCTCGCCATCGAACGGGCCAAGCGCCTGGTCGAGCAGGGCAAGGACGTCGTCGTCCTGCTGGACTCGATCACCCGGCTGGGCCGCGCCTACAACAACGCCTCGCCCGGCGTCGGGCCGCATCCTGTCCGGTGGTGTGGATTCGACCGCGCTGTACCCGCCGAAGCGCTTCCTCGGTGCGGCACGCAACATCGAAGAGGGTGGCTCGCTGACGATCATCGCCACCGCGATGGTCGAGACCGGATCCACCGGTGACACGGTGATCTTCGAGGAGTTCAAGGGCACCGGCAACGCCGAGCTCAAGTTGGACCGCAAGATCTCCGAGCGGCGTGTCTTCCCCGCGGTCGACGTCAACCCGTCGGGCACCCGCAAGGACGAGCTGCTGTTGTCCACCGATGAGTTCGCCGTGGTGCACAAGCTGCGCCGGGTGCTGTCCGGCCTGGATCCGCATCAGGCCATCGACCTGCTGATGAGCCAGCTGCGCAAGTCCAAGAACAACTACGAGTTCCTGGTCCAGGTGTCGAAGAACACCCCCGGCGGCAACGACAACGACTGAGTGACCTGGGTGTAGTCGGCCCGCATTGCCTCGAAACGCCGGTCGCCCAGGTGTTTTCGCCACTCCTTCGCGACCCTGGCCACCTCGGTGCCTGACCTGCTGATGCTGCTGACCGGACGGCAGGCGGCCGTCGCCGAGGCTTCGTAGATCGCTACGCCGGATCGCTGCGCAATGCGGCGACGATGTAGCGGCGCGCGTGACGCAGCACCGAGTCGTGGTCGTCGACATCGCACTGCTCGCCGGGCACGGTGGCCAGGCTCATCATGATTCGCGCGATCCATTCGGCGGCTTCGGCTCGGTTGGTGTCCTGATGGATCTCGCCCCGGTCGATGGCCGCCTGGACATAGGACTCCCAGAACTGGGCGATCTCGGGGACGAGCCCGCGAACGCCGAGGCCCACGCACGCGGTGAACGCCTCCGGTTCCTCCTGGCGGAGCTTGAGGACCAGAGCTCCTGGCGTCTCGGACTCCTTACGCGCCAGTTCGACGCCCGCGGCGATCTGCTGGTCGAGCCCGGTCACCGAGTCGAGCCGCGTGCGGGACTCGGTCCAGAACGCATCGTTGAGCCGGACGATGGCGGCACCGAGAAGTTCAGCCTTGTCGGGGAAGTGGCGATAGAGCCAGCCGCGGCTGACGCCCGCCACCTCGGCGACTTCCGACACGGTGGTGGCGCGGATGCCTTTGGCGGTCAGACACTGTTCGGCCGCATCGATCAGGCGGTCGCGGACGGATCGGACCGGAGGGTTGACATCCGGGTTGGCCGGGGAATTGGCAGCAGTACCGACGCTCATCGACATATCTTCGCAAATGAACGGCATGTGGTGGCTGAGGTACGCTGCGCGCGGCTGATGCGGTAGACAACTATCGGAATCTGTTCACAGGCTTGGAGGGCGGCGGGTTGGCCGAGACAGTGCAGCAGTTGCTGCGGGAACGAGCAGACAGCGACGGCATCGCGGTGAAGTGCGACGACCGGACCTGGACGTGGCGTGAGCACCTCGGTGAGGCTGCGACGCAGGCTGCTGCGTTGATCGGCATCGCCGACCCCACACGCCCCCTGCACGTCGGCGTGCTGCTGGGCAACACCCCGGACATGCTCACCGCGATGGCCGCCGCCGGACTCGGCGGCTATGTGGTGTGCGGCATCAACAACACCCGCCGCGGCGACGCGCTCGCCCGTGACATCCGCCGGGCCGACTGCCAGATCGTCATCACCGACGCGGTCCATCGGGGGCTGCTGGACGACGCGGATCTGCCTGGTGTACGGCTGCTGGTGATCGGCAGCTCCGAATGGGACGAGATGATGGCGCGGGCCGGTGGGCTCACCCCACACCGCGAAGTCAGCGCAACCGACACCTTCATGCTCATCTTCACGTCCGGCACCAGCGGTGACCCCAAGGCCGTCAAGATGATGCACGCGATGGTGCTGCTGGCAGGTGCGGCGCTGGCCGGTCGCTACGAGCTGACGCAGGACGACGTCTGCTATTTGTCCATGCCGCTGTTCCACAGCAACGCGGTGCTGGCCGGCTGGTCCGTCGCGCTGAACTCGGGTGCGGCGATGGCGCCCGCCCACTTCACCGCGACGCGGTTCATCGACGACATCCGCCGCTACGGCGCCACCTATATGAACTACGTGGGGAAGCCGTTGGCTTACATCCTGGCCGGCGCCGAACGGCCCGATGACATCGACAACCCGCTGCGTGTGGCGTTCGGCAACGAAGCAAGCGACCGCGACATCGCGGAGTTCGCCAGGCGCTTCGGCTGCGAAGTGTGGGACGGCTTCGGGTCGACCGAGAACGCGGTGACCGTGACGCGTGAGGACGGCTGTCCGCCCGGATCCATCGGTAAGGGGTTTCCCGGCGTAGCCATCTACAAAGCCGACACGCTGACCGAGTGTGAGACCGCGACGTTCGACGAGCACGGCGCGCTGGTCAACGGCGACGATGCGATCGGCGAGCTGGTCAATACCGAGGGGGCCGGGATGTTCGCCGGCTACTACAACGACGAGGGTGCCACCGATGAGCGCATGCGCCACGGCATGTTCTGGTCCGGTGACCTCGCGTATCGCGACGCCGACGGCTGGATCTACCTCGCCGGCCGCACCGCCGACTGGATGCGGGTCGACGGCGAGAACATGACGTCGGCGCCGATCGAAAGAATTCTGATCCGGTTGGCCGCGATCAGCCGGGTCGCGGTGTACCCGGTTCCCGACGCGTACGTCGGCGACCAGGTGATGGCCGCGATCGTGCTGCAGGACGATGCGACCCTCACACCTGAGGAGTTCGGCGAGTTTCTGGCAGCGCAGCCCGACCTGTCGCCGAAGGCGTGGCCTCGACACGTCTGGATCGCCGACGACCTGCCGAGCACCGCGACCAACAAGGTGCTCAAGCGCGAGCTCGTTGCGATGGGCACCGAACCAGCGGGCCGGACGCTGTGGAAGCGCGACGGCACGGCCTACTGGTCGGTGACCGGTCAGGAATAGCGTCCGTGATGCGGGCGTTTAGGCTACTGGCGGTTGACCTGGCATAATACGTGTCGGTCTGCCGGCCTCCGGCCGGGTGGACCGCCGAACACCTCGGTTCCGGTTCACGCCGCAACTTCCCACCCGACTAGCAGGGGCTGGGGAGGGCGACCCGGGGCCCACGATCGAAGAGGAAACCATGAAATCGGGTATTCACCCTGACTATGTCGAGACCACCGTGCTGTGTGGTTGCGGCGCAAGCTTCACCACCCGGAGCACCAAGAAGAGCGGCAACATCACCGTCGAGGTCTGCTCGCAGTGCCATCCGTTCTACACCGGCAAGCAGAAGATCCTCGACAGCGGCGGCCGCGTGGCCCGCTTCGAGAAGCGCTACGGCAAGCGCACCCCGTCTGCCGACAAGTAGCCCTCCGCACGGCGCCCGCTCTGCCCCTTTGCGCGCAGAGCCGGGCGCCGTTTCGTGACTAGGGGTTCAGATCTGGACCACGGCGTCCCCGAGGAGGCGAGATGACCAAGGCCGCACCCGCGATCGAGGTGATCCTGGCCGAATATGCGGAGCTGGAACAGCGTCTGGCCGATCCCGAACTCCACGCCGACCCAGCTGCGGCGCGGAAAGCGGGACGTCGCTTCGCGCAGGTGTCGCCGATCGTCGCGACCTACCGCAAGCTGGAGGCGGCCCGCGGTGATCTGGGAGCGGCCCGCGAACTGGCCGCCGACGACGACTCCTTCGCCACCGAGGTCGACGAGCTGACCGCCACCGTCGAGAAGCTCGACACTCAACTGACAGACCTGCTCGCACCGCGCGACCCGCACGACGCCGACGACGTCGTGATGGAGGTCAAATCCGGTGAGGGCGGCGAGGAGTCGGCACTGTTCGCGGCGGACCTGGCCCGGATGTACATCCGGTACGCCGAACGCCACGGATGGTCGGTCACGATGCTCGGCGAGACGACCTCCGATCTCGGTGGCTATAAGGACGCGACGCTGTCGATCACCAGCAAGGGCGACTCCGCCGACGGTGTGTGGTCCCGGCTCAAGTTCGAAGGCGGCGTCCACCGGGTGCAGCGGGTGCCCGTCACCGAGTCGCAAGGCCGCGTGCACACGTCGGCAGCCGGTGTTCTCGTGTACCCAGAACCCGAAGAGGTCGAGCAGGTGCAGATCGACGAGTCGGATCTGCGCATCGATGTCTACCGCAGTTCAGGGAAGGGCGGCCAGGGAGTCAACACCACCGACTCCGCCGTCCGCATCACGCACCTGCCCACCGGCATCGTCGTCACGTGCCAGAACGAACGCAGTCAGCTGCAGAACAAGGCCCGCGCCATGCTGGTGCTGGCGGCGCGGCTGCAGTTGCTCGCCGAGGAGCAGGCGAACGCCGACGCGTCGGCCGACCGGGCGAGTCAGATTCGCACCGTCGACCGCAGCGAGCGCATTCGCACCTACAACTATCCGGAGAACCGGATCGCCGATCACCGCATCAACTACAAGTCACACAACCTCGACCAGGTTCTCGACGGTGACCTGGATCCGCTGTTCGATGCCCTCGCCGAGGCGGACAAGCAAGCCCGGCTGCAGAACTCGTGAACGTCGCCAAGCGGCCCGCGACGATGCGTCGGGTGATCGACGATGCCGCTGACGCGCTGGCTGCGGCCGGAGTCGGATCGCCTCGTGTCGACGCCGAACTTCTGGCCGCCCACGCGGCGGGGACCGAGCGCGGCCGCATCGCGTTCGTCGAGCCCGACGCGACGTTCATCGCACGCCTGCGGGAGTTGACCGCCCAGCGTGCCGAGCGCACCCCGCTGCAGCACCTGATCGGAACCGCGGCGTTCGGTTCCGTCACCGTTCACGTCGGCCCCGGGGTCTTCGTGCCACGGCCGGAGACCGAGTCTCTGCTGGAATGGGCTCTGGTGCAGCGGCTTTCGGGTACGCCGACGATTGTCGACCTGTGCACCGGATCGGGCGCGCTGGCGCTGGCGCTGGCGCGAGGCTTCCAGGGGGCGCGCGTGATCGCCGTCGACGACTCCGACGAGGCGCTGGCCTACGCGCGCCGCAATGTGGCGGGAAGCTCCGTGGAACTGGTACGTGCTGATGTCACCGACACCGGCGTGCTCGCCGCGCTCGACGGCGCCGTCGATCTCCTCGTCGCCAACCCGCCCTACATACCCGACGGCGCACACCTGGAACCTGAAGTGGCCCTGCATGATCCGTCACATGCGCTGTTCGGCGGACCGGATGGCATGGCCGTGATCGAGCCCATCGTCGCCATCGCCGCACGGCTTCTTGTGCCGGGCGGACGCTGCGCCGTCGAGCATGACGACAGCACGTCGCAACACACCGTCGACACGTTCACCCGGGCGGGCGGATTCACCGAGGTGACGGCGCGACACGACCTCGCGCGCCGGCCCCGATTCGTGACCGCGGTGCGGGCCGGGTGAGAGGCTGGCGCCCATGACCGAAATGTTCGACTGTGCCGATCCGGTGCAGCGCGAATCCGGTATCGCGTCGGCGATCAGTGCCCTCAAGGGTGGTCGTCTCGTCGTCATGCCCACCGACACCGTGTACGGGGTCGGCGCCGACGCCTTCGACGGTGAGGCGGTGGCTGCGCTGCTGGCCGCCAAGGGGCGCGGACGGGACATGCCGGTGCCGGTACTGGTCGGCTCGTGGCACACGATCCAGGGACTGGTCTACTCGGTGCCCAACAGCGCGAAGGAACTGATCCGCGCATTCTGGCCGGGCGCGCTGAGCCTGGTCGTGCGTCAGGCGCCGTCCCTGCAGTGGGACCTCGGAGATGCCAACGGAACCGTCATGCTGCGGATGCCGTTGCACCCGGTGGCGATCGAGCTGCTGCGGGAGGTCGGCCCGATGGCCGTCTCGAGCGCCAACATCTCAGGACGGCCCGCGGCGGTCACCGCTTCGCAGGCCCGCGATCAGCTCGGCGACCTGGTGGAGGTGTATCTCGACGGTGGCCAGGCCCAACAGCAGGCGGCGTCGACGATCGTCGACCTCACCGGTGCGCATCCCCGGGTGCTGCGGCAGGGTCCGGTCACGCTCGACGCGATCGCCGCAGTGCTGGGCGTGGACGCGGTGAGTCTCACCGCCCAGGCAGATTGATCTGGAGTTTCGTGCACCTGGGTTCAGCGACGATCACCGTCACGCAAGCGGGGGAGAGCCTGATGGCGCTCTCCGACCGCGGCGCGGGCGTGCCGCTGCGTGAGCTCGCACTGGTCGGGCTGACTGCCGCCATCATCACCTACCTGGCCACCGGCTGGGTTCGGGTACTCGCGACCCGATGGGGTGCGGTGGCCTTCCCGCGCGAGCGAGACGTGCATGTGCAGCCGACGCCGCGAATGGGTGGCCTCGCGATGTACGTCGGTGTGGTGGCCGCCGTGCTGCTCGCGTCGCAGCTGCCCGCGCTCACGCGGGGCTTCGTCTACTCGTCGGGTCTGCCCGCGGTGGTCGTCGCGGGCGGGCTGATCATGCTCGTCGGACTGATCGACGATCGGTGGGGGCTGGACGCGCTGACCAAATTCGCCGGGCAGATCACCGCCGCCAGCGTGCTCGTGACCATGGGCGTGGCCTGGAGCGTCCTCTACATCCCGATCGGCGGAGTCGGCACCATCGTGCTGGATCAGGTGGCCTCCATCCTGCTGACCCTGGCGCTGACGGTGGCCATCGTCAATGCGATGAACTTCGTCGACGGGCTCGACGGCCTGGCCGCCGGCCTCGGCTTCATCACGGCCTCGGCCATCTGCATGTTCTCGGTGGGATTGCTGCGCGACCACGGTGGTGACGTGCTGTTCTACCCGCCCGCCGTGATCTCGGTCGTCCTCGCGGGCGTCTGCCTGGGCTTCCTCCCGCACAACTTCCACAAAGCCAGGATTTTCATGGGCGATTCCGGGTCGATGCTCATCGGCCTGATGCTCGCTGCGGCGTCGACCACCGCCGCGGGCCCGATCTCGCAGACCGCGTACGGCGCGCGCGACGTCTTCGCGTTGCTGTCACCGTTCCTTCTCGTGGTGGCCGTCATGTTCGTCCCCGCCCTTGACATGCTTCTCGCCATCATCCGGCGCACCCGCAAAGGGCTCAGCCCGTTCAGTCCGGACAAGATGCACCTGCATCATCGACTGCTGGAAATCGGCCACTCTCATCGACGGGTGGTACTGCTCATCTACCTCTGGGTGGGCATCGCCGCCCTCGGGGCCGCGAGCACGATTTTCTTCGACCCGCGTCGGACCGCGGTCGTCATGGCGGGAGCGATCGTGGTCGCCGTCGTGGTCACTCTGATACCCCTGCTGAGGCGCGGAAACGGAGCCGCGGCCGAGGTATACGACGAAAAGTAGTAGGCCCTCTTTTATGGCCTTCACCATGTGTTAGGGTTCGATGAGAACCCGAAAAGACCTCGCGGGTTGCCGGCCCCCGGGCCGTTCGGTGCGATCAATCTGTGTGCCGATCGGAACGGACAAACGACCGACATTTTGACCGGAACAGGGAGCTGCCCCTTGGGTGATTCCAGCGCGCTCATCGGCCTCCGATACGCTACGGACGCCACGCACAGAATCATCGGGGCAACTTCCTTTGATGGCCCTCCTAAGTTCAAAGACGACCGCGGGATTGAGGTGACGCAGTGACGACGCCAGCGCAAGACGCGCCGTTGGTGTTCCCGTCCGTGGCTTTCAGGCCTGTTCGTCTGCTCATCGTGTGCGTTGCTCTGACTGCTCTGGCGCTCTTGGCATCGGGATTCACAGGCAACATCTTCTTCGGCGCCTTCTTCGGCGTCGGCCTCGGACTGGGCTTGATCAACGCCCTCCTGGTACGCCGCGCGGTCGAGGCCATCACCGCCGAAGACCACCCGCTGAAGAAGAAGATGGCGGTGAACTCGGCGACGCGACTGCTGGTCATCACCGCGGTCGCACTCACCATCGCGTTCGTCTTCCGGGAGCGTGGCGGCATCGCGGTGCTCTTCGGACTCGCGATCTTCCAGGCGCTGCTGGTGCTGAGCACAAGCCTGCCCGTGATGAAGAAGATCCGCAGCGAGGGACTCAACGTGCTCGACACGGATTCGAAGGATTGATCTGACCTCCATGAACGGGCTGGACCAAGGGAACGGGAAAAGACAGGGACGATGACCGAATCCATCCTCGCCGCTGAGGAAGGTGGCGCCGCCATCCACGTCGGACACCACACGCTGGTGTTCGAGCTGTTCGGTATGACGTTCAACGGCGACACCATCCTCGCCACCGCGATCACCGCGGTGATCGTCATCGGGCTGGCGTTCTTCCTCAAGGCCAAGGTCACCGCGACGGGCGTGCCGGGCGGTGTGCAGCTGTTCTGGGAGGCGCTGACCATCCAGATGCGCCAGCAGATCGAAGGCTCGATCGGCATGAAGGTCGCCCCGTTCGTGTTGCCGCTCGCGATCGCGCTCTTCGCCTTCATCCTGATCTCCAACTGGCTGGCGGTTCTTCCGCTGCAGTACGGCGGTTCCGACGGCGCAGCGGCCGAGCTGTACAAGCCGCCGGCCTCGGACATCAACTTCGTTCTCGCGCTCGCGCTGTTCGTGTTCATCTGCTACCACGCGGCAGGCATCTGGCGCCGCGGCTTCATCGGGCACCCGATCAAGGTCGTCAAGGGCCACGTCGCGTTCCTGGCGCCGATCAACATCGTCGAGGAGCTCGCGAAGCCGATCTCGCTGGCACTCCGACTTTTCGGCAACATCTTCGCCGGTGGCATCTTGGTGGCGCTCATCGCGATGTTCCCCTGGTACGTCCAGTGGGCGCCCAACGCCATCTGGAAGACCTTCGATCTCTTCGTCGGCCTGATCCAGGCGTTCATCTTCGCGCTGCTGACAATCCTGTACTTCAGCCAATCGATGGAACTGGAAGAAGACCACCACTAGACCTGCACGACGACTACGACCCGTACGACCACGAAATCTGGCGGCGCTGCCGCCAGTTATCAAGGAGGAATAAAGGAATGGATCCACAGGCCCTCATCACGGCCGGCGCTCTGATCGGCGGCGGATTGATCATGGGTGGCGGCGCCATCGGTGCCGGCATCGGTGACGGTATTGCGGGTAATGCTCTGATCGCCGGCATCGCCCGGCAGCCCGAGGCACAGGGCCGCCTGTTCACGCCGTTCTTCATCACTGTCGGTCTGGTCGAGGCCGCATACTTCATCAACCTGGCCTTCATGGCGCTGTTCGTCTTCGCCACGCCGGGCGCGTCGTAGTCCATCGGCATGGGTGAAGTGACCGTATCCCTCCTCGCCGCGGAAGAAGGCGGGGGCCAGAGCAACTTCCTGGTCCCCAACGGCACCTTCTTCGCGGTACTGCTCATCTTCCTGATCACGCTCGGCGTGATCTGCGAAATGGGTTGTGCCCCCGGTCAGCAAGGTGCTTGCTGCGCGGGAGGCGATGCTGGCCAAGACGGTTGCGGACAACCGCAAGTCGGCCGAGCAGGTCGCCGCCGCCCAGGCCGACTACGACGAGACCATGGCCGGTGCGCGCTCTGAGGCATCGTCCATTCGCGACGAGGCCCGGACAGCCGGCAGGCAGGTCGTCGACGAGAAGCGTGCCGAGGCGAGCGGCGAGGTCGCCGAGACCGTGCGTCAGCGCCGAGCGACGGCTGTCCGACCAGCGGGCGGCACACGCAGACGGAACTGCAGTCGTCGGTCGACGGCCTTGTCTGCCACTCTTGGCCAGCCGGATCCTCGGCGTTGACGTGAAATCAGGCGGGAGCCAGTAAATGTCGACATTCATCGGCCAGCTGATCGGGTTCGCGGTCATCGTCGCGATCCTCATGAAGTGGGTCGTGCCGCTGGTCAAGGGCCTGATGCAGAAGCAGCAGGAGGCCATCCGCGTCGCACTCGCCGAGAGTGCGGAGGCGGCGAAGAAGCTCGCCGATGCCGACGCGATGCACGCCAAGGCTCTTGAGGATGCCAAGGCGGCAGTCGAGCCAAGGTCACCGAGGAGGCCAAGCAGGACTCCGAGCGGATCGACAGCCAACTGCAGGAGCAGGCGGGTGCCGAAGCCGAGCGGATCAAATCCCAAGGCGTGCAACAGGTTCAGCTGCTGCGGCAGAAGGTGATCCGGCAGCTTCGCGCAGGCCTGGGTGAGGCAGTCCGTCCGCAAGGCCGACGAACTGGTCCGCGCCCACGTCGCCGACCCGGCGGCCCAGGCGGCCACCGTCGACCGCTTCCTGGACGAGCTGGATCAGATGACGTCGTCGGAGGCGACGATCGAGACCGGCGCCACGGCCCGGCTGCGCGCCGCCAGCCGCGAGTCGCTCGCCACAGTCGTCGGCGAGTTCGACACGGTGGCAGGCCGTCTGCGGGAGCCCGGCCTGACCACGCTGGCCGACGAGCTGGCGGCGGTGGCACGCCTGCTGCTGTCTCGAGCCGGCGCTGACCAGGCACCTCGCCCGTCCCTCGCGACGATCCGGCGCCCAAGGTCAGGCTGGTCGAGAGGCTGCTGTCCGGCAAGGTCGACGACCACACCCTGGACCTCGTGCGGACCGCTGTTTCGCAGCGCTGGTCCGAGGAGGCCAATCTGGTCGACGCTATCGAGCATCATCGCGCGGCTGGCGCTGCTGAAGCGGGCCGAGGTCGCCGACGAGGTCGACGAAGTCGAAGAGCAGCTCTTCCGGTTCGGTCGCCTCCTCGACGCCCAGCCGCGCCTCTCGGCTCTGCTCAGCGACTACACGGCACCGGCCGAGGGCCGTATCGCGCTGCTGGACAAGGTCATCGACTCTGCCGGCGTCAACGGCACCGCAGCGGAGCTGTTGCGCGCAGACCATGGACTTCTGCGCGGCGAGCGGGCCGACGAGGCCGTCATCGATCTCGCGGAGCTCGCGGTCGCGCGCCGGGGCGAGATCGTCGCCCACGTGACGGCAGCCGCGGAGCTGTCCGACGCGCAGCGCACCCGCCTGACCGAGGTGCTCACGCGCATCTACGGCCATCCGGTGGCCGTGCAGCTGCACGTCGATCCGGAATTGCTCGGTGGGCTCTCGATCGCCGTCGGCGACGAGGTCATCGACGGTTCCATCGCCTCTCGCCTGGCAGCCGCCCAGACGCAGCTGCCGGACTGATGAGCGCTCGCGCGAAGAAACGACAGCATTGATGAGCGCTCGCGAGAACAGCACCGACAAGACTTAACACCCAGCGACTACAGGTAGGAAGACGAAGAACCATGGCAGAGTTGACAATCTCCGCTTCTGACATCGAAGGCGCCGTCGAGGACTACGTATCTTCGTTCTCCGCCGACACCGAGCGCGAAGAGATCGGCACCGTCATCGACGCCGGTGACGGCATCGCCCACGTCGAGGGCCTGCCCTCGGTGATGACGCAGGAACTCCTCGAGTTCCCCGGCGGCGTGCTCGGTGTCGCGCTGAACCTCGACGAGCACAGCATCGGCGTCGTGATCCTCGGCGACTTCGAGAAGATCGAAGAGGGCCAGCAGGTCAAGCGCACCGGCGAGGTCCTTTCGGTGCCGGTCGGCGACGCGTTCCTCGGACGCGTCATCAACCCGCTCGGCCAGCCGATCGACGGCCAGGGCGACATCGAGTCCGACACCCGTCGCGTGCTGGAGCTGCAGGCGCCGTCGGTGGTTCAGCGCCAGGGCGTCAGCGAGCCGCTGCAGACCGGCATCAAGGCCATCGACAGCCAGACCCCGATCGGACGCGGCCAGCGCCAGCTGATCATCGGCGACCGCAAGACCGGCAAGACCGCGGTCTGCGTCGACACCATCCTCAACCAGCGCGAGGCATGGGAGACCGGCGATCCCAAGCAGCAGGTGCGCTGCGTCTACGTCGCGATCGGCCAGAAGGGCACCACGATCGCCTGCGGTCAAGCAGCGCGCTCGAAGACGGCGGCGCGATGGAGTACACCACCATCGTCGCGGCACCCGCTTCCGACGCGGCCGGCTTCAAATGGCTTGCGCCCTACACCGGTTCGGCCATCGGCCAGCACTGGATGTACGACGGCAAGCACGTTCTGATCGTGTTCGACGACCTCTCCAAGCAGGCCGACGCCTACCGCGCGATCTCGCTGCTGCTGCGTCGCCCGCCGGGTCGCGAGGCCTTCCCCGGCGACGTGTTCTACCTGCATTCGCGGCTCCTGGAGCGTTGCGCGAAGCTGTCCGACGAGCTGGGCGGTGGATCGATGACCGGGCTGCCGATCATCGAGACCAAGGCCAACGACATCTCGGCGTTCATCCCGACCAACGTCATCTCGATCACCGACGGCCAGTGCTTCCTGGAGTCCGACCTGTTCAACCAGGGCGTGCGACCGGCCATCAACGTCGGTGTGTCGGTGTCCCGCGTCGGTGGCGCCGCGCAGATCAAGGCGATGAAAGAGGTCGCGGGCTCGCTGCGTCTGGAGCTGTCGCAGTACCGCGAACTGGAGGCCTTCGCCGCCTTCGCCTCGGATCTGGATGCGGCCTCGAAGGCGCAGCTGGAGCGTGGTGCTCGCCTGGTCGAGCTGCTCAAGCAGCCGCAGTACACGCCGTACTCGGTCGAGGATCAGGTCGTCGCGATCTTCCTCGGCACCAAGGGCCACCTGGATTCCGTTCCCGTCGAGGATGTTTCGCGCTTCGAGCCGGAGGTGCTCGAGCACGTCAAGGCCTCGCACGACGACATCCTCAAGGAGATCCGGGAGACCAAGAAGCTCTCCGAGGAGACCGAGGAGAAGCTGACCGACGTCATCAACGAGTTCAAGAAGGGCTTCTCGGCCACCGACGGCAGTTCGGTCGTCGTGAACGAGGCGGAGACCGAGGCGATGGACGAAGAGGACGTCGAGAAGGAATCCGTCAAGGTCCGCAAGCCCGCAAGAAGTAGAGACGAAAAGGCACTGAAGGGTCTGGAGAGCTAGATGGCTGCAACACTGCGCGAACTTCGCGGGCGCATCCGTTCCGCCGGGTCGATCAAGAAGATCACCAAGGCCCAGGAACTGATCGCGACGTCGCGAATCGCCAAGGCGCAGGCCCGAGTCCAGGCGGCTCGGCCCTACTCGACCGAGATCACCAGCATGCTCACCGAGCTTGCGAGTGCCAGCGCGCTGGATCACCCGTTGCTGGTGCAGCGGGAGAACCCCAAGCGGGCAGGCGTTCTCGTGGTGTCCTCCGACCGCGGGCTGTGCGGCGCCTACAACGCCAACGTGCTGCGCCAGTCCGAGGAGCTCTTCGCGCTGTTGCGCGAAGAGGGCAAGAAGCCGGTGGTCTACACCGTCGGCCGAAAGGCGTTGGGCTACTACAGCTTCCGTCAGCGTGAGGTGACCGAGTCGTGGACGGGCTTCTCCGAGCGGCCCACCTACGATCACGCCCGCGAGATCGCCGACACCCTGGTGACGGCGTTCATGTCCGGTGCCGACGATGAGGGCGACGACGCCGGCGACGGACGGCATCCTCGGCGTCGACGAACTGCACATCGTCTTCACCGAGTTCAAGTCGATGCTGTCGCAGACCGCGGTGGCACGCCGCATCGCGCCGATGGTCGTCGAGTACGTCGAGGACGAGCCCAGCGATGACGGACCGCAGACGCTGTTCTCGTTCGAACCCGACCCCGAGACGTTGTTCGACGCGCTGCTGCCGCGCTACGTCGCGACCCGCGTGTACGCCGCGTTGCTGGAGGCGGCGGCCTCGGAGTCGGCATCGCGTCGCCGCGCCATGAAGTCGGCCTCGGACAACGCCGACGACCTCATCAAGGATCTGACCCTGATGGCCAACCGCGAACGTCAGGCCCAGATCACCCAGGAAATCAGCGAGATCGTCGGCGGCGCCAACGCGCTCGCCGACGCCAAGTAAGCCCCGTAGGAAGCGAAGAGAGAATGACTGCTACCGCAGAAGACAGACCAGCAGAGCGGTCAGCCGGTCGCGTCGTGCGCATCACCGGCCCGGTTGTGGACGTCGAGTTCCCGCGGGGTTCGGTACCCGAGCTGTTCAACGCACTGAACGCCGAGATCACCTACGGGGATCTGGCCAAGACGCTGACCCTCGAGGTCGCCCAGCACCTCGGCGACAGCCTGGTCCGCACCATCTCGATGCAGCCGACCGACGGTCTGGTGCGCGGTGTCGAGGTGACCGACTCCGGCAGGTCGATCTCGGTGCCCGTCGGCGACGGCGTCAAGGGCCACGTGTTCAACGCGCTGGGCGCCTGCCTGGACGAGCCCGGTTACGGCGAGGACTTCGACCACTGGTCGATCCACCGCAAGCCGCCGCCATTCGCCGAGCTCGAGCCCCGCACCGAGATGCTGGAGACCGGCCTCAAGGTCGTCGACCTGCTGACCCCGTACGTGCGCGGCGGCAAGATCGCCCTGTTCGGCGGTGCAGGCGTGGGTAAGACGGTGCTGATCCAGGAGATGATCAACCGTATCGCCCGCAACTTCGGCGGCACCTCGGTGTTCGCCGGTGTGGGGGAGCGCACCCGTGAGGGCAACGACCTCTGGGTCGAGCTCGCCGACGCCGACGTCCTCAAGGACACCGCGTTGGTGTTCGGTCAGATGGACGAGCCGCCCGGCACCCGTATGCGCGTCGCACTGTCGGCTCTGACGATGGCGGAGTACTTCCGCGACGAGAAGGAACAGGACGTGCTCCTGTTCATCGACAACATCTTCCGGTTCACCCAGGCCGGCTCCGAGGTCTCCACGCTGCTCGGCCGTATGCCGTCGGCGGTGGGTTACCAGCCGACCCTGGCCGACGAGATGGGTGAGCTCCAGGAGCGCATCACCTCGACGCGCGGTCACTCGATCACCTCGATGCAGGCCGTGTACGTCCCGGCCGACGACTACACCGACCCTGCTCCTGCGACGACGTTCGCCCACCTGGACGCCACCACCGAGCTGTCCCGCGCGGTGTTCTCCAAGGGCATCTTCCCGGCGGTGGACCCGCTGGCGTCGTCCTCGACGATCCTCGACCCAGCCGTGGTCGGCGACGAGCACTACCGCGTTGCGCAGGAAGTCATCCGAATCCTGCAGCGCTACAA
Source organism: uncultured Actinomycetota bacterium (assembly GCA_963796545.1). Classification (GTDB taxonomy): domain Bacteria; phylum Actinomycetota; class Actinomycetes; order Mycobacteriales; family Mycobacteriaceae; genus Mycobacterium. Next base: position 3,252 of record CAWCMF010000032.1, on the reverse strand, counting down.
GGACCTTCAGGACATCATCGCCATCCTCGGTGTCGACGAGCTGTCCGAAGAGGACAAGCAGCTGGTGTACCGGGCCCGCCGCATCGAGCGCTTCCTGAGCCAGAACATGATGGCTGCCGAGCAGTTCACCGGCCAGCCGGGATCCGACCGTGCCGCTCAAGGAGACCGTCGAGGCATTCGACAAGCTCACCAAGGGCGACTTCGACCACCTGCCCGAGCAGGCATTCTTCCTGATCGGTGGTCTGGACGACCTGGCGAAGAAGGCCGAAAGCCTCGGCGCCAAGCTGTGATGACCGACCTCGACCGCGATAGGTGGTGTGACATGGCGGAATTGAACGTCGAGATCGTCGCCGTCGAGCGCGAGCTCTGGTCGGGTGAGGCCACCTTTGTCTTCACCCGCACCACCGCCGGTGAGATCGGCATCTTGCCGCGGCACATTCCGCTGGTAGCCCAGCTCGTCGACGACGCGATGGTGCGGGTCGAGCGGGAGGGCGAGGACGACCTGCGCATCGCGGTCGACGGAGGCTTTCTCTCCGTCACCGAGGAGGCGGTACGAATCCTCGTGGAGAACGCCGAGTTCGAGTCCGAGATCAACGCCGACGCTGCCAAGCAGGACTCGGAGTCAGAGGACGAGCGGACCGCGGCATGGGGTCGGGCGCGCTTGCGCGCCCTCGGCCAGACTCGACTGACTGCCGATGAGCGCGTCCATGCTGTTCATGGTCGCGCTGGTCGGCGTGCTCCTGCTCGCCGTCGTCGCCCTGACCTACCGGTTGTGGAAGCTCAGACAGGTCGGCGGCACGGCCGCGATCCTGCGCGATTTCCCGGCGGTCGGCGGTCATGGCTGGCGCCACGGGGTGATGCGGTACCGCGGCGGCGAGGCCGGCTTCTATCGGTCTGTCGAGCCTGCGCTGGTGGCCCGACCGGACCTTGGGCCGACGAGGCCTTGGATGTCGTGTCGCGGCGCCCGCCGCGGGGCGACGAGTTCGACATCATGACCGACGAGATCGTCGTGCTCGAGCTGCAGGGACGCTGGGCCCGAACGCGGCCGCGGCTACGAAATCGCGCTCGATCGAGGCGCGCTGACCGCGTTCACCTCCTGGCTGGAGTCGCGGCCGTCTCCTCGGGCGCGGCGTCGGTCTTACTGAGTCCTCCGGACTCGGGGTCCTACTGACCCTGCGCTCCCGGCTGCCAGAGCACGTCGCCGTCCGGATTCGCTACCCGCGACAGAATGAACAGCAGGTCCGAGAGCCTGTTGAGGTATTTCGCCGGAAGCACACTGATCGAATCCCCGTGGGCGTCCACCGCCTGCCAGGCGGAGCGTTCCGCGCGCCGCGCCACCGTGCGGGCGACGTGCAACAGCGCCGACAGAGGAGTGCCCCCGGGCAGGATGAACGAGTTCAGTGCGGGCAGAGGTTCGTTGAATTCGTCGCACCACTTCTCCAGTCGGTCGATGTAGGCCTGCGGATCCGCAGTGGGGGGTACTCAGGGTCCTCGACAACAGGTGTCGACAGGTCGGCGCCCGCGTCGAACAGATCGTTCTGGATCTGCCGCAGAACTCCCAGAATTCGCTCGTCGGGGTCACCGAGGGCAACCGCGACGCCGATTGCCGCGTTGGCTTCGTCACAGTCGGCGTAGGCCGCCAGCCGCGCATCGTTCTTCGAAACCCTGCTGAAATCGCTGAGGCCGGTGGTGCCATCGTCGCCGGTCCGCGTATAGATGCGGGTCAGGTGTACTGCCATGGTGCAAACGGTACCGGGAAGTGTCGCACCCTCGGCTCGGCAGCCTGACATGGCCCACCGGGCTGTTTACACTGACCGGCGTGAGCGAGCGATTCGTGGTGACCGGCGGTAGCCGGTTATCGGGCGAAGTTGCTGTTGGGGGCGCCAAGAACAGCGTGCTGAAACTGATGGCCGCGGCACTGCTCGCGGAAGGCACCAGCACGATCACCAACTGCCCGGACATCCTCGATGTACCACTGATGGCCGAGGTGCTGCGCGGACTCGGCGCCACCGTGGAACTCGACACCGACATCGTGCGCATCACCTCGCCCGACGAGCCCAAATACGACGCGGACTTCGCCGCGGTGCGGCAGTTCCGTGCGTCGGTGTGTGTCCTCGGGCCGCTGGTCGGCAGGTGCAAGAAAGCCAAAGTCGCACTTCCCGGCGGCGACGCCATCGGATCCCGCCCTCTCGACATGCATCAGGCTGGTCTGCGCCAACTGGGTGCGCAGGTGCAACATCGAGCACGGCTGCGTGGTTGCCGAAGCCGATCACCTGCACGGCGCGGAGATTCAGTTGGAGTTCCCGTCAGTCGGGGCGACGGAGAACATCCTGATGGCAGCGGTGCTGGCCGACGGAGTCACCACCATCTACAACGCCGCGCGGGAACCGGACGTCGTCGACCTCTGCACGATGCTCAACCAGATGGGCGCACAGGTCTGCCGGCGCGGGATCGCCCACCTTGACGATCACCGGTGTCGATCGCCTGTACCCGACGGAACACCGGGTGATCGGCGATCGGATCGTCGCAGCGACGTGGGGGATAGCGGCGGCGATGACGCGCGGCGATATCTCGGTCACGGGGGTCGACCCGGCACATCTGCAATTGGTGCTCCACAAACTGCATGACGCCGGGGCGACCGTGACGCAGGACCGACGACGGGTTCCGGGTGGTGCAGTACGAACGGCCGAAGGCGGTCAATGTCGCGACGTTGCCGTTCCCCGGATTTCCGACAGATCTTCAACCGATGGCGATCGGGCTGGCATCGATCGCCGACGGCACTTCGATGATCACCGAGAACGTCTTCGAGGCTCGCTTCCGGTTCGTCGAGGAGATGATCCGGCTCGGCGCTGATGCGCGAACCGATGGTCACCACGCGGTCATCCGAGGCATCGCGCAGTTGTCGAGTGCACCGGTGTGGTCGTCGGACATCCGTGCCGGCGCGGGACTGGTGTTGGCCGGACTCGTCGCCGATGGTGACACCGAGGTGCACGACGTCTTTCACATCGACCGCGGGTACCCGAAGTTCGTGGAGAATCTCGTCGCTTTGGGTGCGGAGATCGAGCGCGTCCAGTAGCGTCCGCGCGGCGGGACCACCCCTGTACTGGTCATTTGGGGCTTAGGCCGACAGCGCGTAGTATTTCGACAGAAGCAAGCGGCCCGATCCGGTCGAAGTTTGATCGGATCTAGAGGACGAGGCTTGACTACCCTGCCAAGGAATTGTAGGCTGGCGGGGTTGCCTGAAAACCGGGT
>CAWCMF010000031.1:0-130766 GCA_963796545.1 uncultured Actinomycetota bacterium | reverse complement strand
CGAACCGTAGGAGTTGTAGTCCTTCTTGTCCACGCCGTGCTCGTCGAGGTACTGCGCGGCGGGAGTGCCCGCCTTGATGTTGCCTGCCGGCGAGATGTGGTCGGTGGTCACCGAATCACCAAGCAGAGCAAGCACTCTCGCGCCAGAGATGTCTGTCACCGGCTCGGGCTCGGCGGGCATCCCGTCGAAGTACGGAGGCTTGCGCACGTAGGTGGAATCCGCGTCCCAGTCGAAGGTCTTGCCCTCGGGTGTCGGCAGGTTCCGCCAGCGCTCGTCGCCCTTGAACACGTCGGCGTAGCTGTCGGTGAACATCTTCTGGTTGATCGACGACGCGATGACGTCGGAGATCTCCTTCGACGACGGCCAGATGTCCTTGAGGAAGACGTCGTTGCCGTCGTTGTCCTGCCCGAGCGGATCGGTCTCGAAGTCGAAGTCCATGGTGCCGGCGAGCGCGTAGGCGATCACCAATGGCGGCGAGGCCAGGTAGTTCATCTTGACGTCGGGGGAGATGCGGCCCTCGAAGTTCCGGTTGCCCGAGAGCACCGCGGTGACCGAGAGGTCATTCTCGTTGATGGCCTTGGAGATTGCCTCCGGAAGCGGTCCGGTGTTGCCGATGCACGTGGTGCAGCCGTAGCCGACGAGGAAGAAGCCGAGCTTCTCCAGGTACGGCCACACGCCCGCCTTGTCGTAGTAGTCGCTGACGACCTGCGACCCCGGCGCCATCGACGTCTTCACCCATGGCTTGCTGGACAGGCCCTTCTCGACGGCGTTGCGCGCCAGCAGGGCCGCGCCGAGCATCACCGACGGATTGGAGGTGTTGGTGCACGACGTGATCGCCGCGACGACGACCGCGCCGTGGTCGAGCACGAATTCGCCCTGCTCGTCGGATTTCACCGTGACGGGCTTGGACGGCCTGCCCTCGGAACCGTTGGCCGCCGAGGGACGGACGTCGGACTCGCCATCGTCGGCGAAGGACAGCGACACCGAGTCACTCGCGGGGAAGGACTCGCCGACGGCCTCGTCGAGTTTGGTCTCGGGCCGCGGGTGGTTTTCCTCGACGTAGTTGTGGATGTCCTTGCGGAAGGCGTTCTTCGCGTCGGACAACTCGATGCGGTCCTGCGGACGCTTCGGTCCCGAGATCGAGGGCACCACCGTCGACAGGTCCAGCTCCATGTACTCGGAGAAGACGGGCTCCTTGTCGGGGTCATGCCACATGCCCTGCGCTTTGGCGTAGGCCTCGACGAGGGCGAGCTGATCTTCGGTGCGCCCGGTCAGCCGCAGGTAGTCGATGGTCACCGAGTCGATCGGGAAGATCGCTGCGGTGGAGCCGAATTCGGGGCTCATGTTGCCCAGCGTGGCCCGGTTGGCCAGCGGCACCTCGGCGACGCCCTCGCCGTAGAACTCGACGAACTTGCCGACCACGCCGTGCTTGCGCAGCATGTCGGTGACGGTCAGCACGACGTCGGTGGCGGTCACGCCCGGCTTGATCTCACCGGTGAGCTTGAAGCCGACCACGCGGGGGATGAGCATCGAGACGGGCTGACCAAGCATGGCGGCCTCGGCCTCGATGCCGCCGACGCCCCAGCCCAGCACGCCGAGGCCGTTGACCATGGTGGTGTGGCTGTCGGTGCCCACGCAGGTATCGGGGTAGGCGACCTGTATCTCTCCCGCCCCGTCTTCGCCCTCCCGACCGCGCACCATCACGGTGCGCGCCAGGTATTCGATGTTGACCTGGTGCACGATGCCGGTGCCGGGCGGGACGACCTTGAAATCGTCGAAGGCGCCCTGGCCCCAGCGCAGGAACTGGTAGCGCTCGCCGTTGCGGCCGTACTCGATGTCGACGTTGCGCTGGAAGGCGCCGGCGTTGCCGAAGACGTCGACGATGACGGAGTGGTCGATGACGAGCTCGGCGGGAGCCAGCGGGTTGACCTTCTCCGCGTCGCCGCCGAGGTCGCCGACCGCCTCGCGCATGGTGGCCAGGTCGACGATGCAGGGCACACCGGTGAAGTCCTGCATGATGACCCGGGCCGGGGTGAACTGGATCTCGATGCTCGGATCGGCCTCGGGATCCCAGTTGGCGATGGCCTCGATGTGGTCCTTGGTGATGTTGGCGCCGTCCTCGGTACGCAACAGGTTCTCGGCGAGCACTTTGAGGCTGTAGGGGAGCTTCTCGGTTCCGGGGACCGCGTCGAGGCGGTAGATCTCGTAGCTGTTGTCCCCGACTTCGAGCGTGTCGTGCGCGCCGAAGGAATCTTTGGACGAATTCTTGCTGCTCACATCAACTCCCGGCTTGATCATCGCCGCGACGGGCTGTGTCAGCGGCGCTCTGACTCTAACAGTACGCTTGTCCTGTAATAAATCCCAGGGCGGGTATCAGTCTCGTCCGTGGACAGGCGGGCTGCCACCCGTGGCGAGTACCCACTCGACCACCCCGTGTCCCGCGCCTGACGGTAAACCTGTCGCGTACGGTGCTGATGTGTCTGGACTGCAATTCGTCCCGTTCCTGCCGACATACATTCCGCCGGAGGTGTGTGAGACCGTGGGTATCGACCCATCGGTTCCCGGTGCGCCGCAAATCTGTATGGATGTGGTGCGCGACGAGGTGGCCGACTCGGGGGTCAGCGCCAGGGGGCTGAATCCCGACGGGGTGGCGCAACTGCGGCAGGTCGTCGAGGACGCCGCTGGACAGGGCATCGACCTCAAGATCGTCGTGATCAACGGCAACCCACCGATCAACACGCCGCTGAGGGACGTCGCGACCGAGATCGGGGAGGCCAACCCGGGGGCGACGGTGTTGGCTCTGAGCCCGTCCTTCGCCGGCTCTTTCAGCCTCGAGTTCGACCGCGTGACGCTGGAAGCCGGCGAAGATCTGGCCAAGACCGGCGACCCGGTGCAGTCCTCGAAGAATTTCGTCGGCGAGTTGACGACCCCGCACTTTCCCTGGACGCCATTCACGATTGTGCTTGTATTAGCGGTCGCGATCGCGGTCGTCGCGACCCGCGTACTGCAGAAATACGGCAAACGGGATGCCTCCTCTGGCGCCGTATCCACCAGCGTCGATTAGAACCGCCGACGTATCTCTCGCAAATTCAAACATCACCATTTGATAACGCAAATCGCAATTACAATGCTGTAATTTGTGACTAAAGTTTCTTTAGCGTCAGATGTGACGTACGGTGCAATCGGTGCCTGTTGTTGCGGTTGTGCTCAATGTGACTTCTGTGGTTTGGGTGCCGATTCTGTGCCGACATGTTCGCGTGGAGCCTGAGGAGACCTGAGTCGAATGAGACGCACCACCGGCGGCGCCTCCGCTTCGCGGCTGTGCGCCGCATCCCTGGCCTTCGGCATGGTGCTCACAACACCGGGCCTGGCCCAAGCGCAGCCCGCGGCGCCGACGGAATCACACGACTGGTGACCGCGGTCGCCAACGTCAACCAGCAGCTGCAGGAACTCGGCGCCGACGATCCAGACCCAGCAGGAGAGCGTCAACAAGGCGATCCTGGACGTGCAGACCGCCCGGGACAACGCCGCCGCCGCCCAGATCGAGGTCGACGCCAGCGCGCAGCGCGTCGAGGACGCCAACGCCGCCATCGCGGCCGCCCAGAAGCGGTTCGACACCTTCGCCGCCGCCGATGTACGTCAGCGGCCCGTCGAGTTCGTACCTGACCGCGTCGGACCCGGCGGACATTCTCAACACCGCCGCCGACCGGTCAGGCGCTGTCGATCAGCTCGCAGCAGGTGATGGCCGATCTGCAGCGTGCCCGCACCGAACAGGTCAACAAGGAGTCGGCCGCGCGGCTGGCCAAACAGAAGGCCGACGAGGCCGTCACGGCCGCCGAACCAGCCAGCAGGACCGCCGTGGCAGCGCTGACCGACGCACAGAGACCTTCAGGCTCCAGCAGGCCGAGCTCGACCGGCTCGCCGCCGAACGCGCCGAGGCCCAGGCCCGGCTCGGCAGGCCCAGACGCTGGCGGCACCGTCCGCGCACCGCCCCGGCGGCCGCGCCGCGGCGGGCGCGCCCGCGGCGCCGCGCCCGCCGGCAAGGCCGCATCGTCGGGACTCGAACCCCGACTGGGACGGCGACCCGGCCACCGGCAACCGCGACACCGCCTGGGACATGACCCTGCCCGCAGATCCCGGCCGCGTTCGTCAGCGGCGACCCGTCGCGATCATCAACGCGGTCCTCGGATCATCACGACGTCGGTCGAGATCACCCAGCAGATGGGCCGCAACTTCCTGCAGAGCTCGGGCTGCTGCCGACCGAGACGGGCATCACCAACGGTGCGATCCCGCGCGTGTACGGCCGGCAGGCCACCGAGTACGTCATCAAACGCGGCATGGTCGCAGATGGGCGTGCCGTACTCGTGGGGCGGCGGCAACGCGGCCGGGCCGAGCCGTGGCATCGACTCACGGCGCCGGCACAGTCGGTTTCGACTGCTCGGGCCTGATGCTGTACGTCTTCGCCGGCGTCGGCATCAAGCTGGACCACTACTCGGGTTCGCAGTACAACGCGGGCCGCAAGATCCCGTCGTCGCAGATGCGCCGCGGCGACATGATCTTCTACGGGCCCAACGCCAGCCAGCACGTGGCGATGTACCTCGGCAACGGCCAGATGCTCGAGGCGCCCTACACGGGTTCGCTGGTCAAGATCTCGCCGGTGCGCACCAGCGGCATGACGCCGTACGTCGACCCGCTCATCGAGTACTGACGTGGTGATCGCTCTGCGCCGCATCGTTTTCGGCTGCGTCGGTCTCGCCGCTGCTGTCGCTGCTGATGGCGCTGGCTGGTCGGCGCCGGCCGCCGCCGCAGCCCGACGACGGCCAGTGGGATCCGACGCTGCCCAAGATCATCAGCGCCGGCGCGCCCGGTGACCCGCTGGCGATCGCCAACGCGTCGCTGGCGGCGACCGCCCAGGCCACCCAGGCCACCATGGACCTCGGCCGCAAGTTCCTGCAGAGCATCGGGCTTGGCGCCCAGCGCCGGCGCCGGCGTCGCGCCGGGCCGGGTGCGCGGCCCGCAGGCCATCGAGTACGTCATCCGGCGCGGCGGCTCCCAGATGGGCGTGCCGTACTCGTGGGGCGGCGGCAAGCCCACCGGCCCGAGCCGCGGCGTCGACTCCGGCGCCGAACACCGTCGGCTTCGACTGCTCGGGTTTCACCCAGTTCTCGTTCGCCGGCGTCGGCGTGCTGATCCCGAAGTACTCCGGCGACCAGTACGACACCGGCCGCAAGGTGCCGCCGTCGCAGGCCAAGCGCGGCGACCTGTTGTTCTGGGGCCCGGGCGGCAGCCAGCACGTCGCGATCTACCTCGGCGGCGGGCAGATGCTGGAGGCTCCGGCAGCGCGGGCAAGGTCACCGTCAGCCCGGTGCGCACGTCGGGTCTGCAGCCCTACGTGGCCCGCATCATCGAGTCCTGAGCGTGGCCTGAGCTGAGACGCCTGAGCGGACCCGGGCGACGTCGACGGATTCCGAACTGCCTGGAATAGTTGACGGCGGCCGCGGCCACGACCGGCCGGCGCCGCATAGACCAGCGATGTACTGCGCATGTGGAAGGATCTTGATGACGTCACCGAGTGGGCCGCCGCAGGGCGCCGGAGGATATCCCGGCCAGGCCCCGGCACAGGGCTACTCCGCCAGGCCCGCACGCCGCTCCGCCCACTCAACGGCGGTCTGCAGCACGAGGTGCACACGCTGGAGCGGGCGATCTTCGAGGTCAAGCGGATCATCGTCGGCCAGGACCAGCTCGTCGAGCGGATGCTGGTCGGTCTGCTCGCCAAGGGCCACGTGCTGCTCGAAGGTGTGCCCGGCGTGGCCAAGACGCTGGCGGTCGAGACGTTCGCCAAGGTCGTCGGCGGCACGTTCGCCCGCATCCAGTTCACCCCCGACCTGGTGCCCACCGACATCGTCGGCACCCGCATCTACCGCCAGGGCAAGGAGGAGTTCGACATCGAACTCGGCCCGGTGGTGGTCAACTTCCTGCTCGCCGACGAGATCAACCGCGCGCCGGCCAAGGTGCAGTCCGCGCTGCTCGAGGTGATGGCCGAGCGCAAGATCTCCATCGGCGGCAAGACCTTCCCGCTGCCCAACGCCGTTCCTGGTGATGGCGACGCAGAACCCGATCGAGCAGGAGGGCGTCTACCCGCTGCCCGAGGCGCAGCGCGACCGCTTCCTGTTCAAGCTCAACGTCGACTACCCGACGCCGGAGGAAGAGCGCGAGATCATCTACCGGATGGGTGTCACGCCGCCGGAGCCCAAGCAGATCCTCAACCCCGGTGACCTGCTGCGCCTGCAGGACGTCGCCGCCAACAACTTCGTCCACCACGCGCTGGTCGACTACGTCGTGCGCGATCGTCACCGCCACCCGCGAGCCGGAGAAGTTCGGCATGCCCGACGCCAAGGCGTGGATCGCCTACGGCGCCTCGCCGCGTGCCTCGCTGGGCATCATCGCCGCCGTCGCGGGCGCTGGCGCTGGTCCGCGGCCGCGACTACGTCGATCCCGCAGGACGTCGTCGAGGTCATCCCGGACGTGCTGCGGCACCGCCTGGTGCTGACCTACGACGCGCTGGCCGACGAGGTCTCCGCCGAGACGGTGATCAACCGCATCCTGCAGACCGTCGCGCTGCCGCAGGTGAATGCCATTCCGCAGCAAGGGCATTCGGTGCCGCCCGTGGTGCCCGCCGCAGCGGCTGCGGCCAGCGGTCGGTGACCGGCCTCGGTGACCAGGTCCAGACGCACGCGTCGACCTGCCGTCACTGCAGCGCGGCGAGATCCGCGACCCCGCGCTGACGGCGGCGCTGCGCAAGCTCGAGCTGACGGTCCGACGCAAGCTCGACGGCGTGCTGCACGGCGACCACCTCGGCCTGATCCCGGGCCCGGGTCGGAGCCGGGGGAGTCGCGGATCTACCAGCCCGGCGACGACGTGCGCCGGATGGACTGGTCGGTCACCGCCCGCACCACGCATCCGCACGTGCGGCAGATGATCGCCGACCGTGAGCTGGAGACCTGGCTGGTGGTCGACATGTCGGCCAGCCTGGACTTCGGCACCGCCGGCTGCGAGAAGCGCGACCTGGCGGTGGCCGCCGCGGCGGCGATCACGTTCCTCAACAGCGGCGGCGGCAACCGGATCGGCGCGATCATCTCCAACGGCGACACCACGCGGCGGGTGCCGGCGCTGTCGGGCCGGATGCACGAGCAGGAGTTGCTGCGCGCCATCGCCACCACGCCGAAGGCGCCGGTCGGGGTCCGCGGCGACCTGGCCGCGGCGATCGACGCGCTGCGCAGGCCGGAGCGGCGGCGCGGGATGGCGGTGATCATCAGTGACTTCCTCGGCCCGATCGACTGGATGCGTCCGCTGCGCGCCATCGCGGGCCGTCACGAGGTGCTCGGAATCGAGATCATCGATCCCGCGCGACGTCGAGTTGCCCGACGTCGGCGACGTCGTCCTGCAGGACACCGAGACCGGCGTGCACCCGCGAGTTCACCATCGACGAGCAGCTGCGCGACCGACTTCGAGAAGGCCGCCGCGGCGCACCGCGCCGAGGTGGCGCGCACGCTGCGGCGCTGCGGCGCGCCGCTGCTGACCCTGCGCACCGACCGCGACTGGATCGCCGACGTGGTGCGGTTCGTCGCCAGCAGACGCCGGGGCGCCCTGGCGCGATGAGCAGGGCTCAGATGGCCAGTGCGTGACGACATTACGACGAAATGACAAGCAGCACATGACTTTGCCGTTGCTCGGACCGATGACGCTGTCGGGCTTCGAACACCCGTGGTTCTTCCTGTTCCTGCTCGTCGTCCTCGGGCTGATCGCGCTCTACGTCGTCGTGCAGGTGGCCCGCCAGAAGCGGATCCTGCGCTTCGCCAACATGGAGCTGCTGGAGAGCGTCGCGCCCAAGCGGCCCAGCCGCTGGCGGCACCTGCCCGGCGATCCTGCTGATCCTGTCGCTGGTGTTGTTCACCGTCGCGATGGCCGGTCCCGACCAACGACGTCCGCATTCCGCGCAACCGCGCCGTGGTGATGCTCGTCATCGACGTGTCGCAGTCGATGCGCGCCACCGACGTCTCCCCGAGCCGGCTGGTGGCCGCGCAGGAAGCGGCCAAGCAGTTCGCCGACCAGCTCACCCCGGGCATCAACCTCGGGCCTGATCGCCTACGCAGGCACCGCGACGGTGCTGGTCTCACCGACGACCAACCGCGAGGCCACCAAGACGGCGATCGACAAGCTGCAACTGGCCGACCGCACCGCCACCGGTGAGGGCATCTTCACCGCGCTGCAGGCGATCGCCACGGTCGGCGCGGTGATCGGCGGCGGCGACGAACCGCCGCCCGCCCGCATCGTGCTGATGTCCGACGGCAAGGAGACGGTGCCGTCGAACCCGGACAACCCGAAGGGCGCCTTCACCGCCGCGCGCACCGCCAAGGACCAGGGCGTCCCGATCTCGACCGTGTCGTTCGGCACACCGTACGGCTACGTCGAGATCAACGACCAGCGTCAGCCGGTGCCCGTCGACGACGAGATGCTCAAGAAGATCGCCGACCTCTCCGGCGGCGAGGCGTTCACCGCGTCCAGCCTGGAACAGCTCAAGGAGGTGTTCACCGACCTGCAGGAGCAGATCGGCTACGAGACCATCAAGGGCGACGCCAGCGTGGGCTGGCTGCGGCTCGGCGCGCTGGTGCTCGCGATCGCGGCGCTGGCGTGCGCTGCTGATCAACCGCCGGCTGCCCAACTGACTGAAGGCGATTTCTAAGAATGGTGCTGACACGCGTTAAGTTGACGGCATGACTGTGACCGACGAATGCGACCGAAACGGCCAGCCGAAACCGACCGGCGGACGGCCCGCCTTTCGTCTCCCGCTCGGTGCTGGTCACCGGCGGCAACCGGGGCATCGGCCTGGCGATCGCGCAGCGGCTGGCCGCCGACGGCCACAAGGTCGCGGTCACGCATCGCGGCTCCGGGGCGCCCGATGGTCTGTTCGGCGTCGAGTGCGACGTCACCGACAACGACGCGGTCGACCGCGCCTTCACGCAGGTCGAGGAGCACCAGGGTCCGGTCGAGGTGCTGGTGTCCAACGCCGGCATCTCCGCGGACGCGTTCCTCATGCGGATGACGGAGGAAAGGTTCGAGAAGGTCATCGACGCGAACCTCACCGGGGCGTTCCGGGTGGCGCAGCGGGCGTCGCGCAGCATGCAGCGGAAGCGTTTCGGCCGGATCATCTTCGTGGGCTCGGTGTCCGGCACCTGGGGCATCGGCAACCAGGCCAACTACGCGGCCTCCAAGGCCGGCCTGATCGGCATGGCCCGCTCGATCTCCCGGGAGCTGTCCAAGGCCGGGGTCACCGCGAACGTCGTGGCTCCCGGCTACATCGACACCGAGATGACCCGCGCGCTGGATGAGCGGATCCAGGCGGGGGCGCTGGAATTCATCCCGGCGAAGCGGGTCGGCACCGCCGACGAGGTCGCCGGGGCGGTCAGCTTCCTGGCGTCCGAGGATGCCAGTTACATCGCCGGTGCGGTGATCCCGGTCGACGGCGGCATGGGCATGGGCCACTAGAGCAGAAGAGATAAGGACATTTCACTGGCAGGTTTCTTGAAGGCAAGCGGATCCTCGTCACGGGGATCATCACCGACTCGTCGATCGCGTTCCACATCGCGAAGGTCGCCCAGGAGGCCGGCGCCGAACTGGTGCTCACCGGGTTCGACCGGATGAAGCTGATCCAGCGCATCGCGGACCGGCTGCCCAATCCGGCGCCGCTGCTCGAACTCGATGTGCAGAACGACCGAGCATCTGGACTCGCTGGCCGACCGCATCACCGAGGTGATCGGTGAGGGCAACAAGCTCGACGGTGTCGTGCACTCGATCGGCTTCATGCCACAGACCGGGATGGGCATCAACCCGTTCTTCGACGCGCCCTACGAGGATGTCGCCAAGGGCATCCACATCTCGGCGTACTCGTACGCGTCGCTGGCCAAGGCGACGCTGCCGGTCATCAACAGCGGCGGCAGCATCGTCGGCATGGACTTCGACCCGACCCGCGCGATGCCTGCCTACAACTGGATGACGGTCGCCAAGAGCGCACTGGAGTCGGTGAACCGGTTCGTGGCCCGCGAGGCCGGCCAGTTCGGCGTGCGGTCGAATCTCGTTGCCGCAGGTCCGATCCGGACGCTGGCGATGGCCGCGATCGTCGGCGGCGCACTCGGCGACGACGCCGGCGCGCAGATCCAGCTGCTCGAAGAAGGCTGGGATCAGCGTGCGCCGCTGGGCTGGAACATGAAGGATCCGACACCGGTCGCAAAGACCGTGTGCGCCTGCTCTCCGACTGGCTGCCGGCGACCACCGGGCACCGTGGTCTACGCCGACGGCGGAGCGAGCACCCAACTGTTGTGATGGCCAACCGTGGAGTCTTGACGCCCTTCTGCTCCTGTCGTTCGGCGGCCCGGAGGGCCCGAGCAGGTCATGCCGTTCCTGGAGAACGTCACCCGGGGCCGGGGGATCCCGCGGGAGCGGCTGGACGCCGTCGCCGAGCACTACCTGCACTTCGGCGGCGTGTCACCGATCAACGGCATCAACCGGGCGCTGATCACCGCGATCGAGGCCGAGCTGGCCGACGCGGCATCGACGCTGCCCGTCTACTTCGGCAACCGCAACTGGGAGCCGTACGTCGAGGACACGGTCGCGGCGATGCGCGACAACGGGATTCGCCGAGCCGCGGTGTTCACGACGTCCGCGTGGGGCGGCTACTCCGGATGCGCCCAGTACTCAGGAGGACATTGCGCGGGGCCGGCCCGCCGCGGGTGCCGGCGCGCCGGAGCTGGTCAAACTGCGGCAGTACTTCGACCATCCGCTGTTGATCGAGATGTTCGCCGACGCCATCAGCGAGGCGGCCGGACGCTGCCCGAACAGCTGCGCGACGATGCGCGGCTGGTGTTCACCGCGCATTCGATTCCGCTGCGCGCCGCATCCCGGTGTGGCCCAGACCTTTACGAGCGTCAAGTCGGCTACGCCGCCGGCTTGGTGGCCGCCGCCGCCGGGCTACCGCGAGTACGACCAGGTGTGGCAGTCCCGTTCGGGTCCGCCGCAGGTGCCCTGGCTGGAGCCCGACGTCGGGGATCACCTCGAGGCGCTGGCCGAGCGGCGGCACCGGAGCGGTGATCGTGTGCCCGGTGGGCTTCGTGGCCGACCACATCGAGGTGGTCTGGGATCTCGACAACGAACTCGCCGAGCAGGCCGCGAGGCGGGTATCGCGTTCGCACGCGCAGCGACACCCAATGCACAGCCGCCGATTCGCCCGGCTGGCCGTCGATCTGATCGACGAACTGCGCTATCGGACGCGATCCGCCGGTGCGGGCCGTGGGAGACCGGTGCGGCCCGTGCCGCAGTTACGGAAGCAGCGTCGACGGGGCGGTCGTGCACGCCCTGCCTGTGCGATCTAGTGGTCCCAGGCGGAGTGCAGGATCGCGCCGACCGCGGCCAGCCGCGCCGACCGGACGACAGCTGCCAGCGGCCGCAGCGCGTCGCTGGCGAGCTGGACCTCCGAGGAACTCTGCAACCCGCTCGGGATCAGCCCCGAGCTGACGGTGATGATCGCGTCCACATGGGCCGCGTTCTCCAGCACCCGCAGCGCCCGCGCGGGTGCGTGGTCGGGAATGCGGTGCGCCCGCGCCGAGTCGAGCACCTGCTCGACCAGCCCGCGCGGATCGGCCACTTCGACGCCGCCGGCGCCGGCACGCAACGCGCCCAGCGCATCTGCGGCCGAACGCACCGCGGAGCGCAGCGCGTATTCGGCCTCGCCGAGATCGAGGTGACCCGCCGGCGGCGCGCCGGGCAACGAGTACACCGTCCATGCCAGCCCGCTCGGCTCGGCCTCGTCTCGGAGTCGTCGTCGGCCGATCGGATCGTCGTCGTACTCGAATTCGGGCACCAGGCCGATTGCCGAGCCGCGATGCCGCCGACGATGACCGCCTCGCCCGCCGCGATCGCGTCGCGGTCGAACTGCGTTCCGGCGGGCAGCCCGCGGACGTCACCGGGCACCGGCAGCGCGAGCGGATCGCGGGTTCGCCGCCGGGCGCGCGGCGGCGGTGCGCATGCGTCTGCAGCAGTGACATGGCGCCCGAGTCGTCGAGATCCGGCCACGGCAGGCCGGTGCGCCCGGCCGCGACCGAGTCGTAGGCGGTCACGGAATGCCTTGGCGCCCATTGCGATAACGCGTCCAGGACGTCGTCGGGCGCGGCCGCGCCTGCCAGCCAGGCGTTGGCCCACATCGACAGCGAAACACTCGGGCACCACATGATGCTGGCAGTGTAGTTGTTACCGGCTCATCCGGTCGGCTGCGCGATAGGCTTGCGTCATGCCTGTATGCGCTGATCTGGCTGATCGCCGCACTGGCGCTGGCCGGCGCAGAAGCGCTGACCGGCGATCTGTTCCTGCTCATGCTCAGCGGCGGGGCGCTGGCCGCCGCCGGGTCGAGCCTGTCTTCGACCGCCGATCTGGGTCGATGGCGTCGTTTTCCTGGTCGTGTCGGTCCTGCTGCTGGTCGGGGTCCGTCCCGCGCTGCGGCGCCGGTTGCACTCCGGCACGGGGCTTCCCGAACCGGCGAAGGCGCTGGAAGGCAAGAGCGCGCTGGTGCTCGACCGGGTGGCGCGCCACGAGGGCCAGGTCAAACTCGACGGCGAGGTCTGGACGGCGCGGCCGTACAACGACGACGACGTATTCGAAGCAGGCGACCAGGTGACCGTCGTGCACATCGACGGCGCCACCGCGGTCGTCTCCAAGGTCATCTAGAGACGCTGGACAGAAACGGAAGGAAACCTCATGGACGGTGCCATCGCCGGTCTGGTCCTGCTCGGCGTGCTGGTGATCTTCGCCGTCATCGTCGTGGCGAAGTCCGTGGCGCTGATCCCGCAGGCAGAGGCCGCGGTCATCGAGCGCCTGGGCCGCTACAGCAAGACGGTGTCGGGGCAGTTGACGCTGCTGCTGCCGTTCGTCGACAAGATCCGCGCGCGGGTCGACCTGCGGGAGCGGGTCGTGTCCTTCCCGCCCCAGCCGGTGATCACCGAGGACAACCTGACGGTGAACATCGACACGGTCGTCTACTTCCAGGTCACCAACCCGCAGGCCGCGGTCTACCAGATCAGCAACTACATCGTCGGCGTCGAGCAGCTGACCACCACCACCCTGCGCAACGTGGTCGGCGGCATGACGCTGGAGCAGACGCTGACCTCCCGCGACCAGATCAACGGCCAGCTGCGCGGCGTGCTCGACGAGGCCACCGACCGATGGGGGCTGCGGGTGGCCCGCGTCGAGCTGCGCAGCATCGATCCGCCGCCCTCGATCCAGGAGTCGATGGAAAAGCAGATGAAGGCCGAGCGTGAGAAGCGGGCGATGATCCTCACCGCCGAGGGCACCCGCGAAGCGTCGATCAAGCAGGCCGAAGGCCAGAAGCAGTCGCAGATCCTCGCCGCCGAGGGTGCCAAGCAGGCGGCGATCCTCGCCGCCGAGGCTGACCGGCAGTCCCGCATGCTGCGGGCCCAGGGTGAGCGCGCGGCCTCCTACCTGCAGGCACAGGGTCAGGCCAAGGCCATCGAGAAGACGTTCGCCGCGATCAAGCGCGGCAGGCCGACGCCGGAGATGCTGGCCTATCAGTACCTGCAGACACTGCCGCAGATGGCCAAGGGCGAGGCGAACAAGGTCTGGCTGGTGCCCAGCGACTTCGGATCGGCGCTGGAGGGCTTCACCAAGATGCTCGGCGCGCCAGGCTCCGACGGGGTGTTCCGCTACACGCCGTCGCCGGTGGAAGAGGATCTGCCCGCGCCCGAGGACGATTCGGACGAAGTCGCCGAGTGGTTCAACACGCAGACCGATCCGGAGATCGCCCAGGCCGTCGCTCAGGCGGTGGCCGAGGCCCGCACCCCGGTGGCGGGAACTCTCGACCCGCCGCCGCAGTACCTACCGCTGTCACAGCAGACGCAGCCGCCCGTGACCGACTACTCGCAGCCGCAGTCCCCGCCACGACACGGCGCTCCGGGCCAGTGAGCGCCTTGACCTCGCCGAAGGCCTACGCGGTGCTCGCCGCCATCCAGGTGGGTGATGCGGTCGCCTGCGCCGTACCGATCGCCCCGATCGAGAAGGCCTTCGACGATGTCGGGCTGGCGCCGGAGCTGCGGCCGATCATCCCGTACGTCAAGGTGGCTTCGGCCATCGGGCTGCTGTCGGTCTTCCGGTTTCCCGCACTGGCCCGGCTCACCACGTTCATGCTGACCGTCTACTTCGTGCTGGCGGTCGGGTTCCATATCCGGGCGAAGGACTGGAGCCCAGGTCTCGTGGCGGCCTCGTCGTTCCTGGCTCTCTACGGCGCGATGACGGTGAAGGGACCCGAACTCACGAAGCGCTGACGGGAGTCTGCTGGCGCCGGTGCATTCGGATCTCGAGGCCAGCCCCGCAAGCCCGAGACCGGCGGTGCAGAGCGACACCACCAGCAGCAGCGGGCTGACCCGACCGGTCAGCGCGTCGCCGAAAATGACGATCGCCGCGGTGCCCGGCATCACCCCGGCCAGTGTCGCCAGGGTGTACGGCAGCACCCGGACCGCAGACGCGCCCGCTGCGTAATTCAGGACGGAGAACGGGACCGCGGGGATCATCCGCGTGGCGAGGACGACAGGCCAGCCGCGGTCGCGCAGCCGCTCGTCGACCGCGTCGACGCGGGGATGGCGCACCAGCCGGCTGACCTGCCAGCCGGCGGCCCGGACCAGCATCAGCGCGATGACGGCACTGAGGGTGCTCGCCGCCACCGCGATCGGGACACCGAGCAGCGGTCCGAACAACAGCCCCGCTGACAGCGTGAACGCCGTGCGGGGGAAGGGAAACACCGTGACGACGATGTGCGCAGCGAAGAAGGCCAGTGGGAACCACGGCCCGACCGAGGTGGCCCAGTCCCGAAGCTGCAGTGCCGTGGGCAACGGCACGAGCACAGCAATTGCGACGAGAATCACAATTCGCCGCCAAGAGGGCTGCGAAACGGCCCGGCGGCACCGTCTTCAGCGTGGCGACGACCGCGGCGCGAACGGCGCGAAGCGTGCTGACTACGGATTTCACGATTACCAAGGCTACGGGGCGGGGGCGAACCCGCGCGGTCATCGTCGTGTGGGGTCTGCACACCGGCGTCCGCTGCTGTGACGGCCATCATTTAGCCTGATGGCTGTGCAGAATCCCAGCGCCGGCGCTGCCGGCGGAGTACTCGACTCCGATCTGGACCGGTGGCGCTCGGCCGTGGCAGGCGTTCTGGCGAAGACCACGAAGCGGGATCCCGCTGATCTGCCCGCCGAGCCGGAACGTCTGCTCGACTCGGCGACGTACGACGGCTTCCCGATCCGGCCGCTGTACACGAGCGCCGATGAGCACGCCGAACCGGCGCTGCCCGGCAACTGGCCGTTCGTGCGCGGCGGTGACGCGCTGCGTGACGTCAAGACGGGCTGGAAGGTCGCCGAGGCGTCTACCCGGTCGAAGGTTCCGACGGCGGCCGAGGCCAACGGGTCGATCCTGGTCGGGCTGACCGAGGGCATCAGCGCGCTGGTGGTGCGCGTCGGTGATGACGGCTGTCCGGCCCGCCGAACTCGATCGCCTGCTCGACGGCGTCTATCTCGATCTCGTGCCGGTCGTGGTCGAGACCTCCGGTGACGGCAGCACCTACGTCGACACCGCCGACGCGCTGCTCGCGCTCCTTGCGGGTCTCGACGACGATCAGCGCTCCCGACTGTCGGTCGATCTCGGTGCCGACCCGCTCAGCGCGCCGCTCACCGGCCGAGGGGCGCCCGGTCTCGACGATATCGTCGCCGTCGCGAAGAACGTCGCCGACTTCGACGGGCATGTGCGCGCGATCACCGTCGACGGCCCGGTCTTCCACGACCTCGGCGCGAGCGCGTCGTGGGAGCTCGGTGCCGCCGTCGCTGCGGGCGTGGCCTATCTCCGGCACGCTCGTCGATGCCGGACTCTCCACCTCCGCGGCGCTGCCCAGATCAGCTTCCGGTTCGCCGCCGACGACGACCAGTTCATGACGATCGCGAAACTCCGTGCCGCGCGCCAACTCTGGGCGCGGGTCGCCGAAGTGGTCGGGGAGCCGGAGGCCGGTGCGGCCACGCGTGCACGCCGACCACTTCGCTGCCGATGATGTCCCAGCGCGACCCGTGGGTGAACATGCTGCGCACCACGGTCGCGGCCTTCGCGCGCCGGCGTCGGCGGCGCCGACACGGTCCAGGTGCAGCCGTTCGACGCCGCGATCCCGACGGCGGATTCCCCGGCACCGCACGCAGTTTCGCGCGCGCATCGCACGCAACACCCAGCTGCTGCTGCTCGAGGAGTCCCACCTCGGCCGCGTGCTCGACCCGGCGGGCGGCTCGTGGTTCGTCGAGGACCTCACCGCGCGAACTCGCCGAGCAGGCGTGGGAGCACTTCCAGGACATCGAGGCGCGGGGCGGGTTCGAAGCGGCTCGCGGCCACGTCGCGCGCGCAGATCGCCGAGGTCGCGCGAGCGCCGCGCCGCGGACATCGCGCACCGCCGCACCGCGCTCACCGGCGTCAACGAATATCCCGAACCTGGCCGAAGCGCCTCTGCCACAGGGCGATCCGCTACCCGCAGTGCGGCGCTACGCCGCCGGCTTCGAGGCGCTGCGGAACCGCTCCGACGCCTACCTGGAGAAGCACGGCGAGCGACCGAAGGCGCTGCTGCTGCCGTTGGCCCCGCTCGCCGAACACAACATCCGTACCACGTTCACGTCGAACCTGCTGGCCTCGGGCGGGATCGAGGCCGTCAATCCCGGGCCCTTGGAGGCGCCGGGAATCGCCGCGGCGGTGCGGACGCCGGCGCGACCGAGGTCGCGGTGATCTGTGGCACCGACAAGCGCTACGCGCGACGAGGCCTCCGCCGCGGTCGAGGCCGCGCAGGACGCAGGCGTCGCGATACGTCCTGCTGGCCGGGCCGGAGAAGGCCGTCGCCGACGCGACATCGAAGCCTGACGGGTACCTGACCGCCGAAAATCGACGCGGTCGAAGCACTGTCCGACCTGCTGACCCGATTGGGGGCATGACATGACTGCATCTGATGTCGCAGGCAGACCGGCTCCGGCCACGAAACCCGTGATCGACTCCTTCGCCGAGGTCCCGCTGCGACGGCGAGCTCGGCCGCGACAGCCGCGCCCACCGAGGCCGACGTCGACCGGGCAGGTCGTCCGCCGCGGCCGCAGCGCATGGCTACACCGCCGAGCAACTCGACTGGGTCACCCCGGAGGGCATCGACGTCAAGCCCGTCTACATCGCCGCCGACCGCGACGCCGCCGCCGGCGCCGGGTATCCGCTGGACAGCCTGCCCGGTGAGCCGCCGTTCGTGCGCGGCCCGTATCCGACGATGTACGTCAACCAGCCGTGGACCATCCGCCAGTACGCGGGCTTCTCGACGGCGGCGGAATCCAATGCGTTCTACCGGCGCAACCTGGCCGCGGGTCAGAAGGGCCTTTCGGTGGCCTTCGACCTCGCCACCCACCGCGGCTACGACTCCGACCATCCCCGGGTGCAGGCGACGTCGGGATGGCCGGCGTGGCGATCGACTCCATCCTGGACATGCGCCAGCTGTTCGACGGCATCGACCTGTCGGCGGTGTCGGTGTCGATGACGATGAACGGCGCGGTGCTGCCGATCCTCGCGCTCTACGTCGTGGCCGCCGAGGAGCAGGGTGTGCCGCCCGAGAAGCTGGCCGGGACCATTCAGAACGACATCCTCAAAGAGTTCATGGTCCGCAACACCTACATCTATCCGCCGAAGCCGTCGATGCGGATCATCTCCGACATCTTCGGCTACACCAGCGAGCAAGATGCCGAAGTACAACTCCATCTCGATCTCCGGCTATCACATTCAGGAGGCCGGGGCGACCGCCGATCTGGAACTGGCCTACACGCTCGCCGACGGCGTCGAGTACATCAAGGCCGGCCTGGACGCCGGCCTGGACATCGACAAGTTCGCGCCGCGGCTCTCGTTCTTCTGGGGCATCGGCATGAACTTCTTCATGGAGGTCGCCAAGCTGCGCGCGGGCCGGCTGCTGTGGAGTGAGCTGGTCGCGCAGTTCGACCCCAAGAGTGCGAAATCGCTTTCGCTGCGCACCCATTCGCAGACTTCCGGCTGGTCGCTGACCGCCCAGGACGCGTTCAACAATGTCGCACGCACCTGCATCGAGGCGATGGCAGCCACCCAGGGCCACACCCAGTCGCTGCACACCAACGCGCTCGACGAGGCGCTTGCGCTGCCGACCGACTTCTCGGCGCGTATCGCCCGCAACACCCAGCTGCTGCTGCAGCAGGAATCGGGCACCACCCGGCCGATCGATCCGTGGGCGGCTCGTACTACGTCGAGTGGCTGACCCACCAGCTCGCGGAGCAAGGCCCGCGCACACATCGCCGAGGTCGCCGAACACGGCGGCATGGCGCAGGCCATCGACGAAGGCATCCCGAAGCTGCGCATCGAAGAGGCTGCCGCCCGCACCCAGGCGCGGATCGATTCGGGCGCGCAGACGGTGATCGGCATCAACAAGTACCAGGTCGACGAGGATCACGAGATCGAGGTTCTCAAGGTCGAGAACAGTCGGGTGCGCGCCGAGCAGATCGCCAAGCTCGAGCAGCCTCCGGGCCGAACGCGACGAGGCGGCGACCCAGGCCGCTCTGGCCGAACTCACCCGTGCTGCAGCGGCTTCCGGCCACGCGGGGGTGGACGGGTTGGGTAACAACCTGATGGCGCTGGCAATCAACGCCGCGCGTGCCAAGGCCACCGTCGGTGAGATCTCCGACGCCCTGGAGAAGGTCTACGGCCGACATCAGGCCGAGATCAGAACCATCGCCGGCGTGTACCGAGACGAGGTGGGCATGGCCAGCAATATCAGCGGTGCGACCGAACTGGTCGAGAAGTTCGCCGAGGCCGACGGTCGGCGCCCGCGCATCCTGGTCGCCAAGATGGGCCAGGACGGCCACGACCGGGGACAGAAGGTCATCGCGACGGCGTTCGCCGATATCGGCTTCGACGTCGACGTCGGCTCGCTGTTCTCCACACCGGACGAAGTCGCGCGGCAGGCGGCCGACAACGACGTGCACGTCGTCGGGGTGTCCTCGCTGGCGGCCGGACACCTGACGCTGGTTCCCGCGCTGCGCGACGCGCTGGCCGAGGTCGGCAGGCCCGACATCATGGTCGTGGTCGGCGGGGTGATTCCACCTGGCGATTTCGACGAGCTCTACGAGGCCGGGGCGACGGCGATCTTCCCGCCGGGCACCGTCATCGCCGATGCCGCGATCGGGCTGCTGGACAAGCTGGCCGAACGACTCGGCTACACGCTGAACTAGACTGAGCCAGGCCGGTCAACGAGCTCGCGGCCGCGATCCGCAGCGGCGACCGCTCGGCACTGGCGAGGGCGATCACGCTCGTCGAGTCGACGCGGGCCGACCATCGGCAGCGGGCCCAGGAGCTGCTCCTGGAGCTCTCCCCCGCAAGCGGGCGGTACCCCAGCCGGACGCCGTAAGCCAGCATGTCGGCATCACCGGCGTGCCCGGGGTCGGCAAGTCGACGACCATCGAAGCGCTCGGGATCCACCTGATCGAGCAGGGCCACCGGGTCGCGGTGCTCGCCGTCGATCCGTCGTCGACGCGGACGGGTGGATCGATCCTCGGCGACAAGACCCGCATGGCGAGGCTGGCGGTGCACCCCGACGCCTACATCCGGCCGTCTCCGACCTCGGGCACGCTCGGCGGCGTCGCCAGGCGACGCGCGAGACGATCGTGCTGCTGGAAGCCGCCGGTTACGACGTCATCCTGGTGGAGACCGTGGGGGTCGGGCAGTCCGAGGTGACGGTAGCCAACATGGTCGACACGTTCGTGTTCCTGACGCTGGCCCGCACCGGCGATCAGCTGCAGGGCATCAAGAAGGGGGTTCTCGAGCTGGCCGACGTCGTCGTGGTCAACAAGGCCGACGGCGAACACGCCCTCGAGGCCAAGTCCGCCGCGCGGGAACTCGCCGGTGCCATCCGTCTGATCTATCCACATGAAACACTGTGGCGCCCACCGGTTCTGACGATGAGCGCGCTGGACGGCGACGGTCTCACGGAGCTCTGGGACACCGTGCTCAAGCACCGCGACGTGCTGACCGAAGCCGGTGAGTTCGAGGCCAAACGACGCACCCAACAGGTGGAATGGACTTGGTCGATGGTCCGCGACACCGTGCTCGACCGGGTGTTATCCAGCCCGGGGGTCCGCGCGATCCGTGCGGATGTCGAGCGGCAGGTGCGCGAGGGTGAGCTCACACCGACGCTTGCTGCGCAGCGGATTCTGGGGGCTGTCGAGCCGCCGCCACCATCAGTCGGTTAACGAATCGGTAACAATTGGATTGTTTGCCGCGCGACGGTGTAAGTTCATTTTGTGACAGGCGTCAATAACCTGGAGCGCAGTGTTGCGCTCTCACGCGACCACGGCGGCCAGCTGCCCCGTGGCGTTCAAGGCTCAGCCGATCCCAATTTCATCTGCGCGGTCCGGACGTTCGCGCAGATGTTTCCGCACCGGCGGTTCGGCGGCGGCGCGCTGGCGGTCTACCTTGACGGCGAGCCCGTGGTCGACGTCTGGACAGGCTGGTCGGATCGACGGGGCAAGCGCCGATGGATCGCGGACACCGCCCCGATGGTGTTCTCCGCCACCAAGGGTGTGGCGGCGACCGTCATCCATCGGCTGGCCGACCGCGGCCTGATCGACTACGACGCACCGGTCGCCGAGTATTGGCACGAGTTCGGCGCGAACGGCAAGGCGACGATCACAGTGCGCGAGCTCATGCGGCACCGGGCGGGCCTGTCCCAGCTCAACGGCGCGGCCAAGACCGATCTGATGGACCACATTGCGATGGAGGAGCGCCTCGCCGCGGCGCCCGTCAGCCGGCTCATCGGTAAGCCCGCTTACCACGCCTTCACGTTCGGCTGGCTGCTGTCCGGACTGGCCCGGTCGGTCACGGGAACGGGGATGCGCGAGCTGATCCGCACCGAGGTCGCCGCGCCGCTGAACACCGACGGCCTGCACCTCGGCCGTCCCCCGGTGCATGCGCCCACGCAGCCCGCCCGCATCATCGGCCCGCAGACTCGCCTACAGAACCCGGTGTTCAACGTGGTCGCACCGCATCTGGCGTCGCTTCCATTCTCGGCCGCGTTCGGGGCCATGTACTTTCCCGGAATCAAATCCTTTGTGCAGGGCGACACTCCGTTGCTCGACAGTGAGATCCCCGCAGCCAACGGCGTGGCAACCGCCCGTGCGCTGGCCCGCATGTATGGCGCGCTCGCCAACGGCGGCCGTATCGACGGCATGCAGTATCCTCTCCAGCGAGACCACCGCCGGACTCGTCGGGCGCCGGAGCCTGCGACCCGACCACAGCATGGTCATGCCGCTGTCCTTCCACCTCGGCTACCACGGACTGCCGATCCCCGGCCTGTTGCCCGGATTCGGACACGTCGGCCTCGGCGGCTCGCTGGGCTGGGCCGATCCGGAGACCGGCCTGGCGTTCGGCTTCGTGCACAATCGATTGCTCACGCCGATGGTCGTCAGCGACCAGGCAGGCTTCGTCGCCACCGCGGCGCTGATCCGGCATGGTGCGGCGCTGGCTCGTAAGAACGGTCATCGCCGGGTGCATGAGTACGGGGCCCCGTTCACCGACGTCGCCGCCACTGCCGTCTAGGTCGACACCGTGGGCGGGTGAGCATTCACCCGGCGGTTGAGCACGCCCGCCGCATTGCTGGCGACCTCCTGTACCCCGCAGACTCAGGATTTCGCGCCGGAGAACCATCTCGTCTTGATCCGCCACGAGTACGCCGACGTCAGCGCGAAACCCGCACCGCACGCGCAGGCGAAGATCCACACCAGCGTGCTGGCATGCACGGTCTGCAGCTCCGGGATGAGTGCGGTGGTGATGCGCACCAGACACGCGGCGATGCCCATCGCGGAGGCGAAGAGATACACGTTGGCGATGCGGCGTGACCGCGGATCTGTGCGCACGATCAACAGTGCCCGCGCACCGTAAGCAAGGAGATAGATCAACATGCCGCAGAGCAGCAACCAGTACATGTTGAGCCAGAAGTCGGTGGGCACGTCGAAGAAGTCGGTGCGATAGACGGAGGCCCCGTTGCCGACCCAGAACGCGGCCAACAGCAGCGGGATGCAGAGCGTCGCCGGCAGTTCGATGTGCCGGCGGAAGCGTTGCTGCAATGCGTGGTCCTGCTCGAGTCGACCCAAAGCGTTATACACAACGGCCGAGGCGGCGACGATGTAGCAATCGTGGCCGATGTAATCCTTGAGGTTCCACTTACCGGTCAGCGAGTACAGCAAGGGGCCGAGAGTTTCCGAGGCGAAGGGCGACATCAGCAACACCGCGACGCCCTGAAGCGCGATGTTGAGGGTGGCGGCGACTTCCCACCGGCACGACCAGGTGACGCGGCGAATCCACAGGCTCCACCCGATGCATACCAGGGTGATCACGATGAGTGATGCGAGGGCCATAGGAAATCGCTTTCGACCAGAACGGAATCAGCAAATTGTAATCGCTGCCGCGGCTACAGGGGGGGCGCATCAAGGCGCGGTGTCAGGTCCGCCAGCTTCGACCTACGAGTCACCGCTTTCTTTGCCGTGGTCTCGGGCGGTGTGGCCACGGCGAGCGGGGACCCCGTCGCTTCGATGTAGTGCCACACTTCCTGCCTACTCATCAGGCCGAACTGAATCTGCAGGTCGGGGTAGCTAAGCCCGAATCGGTCGGAGACAGACCGCAGCTCTTCGGCATTTGGATAGTCGGCTTCCTTTATCCGCCGGTAATACGTGCTGCTGGAGATGCCGAGTGCGTCAAATAGATCTTTGGTGTCGATCTCTCCGTCGAGGAGATAGTCGAGCAGGGCCTTCAGCTGTCTGCCGTTCACGTCGGTCCGGGGCATCTAGTCACCATAAACCCTGATCCCGGCTTTGGGCAGCCCCCTCCGGCAAAGAGGTAACACAGTCTTAATTGACATCGTCGTAACAATTTTGGGACCACTCTCCCAAATCTGGGACATTCGCTGTACGGTAAGCCGCATGGTCGCCCCATACTTCACAGACGAGGTCAAGCAACGGCCCGTCTTTACCGCGCCGGTAACCCTCGACGTATTTGATCGCCCCTCGATCGGTGCGCTGCCCACTCACTTGGAGAAGTTCAGCACCCTGCCTTCGAGCGAGCTGACCGAAGAAGTCGATGCGGCAGCGGAATGGCTCGGCGTCCACGTCGAGGAGATCCTTCTCGCTGCGCTGGGCCGCACCCTCGGCCGGACCCGTGGTGAAGGAGCCGTGACGGTCGACGTCACCGGTGGCCATCGCTGGCTGAGTCACCCGGTGACGTTGATCTGTGCGGCCGACCACCCGATGGGGCCGACGGAGATGTTGCAGGGCGCACATGCGGCACTGGCAGTCGCTCCCGGCCGCGCCAGCGGGCAGTCCGAATTGCTGCTGAATGTCGCCGCCACCGACCTGGTCGACGCGTCGGCTGGACGGGCGCTCGAATTGCGCGCGCAACGCGTGGGCGGCTTGCTGCAGCTCGACTGGTGGTACGACGCGGCGCGATTCGACGAATATTCCATCGAAGAGATGGCTGAACAGCTCCCCCTGGCACTGGTCGAGATCACCTCGGACGCCGCCGCGCCCCTGTGACTTTGCGCCGCCGCTAGACTGTGGTGCATCGGCGTCGATCCGGCCATCACCGGGGAGCCTTCGGAAGAACAGCGGTGAGCGTCATTTCTCACGCCCAGTAGAACCGAACGGGCGGGCCCGTCAACGCCCTGAGTGGAGCGGCGCACGATCCTGTGCGCAAGCGGGGTGGTACCGCGGCGCTCGCGCACCAGCGCGGCGTTCGTCCCCGTGCCTTGGCGAGATTGGCACAGGAGACGTAGCACGTGACCGCATACCCCAAGCCCGCTTCCGGCGCGCCGAAGTTTCCGGCGCTGGAAGCCGAGGTCCTGGACTTCTGGGGCGGCGACGACACCTTCCGTGCCAGCGTCGCGGCGCGCGAGGGCGCTCCGGAATACGTCTTCTATGACGGTCCACCGTTTGCCAACGGTCTCCCGCACTACGGCCATCTTCTGACGGGCTACGTCAAAGACATCGTTCCTCGGTACCGCACGATGCGCGGCTACAAGGTCGAGCGCCGCTTCGGCTGGGACACCCATGGTCTGCCTGCTGAGCTCGAGGTGCAGCGGCAGCTCGGCATCACCGACAAGGCCCAGATCGAAGAGATGGGTATCGAGAAGTTCAACGACGCCTGTCGTGAGTCGGTGCTCAAGTACACGAGCGAATGGCGTGACTACGTAACCCGTCAGGCCCGCTGGGTCGACTTCGACAACGACTACAAGACCCTCGACATCGGCTTCATGGAGTCGGTGCTCTGGGTGTTCAAGCAACTGTGGGACAAGGGCCTGGCCTACGAAGGCAATCGGGTGCTGCCCTACTGCTGGAACGATGAGACGCCGTTGTCCAGTCACGAACTCCGCATGGACGACGACGTGTACCAGAGCAGGCAGGATCCGGCGCTGACCGTCGGATACCGCATCGACGGGGGTCCGGTCGCCGAGCTCGTGGGTGCCTACCTGCTGATCTGGACGACCACTCCGTGGACGCTGCCGTCCAATCAGGCGGTCGCGGTCAACCCGGAGGTCTCCTATGTGGTGGTGGAGGCCGACGGACGCCGCCTCGTGCTCGCGGAGTCGCGGCTGGCGTCCTACGCCCGTGAACTGGGGGACGAGCCCGAGATACTGGCCCGTTACGCCGGGCGCGATCTGTTCGACGTGCACTACGCACCGCCGTTTCCTTATTTCGCAGACTCGCCCAACGCTTTTCGCGTGCTGCCTGGCACGTTCGTCAGTACCGAGGACGGTACGGGGCTCGTGCACATGTCCCCGGCATACGGCGAGGACGATATGGCCACCGCGCAGGCAGGCGGTATCGAGGCCGTCACCCCTGTCGACGCGAAAGGCCGCTTCGACGCCTCCGTGCCCGACTACGCGGGCCAGCATGTGTTCGACGCCAACCCGCAGATCATCCGCGACCTCAAGAACGGTACCGGCGCGGCGGCGGTCAACCGTCCGGTGCTGCTGCGTCATGACACCTACGAGCACTCCTACCCGCACTGCTGGCGGTGCCGGAATCCGCTGATCTATCGGGCGGTATCGTCGTGGTTCGTCAAGGTCACCCAGTTCCGAGACCGCATGGTCGAGCTCAACCAAGAGATCACCTGGTACCCCGAGCACGTCAAGGACGGGCAGTTCGGAAAGTGGCTGCAGGGTGCGCGGGATTGGTCGATCTCGCGAAATCGCTACTGGGGCACGCCGATTCCGGTCTGGAAGTCCGACGACCCCGCGTACCCGCGGATCGATGTGTACGGCAGCCTTGACGAGCTGGAACGCGATTTCGGGGTCAGGCCGGACAATCTGCATCGACCGTTCATCGACGAGCTGACGCGGCCGAACCCGGACGACCCGACCGGCAAGTCGACGATGCGCCGCATCGAGGACGTGCTCGACGTCTGGTTCGACTCCGGCTCGATGCCGTACGGGCAGGTGCATTACCCGTTCGAGAACGAGGACTGGTTCGCCGGTGTCGACTCCGTCGACCCTGACAAGCAGGTCGCCGGGCACTTTCCCGGTGACTTCATCGTCGAATACATCGGGCAGACCCGCGGCTGGTTCTACACGTTGCATGTCCTCGCCACAGCCCTTTTCGACCGGCCGGCATTCCGTACGTGTGTCTCGCACGGCATCGTGTTGGGCAACGACGGCCAGAAGATGAGCAAGTCTCTGCGCAACTACCCGGACGTGTCCGAGGTGTTCGACCGCGACGGCTCCGACGCCATGCGGTGGTTCCTGATGGCCTCGCCGATCCTGCGCGGCGGCAACCTGATCGTCACCGAGCAGGGCATCCGCGAGGGTGTCCGCCAGGTGCTGCTGCCGCTGTGGAACGCCTACACCTTCCTGACGCTGTACGCGCCGGAGAAGGGCAGGTGGCGCACCGACTCCACACACAATCTGGACCGCTACATCCTGGCCAAGCTCGCCGTCCTGCGCGACGACCTCACCGCTTCGCTGGATGTGTGTGACATCTCCCAGGCGTGCGACCAACTGCGCCAGTTCACCGAGGCGTTGACGAATTGGTATGTGCGGCGGTCACGTTCGCGGTTCTGGGAGGAGGATCCCGACGCGATCGACACGTTGCACACGGTGCTTGAGGTGACCAGCCGGCTGGCGGCTCCGCTGCTACCGTTGGTCACCGAGGTGATCTGGCGCGGTGTCACCGGTGAGCGCTCGGTGCACCTGACCGACTGGCCCGACGCCGAAAGCCTGCCCGCCGACCCGCAGTTGGTCGCCGAAATGGATCTGGTGCGTGAAGTCGCCTCGACGGGTTCGTCGCTGCGCAAGGCCAAGAAGCTGCGCGTGCGCCTGCCCCTACCGAAACTCACGGTGGCCTTGGACAAGTCAGTTGATCCGGTCCGGCTTGAGCCCTACCGAGAACTGATCGCTGACGAGCTCAACGTCAAGGCGGTCGAGCTGACCGACGACATCGCGGCGCACGGTCGGTTCGAGTTGACGGTCAACGCCCGGGCCGCCGGGCCGCGAATCGGCAAGGACGTGCAGGCCGCGATCAAGGCGGTGAAGGCGGGTGAGGCCGTGGTCAGAAGCGACGGCACTTTGGAGGCAGGGCCCGCTGTCCTTCTTCCCGAGGAGTACAGCTCTCGGTTGGTAGCGGCCGATCCGGAGTTCACCGCGGCGCTCCCCGACGGGGCCGGCCTGGTGGTGCTCGACGGCACCGTCAGTCCCGAGTTGGAGGCCGAAGGTTGGGCCAAGGACCGGGTCAGGGAACTGCAGGAGCTTCGCAAGTCCACGGGACTGGATGTCTCCGACCGGATTTCAGTCGTGATCTCGGTGCCCGAGCAGCAGCAGGAGTGGGCTCGGACCCATCGCGAGCTGATCGCCCGCGAGATCCTGGCGACCCGCTTCGAGTTCGGCGAACCTGCCGAGGCAACGGAGATCGGCGACGGCGTGCGGGTCGCGATCGCCAAGGTCTGACGGCCGCGCGGCTCACCCCTCGGCGACGCGGGCTGCCCGGTCGGCGAAGGCCACCACATCGCCGGGATGCAGTTGCCTTCCGCGCCGGCGTTCGACCTCACCGTCGACGGTGACCAGCCCGTCGGCGATCACGGACTTGGCGTCGGCGCCGGAGTCGATGAGGTCGGCCAACTTGAGGAACTGGCCGAGCCGGATCGAGGCATCCCGGATCGGGACGTCGGACGGTTCCGTGCTCGGGTGTGCCATGCAGGTCAGGCTATCGGGCACCGCCTAGCATCGGCGGGTGTGGCGTCGCGGTGGGTCCTTCACCTGGACATGGATGCGTTCTTCGCGTCCGTGGAGCAGTTGACCCGGCCCACGCTGCGCGGGCGTCCGGTGCTGGTGGGTGGCGTCGGCGGGCGCGGTGTCGTCGCCGGGGCGAGCTACGAGTCCCGCGTCTTCGGCGCCCGGTCGGCGATGCCGATGTATCAGGCGAAGCGAATGATCGGCGGCGCGGCGGTGGTGCTGCCGCCCCGAGGTGTCGTCTACGGACTGGCCAGCAGGCGGGTGTTCGAGACTGTACGGACCATGGTTGCGGTCCTCGAACAGCTGTCGTTCGACGAAGCCTTCGGTGAGCCGCCCGAGCTCGCCGGCGCCGCCGAGCCAGCTGTCGAAGCGTTCTGCGAACAGCTGCGGGCCCGGGTCAAGTCCGAGACCGGGCTGGTGGCCTCGGTGGGAGCGGGCTCGGGTAAGCAGATCGCCAAGATCGCGTCGGGACTGGCCAAGCCGGACGGCATTCGCGTGATCCGCCGGGACGAGGAACCGAGCCTGCTGGCCGGGCTGCCGGTGCGGCGGCTCTGGGGGATCGGTCCCGTCGCCGACGAGAAGCTGCACCGACTCGGCATCGAAACCGTCGGAGCGTTCGCAGCGCTGACGCATACCGAGGTGGCCGATATTCTCGGCGCCACGGTCGGTCCGGCGTTGCACCGGCTCGCGCAGGGCATCGACGACCGACCCGTCGCCGAGAACGCTCCCGCCAAACAGATCAGCGCCGAGTCGACGTTCGCGGAGGACCTGACGACGATCGCTCAGCTGCGCGACGCAATCGGCCCGATCGGAGGTCACGCCCACCGCCGGCTCGAGAAGGATGGGCGCGGTGCGCGCACCGTCACCGTCAAACTCAAACGTTCCGACATGAGCACGCTGACCCGCTCGGCGACGTTGCCCTACGCCACGACCGATCCGGCGACGTTGATCGGCACGGCAAGGAAGCTGCTGCTGGATCCCCTCGAGATCGGGCCGATTCGCCTTGTCGGCGTGGGGTTTTCGGGTCTCTCGGATGTCCAGCAGGAGCCGCTGTTCACCGATCTGGACATGGTAGAGGAAACCTCGGACCGCAGCCTGCCCGACACGCTCGCCGACATCGCCGCGACGGCGCCGGCGTGGCGCGTCGGGGACGACGTCGCACACACCGAGTTCGGGCACGGCTGGGTGCAGGGTGCGGGCCACGGGGTGATGACGGTGCGCTTCGAGACGCGCGCCACCGGTGCGGGGCCGGCGCGCACGTTTCGAGCCGACGATCCGGCGGTGGCGCGGGCCAACCCGGTCGACAGCCTGGCCTGGCCGGACTTCGTCGAGGAGGTCGCCCGCCACCAGAGCACGTCCTAGCGGCGGCTCAGGCCCACCGCGCGAAGACCTGCGCCGGAGCCGGTGACCCGGCAGCCAGGGCGGCCATCATCAGCACGCGGGCCTGTGGAGGGCGAAGCCGTGGCACGACGAACGCGCCTGCATCCACGAGGTCGCGGCCAGGACCGTACCCGGGACTGACGCGCCCTTCGGGGACCCGAGTCGAGACTGCGACCGTCAGGCCGTCGCGGCAATGCCTCCGCACCCCCTCGATCAGGGCGGTCCCTGCGTTGCCCGAGCCCAGTGCCTGCAGCACGATGCCTCGTGCGCCCGCCGCGACGCAGGCATCCAGCGCAACCGTGTCGGCGCCGGGGTAGGCGGCGACGATGTCCACGCGCGGCGCGTCGGCCGCGGTGAGCCGACCAAGATGGGGGCGGGCCTTCCCCGGCGCCGGCGGACGTCCCGCAAAGCTCTGCAAGTCGGTCGTGGCCACTTTGTGCACGCCGAGCGCCTCGAACACGGCGCCCGCGAAGCTCACCAGCACACCGAGCCCGCGGCTGTCCGGGCTCGCGGCGACCGTCAGCGCGTCACGCAGGTTGGCAGGTCCGTCGGCGTCGGGTGCGTCGGCGCCGCGCTGCGCGCCGGTGAGCACCACCGGGGTGTCACCGTCGTAGGTGAGCGCGAGCCACAGCGCGGTCTCCTCCAAGGTGTCGGTGCCGTGTGTGACGACAACGCCGTCCGACGAGTCGGCAGCCTGGCGGACGGCAGCGGCAATGCGGTCCCAGTCAGCGGGAGTGAGTTGGGAGCTGTCGACCGACAACACGTCGATGACGTCGACGTCCAGACCCTGCGTGAGGTCGGCGCCCGAGCGGCTTGGACGCTTGACGCCTTCGGCGTCAGCGCTCGTCGAAATCGTGCCACCGGTGCTTATGACGACGAGGCGACCCATGGGTGGAATTGTTCACCACCGGTTCTTTGCGATGATGGGTGTGTGACAGATGAATCATCGAGCCCGGCCGAGCCCGCGACCGGCGAGGAAAAGGTGGCCGGTGAGCAGCCCGCCCCGCCTTCGCCGCCGCGCAGGCAGGTGCGCCTGCTGCTGACAGTGGCAGGAGTTGTGCTCGCGCTCGACATCGTCACCAAAGTGCTTGCCGTCAAGCTGCTGACACCCGGTCAGCCTGTCCCAATCATCGGCGACACCGTGACCTGGACGCTGGTTCGCAACTCGGGCGCGGCGTTCTCGATGGCCACCGGGTACACCTGGGTCCTGACCCTGGTCGCGACCGGTGTCGTCTTCGGCATCATCTGGATGGGCCGTCGCCTGGTATCGCCGTGGTGGGCTCTGGGGCTGGGCATGATCCTCGGCGGCGCGATGGGCAATCTGGTGGACCGGTTCTTCCGCTCGCCCGGGCCGCTGCGTGGCCACGTCGTCGACTTCCTGTCCATCGGTTGGTGGCCGGTGTTCAACGTGGCCGACCCGTCGGTGGTCGGCGGGGCGATCTTGCTCGTCGTGTTGTCGCTGTTCGGCTTCGACTTCGATGCTGTCGGGCGGCGCAAGCCGGGAGTCGAGCCCGGAACAGAATGACGACACGGTCGATGCCGGTGCCGGAGGGGCTGGCGGGCATGCGGGTGGACGCCGGGCTGGCCCGGCTCCTGGGGCTGTCACGGACGGCGGCCGCCACCATCGCCGAGGAGGGCGGCGTCGAACTCGACGGGGCCCCCGCGGGCAAGTCCGACAAGCTGATCGCAGGCGCATGGCTGGAGGTGCGGCTGCCCGAGGCGCCCGCGCCGGTGGAGAACGTCCCGGTCGACATCGAGGGCATGACGATTCTGTACTCCGACGACGACCTGGTCGCGGTCGACAAACCTCCCGGGGTGGCGGCCCACGCGACCGTCGGCTGGCACGGTCCGACGGTGCTCGGTGGTCTTGCCGCCGCGGGGTTCCGGATCAGCACCTCGGGCATCCACGAGCGCCAGGGCATCGTGCACCGGCTCGACGTCGGCACGTCCGGGGTCATGGTGGTCGCCCTGTCGGAGCGGGCTTACACGGTGCTCAAGCGGGCGTTCAAGGAGCGCACGGTCGAGAAGCGCTATCACGCTCTCGTGCAGGGGCACCCGGATCCGTCCAGTGGAACCATCGACGCGCCCATCGGCCGTCACCGGGGCAACGATTGGAAGTTCGCCGTCGTCGAAGGCGGCAGGCACAGCGTGACGCACTACGACACGCTGGAAGCGCACCAGGCGGCCAGCCTGCTCGACGTCCACCTGGAGACCGGCCGCACGCACCAGATCCGGGTCCACTTCGCCGCACTGCATCATCCGTGCTGCGGGGACATCACCTACGGCGCCAACCCCAACCTGGCGAAAAGGCTTGAGCTGGAACGTCAATGGCTGCACGCTCGCTCGCTGGCGTTTGCCCATCCCGCCGACGGGAGGAGGGTCGAGATCACCAGTCCGTATCCGGCCGACCTGCAGCACGCACTGGACGTTCTGCGTCAGCACGACCTGTGAGGTCGGGTCTGTTCTTCGGGACAGGCGCCTACGTGATGTGGGGGCTCTTCCCGGCGTTTTTCCCGCTGCTCAAACCGGCGGGTGCGGTCGAGGTCCTCGCGCACCGGATCATCTGGAGCTTCGCGCTGATGATCGTCGTGGTGTCGGCGGTGCGCCGACTGGGTGATATCAAGAGCATCAACGGCCGCACCTGGTTACTGCTGATCGCTGCCGCCGGGCTCATCTCGGTCAACTGGCTGATCTATGTGTACGCCGTCAACAACGGCCACGTCGTCGACGCCGCGCTCGGCTACTTCATCAACCCGCTGGTGTCGATCGCGCTCGGGCTGGTGATCTTCCGGGAGAAGTTGAACCGCTGGCAGTTCAGCGCGCTGGCCATCGCGGTCATCGCCGTCGTCATCCTGACGGTCCAACTCGGAGAGCCGCCGTTGGTCGGGATCGGCCTGGCCCTGTCGTTCGGCCTGTACGGCGCGGTGAAGAAGCTGGTCCCCGACCGATCCGCGCGTCAGTGTCGGTCTCGAGGCGGCGATCGCCACGCCGTTCGCGGTCGCCTACGTGGTGGCGCTGCAGGTCAACGGCGGCGGGACGCTCACCGGACACGGCGGCGGACACGTCGGGCTGCTCGTCCTCTCGGGCGTGCTCACCGCACTTCCCCTGCTTCTTTTCGCCGCCGCGGCGCAGCGGCTCCCGATGGTCAGCCTCGGCCTGCTGTTCTACGTGACACCGGCGATGCAGCTGACCTGGGGTGTGCTCGTCGGGAACGAGCCGATGCCCCCGATGCGGTGGATGGGCTTCGCGCTGATCTGGGTCGCGCTGCTGGTGTTCACCACCGACGCGGTGCGACGCGCGCGCGTCGACCGGCGCGTGTCGGTGCCCTTCGTGACCTGATCTTTGCGCAATATGTCATTGACCGGTGAGTAGCTATGCCCTAACGTTTGCTCGTGGAGAACGAGACCCTGGTGGGGCCCGCAGTTCGCAAGCGTGGCCGCCCGGTTGGGGCCGACTCCGGGCAGACACGGCGGATCATCCAGAGCGCGGCGCGCGATCTCATCGTGGAGCGCGGTTACCACGCGGCCACTTTCCAGCAGATCGCGCAGCGAGCCGGCGTCAGCCGCCCCACGCTGCACTACCATTTCCCCACCAGGGAAGGCCTCTACGCGGCGTTGCTCTCCGATATCCGTGAACGGGTGGCCGAGTGTGCCACGAGGGCGGCCGGCGCAGGCTCGTTGCATCGTCAGTTGGCAGCGTTCATGACGGAATTGCACCGGTTGGGTGCGGCAGAACCGGCGTTCGATGAAGATGCTCGTCACGGCGCGGATCGACCACCACAGGGGAGTGCACCGCCACGAGGCCGCCACCGCGCTCGCGTCGACGGTGCATGCGTTCTATGACGGCGTCGTGGTGGAGGCGGTGTGCCGCGGTGAGCTGGCACCCGAGACCGACGTTCATGCGGTGGCCGATCTGCTGGCGGCGTTGTTCTGGGGGCTTGGGTTCCACGCGGGTTTCGTCATGGCGGACGGGGACGCATCGGCGGTTGCCAGGCAACTGCTCCGGTTGCTCGGTCACGGCTTGCTGAACGAGCCGTTCGGCTCGGTTTTGGACAGGTGATCCGGACAACGTGAGACACGCACCGCGACACGCCGAGCGCTGTCGGTAGGCGGCCATAGACTGGCGTCCCTATGGCTGACCCGTCTGCTCTTCGCGCAAGCGCTCATCGCGCGTCATTCGTGCATCTTCACAACCACACCGAGTACTCGATGCTCGACGGCGCCGCGAAAGTGCAGCCGATGCTCGCCGAGGCGCAGCGACTGGAGATGCCCGCCATCGGTATGACCGACCACGGAAACATGTTCGGCGCCAGCGAGTTCTACAACGCGGCCACCGACGTCGGCATCAAACCGATCATCGGCGTCGAGGCGTACATCGCCCCCGCATCCCGGTTCGACACAAAGCGCGTGTTGTGGGGTGACCCGAGCCAGAAGAGCGATGATGTCTCCGGCAGCGGTTCCTACACCCACATGACGATGGTCGCGGAGAACGCCACCGGGCTGCGCAACCTGTTCAAGCTGTCGTCGCTGGCGTCCTTCGAGGGTCAGCTCGGCAAATGGTCGCGCATGGACGCCGAGATCATCGCCGAGCACGCCGAGGGGATCATCGCCACCACCGGGTGCCCGTCGGGTGAGGTGCAGACCCGGCTGCGACTCGGCCACGAGAACGAGGCGCTGGAGGCCGCCGCCAAGTGGCGCGACATCTTCGGGCCGGAGAACTTCTTCATGGAGTTGATGGACCACGGTCTTGACATCGAACGCCGGGTCCGCGAGGGGCTTCTGGACGTCGGAAAGAAGTTGGGCATCCCGCCGCTGGCCACCAACGACTGCCACTACGTGACCCGCGAGGCGTCCCGCAACCACGAAGCGCTGTTGTGCGTGCAGACCGGGAAGACGCTGTCGGATCCCACCCGCTTCAAGTTCGACGGAGACGGCTACTTCCTGAAGTCCGCTGCCGAGATGCGTGCGCTGTGGGACGGACAGGTACCCGGAGCCTGCGACTCGACGCTGTTGATCGCCGAGCGGGTGTCCTCCTACGCCGACGTGTGGGCGCCCAAGGACCGGATGCCGGTCTTCCCGGTGCCGGAGGGGCATGACCAGGGTTCCTGGTTGACGCACGAAGTGATGGCGGGGCTGGAGCGGCGCTTCCCGGGCAACGTCGCCCAGGAGTACATCGATCGGGCCGAGTTCGAGATCAAGGTCATCTGCGACAAGGGTTTCCCGTCCTACTTCCTGATCGTCGCCGACCTGATCAACTACGCCAAGTCGGTCGACATCCGGGTCGGCCCAGGCCGTGGCTCGGCCGCCGGTTCGCTGGTGGCCTACGCGATGGGCATCACCAACATCGACCCGATCCCGCACGGCCTGCTGTTCGAGCGGTTCCTCAACCCGGAACGCCCGTCGGCTCCCGACATCGACATCGACTTCGACGACCGCCGCCGCGGGGAGATGCTGCGTTACGCGGCGAACAAGTGGGGCAGCGACCGGGTCGCTCAGGTCATCACCTTCGGTACCATCAAAACCAAAGCCGCGCTGAAGGATTCGGCGCGCGTCAACTACGGTCAGCCGGGCTTTGCCATCGCTGACCGGATCACCAAGGCGCTGCCGCCGCCGATCATGGCCAAGGACATCCCACTGTCGGGCATCACCGACCCCACCCACGAGCGGTACAAGGAAGCGGCTGAGGTCCGCGGCCTCATCGACACCGATCCGGACGTGCGGACCATCTACGAGACCGCCCGCGGGCTTGAGGGTCTGGTCCGCAACGCGGGCGTGCATGCCTGCGCGGTGATCATGAGCTCCGAGCCGCTGATCGACGCGATCCCGTTGTGGCGGCGACCGCAGGACGGCGCGGTCATCACGGGCTGGGACTACCCGTCGTGCGAGGCCATCGGTCTGCTGAAGATGGACTTCCTCGGGTTGCGGAACCTGACGATCATCGGCGACTGCATCGAGAACATCAAAGCCAACCGGGGGATCGACCTCGACCTGGAGGCGCTGACGCTCGACGACCCAGCGGCCTACGAGCTGCTCGGCCGCGGTGACACGCTCGGTGTGTTCCAGCTCGACGGCAGCGCGATGCGCGATCTGCTGCGGCGTATGCAGCCCACCGAGTTCAACGACATCGTCGCCGTGCTGGCGCTGTACCGGCCCGGTCCGATGGGCATGAACGCCCACAACGACTACGCCGACCGCAAGAACGGGCGTCAGGCGATCAAGCCGATCCATCCGGAGCTCGAGGAACCGCTCCAGGAGATCCTGTCCGAGACGTACGGCTTGATCGTCTACCAAGAGCAGATCATGTTCATCGCCCAGAAGGTCGCCTCCTACTCGATGGGAAAGGCCGACGCGCTGCGAAAGGCGATGGGTAAGAAGAAGCTTGAGGTGCTCGAGGCGGAGTACAAGGGCTTCCGCGAGGGCATGACCGCCAACGGCTTCTCCGAGGCCGCCGTGAAGGCGTTGTGGGACACCATTCTTCCGTTCGCCGGCTACGCGTTCAACAAGTCGCACGCGGCGGGTTACGGGCTGGTCTCGTACTGGACCGCCTACCTGAAGGCCAACTATCCCGCCGAATACATGGCGGGACTGCTCACCTCGGTCGGCGATGACAAGGACAAGGCCGCGGTGTACCTCGCGGACTGTCGTCGGCTCGGCATCACCGTGCTGCCGCCCGACGTCAACGAATCCGTGCAGAACTTCGCCTCGGTGGGCAACGACATCCGCTTCGGCCTCGGTGCCGTCCGCAACGTCGGCGCGAACGTCGTTGCCTCGCTGGTGAATACGCGCAACGAGAAGGGCAAGTACACCGACTTCTCCGACTACCTCAACAAGATCGACATCGCCGCCTGCAACAAGAAGGTGACCGAGTCGCTGGTCAAGGCCGGGGCTTTCGACTCGCTCGGGCATCCCCGCAAGGGCCTGTTCCTCGTGCACACCGACGCCGTCGACTCGGTCCTCGGCACCAAGAAGGCCGAGGCGATGGGCCAGTTCGACCTTTTCGGCGGGGGGGACGGGTCGGGTGCGGATGCCGGCGACTCCGCGTTCACGATCAAGGTGCCGGACGAAGAGTGGGAGGACAAGCACAAGTTGGCGCTCGAGCGCGAGATGCTCGGGCTGTATGTGTCCGGCCATCCGCTCAACGGCGTTGCGCATCTGCTCACCGCACAGGTTGACACTCAGATTCCGGCCATCCTCGACGGGGACATCGCCAACGAGACGCAGGTGCGGGTCGGTGGAATCCTCGCCTCGGTGAACCGTCGCGTCAACAAGAACGGCCTGCCGTGGGCGTCGGCGCAGATCGAGGACCTCACGGGTGGCATCGAGGTGCTGTTCTTCCCGCAGACCTATTCGATGTTCGGCGCCGAGATCGCCGACGACGTAGTGGTGTTGGTGGGCGCCAAGGTGGCCATCCGCGACGACCGCATCTCGTTGATCGCCAACGAGCTTGTGGTTCCTGACTTCTCGAGTGCACAGGCGAACAAGCCGGTCGCGGTGAGCTTGCCGACCCGACAGTGCACCGTCGACAAGGTGACCGCTCTCAAGCAGGTGCTGGCACGGCATCCCGGGACCGCGCAGGTCCACCTTCGATTGATCAGCGGTGAGCGAATCACGACGCTCGAACTCGATCAGTCGCTCCGGGTGACCCCGTCCTCGGCGCTGATGGGGGATCTGAAGGAACTCCTGGGTCCTGGCTGCCTGGGCGGATGACACGCCTGCAGTCGGCGCGAAAACCTAGCGGGTACGCCCCACAACGCCGAGAATCAGCCACGCCACCACACTGACGGTGGTGGCGGTCAGCACCGCAGGAGCCACCGAGGTGGTCGCCAGGCCGACGACCACGAAAACGAGCAGGCCGACCAGCAACGCCATCACCTTGAAGGCAGGCCACGGAACTCCGGCGATGGACACCGTGGAACCCGGCCGGGACACGGCGTCGCGGAACTGTTCGGCGGTCGTCACAAAAGTAACGATAGCTCGTACGCAAGGTTTCGGCTAGCCGAAATGCCTCTTATGGGCGATCGATTTCGCTAGCCTGGCTAGATGCCTATCACTGGAGATTATGAGCCGAGCACGTCCGACTGGGCCAGGGAAAACGCCGAGGAGTACATGGAGTCCGGCGGCACCAAGGGCACTGAACTCAAGGGCAGGCCGGTGATTCTGCTCACCACGATCGGCGCCAAGACCGGAAAGGTCCGCAAGACCCCGTTGATGCGCGTCGAGCACGACGGTGAGTATGCGGTCGTCGCCTCGCTCGGTGGCGCCCCTAAGCACCCCGTCTGGTACTTCAACATCAAGGTCAATCCCCGGGTCGAGTTGCAGGACGGCACCGCGACCAAGGACTACCAGGCCCGCGAGGTGTTCGGCGACGAAAAGGCGACGTGGTGGGAGCGCGCGGTGGCGACGTGGCCCGATTACGCCGACTATCAGAAGAAGACGGATCGCGAGATTCCCGTCTTCGTGTTGACACCGGTCGACTGACGCATTTTTCCCAGGGTGGGGTGCGGTGGCACCATTGTGCGGTGTCCGCTGAGCTGAGCCAGAGTCCCACCGACGAGGGCTCGCGCGTGGGGGCACCTCCCCGCCGAAGGCTAGGGGGAGAGCGGACGGCCGAAGTCGAACCCGCCGCGCTACTGCGTGCCGCGGATATCGACGAGGCCGCTCAGCGAATTGCCGGGGTGGTGTCGAGGACACCCCTGGAGTTCAGCGACCGGCTCTCGGCGCTGACCGGCGCCGACGTCTACCTCAAGCGCGAGGACCAGCAGGCGGTGCGCTCGTACAAGCTGCGTGGCGCCTACAACCTACTGATGCAGCTGAGCCCGGATGAGAAGGCCGCGGGCGTGGTGTGCTCGTCGGCGGGTAACCACGCACAGGGTTTCGCGCTGGCCTGCCGGTCGATGGGCATCCACGGCCGGGTCTACGTTCCCGCGAAGACGCCCAAGCAGAAGCGCAACCGGATCCGCTATCACGGCGGCGACTTCATCGAGCTGATCGTGGGCGGCAAGACCTATGACATGGCCGCCGAAGCGGCGCTGGCCGATGTCGCCCGCACCGGCGCAACGCTGGTACCGCCCTATGACGACCTCCGCACGATGGCCGGACAGGGCACCATCGCCGTGGAGATCCTGGAACAGCTCGGCTCCGAACCCGATCTGGTCGTCGTGCCGGTCGGCGGTGGTGGCTGCATCAGCGGAATCACTACCTACCTGGCCGAGCGCACCACGACGGCATCGGTGCTGGGTGTCGA
The DNA here is from genome assembly GCA_963796545.1 of uncultured Actinomycetota bacterium. Classification (GTDB taxonomy): domain Bacteria; phylum Actinomycetota; class Actinomycetes; order Mycobacteriales; family Mycobacteriaceae; genus Mycobacterium. The sequence continues at coordinate 92,740 of CAWCMF010000031.1, read as the reverse complement.
ACCCGCCGGAGCCGCGGCGCTGGTGGCAGCGCTCGCGAAGGGCGAACCCGTCACGCTCGAACAGGTCGACCAGTTCGTCGACGGTGCCGCGGTCGCGCGGGTAGGGGCACAAGCCGTTCGCGGCGTTGTCGGCGGCCGGCGACATGGTGTCGATCACCACGGTCGACGAAGGTGCCGTCTGCACGGCGATGCTCGACCTCTATCAAAACGAGGGCATCATCGCCGAGCCCGCGGGAGCGCTGTCGGTGGCCGCGCTGCTCGACGCCGAGATCGAGCCCGGGTCGACCGTGGTGTGCCTGATCTCGGGCGGCAACAACGACGTGTCCCGCTACGGCGAGGTACTGGAGCGCTCGCTGGTGCACCTCGGCCTCAAGCACTACTTCCTCGTCGACTTTCCGCAGGAGCCGGGTGCGCTGCGACGGTTCCTCGACGACGTCCTCGGTCCGAACGACGACATCACGCTGTTCGAGTACGTCAAGCGCAACAACCGGGAGACCGGCGAGGCGCTGGTCGGCATCGAGATGGGGTCGGCCTCCGATCTGGAGGGGCTGATGGCGCGGATGCAGGCCTCGGAATGCCACATCGAACTTCTTGAGCCAGGGACGCCGACCTATCGCTATCTGACCTGATGTCCGCAGCCCTAGTCATGGGCTATGGGGCGACCTGCACCAACGATTCGTTGTTGGCCCGAAAAATCGGCTCTATCGGCACCTTGTGATCCGCGGCTGACTGCGTCAACAGAGTCGACCATTTCTTGTCGCGGGCCGAGATTCCGCCGGTGCCAGGCCGCGTCATGAGCATCGCAGAGGTGGTTCCGGGCTCGAACCGGTAGAGAACCCAGTACATCCGATCGATCACGTCCTCCACGAAATCCTGTCTCGGGTCCATCGGCATCGGAATCTGGCTCATCGTCTTGACCATGCGGCGGTCGGGCCCGACGAAGCCGAGCCAGAGTAGCGACTCTCCGAATCCCAACGGCCCCATCAATGCCCGCCATCTCTGGCGCATGTCGGCAGCGGAACAGATTGGTTCGGTCGCCGACTCGATCGGCGGTATCGGCAGCAGCTCAACGTGTTTCATGCCGACATGGTGCACCTGCCGACCGACATCAGGGTAATGGGCCATCCCCAGGCGGGGGCCTTGTGGATAACTACTTGACAGCGCGCAGAACAGCGACGGAATGCCCGTCGATGCGCGTCGTGCCGTCGGCACCCGGTGCCGGCTGATCCCACGCCAGCACCACGTCGCCGGTGACGGGTACGTCCACGGCCTCGGTGCCGAGGTTGCACGCGATCGCCAGCGCGCCGCGGTGCATCACGAGCCACCGGGCAGCCTCGTCGTAGTCGATTCGCAGGTGGTCCAGCCACGGATCGGCCATGTCGGCCTCGGTCCGGCGCAAGGCGATCAGGCTGCGATAGAACCCGTGCAGCCGGGCGTGGTCGCCTGCGGCTGTCTCGTCCCACTTCAGCTTCGATCGCTCGAACGTCTCGGGGTCCTGCGGATCGGGGATCTCGTCGGCATCCCAGCCGTGTTCGGCGAACTCACGTTTGCGACCCTCTGCGGTCGCCCGCGCCAGCTCGGGCTCCGGGTGTGAGCTGAAGAACTGGAACGGCGACGACGACGCCCACTCCTCACCCATGAAAAGCATTGCGGTGTACGGCGAACCGAGGGCAAGTGCGGCCTTGACGGCCAACTGCCCCGTGGTGAGATTCTGCGACGGCCGGTCACCGATCGCGCGGTTGCCCACCTGATCGTGGGTCAGGGTGTAGGCCAGCAGTCGGGTAGCGGGGATCGCCGAGGTATCCAGGGGGCGACCGTGCCGTCGCCCGCGGAACGATGAATAGGTGCCCGCGTGGAAATAGCCGTGCCGCAGGGTCGTTGCCAGCGTTTCGAGTGTTCCGAAATCACCGTAATAGCCCTGCTGTTCCCCGGAGACCGCCGAGTGGATCGCGTGATGGATGTCGTCGTCCCACTGCGCCGTCATGCCGAGCCCGCCACTGTCGCGCGGGGTGATCAACCGCGGGTCGTTCATGTCGCTTTCCGCGACCAGTGACAGCGGACGGCCGACTTCGGTTGCCAACGCGTCGGTTTCGGCCGACAGTTCCTCCAGAATGTGGATCGCGGTGGTGTCCACGAGGGCGTGCACGGCGTCCAGACGCAATCCGTCGGCCTGGAACTCCCGCATCCAGCGCAGCGCGCAGTCCACGATATAGCGGCGGACCTGATCGGCACCTGCGTCGCCGATGTTGATCGACTCGCCCCACGGATTCGAACCGCTGGACAGGTAGGGCCCGAACTTGGGCAGATAGTTTCCCGAGGGTCCCAGGTGATTGAACACGGCATCGATGAGCACGCCGAGGCCGCGGGCATGACAGGCATCGACGAAGCGAACCAGACCGTCGGGGCCGCCATAGGGTTCGTGCACGGCGTACCAGAGCACGCCGTCGTAACCCCAGCCGTGCGTGCCGCTGAAGGCGTTGACCGGCATCACCTCGACGAAATCGACACCGAGATCGACGAGATGATCGAGTTTTTCGATCGCCGAGTCGAACGTGCCGCCCGGCGTGAAGGTGCCGATGTGCAGCTCGTAGATCACCGCACCCTCGACGGACCGGCCGCGCCAGTCGCCGGTGGTGCGGGCATCGGACGGCGGATGCCACAGCTGTGAGCGTTCGTGCACACCACCGGGCTGCCTGGGTGACCGCGGGTCGGGCAGCACGGTGGGATCGTCGTCGAGCACGAACCCGTAGCGGGCGTCGGGAGCGGTGTCGACGGTGGCATGCCACCAGCCGTCCTGCGTGCGGGTCATCGGATACAGCGTGCCGTCGACTTCGAGGCGCACCCGCTCGGGCACCGGTCCCCAGACGGCGAACTCGTGCTCAGACATCGGTACGCACCAGCAGCGTCACCGGCAGATCGGCGAACAGATCGGCGGCCCGGACCGTTCCGCGGTGGGAAATCCCGGTCAGTCGGTCAGTCCATGGCCCAGCCGGAAGCGTGAGAGATGTATCCCCCCAACCGTTCTCGACCAGGCGGACGGTCCAGCGACTCACCGCCACCACGACATCGTCCCCGCGGACGAAGGCCACGAGGTGCTGGGCAGCCCCTCCGGCAGCCAGGAGCGGCCGATACCCGCCGCCCACAAACGTGTCCGGTCGTTCGCGCCGCAGCGCAAGCGCGGTTCGGACCACCCGCATCTTCGGATGGTCTCCACTGGCCAGCGTTTGACGCCTGACCTCATAGTCGACGGCACGACGGTTGTCCGGATCGACGAGGCTGTCCTCCCACAACTCGGTGCCCTGATAGACATCCGGTATCCCCGTGGCGGTCAGGGCAATGAGCTTCTGGCCCAGTGCATCGCTATGCGCCGTGCGGGTCCAGCCTGGCCACCAGCGCAGTCAGCCCCGCGGCCACGGGCCCGTCGATGATCGCGTCCAGCCAGCTGTGCACCGCTCCCTCGAACTCGTCGTCGGGGTCGTTCCACGTCGTGTGCAGTGCGGCCTCACGGATCGCCTTCTCGGCATAATCGTGCAGTCGCTGTCGCAGTTCGGTGCTCACCGCACCGTCGGCGGGCCAGACGCCGAATACGTTCTGCCACAGGAACAGTCCGGTAAGGGGCTCGGGTGGCGGGGTGGTCCGCTCCCAGCCGCGTACCAGCTCCGACCACAGCGACGGCACCTGTGACAGTACCCCGATCCGCGCCCGCACGTCCTCACCGCGTTTGGTGTCGTGCGTGGTCAGGGTGGTCATCGCGCTCGGCCACATCTGCGCGCGCACCGAGGCGCGCTGGTGGAACTCGGCGGCGCTGACGCCGAACCGTTCCGGCTCACCGCCGACCTCGTTCAGCGAGACGAGCCGCGCATCCCGGTAGAACAGGCAGTCCTCCATCGACTTTGCGGTGGCGGCTCCGCACAGCTGCTGCAACCGCGTGCCGACCTCGGAGCTGAGATCGAGGGCCGCGGCCAGGAGATGCAGCGGGGCGGCCATTTCCGGCTGATCGGAAGCGGTCTCGGCGATGGCGACGGGCAGCACCGCGGACAGCGCCGGATAGTCGGACCGGTAGACACCGACGTGGCTGAGCAGCGCGGCGATCGATTCGCCCAGGCGGTCGTGGTCGGTGCCGGTGGCCGCGACGACGGCCCGGCGCAGCCTCGCCAGCTCACTGGCCAGTGTTTCGGTGACAGCCTCGACCTTCAGCCGGCGCGCCTGCTCGGCCGTCGTCGAGTGGTCGGCACCCGCCGATTCGACCAGCGCGGTGAGGGATTCGAGCCCGGTGGGATCGACGAAAAGACCGCCCGTCTCCCGCAGCGCGTCGTAGCCTGTCGTTCCTGCCACCGGGAGGCTGATGTCCAGCGCTTCGTCGACCGCGAGGATCTTCTCGATGACGATCCACGCGTCCGGTCCGGTGACCTCGCGCAGTCGAACCAGATATCCTGCGGGATCTGACAATCCATCTGGGTGATCGATGCGGATGCCGTCGACGAGGTCGTCGCCGAACCAGCGCTTGACCTCGGCGTGGGACGCGTCGAACACCGCGTGATCCTCCTGGCGCAGCCCCGCCAGTGAAGTGATCGAGAAGAACCGCCGGTACCCGCACACGTTGTTGCGCCAGCCCACCAGCTGGTAGTGCTGCCGGTCGTGCACCTCGCGGCCCGTACCGGCCCCGGTGCCCGGCGCGATCGGCCACTGCCGGTCGCCGAGTCGCAACACGTCGCCGTCGACCGTCAGGTCAGCCACGTCGTCGTCGGAACCCAGGACAGGCAACACGATCCGCCCATCTGGGTCGAGCGTCCAGTCGACATCGAAGTAGGAGGCATACGCCGAATCCCGGCCGTGTGTAAGTAGATCCCACCACCACCGGTTCTGTGTGGGGTCGTCGACGCCGACGTGGTTGGGCACGATGTCCACGATGATGCCGAGGCCGGCGGCGCGCGCGGTGCTCGCCAAGCGCTGAAAGCCTTCGGGGCCACCCAGTTCGGCGGACACGGTGGTCGGATCGGTCACGTCATAGCCGTGGCTGGACCCTTCGCCTGCGGTGAGGATGGGGGACAGATACAGGTGCGAGACGCCGAGGTCGGCGAGGTAGTCGACCAGGTTCTCGGCATCGTCGAAAGTGAAGGCCTGGCCGCTGGCCGGTCCGCGCATCTGCAGCCGGTACGTCGATACCACGCGCATGATCAGACCGTCTTACGCAGGACGAGAACCGACCGCGGCTGCAGTGAGATCGTCTCTCCGGCAGCTACTTCCAGGGTGCTGTTGCCCTGGGGATCCGCGGTGTCGATCGCCCCGGCCCACGCATGGGCATAATCCCCGTCAGGCACGACGAAATCGACCACCCTGCCGTGGGCGTTGAAGCACATCAGGAACGAGTCGCCGGTGACCCGTTCACCCCGCTCGTTGGGCGCCGGGATCGCATCGCCGTTGAGGAACACCGCAACGCTCTTGAATCCGGAACCCCAGTCCTCCGGCGTCATCTCGGTGCCCGATCGGTTCAGCCACGCGATGTCGCGCGTCTGGTCGCCGGTGCGCAGCGGCTTACCCTCGAAGAACCGGCGGCGCCGGAACACCGGATGGTCCTTGCGGAACTTCACCATCTTGCGGGTGAATTCGACGAGGTCGGCGTTGGTCTGGCACAGTGACCAGTCCATCCAGGACAGTTCGGAATCCTGGCAGTACACGTTGTTGTTCCCCAGTTGGGTGCGACCCATCTCGTCGCCGTGCGCGAGCATCGGGGTGCCCTGTGACAGCATCAGGGTGGCCAGGATGTTGCGCATCTGCTTCCCGCGCAGCGCAACGATTTCCGCGTCGTCGGTAGGGCCTTCAGCGCCGCAGTTCCACGAGCGGTTGTGGCTCTCGCCGTCCCGGTTGTCCTCGCCGTTGTCCTCGTTGTGCTTCTCGTTGTACGAGACAAGATCGTTGAGCGTGAAGCCGTCGTGGCAGGTGACGAAGTTGATGCTGGCGCTCGGGCGCCTGCCGGTCGCCTCGTAGAGGTCCGACGACCCGGTCAGCCGGGACGCGAACTCGCCGAGGGTTGCGGGCTCGCCCCGCCAGAAGTCACGCACAGTGTCGCGATACTTCCCGTTCCATTCGGTCCACAAACCTGGGAAGTTGCCGACCTGGTAGCCGCCTTCGCCGATGTCCCACGGCTCGGCGATCAGCTTGACCTGACTGATGACAGGATCCTGCTGGATGATGTCGAAAAACGCGGACAGCCGGTCGACGTCGTAGAACTCGCGGGCCAGCGTCGAGGCCAGATCGAAGCGAAAGCCGTCGACATGCATGTCCAGCACCCAATACCGCAGCGAATCCATGATCAGTTGCAAGGTGTGGGGATGGCGGGCGTTGAGGCTGTTGCCGGTCCCGGTGAAGTCCTTGTAGTACCGGAGGTCGCCGTCGAGCAGGCGGTAGTAGGCGGCGTTGTCGATGCCACGGAAATTGATTGTCGGCCCGAGGTGGTTACCTTCTGCGGTGTGGTTGTAGACCACGTCGAGGATCACTTCGATGCCGGCCTCGTGGAACGCCCGCACCATCGTCTTGAACTCGGCGACCGCTCCTCCGGCGTGCCGGGTCGCTGCATACCGGGAGTGCGGGGCGAAGAAGCCGAATGTGTTGTAGCCCCAGTAGTTCCGCAGCCCGAGGTCGACCAGCCGGTGGTCGTGCAGGAACTGGTGGACGGGCATCAGTTCGATCGCGGTCACGTTCAACGACTTCAGATGGTCGATGATCGCGGGGTGCCCGAGGCCCGCATAGGTACCGCGCAGTTCCTCGGGGATTCCGGGGTGGGTCTGCGTCATGCCCTTGACGTGCGCCTCGTATATCACCGTCTCGTGGTACGGCGTGCGTGGCGCGCGGTCGGAACCCCATTGGAAGAATGGGTTGATCACCACGCTGGTCATCGTGTGACCGAGCGAGTCGATGTGCGGCGGGACACCGCCGCTGACCAGATCGTCGGCCCCCATGTCGTAGGAGTACAGCGCCTGGGTGAAATCGAAGTCCCCGTGGAACGACTTGCCGTACGGGTCGAGAAGCAGCTTGCTGGCATCGCAGCGATGTCCGGCGACCGGATCCCACGGTCCGTGCACCCGGAATCCGTAACGCTGACCCGGCGTGATCGTCGGCAGGTAGCAGTGCCAGACGAAGCCGTCGACTTCATCGAGGGCGATGCGCTCTTCGCGGCCGTCCTTGGCGATCAGGCACAGTTCGACGCGGTCAGCCACTTCGGAGAAGAGCGAGAAGTTGGTACCTGCGCCGTCGTAGGTCGCGCCGAGGGGGTAGGGGGTCCCTGGCCAGACGGTAGGGATCGAAGACGGTTCGGCTGACGACATCAGCCGCTCCACCACCCGGTGGCCGCGCCTATCTGACGGCCGAGCTCGTTGGTCATGGTTCGCATATAGGTCGACGAGATGTGGTGTGCGTCGTGATACATCAACACGTTTCCCTCCACGGCTCGGCAGTAGTCGTCACGACACACCGCATCGCTCATGTCGAGCGGCTTGAGCAACGGAAACCGTTTGACGTAATCCAGTGTCGGGTTGCGATCCGACAGTACTTCGGATCGTTCGATCCCGCACGAGATGGCGTCGCCGCCGTCGGCGAGACAGTCCGCGGGAAAGAACGGTTCGCCGTCGCGCACCATCCACGGCGTGTCGCGCATGGCGAGTACTGGAATATTGTTGTCGGACAGCATCTTCCAGATTCCGAGGTAGTTGGACGGCATCACATCGCCTGGCTTGATGTTCCACGGGCGGGTGGACGTGGTGAAGACGAAATCGGGGTGGTCGGCGAGGATCTCGGGAATGACCCGGTCGTTCCATTGCCGGCACTTCGGGTACGGGCGGTTGTCGCCCATCACCAATGGGTTCTTCTCAGTGGTCAGCGGGCAGCCCATCTTCAAGTAGGTGACGACCTTGAAATGGTGCATCCGGCCGAGCAGATCCAACGCGGTGACCCAGTGCTCGGCATGCGAGCCGCCCGCCAGCGCGATGGTGCGGGTGGCCGCCTTGTCGCCGTACGTGCAGTTGATGACTCCGATGTTGTCGAAATCGCTGATGCAGCCGTCGGTGGTGGATTCCGGGATGTCGTCCCTGGCCTCGAGCACGGTCGGACGCATGGGCAACGTGGGCACCCTGGCGTTGTTGATGAGGGCGCGGGCTCCGGGATAGTCGCGCGACGCCAGCCCGGACAACTCCTTGCCGTTGGCGCGGAGCACGGTCACATGCTCACGCCACGTGAACGATGTCGCCGTGAGCGCGATTCCGAGCAGCGCGACCGTGGAGCCCAGCACGATCGTCGGCCTGCGCAGCCGCTTGCGAAACGGCACCTTGACGACGACAGCGGTGGCCGCAGGAGCGCTGCGGGCGCGCAGCGGTTCCTCGACGTAGCGGGTGGTCAGCCACGCCAGCACACCCGACACCAGCAAGACGCCCGCGCCTTCGAGGAAGTTCACCCGCGTGCCGCCGGTGTGAGGCGAGGTAGAAGATCAGCAGCGGCCAGTGCCAGCAGGTACAAGGCGTACGCCGTCGCACCCAGCGCCATGAACGGCCTCGTGGCCATGAGCCTGTTCGGCGCGGGGATACGGCCCTTCGTGTGGGGATCGGCGTAGCGGTTCGCCGCCGACAGGATGAACAGCAGCGTCGCGCCCACCGGAACCAGCGCCCACGGACCCGGGAACTCGTGCACACCGTCGATCAGTGCGCCGCACGACAGGATCGCCGCGAGCGCGATCACCGAGAGCAGCGTGCGCAGCCACATCGGCCACCGCACGTAGGAGATGACCGCGCCCACCAACGCGCCGAGCAGCAACTCCCAGGCGCGGGCGAAGCTGTTGTAGTAGGCCGTCGCCTGGTCCGTGTTGTGCGCGTTGATCGCGTACACGAACGAGGCGATGGTCAGCGCGCTGAGCAGGAACACGAACGCCCCCCGCGCATGCCTGCCGAAAACGCGTCGAAAGACAAGGGCGGACAACATGATCAGCGCGAGGAACGCGATATAGAACTGCCCCTGCACCGACATCGACCAGATGTGCTGCAGGGGGCTGACCGTCTCGCCGGCCCGCAGGTAGTCCGACGCCGTCGTGGCCAGCTCCCAGTTCTGGTAATACCCGAGGCTTGCCAGACTCTGGTCCGCGAAGGTCTCCCAGCGCGTCTCCGGCTGGATCAGGATGGTCAGCACCGCCGAGACGGCCAGGACGACCACCAGCGCCGGTAACAGCCGCCGGATCAACCGGGTGACCTCCGGCACCGGTCGCAGCGCCACGCCAGGTGTCAGCGCCCCGCGCAGCAACCGTCCACCGAAGAAGAAACCGGACAGCACAAGGAAGACGTCGACACCGCCGGACACCCTCCCGAACCACACGTGGAACACCGCGACCAGCGCGATCGCGACGCCCCGCAGGCCGTCGAGATCGTGCCGGTAGAAGCCCGACGTGCGGGTACCCATGCCCGTGCGCGGGGGCGCCGAGGCAGGTGCGTTCGGGCCCGAAGCTCTGCTGGACGCAGGCCGGGCGGGGGCAAGGGTCATCATGGTCGACGGCTAATCTACCGAAGGTGCCCGCGTTGACGCCCATCGAGATCAGCGCCATCGACGCCGCTCACATCTGGCATCCGTACAGTCCCGTCGGCGGCGAAGCCCTCGCCCCCGTCGTTGCGGTGGGTGCGCGCGGAGCGTGGCTGACCCTGGTTCACGACGGCCGCGAGGTCGAGGTCGCTCGATGCGATGGCATCCTGGTGGACCGCCGTGCACGGTCACGGCCACCCGGTACTGGACGAGGCGATCACCCGCCAGCTCGCGACGATGAACCACGTGATGTTCGGCGGACTCACGCACGAGCCGGCGGCCCGGCTGGCCGAGCTGCTGGTCGCCGTGACGCCGGATGCGCTGGAGACGGTCTTCTTCAGCGACTCCGGCTCGGTGTCGGTCGAGGTGGCGGTCAAGATGGCGCTGCAGTACTGGCGGAGCACCGGTCGCGCGACAAGAGCCGGCTGATGACCTGGCGCGGCGGCTATCACGGCGACACGTTCACGCCGATGAGCGTGTGCGATCCACACGGCGGGATGCACGAGTTGTGGACGGGGGAGAACTCGCTGCTCGCCGACCAGGTGTTCGCACCGCCGGTGCCCTCGGCCTACGACCCGGCCTACATCGCGGGGTTCGCCGAGCAACTCGCGCAGGCACGCCCATGAGCTCGCGGCGGTGATCGTCGAACCCGTCGTACAGGGCGCCGGGCGGCATGCGGTTCCACGACCCGCGTTACCTGGCCGATCTGCGGGCGGCTCTGCGACGAGCACGCGGTGTTGCTGATCTTCGACGAGATCGCGACCGGGTTCGGCAGGACCGGCGCGATGTTCGCCGCCGATCATGCCGGGGTGTGCCCCGACATCATGTGTGTCGGGAAAGCCCTCACCGGTGGCTATCTGACGCTGGCCGCGACGTTGTGCACCCGCGACATCGCGGCGACGATCAGTTGTAATCCGCCCGGCGCGCTGATGCACGGGCCGACGTTCATGGCCAACGCGCTGGCCTGCGCGGTGAGTGTGGCGTCGGTCGAGCTGCTGCTCTCCACTGACTGGCAGGCGAAGGTGCGCGCGATCGAGGCCGGTCTGCGTTCGGGCCTTGCGCCTGCCGCGTCCCTGCCGCATGTCTCTGACGTGCGTGTCCTGGGTGCGATCGGGGTGATCGAACTGGACCGCGCCGCCGACCTGAGCGTGGCCACGCCGGTCGCGATCGAGCACGGGGTGTGGCTGCGGCCGTTCCGGAACCTGATCTACGTGATGCCGCCGTATATCTGCACCCCGGCCGAAGTCGCCCAGATCACCTCGGCGATGGTCGAGGTTGCGCGTGCATTAACCTGAACGGTGTTCAAGAACGGCTAGAGCGCCCAGAGGAGCACCGTGACACGCGTCGGTCTTTCGCCGCTGGCCTGGCTCGACGAGGTCGCGACGCAGCGGCGCGCCGCCGGGTTGCGACGCGCGTTGCGCACCCGCCCGCCGGTGGGGGCCGAGCTGGACCTCGCCTCCAACGACTATCTCGGGCTGTCGCAGCACCCAAGGGTGCTCGATGGCGGCGTCGCCGCGCTGCGCACCTGGGGCGCAGGTTCCACCGGATCGCGGCTGGTCACTGGTAACACCGAGCTCCACGAAGCGTTCGAAGACGCGCTGGCGACCTTCGTCGGTGCCGCCTCGGCCCTGGTCTTCTCCTCCGGATACACCGCAAACCTCGGCGCCGTGGTCGCGCTGTCCGGCCCCGGATCGCTGCTGGTCTCGGACGCCTACACCCATGCCTCACTGGTCGACGCCTGCCGACTGTCGCGCGCGCGGGTCGTCGTCACCCCGCACAACGACGCCGCCGAGGTCGACCGGGTGCTGGCCGCGCGCTCTGAGGAACGCGCCGTGGTGGTCACCGATTCGGTGTTCTCCGCCGATGGCGACCTGGCGCCGCTGCGCGGTCTCCACGACGCCTGTCGCAGGCACGGTGCCCTGCTGATCGTCGACGAAGCGCACGGGCTCGGGGTGCGCGGCGACGGTGGCCGCGGACTACTCGACGAAGTCGGCCTCGCCGGTGCGCCGGACATCGTGATGACGACGACGCTGTCCAAGGCGCTCGGCAGTCAGGGCGGGGTTGTCCTCGGCCCGCCCGCGGTGCGCGATCACCTCATCGACGCCGCGCGGCCGTTCATCTTCGACACCGGTCTGGCGCCTGCGGCCGTCGGTGCCGCGCACGCAGCCCTTCAGGTGCTCATCGACGAACCGTGGCGCGCGCAGCGGGTGCTCGACCATGCCGCAACCCTGGCGTCGATCTGCGGAGTCGCCGACATCCCGGCCTCGGCCGTGGTGTCGGTGATCCTCGGCGAGCCCGAGATCGCCTTCGCCGCGGCCGCGGCCTGCCTGGATCGTGGGGTGCGGGTCGGATGTTTCCGCCCGCCCACGGTTCCCGTTGGCACGTCCCGGCTGCGGCTGACCGCCCGTGCGTCGCTGTCCGACGACGAGATGGCGCTGGCCCGGCAGGTACTCACCGAGGTGCTGTCGGTCTCATGAGCGTCCTCGTCGTCACCGGAACGGGCACCGGCATCGGCAAGACCGTGGCCACGGCTGCGCTGGCCTGCCACGCCCGGCTCGCCGGCATCGACGTTGCGGTCTGCAAGCCGGTCCAGACCGGAACCCGGGACGGCGATGACGACCTCGGCGAAGTGGCGCGGCTGGCAGGCATTACCGAATTGCATTATCTGGCAAAGTTTCCCGAGCCGCTTGCGCCGCTGGCTGCGGCCCAGGACGCCGGTGCCGAGTTACCATCGCGCGCGGCGTTGCATGACCTGATCACCGCCGCCGACAGGGCAGACAGGCTCACGCTCGTCGAAGGTGCAGGCGGTCTGCTCGTCGAGATCGGCGCGGGCGGGGTCACCCTGCGTGACGTCGCCGCAGACCTCGGGGCGCCGGTCCTGACCGTCGTCGCTCCCGGCCTCGGCACTCTCAACCACACCACGTTGACCCTGGAAGCCTTGGCGCACAGGAATATTCAGAGCGCCGGATTGGTGATCGGCGCGTGGCCGGCCCAACCCGGTCCGGCGGAGATCGACAATCGCGATGCGCTGGCCCGGCTGGGGCCGGTGCGCGCCGCGTTGCCCGCGGGTGTGGGGTCGGTCAGCGTCACAGATTTCGAACGCATGAGTTCGCAGGCGTTCGACCGCTCCTGGGTGGAGAGCCTGGTCGGCTGATGGTGCACTCCGTCGAGCTGCTGTTCGACGCCGAGACCGATGCCTCGGTCCGTGAGATCTGGGATGACCTGGCCGGCGCGGGAATTCGCAGTCTGGCCGGCCACCGGTCACCGACCAATCGGCCGCATGTCACCATGACCGTGGCCGCGCGCATGGGCGACGAGGTGAACGAGGTACTGCGACCGATGCTCGACCGGTTACCGCTGCCGTGCGTCATCGGGGCGCCGATGCTGTTCGGCGCCGGACAAGCCGTCACGTTGGTCCGGCTCGTGGTGCCGTCGGCAGACCTGTTGGCGATGCACGCCGACGTGCACCGGGTATGCATGCCATACTTGGTCAAAGGCGCACTGCCCCACGCGAATCCGGGGAGGTGGACACCGCACGTCACGCTGGCGCGCCGCGTCCCGCTCGATCTGTTGGCTACCGCCGTTTCGCTGCCCAGCGTCAGCCGGGACATCCGCGCGAGCGCGATGGGACTACGTCACTGGGACGGCGACCTCAAGGTCGAGTACCCGATCGGCTGAACGGGGTGTGACGGCCACCGGCACCCCGAGACGGTCACGCAGCGTGGTCTCGGTGTACTCGTGACGGAACAGTCCGCGTCGGCGCAGGATCGGCACCACCTGGTCGACGAACACCTCCAGTCCGGACGGGAGCGCATCGGGCATCAGGTTGAACCCGTCGGCGGCGCCGGTGCGGAACCAGTGCTCGATCGTGTCGGCCACCTGTTCGGGAGTTCCGATGACGGCGCGGTGGCCGCTGCTGCCGGAGAGCTCACGCACCAGCGTGCTCACCGTCAGTTCGCGTTCGCGGGCGAGGCCGACCACCGATTCGCGGAATCCCAACGATCCTCGGTAGGTATCGGGGTCGGCGAGTGGGTCACCGTGGCAGGAACTCGAACAGCTTGGCTGTGGGTTGGAGCGCGGGCGTCTGCCCTCGGAACCGTTGGCTTCCGACACCGAACAGGCTGCCTTCTTCGTAGTCGAAGCCGATCTCGTCGAAACCCGCCTCTTGGAACCATTTCCGGATCGACGGGGTGAGGTCGGGGTCTCGCCGTGTTCGTGTCCACAGCACGGTGGCCCCGGCTTGGCTCAGCTGCCGGAGGCCGTCGATTGTGGTGCGGATGTCGGCTTCGTCCACATTGCCGAAGATGCCGCAGGCGAGCACGATGTCCGCCGGCGCCACTTCGGCGTATGCGGACACGAGTGCCGCATCCCCGGTGACGACCTCGACGTTGCGTAGGCCCGAGTCTGCGGCGGTCGACCGGGCGACGGCGGCGATCTCGGGATGGAGTTCGACAAGTCGTGCGGTCACGTCGTCGCGGCGCGGATGGGAAGGCAGCACCCCGATCACGTCGCGCCCCTCGCCGGCGCACAGGCTGATCAACCGGATCGGGCCGGCCGGAGCGGCATCGAGCGCGTCACGGAGGCGTCGTTGCACATGGACCAACCGCCGCGACAGCTCGGAGTCAGGATCGGTATAACTGTCGTGCCATGTCGCCCAACTGAATTCGGTCACGCCGTCAGGCTAACGACGCCAGCCGGAGTGGCCCGCGAGTTTCGATCAGCTTGGTTTTGACTCTCCGCGTCAGACCAGGCCCAGTGACCGCGGCAGGGGAGCCTTCAGATAGCCCGCGCCGGCGATCTCCGCGAAATCTTCGGCGAAGAAGCTGTTCTCGGTGTCATAGTGCGGCGCGCGCTGATGAAACCGCAGGTAATCGTCCTGGCTGAAGAATCGGCTGCGGAATCCGTCGGCCGGCGGCGAGCCGGTGGCCTGCGACGGTGCCGCGTCGGCGACTGTCATGTGACTGATGATCGTCAAGCACGGCCAGGGTTCCGGCCTTGAAGTCGCGCAGATTCTTTGGCGCGCGTGGGTCAGGCGTCCGCGCGGCTGTGCACGGCGATGCCTGCGACGAGCAGATGCAACCCGAACGCGAACCGGGTGCTCGGATCCTCGTTCCAGACGGTCTGCACGACGTCGGCGCCCGCGGCATCCCATTGCAGCCGGGATTGTTCGTCCGCGGTGAACCCGAGGACGTAGTAGATGATGGTGCGGCCGGTCAGCTCCGCGTGCTCGGGTGCCACGCCCGCCTCGCCTGCGGCGGCGGTGAGCCGATCGAGAACGTCGGTCATCGCCTCGGACTGTCCGGCGGCAAAGCTCGCCGATACCAGCTCCGCGCCGTCGGTGTGTGACAGCAGAGCATCCCGGAGCTGCCTGCACGTAGTGCCGATGCGGTCCCGCCATTCGCCTCGCACATCGCCCACCGGAGCCAGGATGCGGTCGGCCACCGCTCCGAGGAGCTGTTGTTTGTTGGCGAAGTGCCAGTAGAGCGCGCCGGGGGAGACGTTGAGCTCACGGGCGAGCCGCCGCATCGACAGGTCGGCGATCCCGTAGTCGTCCAGCAGTGACGTCGCCACGTCGACCACGTCGCGTTTGTGGAGCTGCACGCCAGTACCCTAACCTGAACGGTGTTCAAGTGTCGGCCCGGCCGACGGTCACGTGGGCAAAGAGGAGACGATTCGGTGAGCGACATTCTGGCAGTGGCACGCGAGCAGGTGCTGGAACGAGGCGTCGGCCTCGATCAGGATCAGACCCTGCAGGTGCTGCAACTGCCCGATGACCAACTCGACGAGCTCCTTGCGTTGGCCCACGAGGTGCGGATGGCGTGGTGCGGTCCCGACGTCGAGGTCGAGGGCATCATCAGCCTGAAGACCGGCGGCTGCCCCGAGGACTGCCACTTCTGTTCGCAGTCAGGGCTTTTCGCCTCTCCGGTGCGCAGCGCTTGGCTGGACATCCCCAGCTTGGTGGAAGCCGCCAAGCAGACCGCCAAGACCGGCGCCACCGAATTCTGCATCGTCGCTGCAGTGCGCGGCCCGGATGAGCGTCTGCTCGCGCAGGTCGCCGCGGGCATCGAGGCGATCCGCAACGAGGTCGACATCCAGATCGCCTGCTCGCTGGGCATGCTGACCCAGGACCAGGTCGAGCGGCTCTCGGCGATGGGCGTGCACCGCTACAACCACAACCTCGAGACCGCGCGCTCCTTCTTCACCAACGTGGTCACCACCCACTCCTGGGAAGAGCGTTGGGACACACTGCGAATGGTTCGCGAGGCCGGTATGGAGGTGTGCTGCGGCGGTATCCTCGGCATGGGTGAGACGCTCGAGCAGCGCGCCGAATTCGCCGCCAACCTCGCCGAGCTGGACCCGCACGAGGTGCCGCTGAACTTCCTCAACCCGCGCCCGGGTACGCCGTTCGGTGATCTCGAGGTGCTGCCCGCGACAGAGGCGCTCAAGGCCGTCGCGGCATTCCGGCTCGCGCTGCCCCGCACGATGCTGCGGTTTGCGGGCGGTCGCGAGATCACTCTCGGGGATCTTGGCGCCAAACAGGGCATCCTCGGCGGAATCAATGCCGTCATCGTCGGCAACTACCTGACCACGCTGGGCCGGCCCGCGGAGGCTGACCTGCAGCTACTCGATGATCTGCAGATGCCCATCAAGGCCCTCAACGCCACGCTGTAGAACCGATCAGGTGATGGTCACCGAGAGCTCAGAGCTGCCGACGCCGGTCGGCGCGGGCGCCTACAACGTCTACACCGGTATCGAGGTGGGTGATGCGGCGGGCGCCACGTTGCCCACCGCCGCGCAGCTCGGCCTCGAGCCGCCCCGATTCTGTGCCGCCTGCGGACGCCGGATGATCGTCCAGGTGCGTCCGGACGGCTGGTGGGCGAAGTGCTCCCGGCACGGTCTGGTCGACTCCACCGATCTGGACCTGTACCGATGACGGCAGCGATCACAGCGCCCAAGGTTTCCCAGGGCCGGGCGACACTGTCCGTCGTGGCAGGGCTGACTGTCGCCGGTGCCGCCGTCGGGGCGCTGTGGGCGTGGCTCGCGCCGCCGATTCACGGCGTCGTCGCGTTGACGCGAAGCGGGGACCGGATCAAGGCGCATCTCGGTGCCGAGTCAGACAACTGGTTCACGTCCGCGTTCCTGGTAGTCGGAATGCTCTCGGTGCTGGCGGTGGTCGCGGCAGTTCTGGTGTGGCAGTGGCGCTCTCACCGTGGGCCGAGGATGGCGCTCGCGCTCGTCGTCGGCTCGGTGGCGGCTGCCGCTGCGACGGCAGGCGTGGGAACGCTGACCGCACATCTGCGATACGGCGGCGTCGACGTCGCCGGGGCGCCGGTGTCCGAGCAGCAGCGGGTGCACTACATCACGGAGGCGCCCGCGGTGTTCTTCGGACATTCGCCGCTGCAGATCGCGGCCACCCTGCTGTTCCCGGCCGCCGTCGCGGCGATCGTCTATCTCCTTGCCGCGGTGAGCACGCCGCGCGACGACCTCGGCGCATGGCCGCCGATCGAATATCCCGCAGAGCTCATTGGTCGAATCGGGACAGCGGCTGACGTTCCACCCGTCGCCCCAACATCACCTTCGCCGTGATCTTGCCGAGCGTGAGCATGCCCCGGTAGGTCGACGGGTTGAGCAGCGTCGGCCACTTGGTCCGCGTGATGTGCGCCGCCAGCGGCCGGCCCGCGAATCGGTCCCGCAACCAACGTAGCGTCATCGGCGCCGACATCGGATGCAGCAGCAGGTGCTCGCTGAGCATGTCGCGGTGATAGGTGACGCTGGCGCCACCCCTGGTGTAGGTGTCGGTCAGCTCGTCGATGTCGTCGACGGAGATGATCCTGTCGTGGACTGCCTGCACGATGAGCACCGGTGTCTTCGGTGCGGCGGTGCCGAGCTTGATGCTGTCGAAGACGTGCTGGACTTCGGGCGTCAGCAGGATCTCTTCGAGGGGCCGGTCGATCAGGCTGGCCATGTCCTTGCCCGCAAGGGCGAGCATCGCGTGGGCGGTCGTCATCTTCTCGATGCGCGCGAGCATCGCCTTGCCGTCCGGGGTGGCGTGCTCGGCGATGATGCGGTCCAACTCGGGGTAGATGTGGGTCAGGGCGGCCACGACCATCGCGGGCAGGCCGGAGTAGACGCTGCCGTTGAGGCGACGGAACGTATGGCCCAGGTCGCCCACCGGCGAGCCGAGGACCGCTCCGACGATATTGAGCTCCGGCGCGTAGGCACCCTGCACCTCGGCGGCCCATGCGGACGCCAGGCCGCCTCCTGAGTAGCCCCAGAGCCCGACCGGGGCGCGCGCGGCCAGCCCCAGTGGGTCGTGGTTGAGCGCGGCGCGGACCCCGTCCAGGACGTGGTAGCCCGGCTCGTAGGGCGCACCCCACATGCCGGTGGTGCCCTCGTGGTCGGGGACCGACACCGCCCAGCCCTCGGCGAGCGCGGCGGCGACGAGAAGGAACTCGAACTGTGCCACCGCGCCCACGGCCTTGGCGCCCCGGCGCAGTGCGTACGACGGGAAACACCGCCCGGCCACCGCGTCGATCGCGCACTGGTAGGACACGATCGGCATCGGGCCTTCGGCGGTCCGCTCGGCCGGGATGACCACGGTGGTGACGGTGGCCTGCGGCTTTCCGTTGAGGTCGGTGGTGCGATATAGCAGCTGGGTGGCGTGGAACTTCTGCGGGATCAGACCCAGAAAAGCGAGTTCGACGTCGCGAGAACGCAGCACGGTGCCCGGACGGGCGTGCGCGAAGCCGGCAGGCGGTTGGTAGAACGCATCCTTGGCCGGAATGACCGGCCTTCTCCTGGGCTGCAGCGGCTCATGGAACGGCTGGCCGATCCATTCGGCGCCGGTTGACCGCGCAACGCTGCCCAAGTCCATCCCCGCATTGTTGCTTAAGAAGCCCTTAAGAACCAGTCGACTCACCCGGGCGGGCGGAGTGCGGCAAATTCATCGGTGACGCGATAGCGGGAGTCGGCGAACCGGTACAGCGCGGCGGGACGCCCGCCGCTGCGGCCCGACCTTGCGGTGGTGCCGGTCCTGGTGATGACATGGCGCCGTTCGAGCACGCGTTGCAGGTTGGTGGCGTCGACCGGGTGTCCCAGCGCCGCGCTGTAGATGTCGCGCAGCGTCGATAATGCGAATTCCGATGGCGCCAAGGCGAATCCGATGTTCGTGTAGGACAACTTGGCGACCAGGCGGTGGTGCGCGTGCTCGACCATCGGGCCGTGGTCGAACGCCATCGGCGGAAGGTCGCTGACCGGATGCCATCGGGTGTCCGGCGGCAGTTCCGGCGTCGCGGGGGAGGGAACCAGGCCGAGGAACGTCGACGCGATGGTGCGCGGTGCGGGGACTCGATCGGGCGCGGAGAAGACGGCCAGTTGTTCCAGGTGGGCCAGCTCCCGTAGGTCGACCTTCTCGGCGAGCTGGCGCCGGACGGAGCTCGTCAGGTCCTCGTCGGCGCCGAGCCGGCCGCCGGGCAGTGACCATTTTCCTCTCTCCGGATCGAGCGCACGCTGCCACAACAGCACATGAAGTGCAGGTTTGCGGCTGGTGGCCGGTGTCTGGCCCTGGCGCACCTGCAACACCACGGCGAGCACCTCGTGTTCAGTGTTAGTATGAACCATGTTTTCGATTGTAAGTCGAAAACCTCGATGGAGTGAAGGAGATAGCGATGACCGTCCTCGCTAACGATCTTGCTGACCGAATCGTGGACGGCCCGGGAGGCTTCTCCGGCGTCGACGGCGACGAGGCATGGGCGGCCGAAGTGCGCCGACTCCTCACGCTGCGCGGTGCGACGCTGCTGGCGCACAACTACCAGTTGCCTGCCATCCAGGACGTCGCCGACCACGTCGGCGACTCGCTGGCGCTGTCGCGGATCGCCGCGGAGGCTCCCGAGGACACGATCGTGTTCGCCGGGGTGCACTTCATGGCCGAGACGGCCAAGATCCTCTCGCCGGAGAAGACGGTGCTGATTCCCGACCAGCGGGCGGGTTGCTCGCTGGCCGACTCGATCAGCGCCGACGAACTGCGGGCCTGGAAGGCCGAGTATCCCGGCGCGGTCGTGGTGTCCTACGTCAACACCACGGCGGCGGTGAAGGCCGAGACCGACATCTGCTGCACGTCGTCGAACGCGGTGGAGGTCGTCAGTTCGATCCCCGAAGACCGCGAAGTCCTGTTCTGCCCGGACCAGTTCCTCGGCGCGCACGTCCGCCGGATGACCGGCCGCAAGAATCTCCACGTGTGGGCCGGCGAGTGCCACGTGCACGCGGGCATCAACGGTGACGAGCTGGCCGATCAGGCGCGCACCCATCCCGATGCCGAGTTGTACGTCCACCCCGAATGTGGTTGCGCCACTTCGGCGTTGTACCTGGCCGGCGAAGGCGCGTTCCCCGAGGACCGGGTCAAGATCCTGTCCACCGGCGGCATGCTCGACGCTGCCAGGGAATCGAAGGCCCGCCAGGTGCTGGTGGCCACCGAGATCGGTATGCTGCACCAGTTGCGCCGTGCCGCACCCGATATCGACTTCCAGGCCGTCAACGACCGGGCGTCGTGCAAGTACATGAAGATGATCACGCCGGCGGCGATGCTGCGCTGCCTCATCGAGGGTGCCGACGAGGTTCACGTCGATGCGGATGTTGCCGCAGCTGCTCGCCTGAGCGTGCAGCGGATGATCGAGATCGGGCAGCCCGGCGGCGACGAATGACGGGTTGCGGCGGCAGCGGCATCTGGCGCCAACGAGCCGACGTCGTCGTCATCGGCACCGGGGTCGCAGGCCTGGCCGCCGCGCTGGCGGCGCACCGTCACGGTCGCAAAGTCGTCCTGCTGAGCAAGGCGGGTGAGACGGCCACGTTCTACGCGCAAGGCGGGATCGCGGTCGTGCTGCCCGATACTGACGACTCGATCGATGCGCACGTGGCCGACACACTGGCCGCGGGTGCCGGGCTGTGCGATCCCGAGTCGGTCCGCTCGATCGTCGCCGACGGCTACCGTGCTGTGGCCGAATTGGTCGCCGGCGGTGCGCGTTTCGACGAATCCGAGCCGGGGCGGTGGGCGCTGACCCGAGAGGGTGGACACAGCAGGCGGCGCATCATCCACTCCGGCGGGGATGCGACGGGCGCCGAAGTGCAGCGCGCCCTGAACTACGCGGCCGAGCATCTGGACATCCGGCGCAACCACGTCGCACTGGATCTGGTGCTCGACGATGGGGCTGTCGCGGGTGTGTCGGTTCTCAGCGGCGACGGTCTCGGTATCGTGTACGCGCCGACGGTGATTCTCGCGACCGGAGGGCTCGGACACCTGTACCAGGCGACCACGAATCCCGACGGGTCGACGGGTGATGGTGTGGCACTGGCGATGTGGGCCGGGCTTGCGGTCAGCGACCTGGAGTTCATCCAGTTCCATCCGACCATGCTGCACACCGGTGACGGCGGCGGGAGGCGTCCGCTGATCACCGAGGCGCTCCGCGGTGAAGGCGCGAAACTGATCGATGCGCACGGCCTTTCCGTCACCACGGGAGTTCACCCGATGGGCGACCTGGCCCCGCGCGACGTGGTGGCCGCGGCGATCGAGGCGCGGCTGGCCGCAACCGGCGACACCTGCGTCTACCTCGATGCCCGCGGCGTGACGGACCTGTCGCGGCGCTTCCCGACCGTCACCGCGGCCTGCCTGGAGGCGGGTGTCGATCCGACGCGCCAACCCATCCCGGTGGTGCCGGGCGCCCATTACAGCTGCGGCGGCGTGGTCACCGACGTGCACGGACGCACCGATGTCCCAGGTCTTTTCGCAGCGGGTGAGGTGGCCCGCACGGGAATGCACGGCGCCAACCGGCTGGCCTCCAACAGCCTGCTCGAGGGGCTGGTCGTCGGGGGGCGGGCCGGGGACGCGGCGGCCGTTCATGCCGCGTCGGCCGGGCCGAGCCGTGTCGTGCAGGCGGCCCCTCCGGTGCGACCCGCACTGCCGCGTGCCGACCTGCAGCGGGCGATGACCCGCCATGCATCCGTGGTGCGCCGCGGCGACGGATTGCATGAGCTGGCCGATCAGCTGGACGCCGCGACTCTGCGAGAGCTGCAGTCGAGGTCGGATTTCGAGGACGCGGCCCTGACGGTGGTGGCGGGTTCGGTCGCTGCAGCGGCGCTGGCACGCACCGAATCCCGCGGCTGCCACCACCGCTCCGACTTCCCGGACACCGACCCGGCGCAGGGGTTCAGCACAGCGCGCGGCGGAAGCCGTGCCCATGCGGCGGTGGGATGCCGATGACGCTGACCGACGAAGAGCTCGCCGAGGCGCGAGCCGTGATCGCGCGTGCCCTCGACGAGGACCTGCGCTACGGACCGGACGTGACGACCCTGGCCACTGTGGGTGCCGACGCGCGCACCACGGCATCGATGGTGTCCCGCGAGGAGGGCGTCGTCGCCGGCCTGGATGTGGCCCTTCTGGTCCTCGACGAGGTGCTCGGCGCCGACGGCTATCGCGTCGAGCACCGCGTGGCCGACGGCACCCGGTTGGATGCCGGCGGAGTGGCGCTCGTGTTGGAGGGGCCGACGCGGGGACTGCTCACCGCGGAACGCACGATGCTGAACCTGGTGTGCCACCTGTCGGGCATCGCGACTGCGACCGCGGCCTGGGTGGAAGCCACGTCCGGAACGAGCGCCGAAATCAGGGACACCCGCAAGACGCTGCCCGGTCTGCGCGCGCTGCAGAAGTACGCGGTGCGGGTCGGCGGCGGCACCAATCACCGTCATGGGTTGGGTGACGCCGCGCTGATCAAGGACAACCACGTCGCCGCCGCCGGATCGGTGGTCGCCGCGCTGCGTGAAGTACGTTCGGCGGCACCGGATCTGCCGTGCGAGGTCGAGGTCGACTCACTGGAGCAACTCGACGAGGTCCTCGCCGAGGGCGTCGAGTTGGTGCTGTTGGACAACTTCCCGGTCTGGCAGACGCAGATCGCCGTCCAGCGCCGCGATGCGCGATCCCCGAAGACGAAGTTGGAGTCGTCAGGCGGCCTCGCCTTGGAGAACGCGGCCGACTACGCGGGCACCGGGGTCGACTACCTCGCCGTGGGCGCGCTGACCCATTCGGTGCGAGTGCTGGACCTAGGGTTGGATCTGTAGACCATGAGTGAACCGTCGTCGCGCCACGGTGTGCTCTACCTGTCTCTGGCGGTGGCGGTCCTGTCGCTCGGTGTCGCGGTGTTCGCGGTGTTCCGCACGCTGGACAGCGAGCCCGACTACACCGATGCGCAGCGCAGCGAGGCCAGGACCGCGATCTGCTCGGCGTTCGAGACCGTCCGCACAAGTGTCGCGACGAACACCAACATCGAGCCCCCTGGCGGTTCCGGCGACATCGCCGGTGCACTGGCCGTTGCGGCGAACGCGCGGGTCGCGTTGTTCGACGGCGGGCAGTATCTGCTGGCCCGCCTGGAACCCGCCACGCCGACCGACCTCGCCGGCGAAGTCCGCAGATTCGCCAACCAGCTGATGGACATCGGCGCGGCAGCGACTGCCGGCGTGCCCAACCCGATCCGGTGCAGGCCGGGCGGCTTCAGGACGCCGAGGCCGCCAGCACCGCCATCAGTGGCCGGTGCCAGTGACGATCAGGCCGCAGCGCGCCGAAGAACGCCAGCCACATCTGCCACGCCATGACGATGAGTGTTTCAGGTCAGTTCAAGCGATATCGGCGACGAATACGCCCGACCGCTTGGCCACCGCCTGCGCCATCCGCGGCAGCGACGGATCCACGGTGCCGGCGGGCAGCACCCGCGGGCTGACCAGATGCAGGTCTTCTTGCCGATCTGGATGTCCGCCTCGCCTGCGGCCATCACGTTCTTCACCCAGTTCGTCTTGCCGTGGGCCAACCCGATGGCCAGCACCGTGCCCTTGCGGTACGGCGTCACGATGGTCTCGTAGTCCTTGCCCGAGGTGCGTCCGGGGTGCTTGATCACTCCGAGACCGGGCATGCGCTTCGACAGCGGCCGCAGCAGCGGGTTGATGTACTTGATCTGCAAACGCTCGAACCACGGCCGGGAAGAGCATGGGCACGCCCGGCGCGTTGTTGGGGTGGTCGCTTCGGTCGGTCGATCGGACATGACGCCTCCGATACTGATTTGTGCTGCTCTGGGACAATGGTCAGCGTGAATGTATCGTCAGGGCTCCTGCGGCGCATCGACCTGCGTGGCCGCACGCTGTCGGCGGCGCGCCTGCGCACCGCGCTGCCGCGCGGCGGCGTCGACGTCGACGCTGTCGTGCCCAAGGTCCGGCCCATCGTCGACGCGGTCGCCGACACGCGGCGCCGAGGCGGCCCTGGAGTACGGCGAGTCCTTCGACGGCGTCCGGCCCGAGGCAGGTCCGGGTGCCCGCCGAAAAACTGGGGGCCGCGCTCCAGACGCTCGACCCCGACGTCCGCGCGGCGCTGGAGGTCGCGATCGAGCGCACCCGCGCCGTGCACGCCGACCAGCGCCGCACCGACACCACCACCGACGCTGGCGCCCGGCGCGACGGTCACCGAACGCTGGGTGCCCGTCGAGCGGGTCGGGCTGTACGTGCCCGGCGGCAACGCCGTCTATCCGTCCAGCGTCGTGATGAACGTGGTGCCCGCGCAGACCGCCGGGGTGGACTCGCTGGTGATCGCCAGCCCGCCGCAGGCCGAGTTCGGTGGCCTGCCGCACCCGACGATCCTGGCCGCGGCCGCGCTGCTCGGCGTCAACGAGGTGTGGGCCGTCGGCGGCGCGCAGGCGGTCGCGCTGCTGGCCTACGGCGGCACCGACACCGACGGCAGCCGAGCTCGCCCCGGTCGACATGATCACCGGGCCCGGCAACATCTATGTCACCGCCGCCAAGCGCATCTGCCGCTCGCAGGTCGGCATCGACGCCGAGGCCGGCCCGACCGAGATCGCGATCCTGGCCGACCACACCGCCGACCCGGTGCACGTCGCCGCGGATCTGATCAGCCAGGCCGAGCACGACGAGATGGCCGCCAGCGTGCTGGTCACCGACAGCGTCGCAGCTGGCCGACGCCACCGACCGCGAACTGGCCGCGCAGCTGGAGACCACCGTGCACCGCGAACGGGTCACCGCCGCGCTGAGCGGGCAGCAGTCGGCGATCGTGCTGGTCGACGACGTCGACGCCGGAGTCGCACGTCGTCAACGCCTACGCCGCCGAGCACCTCGAGATCCAGACCGTCGACGCCGCCGACGTCGCCGGCCGGATCCGTTCGGCCGGAGCGATCTTCGTCGGCCCATGGTCGCCGGTCAGCCTCGGTGACTACTGCGCGGGCTCCAACCACGTGCTGCCCACCGCGGGGTGTGCCCGGCACTCCAGTCGGCCTGTCGGTGCAGACGTTCCTGCGCGGCATCCACGTCGTCGACTACGCCGAGGCGGCGCTGAAGGATGTTTCCGGTCATGTGATCACGCTGGCCAACGCCGAGAACCTGCCCGCGCACGGCGAGGCGGTGCGCCGGCGGTTCGAGAGGTGACCACGGCGACATCTCGGCAGCGGCGTCACGCTGGACGATCTGCCGCTGCGCGACAACCTGCGCGGCAAGTCGCCCTACGGCGCACCGCAATTGGCCGTGCCGGTGCGGCTGAACACCAACGAGAACCCGCACCCGCCCACCCAGGCGCTGATCGACGACGTCGCCGAGTCGGTGCGTGCGGCCGCGGCCGAGCTGCACCGCTACCCCGACCGTGACGCGGTCGCGCTGCGCACCGACCTGGCCGCCTACCTGACCGGCCAGACCGGTATCGCCGTCGGCGTCGAGAACGTGTGGGCGGCCAACGGTTCCAACGAGATCCTGCAGCAGCTGCTGCAGGCGTTCGGCGGGCCCGGCCGCAGCGCGATCGGGTTCGTGCCGTCGTACTCGATGCACCCGATCATCTCCGACGGCACCCAGACCGAGTGGCTGGTCGCCCACCGCGCCGACGACTTCGGCCTCGACGCCGACGTCGCGGTCGCGCGCGATCACGGAGCGCAGACCCGACGTCGTGTTCGTCACCAGCCCGAACAACCCGTCGGGGCAGAGCGTTTCGCTCGACGACCTGCGGCTGCTGCTCGACGCCATGCGACGGCGGCATCATGATCGTCGACGAGGCGTACGGCGAGTTCTCCGCCGCAGCCCAGCGCGATCGGGCTGCATCGACGACTACCCGACCAAGCTCGTCGTCAGCCGCACGATGAGCAAGGCGTTCGCGTTCGCCGGCGGCCGGCTCGGGCTACCTGATCGCCGCGCCCGCCGTCATCGACGCGATGCTGCTGGTGCGGCTGCCCTACCACCTGTCGGTGGTCACCCAGGCTGCCGCACGGGCGGCGCTGCGCCACGCCGACGACACCCTCGGCAGCGTCGCCACGCTGATCGCCGAACGTGAGCGCGTGTCGGAAGCGTTGACCGGCATGGGTTTCCGGGTGATCCCCAGTGACGCCAACTTCGTGCTGTTCGGCGAGTTCGCCGACGCGCCCGCCACCTGGCAGCGCTACCTGGACGACGGCGTGCTGATCCGCGACGTCGGCATCCCCGGATACCTGCGCACCACCATCGGCCTGGCCGACGAGAACGACGCGCTGCTGGCCGCCAGCGCCCGGATAGGAGCATCGTGACTCGAGCCCAGTTCGCCCCAACCGCACCGCGCGCAAGGTCGAACGCAAGACCAAGGAATCCGACATCGTCGTCGAGCTCGACCTCGACGGCACCGGCACAGGTCGACATCGAGCACCGGCGTGCCGTTCTTCGACCACATGCTGACCTCGCTCGGCAGCCACGCCAGCTTCGACCTGACGGTGCAAGCCGCGGCGACATCGAGATCGAGGGACACCACACCATCGAGGACACCGCGATCGTGCTCGGCCAGGCGCTCGCGCAGGCGCTGGGCGACAAGAAGGGCATCCGCCGGTTCGGCGACGCGTTCATCCCGATGGACGAGATGCCTGGCGCACGCCGCCGTCGACGTCTCCGGCCGTCCGTACTTCGTGCACACCGGCGAGCCGGATTACATGGTGCAGTTCACCATCGCCGGTTCGGCGGCGCCGTACCACACCGTGGTCAACCGGCACGTCTTCGAGTCGCTGGCGTATCAACGCGCGGATCGCGCTGCACGTGCGCACGCTCTACGGCCGCGACCCGCACCACATCACCGAGGCCGAGTACAAGGCCGTCGCACGCGCGCTGCGCCAGGCCGTCGAGTACGACCCGCGCGTCACCGGCGTGCCGTCCACCAAAGGCACGTCTGTGACAACGAAAACTCGTGGTGCTCGACTACGGATCGGGCAATCTGCGCTCGGCGCAGCGCGCGCTGGAGCGGGTCGGCGCCGAGGTCGAGGTCACCGCCGACCCGGCTGCGGCGGCGAACGCCGACGGCCTCGTCGTCCCCGGGGTCGGGGCGTTCGAGGCGTGCATGACGGGCCTGCGCGAAATCGGCGGCGAGAAGATCATCGCCGAGCGGCTGGCGGCGGGCCGGCCGGTGCTCGGGGTCTGCGTCGGCATGCAGATCCTGTTCGCCCGCGGCGTCGAGTTCGGGGTCGAGATCGACCGGGCTGCGCGCAATGGCCGGGCGCGGTCATCCGGCTGGATGCGCCGGTGATCCCGCACATGGGCTGGAACGTCGTCGACGCCGCCCGCGGGCAGCGCGCTGTTCAAGGGTCTGGACGCCGACACCCGGTTCTACTTCGTGCACTCCTACGCCGCGCAGCAGTGGGAGGGCGATTCGGGCGCGCTGCTGACCTGGGCGACGCACCACGTGCCGTTCCTGGCCGCGGTCGAGGACGGACCGCTGTCGGCCACCCAGTTCCACCCGGAGAAGAGCGGCGACGCCGGTGCCGAATTGCTGTCGAACTGGGTCGGGGCGCTAAGTTGACCAGCGTGAATTCCGTGAATGGCGCCCCCAGTTGATCTTGCTGCCCGCCGTCGACGTGGTCGAGGGCCGCGCGGTGCGCCTGGTGCAGGGGCAGGCCGGCAGCGAGACCGAGTACGGCTCGGCGCTCGACGCGGCGATGACGTGGCAGCGTGACGGTGCCGAGTGGATCCACCTGGTCGATCTCGACGCGGCGTTCGGACGGGGCTCCAACCGCGAACTGCTCGCCGAGGTCGTCGGCAAACTCGACGTCGCCGTAGAACTCTCCGGCGGTATCCGCGACGACGACTCGCTGGCCGCGGCGCTGGCCACCGGCTGCGCCCGGGTCAACCTCGGCACCGCCGCGCTGGAGAACCCGCAGTGGTGCGCCAAGGTCGTCGCCGAGCACGGCGAGAAGGTGGCCGTCGGGCCTCGACGTCAAGATCGTCGACGGCGAGCACCGGCTGCGCGGCCGCGGCTGGGAGACCGACGGCGGCGATCTGTGGCCGGTTCTGGAACGTCTTGACAGCGAAGGCTGTTCGCGCTTCGTCGTCACCGACGTCACCAAGGACGGCACCCTCAACGGCCCGAACCTGGAGCTGCTGACCCAGGTCAGCCGAGCGCACCGACGCGCCGGTGATCGCCTCCGGCGGGGTGTCGAGTCTCGACGACCTGCGGGCGATCGCGACACTGACCGAGCGCGGTGTCGAGGGCGCGATCGTCGGAAAGGCGCTGTACGCGGGGCGGTTCACGTTGCCGCAGGCGCTCGCTGCGGTCAGCCCGTGACGTCCGATCCCGAGCAGCTGGGCGCCCTGCTGACCATCGCGGCGGGCGTGCTCGACGCCGCATCGGCGGCAGTTCATCGCCGGCCACCGCGCCGACTCCGCAGTCGCGAAGAAGGGCAACGACTTCGCCACCGAGGTCGACCTGGCCATCGAGCGCCGCGTGGTGGCCGAGCTGACCAAGCTGACCGGGATCGGAGTGCACGGCGAGGAGTTCGGCGGCGAGCCGCTCGATTCCGAGTACGTGTGGGTGCTCGACCCGATCGACGGCACGTTCAACTACGCCGCGGGCTTGCCGATGGCCGCGATCCTGCTGGGCCTGCTGCGCGAGGGCGAGCCGGTGCTCGGGCTTGACCTGGCTGCCGTTCATGGCGCAGCGCTACACGTCGCGTCGTCGGTGAGCCCGGTGCGGTGCAACGATGTGGCACTCGATCCGCTCGAGCCGCGCTGCTCTGTCCGATTCCGTGGTCGGGATCGGCACGTTCAACGTCGACTCGCGCGGCCGTTTCCCCGGCCGCTACCGCGTCGCGGTTCTGGAGAACCTGAGCAGGACGCTGCTCGCGGCTGCGGATGCACGGCGCCACCGGAATCGACCTTGCCTACGTCGCCGCCGGAATCCTCGGCGGCGCAATCAGTTTCGGCCACCATGTCTGGGATCACGCGGCCGGCGTGGCGCTGGTGCGGGCGGCAGGCGGCGTCGTCACCGATCTGGCAGGGGAGCCGTGGACGTCATCCTCACCGTCGGCGCTGGCCGCGGCTCCCGGCGTGCACGAGGAGATGCTGGAGATCGTCCGGTCCGTCGGGTGACCCGGAGGGACTTCCTGTGAGACCGGCCAGTGACGTCGCGACCCGGGTGATCCCGTGCCTGGACGTCGACGACGGCCGGGTGGTCAAGGGTGTCAACTTCGAGAACCTGCGCGACGCAGGCGATCCCGTCGAGTTGGCCGCAGCCTACGACGCGGAGGGCGCCGACGAGCTGACATTCCTCGACGTGACCGCGTCGTCGGCGGGCCGGACCACGATGCTCGACGTGGTGCGGCGCACCGCCGAGCAGGTGTTCATCCCGCTGACGGTCGGCGGCGGGGTGCGGTCGGTGGCCGACGTCGACGTCCTGCTGCGCGCCGGCGCCGACAAGGTCTCGGTGAACACCGCGGCGCATCGCGCGCCCGGAGCTGCTCTCGGAGCTGTCGCGGCAGTTCGGCTCGCAATGCATCGTGCTGTCGGTCGATGCACGCACGGTGCCCGAGGGCTCGCAGCCCACCCCGTCGGGCTGGGAGGTCACCACCCACGGCGGTCGGCGCGGCACCGGCATCGATGCGGTCGAGTGGGCCATCCGCGGCGCCGAACTCGGGGTGGGGGAGATCCTGCTCAACTCGATGGACGCCGACGGCACCAAGGCCGGCTTCGACCTGAAGATGCTGCGTGCGGTGCGCGGCGCGGTGACGGTGCCGGTGATCGCCAGCGGCGGCGCGGGCGCGGTGGAACATTTCGCGCCCGCCGTTGTTGCAGGTGCCGACGCCGTGCTGGCTGCCAGCGTGTTCCACTTCGGGGAGCTGACCATCGGCCAGGTGAAGGCGGCGATGGCGGCGGAAGGGATCGTGGTGCGGTGAGCGCTTGCGCGAAGAGCCGAGGGCAGCGATGACTCTGGACCCGGCGATCGCGTCGCGACTCAAACGCGACGCCAACGGGCTGTTCACCGCTGTGGTGCAGGAACGTGCGACGGGACAGGTGCTGATGGTCGCGTGGATGGACGACGACGCGCTGGCCCGAACGCTGGAAACCCGTGAGGCGACCTACTTTTCGCGGTCGCGTGGCGAGCAGTGGATCAAGGGCGCGACCTCCGGACACACCCAGTATGTGCACTCGGTGCGGCTGGACTGCGACGGCGACACCGTGCTGCTCGAGGTCGACCAGGTCGGCGGCGCCTGCCACACCGGCGATCACACCTGCTTCGATGCCGACGTCCTGCTGGAGGCCGCTGACGCGGAGTAGCTTCTCCCACATGGAGGGCTTGCCGTCGCCGCCGCGGCGGGAGTTGCACGTCGGCGATCCCTCAGTGCGCGTGCTCGTCACCGAACCCGTCGAACGTGCACCGGTGCTGCCCGGTCTGTTGTGGATTCACAGCGGTGGTCTGGTGTTGGGTTCGCCGCAGTTCGAGTTGTCTCTGATCGGTCCGATAGCCCGAGACCTGCCGGCCGTCGTTGTTTCCCCGGACTATCGCTTGGCACCCGAGCACCCGGTCCCCGTGCGCGCTGAACGACTGTATGACACACTGCGGGAAACACCCGGGCGCGGTCACTTCCTGTGGACGCATAGTGTCAGCCGGTTCGGTTGGACGTCCTACCTGGGCAACCCCCCGCGGCACTCGGATGCGCCCGAGTACGCGGCCGCAGCCCGGCGCCCCGACCTGTCAGGGCTCGTCCCGGCATGGATCGGCGTCGGTGAACTCGACCTGCTCTACGACGAATGCGTGGACTACGCGCACCGACTGACGGCCTGCGGTGTCCCCTGCGAGCTCGTGACCGTACCCGGGATGTATCACGGAGCTGAGTTGTTCGGCGGTGACACCACGGTGATGCAGGACTTCCGCGCGAGCATGATCGAGCACGTGCGGGCTCACCTGTGGCTGACGCACCGAGCGTGACGTTGTTGCACGAAATCGGCCCGAAATCGTGCATCAAGTGCACGCTCGGTGCACCGTCCTGGATGATGCGCGTGCCCTTGCGGCGCAAGGTCACACCGGCGAGTTCCAGAACCGGCGTCATGAGCGCTGGCGCAACACCTCGAGGGCTTTGTCGGCGTGGGTGTCCATGCTGAATTCGCTGGCGATGACGTCGAGCACGGTGCGGTCGGTGTCGATGACGAACGTGGTGCGCTTCACCGGCATGAACTTGCCGAGTAGCCCTCGCTTGACCCCGAACTGCGTCGCCACCACTCCTTCGGTGTCCGACAGCAGCGGATAGTCGAACTTCCGCTGATCGGCGAACTTCAACTGCTTCTCGACCGGGTCGACGCTGATGCCCACCCGGTTGGCGCCCACGGCCTCGAACTCGGACGCCAAGTCGCGGAAGTGACACGCCTCCTTGGTGCACCCCGGCGTCATCGCCGCCGGGTAGAAGAACAGCACGATCGGCCCGCCGGCGAGCAGCTCGGTGAGCGTCCTCGTCGTTCCTGTTTGGTCCGGTAGTTCGAACTCCGCCACCCGATCACCACGATTCATGGTTCTCACCGTACTTCTGGGAGGATTGCGGCGTGCAGACGACCGCCAACGCAACCGTGACGACGTCGCGTGAGGACTTCCGGGCGCTGGCCGCCGAGCACCGCGTGGTCCCGGTGACCCGCAAGGTGCTCGCCGACAGCGAGACGCCGTTGTCCGCGTATCGCAAGCTCGCCGCCAACCGTCCCGGAACGTTTCTCCTGGAGTCCGCGGAGAACGGCCGATCCTGGTCGCGCTGGTCTTTCATCGGCGCCGGCGCCCCGTCGGCACTGACGGTGCGCGACGGCGAGGCCGTGTGGCTCGGTGTCATCCCTCAGGACGCCCCGGCAGGGGGCGACCCGCTGGCGGCGTTGCGGACGACCCTGACGCTGCTGGAGACCGCCGCACTGCCTGGTCTGCCGCCGCTGTCTTCGGGCCTGGTCGGCTTCTTCGCCTACGACATGGTGCGCCGACTGGAACGGCTGCCCGAACTGACTGTCGACGATCTCGGTCTGCCCGACATGATGCTGCTCCTGGCCACTGACATCGCTGCGGTCGACCACCACGAGGGCACGATCACGCTGATCGCGAACGCCGTGAACTGGAACGGTACCGACGAGCGCGTCGACTGGGCCTACGACGATGCGGTGGCCCGCCTCGAGGTGATGACGACCGCGCTGGCAGAACCGCTGCCGTCCACCGTCGCGACCTTCAGCAGGCCCGTGCCGCTGCACCGGTCCCAGCGCACGGTCGAGGAGTACACCGAGATCGTCGACAAGCTCGTCGGCGACATCGAGGCCGGCGAGGCGTTTCAGGTGGTGCCGTCGCAGCGTTTTGAGATGACGACCCGCGCAGATCCCCTCGATGTGTACCGGATGCTGCGCGTGACCAACCCCAGTCCGTACATGTATCTGCTCAACGTCCCGAATCAGGATGGGGGACTGGACTTTTCCATCGTCGGTTCCAGTCCCGAAGCGCTGGTCACGGTCAAGGATGGTCGCGCGACCACGCACCCCATCGCCGGGACCCGGTGGCGTGGGGACACCGAGGAAGAAGACGTCCTCCTCGAAAAAGAACTGCTGTCCGACGAGAAGGAACGCGCCGAGCACCTGATGCTCGTCGACCTCGGCCGCAACGATCTGGGCCGGGTCTGCAGGCCGGGCACTGTGAAGGTCGAGGACTACAGCCACATCGAGCGCTACAGCCACGTCATGCACCTGGTGTCCACGGTGACGGGGCTGCTTGCCGACGGCAAGACCGCGCTGGACGCGGTGACCGCATGCTTCCCGGCCGGCACATTGTCCGGGGCGCCCAAGGTGCGAGCGATGGAACTCATCGAGGAGGTCGAGAAGACCCGCCGCGGCCTCTACGGCGGTGTGCTCGGCTACCTCGATTTCGCGGGCAACGCCGACTTCGCCATCGCGATCCGCACCGCCCTGATGCGCCGCGGCACCGCCTACGTACAGGCCGGTGGCGGCGTCGTCGCCGACTCCAACGGCCCGTACGAATACACCGAGTCCGCGAACAAGGCCCGAGCGGTGCTGGCTGCGATCGCGGCCGCCGAGACCCTGAGCGATCCGTGATCCGGGTCGCTCAGCTCCTGCTGGCGTTCGCCGCGGCGGGTCTGTGGGCGGCGTCGCGGCTGACGTGGGTGCAGATCAGCTCGTTCGACGGTCTCGGGCAGCCGAGGACCGCCGACCTGTCCGGGTCGACATGGTCCACAGCCCTGATTCCGCTGGCTCTGCTGGCGCTGGCCGCAGCGGTGGCCGCGCTCGCCGTGCGCGGGTGGCCGCTGCGCGTGCTGTCCGTGCTGGTGGCGGCGGCAAGCGCGGGTATGGCGTATCTGGCCATCAGCCTCTGGGTGGTTGCCGATGTCGCGGTGCGAGCCGCCCGCCTGGCAGACGTGCCGGTGGCCGATCTGCTGGGTACACAGCGGCACTACGGCGGAGCCGTCGCGACGTCGGTGGCCGCTGCATTCTCCCTCTGCGGTGCCGTACTTCTGATGCGCTCAGCGGCCCGCGGGGGTGCCGAGGCCGCACGCTACGGCCGCCGCCCGGCCGTTGAGCCTGAGGCGCAGGCAGCAGCGATGTCGGAGCGAATGATCTGGGACGCGCTCGACGAGGGGCGCGACCCGACCAACCCGGACAACAAGGGGCGGTGACTGAGCATGGGTCGGTGGCGACTACCCTTCGATAAAGATCAAACGGCCGTCAGGGGAAGGGAAACGACGCCTATGGGTGCGGCGACCGTACTCGACTCCATCCTCGAGGGAGTCCGTGCCGACGTTGCCGCACGCGAGGCCGTCGTCAGTCTTTCCGAGGTCAAGGACCTGGCCCAACGCGCAGCGCCGCCGATAGACGTGATGGCCGCGTTGCGGACACCCGGTATCGCGGTGATCGCGGAGGTCAAGCGCGCCAGCCCGTCCCGTGGCGAGCTGGCCTCGATCGCCGACCCCGCCGAACTCGCCCGCGCCTACGAAGACGGTGGCGCTCGCGTGATCAGCGTGCTGACCGAGCAGCGCCGCTTCCACGGCTCGCTCGACGACTTGGACGCGGTCCGCGCCGCGGTATCGATCCCGGTGCTGCGCAAGGACTTCATCGTCCGGCCCTATCAAATCCACGAGGCGCGCGCCCACGGCGCCGACTTGCTGTTGCTCATCGTCGCTGCCCTGGAGCAGCCGGCGCTGGAATCGCTGCTGGAGCGCACCGAATCGTTGGGCATGACCGCGCTGGTGGAAGTCCACACCGAGGAAGAAGCGGACCGGGCCCTACAGGCAGGTGCAACACTGATCGGGGTGAACGCCCGGAACCTGAAGACACTTGAGGTCGACAGGGACTGCTTCGCCCGCATCGCGCCGGGACTTCCCAGCAAGGTCATCAAGATTGCGGAATCGGGCGTGCGCGGCACCGCCGATCTACTCGCCTACGCGGGTGCAGGCGCCGACGGCGTCCTTGTCGGCGAGGGTCTGGTCACCAGCGGCGACCCACGCAGCGCTGTCGCTGACCTGGTCACCGCCGGCACCCATCCGTCGTGCCCGAAACCCTCCCGTTAAGTGGTTGATTTCGCTGGTCCGGAACTGCCGCGCGCGAGCGCGGCAGTCGCTGAACCTACGTCCCATGACCCGGACGCGCGAGGTCACTTCGGTGCCTACGGCGGAAGGTTGGTGCCCGAGGCGCTGATGGCCGTCATCGAAGAGGTGACCGCCGCTTACGAAAAGGCCCGCGGCGACCAGACCTTCCTCGACGAGCTGGATCGGCTGCAGCGGCATTACACCGGACGTCCGTCGCCGCTGTATGAGGCGGAACGGCTCAGTGAGCATGCCGGTGGCGCACGGATCTTTCTGAAGCGAGAAGACCTCAACCACACCGGTTCTCACAAGATCAACAACGTGCTCGGTCAAGCTCTGCTCGCCAAGCAGATGGGCAAGACCCGGGTGATCGCCGAGACCGGCGCCGGTCAGCATGGCGTTGCGACGGCGACGGCGTGCGCGCTGCTCGGCCTGGAGTGCGTCATCTACATGGGTGCCGTCGACACCGCACGCCAGGCACTCAACGTGGCCAGGATGCGGTTGTTGGGCGCATCGGTGGTTTCAGTCGAGTCCGGGTCGAAGACGTTGAAGGACGCCATCAACGAGACCTTCCGCGACTGGGTCACGAACGCCGACGACACTTACTACTGCTTCGGTACGGCGGCGGGTCCGCACCCGTTCCCGCTGATGGTGCGCGACTTCCAGCGGGTCATCGGCATGGAAGCCCGCGTCCAGATGCTCGACCAGGCCGGCCGGTTGCCTGACGCTGTTGTCGCGTGCGTCGGCGGCGGTTCCAATGCGATAGGGATCTTCCACGCCTTCATCGATGACCCCGGCGTAAGTTTGGTGGGTTACGAGGCGGCAGGTGACGGGGTCGAAACCGGCCGCCACGCCGCGACATTCACCGGCGGATCGCCCGGGGCCTTTCAGGGGTCGTTCTCGTACCTGTTGCAGGACGAGGACGGTCAAACCATCGAATCCCATTCGATCTCCGCCGGTTTGGACTATCCAGGTGTCGGTCCCGAGCACGCACTGCTCAAGGATGTGGGCCGTGCCCGCTACCTTCCGATCACCGACAGCGAGGCGATGGACGCGCTGTCGTTGTTGAGCAAGACCGAAGGCATCATCCCGGCCATCGAGTCGGCACACGCAGTGGCGGGGGCTCTCAAGCTGGGCCCGGAGCTTGGTGCGGGGTCGATCATCCTGGTGAACGTCTCCGGGCGTGGCGACAAGGACGTCGAGACGGCCGCCAAATGGTTCGGTCTGCTGGAGGACGGGACGCCGTGAGTCGGCTCGCTGGATTGTTCGAATCCTGTCGCGCCGAGGGTCGCTCGGCGCTGATCGGCTACCTGCCCACGGGCTTTCCGGATGTGGAGACCTCGATTGCTGCGATGGTCGCGCTGGTCGAGGCCGGTTGCGATGTCATCGAGGTCGGCATCGCATACTCGGACCCGGGTATGGACGGGCCGACGATCGCGGCGGCCACCGAAGTCGCCCTGCGCGGCGGTGTCCGGGTGCAGGACGCTTTCCGTGCCGTGGAAGCCATCAGTAACGCCGGTGGCAGCGCGGTAGTCATGACCTATTGGAATCCAGTGCTGCGCAGAGGAATTGATACCTTCGCTCGTGATCTTGCGGCGGCAGGCGGGCTCGGGCTGATCACACCCGATCTGATCCCGGACGAGGCGGACGACTGGATGGCAGCATCCGAAGCCCACGATCTGGACAGGATTTTCCTGGTCGCGCCGTCGTCGACGCCGGAACGTCTGGCCGAGACCGTGCGGGCGTCGCGCGGATTCGTCTATGCGGCCTCCACGATGGGCGTCACCGGAGCCCGCGACGCGGTGTCCAACGCCGCACCCGAGCTAGTCAGCAGGGTCAAGGCGGTATCGGACATCCCGGTCGGCGTCGGCCTCGGCGTGCGGTCAGGTGAGCAGGCTGCCGAGATCGGTGCGTATGCCGATGGCGTGATCGTGGGATCGGCGCTCGTGTCGGCGCTCAAGGTGGGCATTCCGGCGCTGCGCACGCTGACCGAGGAACTCGCCGGCGGAGTACGGCAGAGGATTACTGCGTGACGACAACGGTGCTGGCGTACATACCAAGTCCACCCCAGGGTGTCTGGTTCCTCGGCCCGTTCCCGCTTCGCGCATACGCACTGTTCATCATCGTCGGCATCGTCGCCGCGCTGGTGATCGGTGACCGGCGGTGGGTGGCCAGGGGTGGTGAACCCGGCGTCATCTACGACGTCGCGCTGTGGGCTGTCCCGTTCGGTCTGATCGGTGGCCGCGCCTACCACGTCATGACGGATTGGCGGACCTACTTCGGCGAGGACGGAGCGGGGTTCGGCGCCGCACTGCGAATCTGGGACGGTGGTCTCGGTATCTGGGGTGCCGTCGCGCTGGGAGGCATCGGCGCGTGGATCGCCTGTCGGCGGCGGGGGATACCGCTGCCTGCGTTCGGTGACGCCGTCGCGCCGGGAATCATTCTGGCGCAGGCGATCGGCAGGCTCGGCAACTATTTCAACCAGGAGTTGTTCGGTCGCGAGACCACGCTCCCGTGGGGGCTGGAGATCTACGAGCGAGTGAACTCCGCCGGTCAGCTCGACATGTTGAACGGGGTGTCGACCGGTCGCTTGGCGCTGGACTATGCGGTTCACCCGACGTTCCTGTACGAGTTGCTTTGGAACCTATTGGTTTTCGCGGTCCTGATACTTGTTGACCGCCGGTTCACAATCGGACATGGACGGTTGTTCGCGCTGTATGTGGCGGGCTACTGCGTCGGTCGCTTCGGGATCGAGCTGATGCGCAGCGATACCGCCACGCTCCTTGCCGGCATCCGGATCAACACCTTCACCTCGACTTTTGTCTTCATCGGTGCCGTCGTCTACATCATGGTTGCGCCGAAGGGTCGCGAGGATCCGGCGACGCTCCGCGGGAATCTGGACGAGGAAACGCGCGTCGAGGAGTTCGCCGTCGCGGCGGCGGCTGCTGCGACGGGGGTGGCTGCCGCGGCGAAAGTGGCTGACGAAGACGAGGCAATGGAAGCGGCCGAAGAGCCTGGCGACGAACCAGAGCCGGTGCAGGCGGCTCGACGCGGTGCGTCGATGTCGGGGACTCGGCGCGGTGGAGGGCGATCAGGCGGTTGAAGCTGCCGAAGGCGCCGAGGTTACCGACGAGCCCGACGGCGCCGATGCCGACGCCGAGAGGTCAAGTGGACGTAACAGCCGAGCGAGTCTGACGGTCTCGGATCCGTCGAGGGTGACGAGGTCGCGGCGGCGGTTGATGAGGCTGCGGAGGTGCATGGCGCGCGGAGGTTCACGAGGCTGCGGTCGAGGGTGAGGCTGACGCCGAGGAGCTGACCGCTGGGGTCGAAGCCGAAGCTGAGGTCGTCGTTGACGATGACGCCGATGTCGTTGATGCGGAGCAGGCCGAAGCCGAAGCCGAACCCGAAGCGGACGTCGATGCGGAGCCCGTCGAGGGGTCCGAGTCTGAGGGTCTGGGTTCGGTTGAGGGTGACGAGGTCGCGGCGGCAGTTGATGACGCTGCGGTGGTTCACGAGGCTGCGGTCGAGGGTGAGGCTGACGCCGAGGAGCTGACCGCTGGGTTGAGGCCGAAGCTGAGGTCGAGTGAGCGTTGACGATGACGCCGACGTCGTTGATGCGGAGCAGGCCGAAGCTGAAGCCGAAGCCGAAGCGGACGTCGAAGCGGGCGTCGATGCGGAGCCCGTTGAGGGGTCCGAGTCTGAGGGTCTGGGTTCGGTTGAGGGTGATGAGGTCGCGGCGGCGGTCGATGACGCTGCGGAGGTTCACGAGGCTGCGGTCGAGGGTGAGGCTGACGCCGAGGAGCTGACCGCTGGGGTTGAGGCCGGAAGGCTGAGGTCGACGATGACGATGACGCCGATGTCGTTGATGCGGAGCAGGCCGAAGCCGAAGCCGCGGACATCGATGCGGAGCAGGCGGACGCCGAAGCCGGCGTCGATGCGGAGCCCGTTGAGGGGTCCGAGCCTAGTCTGAGGGTCTGGGTTCGGTCGAGGGTGATGAGGTCGCGGCGGCAGTTGATGACGCTGCGGAGGTTCACGAGGCTGCGGTCGAGGGTGAGGCTGACGCCGAGGAGCTGACCACTGAGGTCGAAGCTGAGCGCGCGACGCCGACGCCGACGTCGCTGACTCGGAGCAGGCTGACGTCGAAGACGAAGACGAAGCCGAGGAGCAGGCCACTGTCGAAGGGGCGGATGCCGCCGAGGCATTGACTGCTGACGTCGCGACCGAGGGATCCGCCGATGAGTCCGGAACCGAGGCGGCGTCAGAAGCCACTCTCAAGGTCACTGACGATGCTGTCGCAGCTCAAACATCGCCCGGCCAGCGAGCCCTCGAGGCCGCAGGCCGGGTCCGACAGTGGGTTCGTCGGCGCCGAAATCGCTGACACCATTCACCATTCGGGTCACCCGCACCCTGGTTCACCCACCTCTCGGCTCAACAATCACCGGCTCCGCGGTTGATGTCCGCGCATCGCGCGTCATCTACACAGCGGCTTACCGATGCTTCAGCTCGTGACCTCGAAGGCTGCAAAAGCCATATAGAGAAGCGGTACCGTCAGGCACAGCCCAGCGGGGACGGGAGACAACCATGAAGCGCTGCATCGTCGGTGCAGTTGCTGCCCTGTTGATGTCCGCAGGGCTGATCACCGCAGCGCCGCAGGCCAGCGCCGGTTGTCACTACGGAGGGCTCTTCATCAGCAAGTGCGATGGTCCCGTCCAGCCTGACGGCACCTGGCAACGCTGCGTGGGAATCGCCAGCCTGATTCCTAGCGGCTTCAGTTCGCATCTCGTGCCCGCAAGGCGCTGCGAGCTGATGGGGCCTGGGCAGCCCGCATGGGATTTCGCGTTCGCCGACCCACCAATACACATCGCCGACTGAAAGGTCGCACAGACCGCATTGCCTCCGGGCCGAAGTCGTCGAACTGCAATCCTCCTGCGCTGTGGGTGTTCTGGCATGCTGGTTTCATGACCGAGCCCCCGTTCAGTGGCAACGAAGGTGGAAACCGCTACCCCCCGCCCGGGCCCCACGAGGGCTACGGGCCGCCGGGACCCCAGTACTTGCCACCTGCGGGCGAGTACCCGCCGCCGCCGGGCCGATATCCGTCCCCAACCGGCGGGTATCCGACGGCGTACACGGACCCTGCCGCGCCCTGGGGCAGACACCCAGTCACTGGCGAACCATTCTCGGACAAGTCGAAGGTGGTCGCCGGGCTGCTTCAGCTGCTGGGGCTCTTGGGGCTCGTCGGCATCGGGCGCATCTACCTCGGCGACACGAAGTCTGGGCATCATCCAGCTCGTCGTCGGACTGCTCACCTGCACGGTCGGCGCGATCATCTGGGGGATCGTCGACGCGATCCTCATCCTCACCGACAAGGTGCGTGACCCGCAGGGTCGTCCGTTGCGCGATGGCACCTAGCTCCACATTCGGCAACCGAGCGGCGGCTTACCGTCGGGCTCGGCACAGGCGCGGTCTTCGTCGGCGCGCTCGCCTACGTCGGCATCGGCAATCCGCACAGCTCGACCTTCCTATTCCCGCCGTGTCCGTTCCACCAGCTCACGGGCTGGTACTGCCCGGCGTGCGGCGGACTGCGGATGACCCACGACGTACTTCACGGCGACCTGGCCGCGGCGTTCGTCGACAACGCGTTCGCCCTCATCGGGTTGCCACTGCTGCTGGTGTGGGTGTTGGGCCGCCGTCGGCAAGGCAGGCCGGTGCTGACCGTGCGCGCCTACATCGTGATCGTCGGCGCCACCGTGGCGTGGACGGTTTTACGCAACATCACCGGATTACCGCTGGCCCCGACCGTTCTCGACGGGTAGGCGCCGACGCGCGCTGATACACTCGGCAAACGGGCCGACGCAGTCCCTGACGACGAAATTCCAGACTGCGGAGGCCATATCAATGCTGTTCTCGGCGCTGCCTGACGCTCAAGGCTTGTACGACTCCGCCAATGAGGCGGATTCCTGCGGCGTCGCCATGGTCACCGACATTCAGGGGCGACGCTCCCATTCGATCGTCGCGGACGGGCTGACTGCCCTGGAGCACCTCGAACACCGTGGGGCCGCAGGCGCTGAACCCAACAGCGGTGACGGAGCCGGCATTCTGATCCAGCTTCCCGTCGAGTTGCTACGGGACGTCGTCGATTTCGAACTCCCGCCCGCTGCCGCCGAGGGCCTCAACACCTTCGCCGCCGGCATCTGCTATCTCCCGCAAGACCCCGAAACCCGCGAGACCGCCCGCAACACCGTCGAATCCATCGCGGCCGAAGAGGGCCTGCACGTTCTCGGTTGGCGCGATGTCCCCGTCGACTCCGACGGCGCCGGCATCGGCCAGACTGCGCTGGGGTGTATGCCGCACATGGCCCAGCTCTTCGTTGCCGCTCCCGAACACAACGGATCTCGTCCGGCCGGAATCGATCTCGACCGCCGCGTGTATCCGATGCGCAAGCGCGCGGAACGCGACGGCGTCTACTTTCCGTCGCTGTCCAGTCGCACCATGGTCTACAAGGGCATGTTGACGACAATGCAGCTGCCACAATACTTTCCGGATCTGCGCGACGAACGCTGCGTGAGCGCGATCGCAATCGTGCACAGTCGCTTCTCGACCAACACCTTCCCGTCCTGGCCGCTGGCTCACCCGTTCCGCTTCGTCGCCCACAACGGCGAGATCAACACCGTGCGCGGCAACCGCAACCGCATGCACGCCCGCGAAGCCATGCTGTCGAGCGCCAAGCTCCCCGGCGACATCGACCGGCTTTCCCCGATCTGCACCCCCGAGGCCTCCGACTCGGCCTCCTTCGACGAGGTCCTCGAGCTGTTGCACCTCGGCGGTCGCAGCCTGCCTCATGCCGTGCTGATGATGATTCCCGAAG
This sequence comes from uncultured Actinomycetota bacterium, assembly GCA_963796545.1. Lineage (GTDB taxonomy): Bacteria > Actinomycetota > Actinomycetes > Mycobacteriales > Mycobacteriaceae > Mycobacterium. The sequence continues at coordinate 51,460 of CAWCMF010000031.1, read as the reverse complement.
CGTGGGAGAACAACACCACCATGGAGCCCACTGAGCGGGACTTCTGGCAGTTCCACGCCTCGCTGATGGAGCCATGGGACGGGCCCGCGTGCGTCACGTTCACCGACGGCACGCTCGTCGGAGCTGTGTTGGACCGCAACGGATTACGCCCGGGTCGCTGGTGGCGCACCATCGATGACCGCATCATCCTCGCCAGCGAGAGCGGTGTCCTCGACGTGGACTCGGCCGAGATCGTCGCCAAGGGCCGCCTTCAGCCCGGCAAGATGTTCCTGATCGATACCGCTGCCGGCCGCATCGTCTCAGACGACGAGATCAAGGAGGAGCTCGCCGCCGCCGAACCCTACGGTGAGTGGCTACACGCCGGCCTCCTCGACCTCAAGACACTGCCTGAGCGGGCCCGGGTGGCGCCCAACCACGAATCGGTCGTCCGTCGCCAGATCAGCTTCGGCTACACCGAAGAAGACCTCCGGATCCTGCTCACCCCGATGGCAGCCTCGGGTGCCGAACCGCTGGGCTCGATGGGCAGCGACACCCCGACCGCCGTACTGTCCCAGCGCTCCAAGCTGCTCTACGACTACTTCGTCGAGCTGTTCGCACAGGTGACCAACCCACCCCTGGACGGCATCCGCGAAGAGGTCGTCACGTCCATGGCCCGCGTGATGGGCCCCGAGCAGAACCTGCTCGAACCCACCGCGGCGTCGTGTCGCCAGATCAAACTCAGCTATCCGGTCCTGGACAACGATGAGCTCAACAAGATCGTCCACATCAATGACGACGGCGAACAGCCCGGGCTTCGCACCGCCGTGCTACGGGCACTGTACGACGTCGAACGCGGTGGCGACGGCCTCGCCGACGCTCTCGAGGACCTGCAGCTGCGGGCCTGCGACGCCATCGCCAAAGGCGCACGGACACTGGTGATCTCCGACCGCGACTCCGACCACACCAAGGCGCCGATCCCGTCGTTGCTCGCGGTATCCGCCGTGCACCACCACCTCGTGCGGACCAAGGAGCGCACCACGGTGGCCCTGGTCGTCGAGACCGGTGATGCCCGGGAGGTCCACCACATCGCGTTGCTGATCGGCTTCGGCGCTGCCGCGGTCAATCCATACCTGGCTTTCGAGTCCATCGAGGACCTCATCCGCGAGGGTGAACTGACTGGCATCGAAACCGCCACCGCGGTGCGCAATTATCTCAAGGCGCTCGGTAAGGGTGTCATGAAGGTGATGAGCAAGATGGGGATCTCGACCGTCGCGTCCTACACCGCTGCGCAGGCGTTCGAGGCCGTCGGCATCAATCGGGACGTCATCGACGAGTACTTCACCGGCACCCCGACCCAACTCGGCGGTATCGGCCTCGACGTCATCGCCGAGGAGGTCAAGCTGCGGCACCGCCGCGCCTATCCCGAGAACCCCACCGAACGGGTACACCGGCGCCTGGAGGTGGGCGGCGAATATGCCTTCCGCCGTGAGGGTGAACTGCACCTGTTCACCCCGGAAGTGGTTTTCCTGCTTCAACATTCGACCCGAACCGGGCGCCACCAGGTCTTCGAGCAGTACTCGGAGGAGGTGAACCGGCTGGCCCGCGAAGGTGGAGCGCTGCGGGGGCTCTTCGCCTTCAAGAAGGACCTCCGTCCGCCGGTGCCGTTGGAAGAGGTCGAGTCCGTCGAATCGATCGTCACCCGCTTCAACACCGGTGCGATGAGCTATGGCTCCATCTCGGCCGAAGCCCACGAGACGATGGCCGTCGCCATGAACGCCCTCGGCGGCCGGTCCAACTCGGGGGAGGGCGGTGAGGACGTCGACCGGCTCTACGACCCGAAGCGGCGCAGTGCGGTCAAGCAGGTCGCCTCCGGCCGGTTCGGCGTCACCAGCGACTACCTCGTCAACGCGAGCGATATCCAGATCAAGATGGCGCAGGGTGCCAAACCCGGTGAGGGTGGCCAACTTCCGGGCTATAAGGTGTACCCGAACATCGCCAAGACGCGGCACTCCACCCCCGGGGTCGGGCTGATCTCCCCGCCGCCGCACCACGACATCTACTCGATCGAGGATCTGGCTCAGCTGATCCACGATCTCAAGAACGCGAATGCCGACGCGCGAATCCACGTCAAGCTCGTGAGTTCGATCGGTGTGGGCACGGTGGCGGCGGGCGTCTCCAAGGCCCACGCCGACGTCGTGCTGATCTCCGGCTACGACGGCGGCACCGGGGCAGCCCCGCTCACCAGCCTCAAACATGCCGGTGCGCCGTGGGAGATCGGACTGGCCGACACCCAGCAGACCCTGGTGCTCAACGGTCTGCGGGACCGCATCACCGTCCAGTGCGACGGCGGAATGCGCACCGCGCGCGACGTCATCGTGGCGATGCTGCTCGGGGCCGAGGAGTATGGTTTTGCGACCGCGCCGCTGGTCGTCGCCGGCTGCATCATGATGCGCGTCTGTCACCTCGACACCTGCCCGGTGGGCGTGGCCACTCAGAATCCCGAGCTGCGGGCCCGGTTCAACGGCAAGCCCGAGTTCGTCGAGAACTTCTTCCGATTCATCGCCGAGGACATCCGCAAGTACCTGGCCGAACTCGGCTTTCGCAGCATCGACGAAGCGGTCGGGCACGCCGAGGTCCTCGATACGGACATGGGCGTCGCGCACTGGAAGAGCAAGGGCATGGACCTGAGCCCGATCTTCGCGGTGCCCACCGATGCGCACGGGGCCGAGCTGACGCAGCGCCGACGGGTACGCGACCAGGACCACGGCCTCGACCAAGCGCTTGACCGCACCCTGATCCAGCTCGCCGAGGGCGCCTTGGAGGACGCCCACCCGGTCCGGCTGGAGCTCCCGGTGCGCAACGTCAACCGCACCGTCGGCACCCTCCTCGGTAGCGAGGTGACCAGACGCTACGGTGCGCAGGGTCTGCCCGGAGACACCATCCACGTCACCCTGACCGGCTCCGCGGGCCAGTCGATCGGCGCCTTTCTGCCGCCGGGAATCACGATGGAACTCATCGGCGATGCCAACGACTATGTGGGCAAGGGCCTTTCCGGGGGAAAGATCATCGTCAAGCCGCAGTCCGACGTGCTGTTCCTGCCCGAGGACAACGTCATCGCCGGCAACACGCTGCTCTACGGCGCCACCTCCGGCGAGGTGTACCTGAGGGGCCAGGTCGGTGAGCGGTTCGCGGCGCGTAACTCCGGTGCACTGGCCGTCGTCGAGGGCGTGGGCGACCACGCCTGCGAGTACATGACGGGCGGCCGGATCGTGGTGCTCGGCAAGGTCGGGCGCAACATGGCCGCAGGCATGTCCGGCGGAATCGCGTTTGTGCTCGGGCTCAATCCCAAGCGGGTGAACACCGCCATGGTGGAGCTGCAGCGCCTCGAACCCGAGGACCTGGTGTGGCTGCACGGTGTGATCGCCCAGCACGCCGGCTACACCGGCAGCACCGTCGCCACCTCGGTCCTGTCCGACTGGCCGAGGCGCAGTGCACAATTCACGAAAGTCATGCCGCGTGACTATCAACGCGTGCTGCAAGCGACCCGGATGGCGAAAGCCGAGGGCCGCGACGTCGATACCGCGATCATGGAGGCAAGCCGTGGCTGACCCGCGTGGATTTCTTGAGGTGGCCAAGGTCGACGCCGCCAAGCGCCCGGTCGACGAGCGCGTCGGCGATTGGCGTGAGGTGTACGAGCGCCAGAACCCGCATGAGCGTGCCGGCGAGGTGTCCCAGCAGGCCCGCCGGTGCATGGATTGCGGAATCCCGTTCTGCCACTCCGGAACTGCGGGCTGTCCGCTGGGCAATCTCATTCCCGAGTGGAACGATCTGGTGCGCCGGGGCCGGTGGGACGCCGCCAGCGACCGGCTGCACGCCACCAACAACTTCCCGGAGTTCACCGGACGGCTGTGCCCCGCCCCGTGCGAGACCGCCTGCGTGCTGTCCATCGCCGAGGAGCAGACCGGCGGTAGCGTCACGATCAAACGCATCGAGCAGACGATCGCCGACCAGGCGTGGATGGACGGCATCGTCGAACCCCAGCCGGCCGCCATTTCCACCGGCAAGAAGGTCGCGGTCGTCGGTTCGGGCCCGGCGGGTCTGGCTGCGGCACAGCAGCTCACCCGCGCCGGCCACGACGTGACCGTCTACGAGCGCGACGACCGCATCGGCGGGTTGATGCGTTACGGCATTCCCGAATACAAGCTGGAGAAGTCGATTCTGGACCAGCGGCTCGCCCAGATGCGGGCCGAAGGAACGCGCTTCGTCACCGATTGCGAGGTCGGTGTGGACCTCTCGGTGGAACAGTTGCGGGCCCAGCACAACGCCGTCGTGCTCGCGGTCGGTGCGTTGCGCGCACGGGACAACGCCGTCGAGGGCCGCGACCTCAACGGCGTCCACCTGGCAATGGATCATCTGGTGCCGGCCAACAAGGAATGCGAAGGTGACGGTCCCAGCGAGATCACGGCCAAGGACAAGCACGTGGTCATCATCGGCGGCGGCGACACCGGAGCGGACTGCCTGGGCACCGCCCACCGCCAGGGCGCCAGGTCGGTGACTCAGCTCGACTACAACCCCGAGCCGCCCGAGTATCGCGACGACTCCCGCTCGCCGTGGCCGATGTGGCCGATCGTGTTGCGCACCAGGCTGTCGCCGGCCCACGCCGAGGGCGGGGATCGTCGGTACGAGGTGGCGGTGCAGCGGTTCCTGGGCGACGACGAGGGCAACCTGCGCGCGATGGAGATCGCCGAGGTGAAGGTCGAGCGCGATGAAGCGGGACGCCGGAGCATCGTCCCCGTCGGTGACTCACTCGAGATCCCCTGTGACATGGCGATGCTGGCCATCGGGTTCGAGGGTGTGGAACACATGCCGCTGCTCGACGATCTCGATCTGACGCTGAGCCGACGCGGCACGCTCTCGTGCGGTTCGGACTGGCAGACCGATGCGCCCGGTGTGTTCGTCTGCGGCGACGCGCACCGCGGCGCCTCGTTGATCGTGTGGGCCATCGCGGAGGGGCGAAGTGTCGCGCACGCCGTCGACGCCTACCTCATGGGCGACTCGGATCTGCCTGCTCCGGTCAGGCCTGGTGCACTGCCGATGGCCGTCGTCTGAATCGATTAACGACTATGCTGAGTTGCCGTGACTAGACGCGGAAAAATCGTCTGTACGTTGGGGCCCGCCACCGGCTCCGAGGAGGCGATCAAGAAGCTGGTGGAGTCCGGCATGGACGTCGCCAGGCTCAACTTCAGCCATGGTGACTACTCCGACCACGAGGCCAACTACAAGCGGGTTCGTTCCGCTTCCGACGTTACCGGACACGCCGTCGGCATCCTCGCTGACCTGCAAGGACCCAAGATCCGGATCGGCCGGTTCGCCGACGGACCCACCGTCTGGGCCAACGGCGAAACGGTGCGCATCACTGTCGATGACTGCGAGGGCACGCATGATCGCGTGTCGACCACCTACAAACGCCTGGCCAAGGACGCCACACCCGGAAATCGCGTGCTCGTCGACGACGGCAACGTCGGTCTGGTCGTCGAGCACATCGACGGCAATGATGTGGTCTGCACGGTCACCGAGGGCGGCAAGGTCAGCAACAACAAGGGCATGTCGCTGCCCGGCATGAACGTCTCCGCCCCCGCGCTGTCGGAGAAGGACATCGACGATTTGGAGTTCGCGCTGCGTCTCGGCGTCGACCTGGTCGCGCTGTCGTTCGTGCGGTCACCGGCCGACGTCGAGCTCGTGCACGAGGTGATGGACCGCGTCGGTCGCCGCGTGCCCGTCATCGCCAAGCTGGAGAAGCCCGAGGCGATCGACAACCTCGAGGCCATCGTGCTGGCGTTCGACGCGATCATGGTCGCCCGCGGCGATCTCGGCGTCGAGCTGCCGCTCGAGGAAGTGCCGCTCGTGCAGAAGCGCGCCATCCAGATGGCAAGGGAGAACGCGAAACCCGTCATCGTCGCGACGCAGATGCTGGAGTCGATGATCGAGAACTCCCGACCCACCCGGGCCGAGGCCTCCGACGTCGCCAACGCGGTCCTCGACGGCGCCGACGCGGTGATGCTCTCCGGTGAGACGTCGGTGGGCAAGTTCCCGTTCGAGACGGTCAAGACCATGGCGCGCATCATCACCGCCGTCGAGGAGAACTCGGTGACCGTGCCTGCGCTGACGCATACGCCGCGCACCAAGCGTGGTGTCATCTCCTACGCCGCCCGTGACATCGGCGAACGCCTCGACGCCAAGGCGTTGGTGGCATTCACCCAGTCCGGGGACACCGTGCGCCGGCTGGCCCGGCTGCACACCCCACTTCCGGTGCTGGCCTTCACGTCGTTGCCCGAGGTCCGCAGCCAGCTGGCGCTGACCTGGGGCACGGAGACGTTCATCGTTCCGCACATCGAAACCACCGACGGAATGATTCGCCAGGTCGACAAGTCCATGCTCGAACTCGGCCGCTACAAGCGGGGCGACCTGGTGGTCATCGTCGCGGGCGCTCCGCCGGGCACAGTAGGCTCCACGAATCTGATCCACGTCCACCGCATCGGGGAGGACGACGTCTAGCCACGATTAGCGGGAGGTAGCAGTGCCGGAGTCTGGCTCACACCGAGACTTCGACGAGCTGCTGGCGATCATGCATCTGGACCGCGTAGATGACGACACGTTCATCGGCTCGCACCCGAGCAAGAACCCGATCCGCACGTTCGGCGGCCAGATGATGGCGCAGGCATTCGTCGCGGCCGGGCGCAGCCTCAAGCACCCCACTCCGCCGAGCGCGCTGTCGGTACATTTCATCGCGGGCGGAGACCCGGAGCTGGACCTGGAGTTCCACGTGGTGCGGCTGCGCGACGAACGCCGGTTCGCCAACCGCCGCGTGGACGTCATGCAGAAGGGCAAGCTGCTCACCACCGCGATGGTGTCGTACCTGGCGGGCGGCGAGGGGCTCGAGCACGGCGCGCAGCCACTGCCTCTCGGCGATCCCCTTGCAGTGCCGCCGATCGACGACTTGTTACGCGGTTACGAAGAGATCGTCCCGCACTTCGCGAACGCGCTACGGCCCATCGAATGGCGCTACACCAACGACCCGGCATGGATCATGCGGGACAAGGGGAGCGCCTCGACCACAACCGGGTGTGGATGAAGGCCCAGGGCGTGATGCCCGACGACCCGGTGCTGCACGCGGCCGCACTCGTGTACTCGTCGGACACCACGGTGCTGGACTCGATCATCACCACGCACGGCTTGTCGTGGGGGCACGACCGGATCTTCGCGGTGAGCGCCAATCACTCGGTGTGGTTCCACCGGCCGGTGCGGTTCGACGACTGGGTGCTCTACTCGACGACGTCGCCGGTCGCCGCGGATTCCCGCGGCCTCGGCACCGGGCATTTCTTCGACCGGTCCGGCCAGCCGCTGGCCACCGTCGTGCAGGAGGGCATCATCAAATACTTCCCGGGGCGGGCTACGGCGTCGGGGTGACCGTGATGGAGAACTCGTCCTCGAGCCGCTCGCTGAACTCGTTGGCGCACTGCTCGACCGCGGTCTGGTCGGAACCGGCGCGGTTGACGCAGTCGATGTAGTCGCCACCGCCGACATCCTGGAACGTCGCCCAGCCGAGTGTCGCGTAGATCGCGATGAACGCCAGGCCTGCGACGATCGAGAGGGCTCCGAGCACGATTCCGCCGACGGCGACGCCGCCGTTGGTTGCCTCACCCCGCTTGACGCGACCGCGGCCGAGGACGCCGAGAACGATCGCCGTGATGCCGAGAACGAAGCCGCCGACGACCGTCCAGCACGACAGCAGGCCGACGATCGCGATCACCAGCGCTGCCGTGCCGAGTCCGTCCTTCGGAGCGACCGGCGGAATGGGTGGATAGCCGCCGTACAGCGGCGGTGGATATCCGCCGTAGAGCGGCGGCGGATACGCACCTGGGGGGCCCGGGTACGCCCCGGACGGAGGTGGCGGCGGTTCGCTCATGCCGGTGAGATTACCGTCGCGGACACGTTCTCGGGCAGATGATGAGTGGCGACGACCACGGTGCGTTCCGCGCCGAAAAGCGCACCTGGCGTGAGCAGACCGACCATGATCTGGTCGGCGTCGGAGGCATCGAGGTGCTCGGTCGGTTCGTCGAGGAGCAGGGTCGGCGCGGTCGACACCAGCGCGCGGGCGAGCAGCAGGCGCCTGCGCTGCCCCGCTGACACCGCCGCCGCGCCGCCGACCAGAACCGTGGACAAGCCGTCGGGCAGGTCGTCGAGCCAGCGGCCCAGCCCGGCGCGTCGCAGCGCGTCGCACAACTCGTCGTCGGCGGCGTCGCCACGGACGACCAGAAGGTTGTCGCGGACGGTGGTGGAGAACAGGTGGGCGTCCTCGGCGAAGAAGACGCCCGGGGTCTGCATCAGAAGGGTGGTCTTGCCGCAGCCGCTCGGGCCGACCACCGCGACGCGGTCACCGGGCTTGAGATCCAGCGAGGTGACGACCGGCCGACGGTCGTCGTCGACGACGGGCTCGGTGAGTGTGAGTAGGCGATGCGCCGCGATGCGCGCCCGGGACAGCGCGACGGCCGCGCCGGGAAGCGCCGCCGTGGCTTCGAACGCGGCCAGCGGGAGCAGCATCAGGATGGCGAGGGTGGTGGGGGCGAGGTGGTCCGACAGCGCGATCCCTGCGAACAGCGCACCGAGCACACTCACCCCGATGGCCGCCGTAGGTGCCGCCGCAGCCACCGCCGCGGGCGCGGCAGCCCGGTCGATCGCCCGGCCCCACCGGCGCTGTTGCTCGCCGGCTTCGGCGATGACGCCGTCGAGGCGGCCGCTGACGCGAAGTTCGGGAGCGTGTTCGAGGGCTAGCATCACTGCGGTGTCTCGCTGCGAATGATGTTCAACGGCAACGCTTTCAGCGGCTGTCGCGGCACGGGCGGCCAGCGCGGGAGCGGCTGCACCGGCGATCAGCATGCAGATAGCCAGCACCACTCCTGCGAAGGGGGAGATCGCGGCGACCCCGATGACCGCAGCCATACCGAGGATCGCGGCGACGCAGATCGGCACCACGGCGCGCACCAGGACATCGGAGAGGTCGTCCACCCCGCCGCCGACCCTGGCCACCAGATCGCCACTGCTGCGCCGCATCACAGCGTCCGCGGGCCCGGTGGCGAGCCGGGTGAAGAGCTCTTCGCGTGCGGCGCCCGCGGCGCGCAACGCGGTGTCGTGAGACGCCAGCCGTTCGCAGTACCCGAGCAGCCCACGGGAGATACCGAGGGCACGCACGGTGACGGCCGCGACGGTCAGGTGCAGCACCGGTGGCATTTCCCAAGCCCGGGTGATCAGCCACGCCGACACCGCGGTCAAGCCGAGCGCGCTGCCCAGCGAGAGTGCGCCGAACATCACGGCGACCGCGATGCGCGGTACCCGCGGCCGCAGCAACGACCAGGCAAGCAGCAGTGGGTCACGGTGCGACACGCGCACCACCCATGTCGATGACGACGTCACCGCGCGCCAGCACACGGTCGCGGTGGCCCACCACGATCACCGTGGCGCCGCCGGTGGCGCGCTCGACGATCGCGTCGAGCACGCGGTCTTCGGTGAAGGCGTCCAGATGCGCGGTTGGTTCGTCGAACAACAGCACCGGCGCGGCGGAACCCAGCACCCGCGCCAGGCCGAGTCGCTGGCGTTGCCCCAGGGACAGGCCCACTCCGCCGCGGCCGATCACGGTCTGCATGCCGTCGGGCAGCGTGGCGACCACGGCGTCGAAGCATGCCGCGCGGCAGGCGCCCATCAGGTCGGGAAGCGCGCCGAACAGCTCCAGGTTGTCCTGCACCGTGCCGGGGATCAGCACCGGCTGCTGTGCCAGCCACGCCACCTTCGCCCACCACTGCCTCGGGTCGAGGTCGTCGATATCGACGCCATTGATCTGAATGCGACCCTCGGCCGGACCGCCGAGCCCGAGAATCGCCTGCAACAGGGTGGATTTGCCGACGCCGTTGGGTCCGGTCAGCACCGTGAGGTGACCGGGCTCGGCCACCAGTTCGGGGATGTCGACCTCGATGGTCACCGCGTCGCCGGGCACTGCGAGTGTCCCGCGGGCAGAGGGTGTCTGACGGTCGATGAACCGGAATGCCGTCTGCACCGCGGTCTTTCCGTCCTGTGCGGAGTGGAACGCCGCCCCGACGCGGCGCAACGGCCAGAACACCTCAGGGGCGAGCAGCAGCGCGGTGAGGCCCGCGGTCAAGCGTCATCTCGCCGTAGACGAGTCGCATGCCGACGCCGACGGCCACCAACGCCACTCCGAGCGTCGCGAGGAGCTCGAGCACCAGCGCGGACAGGAACGCTATCCGCATCGTCGCCATGGCCGAACGGCGATGTGCCGCACTGAGTTCGGAGATACGGGCGGCCGCGCCCTCGGTGCGCCCCAGCGCGCGCAGCGTGGGCAGGCCGGCGACCAGGTCGAGCAGGCGCGACTGCAATGTCGCCATCGCGGTCAGCGCCGCCGCCGAGCGGTCCGCAGTCGCCATGCCGATCAGGATCATGAAGATCGGGATGAGCGGCAGCGCGATCACGACGATCACGGCGGACTTCCAGTCGTACAGTGCGATCACGACCGCGGTGGCGGGGGTCAGGATCGCGGCAAGGAACAGCGACGGCAGATATGCGGTGAAGTACACCCGGAGCCCGTCGAGCCCGCGGGTGATGACGACTGCGGCGTCGTCGCGTAGCGCGGTCAGTTCCCGGGGCGGCAGCGCCGTTGCCGTCGTCAGTATCTGATCGGACAGATCGGCGATCACGGCGCTGGCCCCACGCTGGGCGAGTCTGCCCTGCTGCCAGTGGGCAAGGGTCCGAACAGTCCACAGCGCCAGCAGGATTGCGATCGGCGCGAGGAGGGCGTCGACGCTGCGGGACGCGGGGTCGGTGATCACCCGGGCGACGATCCCGGCGAGCACGACCGCCGACCCTATGGTGCACGCCGCGATGAGCATGCCGCAGGCTGTGGTCGCAGCCAGGAATCGGCGCATCGCCGCCGAGACCCGCCAAAGCCGCGGGTCTATCGGGGCGCGCGTGCTGTCCGTCAGGACGGTCGCCTTGACAGTCCGATGGAGGCGGGGATGGCGTCGGCGCTCACGCGTTTGCGGAACACCCAGTACGACCAGGCCTGGTAACCCAGCACCAGCGGAAGAAGCGCCAACGACGCCCAGGTCATGATGCGTAACGTGTAGGCCGTCGAGGACCCGTTGTAGATCGTGACACTCCAGTCCGGGTTCAGCGTCGACGGCAGCAGGGTCGGATACATCGAACCGAAGATCAGTGCCGCCACCGCGGCGATCACGATCACCATCGCCGTGAACGCGAGGCCTTCACGGATCTTCCGCCACATCAAGGCCACCGATACCAGCAGCGCCACCACTGCGACAGCCAGCGCGAGCCAGGTCCACGGTTCGCCGTAGGCGAGCTGGGTCCACAGGCCGAACGTGCCCGCCAGCACGACCACCGGGATCGACAGCATCCGAGCGGTACGGAAGGAGTCGTCGTGCAGAGCGCCCGAGGTCTTGAGTGCGAGGTACACCGACCCGTAGAACAGGAACAGTGACGCCGTGGCCAGCCCGCCCAGCAGGGTGTAGGGGCTCAGCACGTCGCCGATGGCAACGTGGGTCTGTCCGTCGGCATCGATCGGCAACCCGCGCAACAGGATTGCGAACGCCACGCCCCACAGGATCGCGGGCAGCCACGAGCCGAGTGCGATTCCGATGTCGGCCCAATGCCGCCACTGCGGATCGTTGATCTTGCCGCGCCACTCGATGCCGACGATGCGCAGGATCATGCCGAAAAGGATGGCCAGCAGCGGCAGATACAACGCGGAGAACAGGGTCGCGTACCAGTTCGGGAAGGCGGCGAACATCGCCGCGCCCGCGGTGATCAGCCACACCTCGTTGGCGTCCCACACCGGACCGATCGTGTTGAGCACCGCGCGGCGCCTGTTGTCCGGGTCGCCGGCACCGCGTGAGCCCATCGGGGCCATCAGCATACCCACGCCGAAATCGAATCCCTCGAGCACCAGAAAGCCGAGAAACAGCACGGCGATCAGGAGAAACCACAGTTCCTGGAGTCCCATGACAATCTCCTAGTAGGCGAACGAGAGTGGTGCCACGTCGTCCGTGCTGGGCGGAGTCGGCGGTGCGGGTTCGGAGTCGTGCTCCTGGGGACCTTCGACCACGTAGCGGCGCATCAGGTAGAACCACACGACCGCCAGCGCGCCATACAGCAGAGTGAACACCGCCAGCGAGAACATCACCGTGCCCGCGGCATGGTTGGACACGCCGTCCTGCACCGTCATTCGCACCATCGGATCGCCGGTCGGGTTGGGCACCACCACCCACGGTTGGCGACCCATCTCGGTGAACACCCAGCCTGCCGCACAGGCCAGGAACGGTGTCGGAATGGTCAGGATGCCGAATTCCCCGTACCAGCGCTGGTCGGGTATCCGGCCGCGTCGGGTCAGCCACAGGCTGAGCAGCGCGAAGGCCACCGGGACCAGCAGCAGACCGATCATCGCGCGGAAAGACCAGTACGTGACAAAGAGATTGGGCCGGTAATTGCCGGGGCCGAACTTCGCCTCGGCCTCCCGCTGAAGGTCTTCGACGCCCTGTAGTTTCACGCCGGAGAATCTGCTCTCCGCGAGGAACGGCAGCACGAACGGCACTTCGATGGCCCGGGCGATGCTGTCGCAGTTGTTGTGCGTGCCGATGGTCAGGATCGAGAAATCCGGGTCGGTTTCGTTGTGGCACAAAGATTCCGCCGAGGCCATCTTCATCGGTTGCTGAACGAACATCAACTTTGCCTGGATGTCACCGGTGAAGAACAGTCCCAGGGTGGCCACCAAGGCGACCGCACTTCCCAGGATCGTGGCAGGCCGGTACATCGTGCGCGCCTCGAGCTCTTCACCCTGCCTGCGGTGCGACCGGACCATGAGCCACGCACAGATCCCGGCGACGAATGCGCCCGCGACGAGCAGCGCCGCCGTGATGGCGTGCAAAAACGCCCAGATCGCCGTGTTGTTGGTGAGCAGGGCGCCGAAGTCGACCAGCTCGGCGCGGCCGGTCTCCGGGTTGAACCTGGCGCCGACCGGGTGCTGCATGAACGAGTTGGCGGCGATGATGAAGTACGCCGAGGCGTTGACGCCGAACGCGACGATCCAGATGCAGGCCAGGTGGACCCGCCTCGGCAGTCGGTTCCATCCGAAGATCCACAAGCCGATGAACGTGGATTCGAAGAAGAACGCGATCAGGCCCTCGAACGCCAAGGGGGCGCCGAAGATGTCGCCGACGAACTTCGAGTACTCGCTCCAGTTCATCCCGAACTGGAATTCCTGGACGATTCCGGTGGCCACGCCGATGGCGAAGTTGATCAGGAACAGCTTGCCGAAGAAGCGCGTCAGCCGGTACCACGCGGCGTTGCCGGTGACATGCCAGACCGTCTGCATGACGGCGATCAGCGGGGCAAGGCCGATCGTCAGAGGGACGAAGATGAAGTGATAGACGGTGGTGATACCGAATTGCCACCGCGACACGTCCAGTGCGTCCATGCGTCACTCCCAGGCTCTACCTAGTCCGTCCACTACATCTACGACAGAGTGTAGTAGCTTTCTGGGCGCCCAGCGCTAGGAACTTTCGGCCTTCATTCTGGCGCTGGTGCCGTCACGTCATGCCGTGGTGCGGTCACGTCCTGCCGTCGTGCCGTCACGGCCTTGCTCGCTGAACGAATGGCGAACGCGGACACGACCTCGAACACACCCAGCACAATCAGCCAGATGCCGACGACCATCGTGAGCGTCGCCAGCGATTCGAACGGCGAGGCCAATATGATCACGCCCGCGATGAGGCTGATCACACCGATGAAGATCTCCCAGCCGCGACCGGGAAGCGTCGGGTCGCTGATCGCCGACACTGCGGTGGCCACCCCGCGGAAGATGAAGCCGATACCGATCCAGATGGCGAGTAGCAGAATCGACTCTTGCAGACTGCGGAAGCACAGCACCGCCAGGATCAGTGCAGCCGCGCCGCTGAGGAACAGGAGCACCCGACCACCGGCCGAGACGTGCAGGCTGAACGCGAAAACCACCTGGGAGATACCGGTGACCAACAGATAGGCGCCGAAGAAGATGGCTACGAGCAACAGGGTCTTGGCGGGCCAGGCCAACACCATGACTCCGAGGATGACCGCGAGCACTCCAGAGAGGAGTGCTGACTTCCAGAGATGCGGCAACAAGTTTGGGGGAGCAGCGGTTTCCATGCCCGAAGTCTGACATACGCCGAACATGACTTGGCTTATTTCGCAGTAAGGCTGTGATGTCTCTACCCGCTCGTTAATGTTCCGTTACCGGCGCTGCGCGTCGGGTCATCGGTCGTTAACGTTCCTGGCTGGAGAAGGCCTGCGGGGGCAGTCGGACACGCTGACGACCCGAGAAGAAAGTAGAGGCAACCAGTGTTGGGTGGAATGCAAGACCGCCGGACCAAGATCTGGCGCATGGCGGCAGTCTTCGCCGCGGCGGGTGCGCTGACCCTGTCGGGCTGCTCGAGTAGCTCCGAGGCGCCGAGCGAAGAGGGATCCCCGACCGCGGCAGCGCCCGCGGAGAAGGTGGACGCGATCGCGAACACCGTTCCGGAGGCCATCAAGTCGACGGGCACGCTCGTCGTCGGTGTGAACATTCCGTACGCGCCGAACGAGTTCAAAGATCCCGAAGGCAAGATCGTGGGCTTCGACGTCGACCTGATGAACGCGATCGCGGGCACTCTTGGTCTGACCCCCGAGTACCGCGAAGCGGACTTCGCCAAGATCATCCCCTCGATCCAGGGCGGCACGTTCAACGTCGGCATGTCGTCGTTCACCGACAGCAAGGAGCGCGAAGCGCAGGTCGACTTCGTCACTTACTTCTCTGCGGGCACACTGTGGGCCCAGCCCGCCGGTGGCGACGTCGACCCGGAGAACGCGTGCGGCAAGAAGGTCGCGGTTCAGGCGACAACGGTGCAGGAGACCGAGGAGCTTCCTGCTCGCAGCAAGAAGTGCACGGACGCAGGACAACCGGCAATCGAGATCGTCCCGTTCGACGGCCAGGATGCCGCCACCAACGCGGTTGTGCTCGGCCAGGCCGACGCCATGTCGGCGGACTCGCCGGTGACGCTGTACGCGATCAAGCAGACCAACGGCAAGCTCGAACAGGCGGGCGAAGTGTTCGACTCCGCGCCGTACGGGTGGCCCGTCGAGAAGGGATCGCCGCTCGCTCAGTCGTTGGTGCAGGCTCTCGAGCACCTGATCGAGACCGGAAAGTACAAGGAGATCGCCGCTAACTGGGGCCTTGAGGAAGGCATGATCGACAAGCCGGTGATCAACGGCGCGATCTCCTGACAGCCATGACAGATGCCGGTGCGCCGCCACAGTCCAGCCACCCACCCGAAGCCATTGATGCCGTCCCGTTACGCCATCCATGGCGCTGGGTGGCGGCCACCGTCATCATCATTGTCGTCGGGCTGTTCCTCTACGGGGCAGCCACCAATCCGGCGTTCGGCTGGTCGACGTTCGCCGAGTACATGTTCAACGAGCGGATCCTGCTGGGGGTGTTCAACACCCTGCAGCTGACCGTCTACTCGATGGTGATCGGCGTGGTGCTCGGGGTGCTGCTCACCGTGATGCGCCTGTCGGAGAACCCGGTGATGAGCGCGGTGTCGTGGGTGTTTCTGTGGATCTTCCGCGGCACGCCGGTGTACGTGCAGCTCGCGTTCTGGGGATTGTTCCCGACGATCTACCGGAACCTTCAGCTCGGCGTGCCGTTCGGGCCGACGTTCTTCCACGTCGACCTCCAGTCACTGTCGATCCCGTTCGCGTTGGCGGTGATCGGGCTGGCGCTCAACGAGGCGGCCTACATGGCCGAGATCGTCCGCGCCGGCATCACATCGGTACCCGAGGGCCAGCTGGAGGCCTCGACCGCGTTGGGCATGTCGTGGACGCTGGCAATGCGCCGCACGGTGCTCCCGCAGGCCATGCGGGTGATCATCCCGCCCACGGGCAACGAGCTCATCAGCCTGCTCAAGACCACCTCGCTGGTCACCGCCGTGCCGTATGCCTTCGACGTCTACAGCATCGCGACGCGCGAGATCGCCGCGCGGACCTTCGAACCGGTGCCGATGCTGTTGGTAGCCGCCACCTGGTATCTGATCGTCACGAGCGTCCTGATGGTGGGGCAGTTCTACCTCGAGCGGTACTTCTCCAGAGGTGCGTCGCGCAAGCTGACGACCAAGCAACTCGAGGCGCTGGCCCTGGCGCAAAAGCCGGCCGCAGGTTGAGAAGGGCAGACATGACCACAGAGGCCGCGCTGGCCAAGACCATGGTCAAGGCGGAACTCGTCTGCAAGGACTTCGGTGCGCTCAAGGTGCTCAAGGGCATCACGCTGGAGGTTCAGCAGGGCCAGGTGCTCGTACTTGTCGGTCCGTCCGGCTCGGGGAAGTCCACCTTTCTGCGGTGTATCAACCACCTGGAGACCGTCACCGCAGGCCGGCTCTACGTCGACGGCGCGCTGGTCGGTTACAACGAACGCGGCGGCAAGCTGCACGAGATGAAGCCGCGGGAGGTCGCGAAGCAGCGCCGCGACGTCGGCATGGTGTTCCAGCACTTCAACCTGTTCCCGCACCGCACCGCGCTAGGCAACGTCATCGAGGCCCCCATTCAGGTCAAAGGGGTGAAAAAGAACGAGGCACTGCAGCGCGGCAAGGAGATGCTCGAGACGGTAGGCCTGGCGGACAAGGCCGAGGCCTACCCCGCGCAGCTGTCCGGCGGCCAGCAGCAGCGCGTCGCGATCGCCAGGGCGCTGGCCATGCAGCCCAAGCTGATGCTGTTCGACGAACCCACATCGGCGTTGGATCCCGAACTCGTCGGCGAGGTGCTTACCGTCATGAAAAAGCTTGCCTCCCAAGGCATGACAATGATAGTGGTGACGCACGAGATGGGCTTCGCCCGTGAGGTCGCCGACGAGTTGGTGTTCATGGACGCCGGCGTCGTGGTCGAGCGGGGCAACCCTCGCGAGATCATGGCAAACCCGCAACACGAACGGACGCAAGCGTTTCTCTCCAAGGTGATGTAGCTCCCGATCCGGCCGCGCCGCTGTGGCGGGCCGCTCAGGTGTTCCGTCTGCTCAGCTGTGTCTACGCCTTCGGCTTCCAGCTGGCGATCAATGCCGAGCTGGATCACCCGGTCGCTTCATCGTCGTCGGCCTGCTCCTGTTGGCCATGGGGGCCGGGTACGCGCGACTACTGGAGAAGCAGGACAAGCAGTCTGTGACGACGCCCATAGCGTAATTTGGACTGAATCCAGATTAGAAGGCGTTGCGATGAGCATGGGAACAACATCGAAAACACGTCGTACTGAAGCCGAGGTCGCGGGATTCCGGGCCTCTCCGCAAATGAGCGCCGCACTCCAGCG
Organism: uncultured Actinomycetota bacterium; assembly: GCA_963796545.1. Lineage (GTDB taxonomy): Bacteria > Actinomycetota > Actinomycetes > Mycobacteriales > Mycobacteriaceae > Mycobacterium. The sequence goes on along the minus strand of CAWCMF010000031.1, from coordinate 34,039 downwards.
GGTGCTGGTCGACTTGATCGAATTGCACCTGCAGGGCAAGCAGGCGCACTGGAACGTCGTCGGGACCAACTTTCGGGACCTTCATCTGCAACTCGACGAGGTCGTCGACTTCGCCCGCGAGTCCAGCGACACCATCGCCGAACGGCTGCGGGCACTCGACGCCGTCCCGGACGGCAGGTCGGACACCGTTGCGGCGACGACGTCGCTGCCGGAGTTTCCGGCCTACGAGCACAGCACCGGTGACGTCGTCGACCTGTTCACCGCACGGATCTACGCCGCCGTGGACACCATCAGGACCGTCCACGACGCCGTCGACGCCGAAGACCCGAGCACGGCCGACATCCTGCACCAGCTGATCGACGGTCTGGAGAAGCTGGCCTGGCTGCTCAAGTCGGAGAACCGGAAGGTGTAACACCGTCCGCGGAGCGGACAATTCGGCCGGCACCGGCCCGGTGGCCGACCAGGTACCAGGTGTGCATCGCGCCCTTGCCCTTGACCTCGACGAGGCCGCGCTCCTCAAGAACGAAGGTGTGGCGAAGGCGCTCATACACGTTGTCCGGCACCTGGATTCGGCCTTCGACGTCGGTGGTCTCCATGCGGGCGGCCACGTTGACCGCGTCGCCCCAGACGTCGTAGAAGAACTTCTTCGCACCGACCACACCGGCGACGACGGGACCCGCCGCCATGCCGATGCGTAGCGGCACGTCGCGCCCCTGCGAATCTTTGAGATCGGAGACCGCATCGGCGATTTCGAGCGCCAGATGGGCGAGGGCTTCGATGTGGTCTGCGCGGGGGATGGGCACTCCACTGACCACCATGTAGGAGTCGCCGCTGGTTTTCACCTTCTCCAGTCCGTGCCGGTCGACGAGTGCGTCCAGGTCGGTGTAGAGCCGGTCCAGAAACCGGACCAGCTCAGCGGGCGCGGTGTCGCTGGCGCGTTTGGTGTAACCCGCGATGTCGGCGAACAGGATCGACGCGTCGTCGTACTTGTCGGCGATGACGGTACGGGTCGGCTCCTTGAGTCGGTCGGCGATGCTGGCGGGAAGGATATTCGCGAGGAGGCGCTCGGAACGCTCGTACTCGGATTCCATCGCCCGCTCGGCGCGGTCGATCTCGCGCAGCGTGTACCAGATGGTGGCGACGATCATCACGGCGGAGGAAACGATCGCGCTGATGAATCCGGCCGTCAGCGTCCAGGACGGGCCCAGGCCGCGGTTTCGGGGCACGGTCAGCTCGAGCACGATGGTGATCGCCACGCCTACCGCCGCTATCGCCGACGCCATCGCAATCCGCTCGATCCCGAGCACGAGGACGACCAGCGCGGCGGAGACGAGGAAGTAGAACTGCAGACCCGACCCGGTGCCGATGGTGTAGCAGATGAACGTCACCGATACGTAGGCGAATGTGACGAAGGTGAGCGGCGCAACCAGTTCACCGAGCGGGCACAGCCGGGGGATCGCCAGGAACACCAGCCCGCACACTGCGTTGACCGCGCCCAGCCACCACAATGAGCCGCCGAGCGTCAGCTGGAACACCCCGAACGCGACCGACACGGCCGCCGCGATCCAACTGGCGATCATCAGGACCCGCAGCCGCCTGCCCACCCGGTCGTCCCGGTGCCGGGTCGGCGACCACGCGTGACGGCCCAGAGTGACCTCTGGTATGCAGACCGGCCGCACGTTGAGCACTCGCAAAGACTATCGCTGTGCTCGCGTCTAACCTGCTTGTATGACGCGCATCGCGTGCGGCCAACTCGATCCCGTCATCGGCGACGTCGACGGAAACACCGAACTCATTGCGGCAACGATCGGTGAGGCGGCGGCGGCCGGCGCGGACGTGATCGTGTTGCCGGAGCTCGCCACGTCGGGCTACATGTTCGCCGACCGGGAAGAGGCGCGTGCCGCAGCATTGTCGACTTCGGATGCAAGATTCGCGAAGTGGGCTGCTGCGGTTGGTAATTCGCTGGCGATCTTCGGGTTCGCCGAGCTCGGTGACGACGGTCTGCTGTACAACAGCGCGGCGGTCGTCGACTCGGGCGGCGTGGTCGCGGTGTACCGCAAGACGCACCTGTGGGACCGGGAAAAGTTGATCTTCACTCCCGGTGCCGAGCATGCGCCGGTGCTGCGGACGCGCCATGGCGCGATCTCGGTGATGGTCTGTTACGACCTGGAGTTCGGTGAGGTGACCCGACGCGTCGCGGTCGATGGTGCCGAGCTGATCGTTGCCCCCGTCAACTGGCCGCTGTTCCCTCGGCCGGAGGGGGAGCGTCCGGGCGAGGTGATCACTGCGATGTCGACCGCGCGGACCAACCGCGTCGCGATCGCGGTGTGCGACCGCGCCGGAGTCGAGCGTGGGCAGGAATGGACAGCGGGCACGACGATCATCGATTCCGACGGCTGGGTGGTCGCCGAAGCAGGGCTCGGAGTGGGGATGGCTCTTGCCGACCTGGATCTGGCGCTCAGTCGGAACAAAAAGCTGACCGAGCATGTCGACCTACTCGCAGACCGCAGATTGGATCTGTACTGACCTGGCGTCCGGATCATTTGGCGGCGGGGTCACCCGACGTTGGACAATATTTGGCTGCCGCAATGGAGCATCCCATGTGATCGCCCGGCTCTGGTACAAAGGCGAAGCCTCCCCTGTGATCGGACTCGCCGCAACCGCACAAGGTCTCAGCGGTTTATGTGGAAGGCAAGGACTATGAGACCTTCCTCACAAGAATTGACGGGTGTCAAGTTCAGGCTTCAGGATACTTAGCATGGCGAAGAAGAGCGAGCTGGAACTGGTGGACGAGGTGGTAGGACGGCTTGTGGGCCAGTTCCCGCAATTGCCGGCGGGCTTGATCGCCACCGCCGTCGAAGATGCCTACATGCACCTGGCGCAGAGCGTGATCCGCGACTACATTCCGCTGCTCGTCGAACGCCGGGCGCGCATGGAACTGGCGCTGCATGACCTGGTCCCGAGCGCCTGACGACCCACCTTGATCTTGTGATCGCCCCGGTCGCACGGCGGCGAACGCGCGTCGAGTCGATGTAGGGATGCTCCGCTCTGGTGGACGGTTCGGGCACACGGGTTTAGCGTCTACACATGCCGGTTGAGGGCGCGGAACTTCCGGACAAAGTGGGGCCGTCATCGCGGGAGGCTGACGTTCTCCAGGCCCAATACTTTCAGCGCGTGCTGGCATCTGAATGCGATGAGGTCAGGTCGAAACTCGCCGTCCACACCGCGCGGATGACCGAAGCCCAGCTGAGAGATGATCAGTTTCTGATGCTGCGTGAGCGTCGCGTCGTGCGGAACCTGGAGATAGAGCAGCGCAAGGTGTTGGACATGCTTGGTGCGATCGAGAGCCGATTCCCCGCGGATGAGGATTGAATGCTCGCCGGCCGATTACTGCGCGGGGGACAGCGCCTCCATCTTGGCCAGTCGCGCCGTGGCATGCCGCTCGATGAGGAGGGGAACAAATTCCCGTATCCGGCTGCCCGCGAATCGCGCGACCTCACTTTGAACGATGGCCGCGACTTCTTCCGGCCGGAATTGCGGGAAGTTTCTGGTCAGTCGTTGCTCAAGGTGAGCGATAAAGAGTGCCTCGTTGATCTCGACCATAAGACAGCGTGCGCCCGCAGACGGCAACGGTCAACCGGTACTTGAGCTTCTTGTCTCCCACTTTTAGTTGCCCGGCCACCGGCGGGGTGAAAGGGATACGTCCTCACGCGGTTCCCGGAAACTTGAGCCTCCCAGTTCGCGGCGATTCAGAGTTGGTCGGCTGGCGCGAGTGGGTGTTGGATCGAACGCACGACGTGTGAGTGAACCGGGTAGGGACGCCTGATGGCTGAGCAGTTGATCCCCGAGGCCCGCGACCTCGTCGCGGAGATTCTGGACGACGATCCACGGCGACTGCAGCACTGCGCGGGGGTGGCCGCGAGGGCGCAAGCACTCGTCACGACGATGCCGACATCAGCGGCAGACACCCTCGTCGCAGCGGCATGGTTGCACGACATCGGCTACGCAACCCGATTGCGAGACAGCGGGTTTCACTCGCTCGACGGGGCGGTGTATTTGCGCCGGGAAGGCTGGCCCGCTCTCGTGCTGTGACCTGGTCGCGCATCATTCGGGGAGCCGCTTCGTCGCGCGTATTCGCGGGCTGGACGCTCGACTGAGCGAGTTCGACTTCGTCGAGGACGCGTCATCCGACGCGTTGACCGTCGCGGACAACACCACAGCACCCGACGGCAGGGTCATGATGTTGGACGAACGGCTACGCGACAAGCTCGAGCGGCACGCGACCCGAGACACCCAACGCCCGAGCCAACCCCGAGCGCGACGACTACATTCGCGCCGCCGCCGGGCGTGTAGCCCGTCGCCTCGCCGCTATGGGCCAGCGCGACCCCTGGCTGTGACGGGTCGGCGCGCAGCTTGGCGCCCACAGTTCGCGTGCGTCCTTGCAGTCTGCGAGCCACGCGATGGTTCACCCGATTCGGGTCACGATGCCAAGGGTTCAACCTGGCGTTCCTGGTGCCCTCGGTGAGATTCGAACTCACACTGCACGGGTTTTGAATCCGTTTCCTCTGCCAGTTGGGATACGAGGGCGCGGCCTACCACCATAGAGGATGGCCCCGCACTCGCTCATCTGGCCTGCGGGCTTCACAATGACTTCCATGTCATCCGCTTCCGCGTCACCGTCAGCCGCCACGCCGCACCGAGTGCTCATCGCCGAGGACGAGGCCCTGATCCGGCTCGATCTGGCCGAGATGCTGCGCGAGGAGGGCTACGAGATCGTCGGTGAGGCCGGAGACGGACAGGAGGCTGTCGAGTTGGCTGAGGCGCTGCGGCCGGATCTGGTGATCATGGACGTGAAGATGCCCCGCCGGGACGGCATCGACGCTGCCTCGGAGATCGCGGCCAAGCGGATCGCGCCCATCGTGATCCTGACCGCGTTCAGCCAACGCGAACTCGTCGAGCGGGCGCGGGACGCGGGCGCGATGGCCTACCTGGTCAAGCCGTTCAGCATCACCGACCTGATCCCGGCGATCGAGGTGGCGGTCAGCCGGTTCAGCGAGATCGCCGAGCTGGAGAAAGAGGTCGCGACGCTGTCGGACCGGCTGGAGACCCGCAAGCTCGTCGAGCGCGCAAAAGGTTTGCTGCAATCCAAGCAGGGGATGACCGAACCAGAAGCGTTCAAATGGATCCAGCGCGCCGCGATGGACCGCCGCACCACGATGAAGCGGGTTGCCGAGGTGGTGCTCGAGACCCTCGACCCTCCCGCCGACACGCCCGCCTCCGGCGAGAAATAGGGGTTCTGACCGGCGCCTCCGGTTACGAGTGCGTTTCCATCGCTGACTTTTGACCGGTTCAGCCCGTTAATCCGTGCGACGCGTTTTCCAACATCACGCACTGCGGCGGTGGGTTGGTTATGGTCGTCGGCGAAGCATCGCCGCCGTGGTCGTCAAATTTGTCGGCCACGCCATCTGACGGTGCCGAGCAGAAAACTGAACCGGAGGTGAGACGTGCGCGGTCGCGTGGCACGCAAGGCATTTGCTCTCGGTAGCGCGGGTCTGGTTGTGCTGGCTCTTGCCGGCTGTAATCAGTCCACGCCCGAAGAAGAGGCGTCCCAGACGAACCTCAAGATCGTGGAGAAGGTGCAGATCGACGAGCAGGGCGCCGAAGTCGAGGCGGCTCAGGGAGCTGCACCCGCTGACCCGGCCGGCGATGGCAAGGCCACCTGCCCACCGGTGTCCATCGCCATGGCGGGCGCCCTCAACGGCCCCGACGCGGCGCTCGGCATCAACATCAAGAACGGTATCCAGCTGGCCATCGACAAGCACAACGCGGCCAATCCGGGCTGCCAGGTCCAGCTCAAGCCGTTCGACACCGAGGGCGACCCGCAGAAGGCCACGGCCATCGCACCGCAGATCGTCGACGACCAGTACACGATCGGCCTGGTCGGCCCGGCGTTCTCCGGCGAGACCAAGGCCACCGGCGGCGTGTTCGACCAGGCCGGCCTGGTGTCGACCACTGCGTCGGCCACCAACGTGACGCTGTCGGAGAACGGCTGGAAGACCTTCTTCCGCGGGCTGGCCAACGACGGCGTCCAAGGACCGTCCGTGGCGAACTACCTGAAGAACACCCTCGGCCACAAGAAGGTCTGCGTCATCGACGACAGCACCGATTACGGCCTCGGGCTGTCGCAGGCCGTTCGTGACACCCTCGGGCCCGTCGCCGACTCGGCGTGCAACATCTCGGTGAAGAAGGGTGACAAGGACTTCTCCGCGGCCGTCACCCAGGTCAAGGCTGCCGCTCCCGACTCGGTGTTCTTCGGCGGCTACTACGCCGAAGCGGCTCCGCTGGTGCAGCAGCTCAAGGACGGTGGCTTCGAGGGCACCTTCGTCAGCGCCGACGGCACCAAGGACAACGAGTTCGTCAAGCAGGCCGGAGAGTCCTCCAAGGGCGCCGTGCTGGCGTGCCCGTGTGGTCCGGCGACCGGCTCGTTCGCCGAGGAGTACACGACGAAGTTCAACACCGAGCCCGGTACCTACAGCACCGAGGGTTACGACCTGGGCACCATCCTGCTCAAGGGCATCGACTCCGGGGCGATCACCCGGCCGGCGCTGCTCGAGTTCGTCCGCAACTACGAGGGCCAGGGCGTGGCACGCAAGTACCAGTGGACGCCTGAAGGTGAGCTGACCACCACTCTCATCTGGATCTACGACGTTCAGTAGCGACTGAGGCGAAACGCGTCCGAGGCTGCGCGCCTCGGACGCGTTTCGCTGATGTCACCGCCCAAGTCGCCGTCCTCAAGGAGGGCCCCACCGGATGAATCTGGCCGCAAATATCAACTTCAACGTCGGAGCGCTGGTCGACAGCTTCTGGCAGTTGACGATCGATGGCCTGTCCTGGGGAGCGATTTATGCGTTGGTCGCCGTCGGCTACACCCTTGTATTCGGTGTGTTGCGGCTGATCAACTTCGCGCACTCCGAGATCTTCATGCTCGGCATGTTCGGCGCGTATTTCGCCCTCGACGTCATCCTGGGCTTCACCCCGAGCGGGAACGCCTACAACAAGGGCGTTGTCCTGACGATTCTCTACCTGGGCATCGCGATGCTGTTCGCCATGCTGGTCTCGGGCGGCGCCGCGGTGGGTCTGGAGTTCATCGCCTACCGCCCGCTGCGAAAGCGCAACGCCCGGTCCTTGACTTTCCTGATCACGGCGATCGGCATGTCTTTCGTGCTGCAGCAATTCGTGCTGTTCATCCTGCCCAAGCTGATGCCTGGCTACGGCGGGCCCAACGCTCAGCAGCCGATGGTGCTGGTGCAGCCGAAGACGCAGTTCGAGTTCTTCGGGGTCGCGATCTCCAACATCACGATCGTCATCATCGCCTCCGCGTTGGTCCTCGCGGTGCTGACCGATATCGCGATCAACCGCACCAAGTTCGGTCGCGGCATCCGCGCCGTCGCCCAGGATCCGACGACCGCGACGCTGATGGGGGTGTCGCGGGAGCGCATCATCATGACGACGTTCCTGATCGGCGGACTCCTCGCCGGTGCGGCCGCGCTGCTGTACACACTCAAGGTGCCGCAGGGGATCATCTACTCCGGCGGATTCCTGTTGGGGATCAAGGCATTCTCGGCGGCCGTGCTCGGCGGGATCGGCAACCTGCGCGGGGCACTGCTCGGCGGTCTGCTTCTGGGGGTCATGGAGAACTACGGCCAGGCGGTCTTCGGTACGCAGTGGCGTGACGTGGTGGCGTTCGTGCTGCTGGTTCTGGTGCTGTTGGTCCGCCCGACCGGGATACTCGGCGAAAGCCTCGGGAAGGCGCGGGCATGAGTAACGGCGGGCAGGGGCGCAGCGACCGGGGAATCGGCAGCGCATGGGCGCGTGTCATGGACTGGTGGGATGGCTTGTCCCGGCCCCAGAAATGGGTGTTCGGGATCATCCTGTTCACCGGGGTGGGGTTGTCACCGCTGTTCACCCCGGGCTTCATCGACACGCCTGGCATCAGCTTCGGCGGCACCATGGCACAGTTCGCGATGATCGCGATCATCGCGATCGGCCTCAACGTGGTCGTCGGCCAGGCCGGCCTGCTCGACCTCGGCTACGTCGGGTTCTACGCGGTCGGCGCCTACACGGTGGCGTTGCTCACCAGCCCGGACAGCCCGTGGAATCAGATGAGCCCCAACGGGTTTCTGACCACTCCGTGGGCCTGGCTGTCGTGTGTGCCGTTGGCGATGGCCGTCACCGCGCTGTCCGGACTGATCCTCGGCTTCCCGACTCTGCGCCTGCGCGGAGACTATCTGGCGATCGTGACCCTCGGGTTCGGCGAGATCATTAGGTTGCTGGCCGACAACCTCGCCGACATCACCAACGGTCCGCGTGGCCTCAACGAAGTGGCGTTCCCGCACTTCCTCGAAAGCGAGAAGCACCCCGAAGGCGTGTTCTCCGTGTCGAACTCGGGTGGCGACGCGAACTACGGCACGTGGTGGTTCTGGCTGGGACTGATCCTCATCGTCATCATCCTGCTTCTGGTCGGCAACCTTGAGCGCAGCCGGGTAGGCCGTGCGTGGATCGCCGTGCGAGAGGACGAGGACGCCGCAGAAGTCATGGGCGTCAACACGTTCAAATTCAAGCTGTGGGCGTTCACCATCGGCGCGGCGATCGGTGGGCTCTCGGGAGCCCTGTATGCCGGGCAGGTGCAATACGTCGCGCCGCCGACGTTCAACATCATCAACTCGATGCTGTTCCTGTGCGCGGTGGTGCTCGGCGGCCAGGGCAACAAGCTCGGTGTGATCCTGGGCGCGTTCATCATCGTGTACCTGCCGAACCGCTTGCTGGGTGTGCACTTCCTCGGCATCGATATGGGCAACCTGAAGTACCTGTTCTTCGGTCTGGCGCTGGTGGTGCTGATGATCTTCCGCCCCCAGGGGCTGTTCCCGGCCCGTCAGCATCTACTGACCTACGCCAAGGCGGCCCGTGCCCTGTTACGGGCGCAGCCGATTGATACGGAGCCGGTGAAATGACGGTGCCCGAGAACGACACGGCCCCGAGAGGCTTTCGAGAACAAAGTCGCGGAGCTCGCCAGTGTGCACCGCGAAATCCAGGTCGACGAGGGCGAAGCCCTGCTCCAGACCACCGATCTGACCGTCAAGTTCGGCGGGTTGACGGCTTTGGATGCGGTCACGTTCAACATCAAGCGCGGCGAGATCCTCGGTTTGATCGGCCCGAACGGGGCGGGCAAGACCACCTGCTTCAACGCGATCACCGGTGTCTACCGGCCAACCTCTGGCTCGGTGACCTTCGACGGCGCGCCGATCGGACGCATCAAACGCCACCAGATCACCCGTCTCGGGATCGCGCGTACGTTCCAGAACATCCGGTTGTTCGGCGAGATGACCGCGCTGGAGAATGTCATGGTCGGCACCGACGCCAGGCACAAGACCTCGGTGCCCGGTGCGCTCGTCCGCTCGCCGCGGCACCGGCGCGAAGAGCGTTCGGCGATCGAAAGGTCGGCTGCACTCCTGCATTTCGTAGGGATCGCGCACCGTGGCGAGGAGAAGGCCAAGAACCTGCCGTACGGCGACCAGCGCCGGCTGGAGATCGCTCGCGCACTGGCCACCGAACCCAAGCTGCTCTGCCTCGACGAGCCGGCGGCCGGGTTCAATCCCAGCGAGAAGTCGGCGCTGATCGAGCTGATCCAGAAGATCCGCGATGACGGGTACACGGTGCTTCTCATCGAACACGACATGCGACTTGTGATGGGGGTGACCGACCGCATCGTGGTGCTGGAGTTCGGCCGCAAGATCGCCGACGGCCTGCCCCACGAGATCCGCGAGGACCCGAAGGTCATCGCTGCCTACCTGGGGGTGCCCGACGATGACATCAGCTGACACACCGGATTCGCGTCCCGTGCTGCTCGAGGTGCGTGACCTCGTCGTGCACTACGGCCGCATCAAAGCGCTGCACTCCGTGTCGCTGACGGTGCACGACGGTGAGCTCGTCACGCTGCTCGGCTCCAACGGCGCCGGGAAAACCACGATGATGCGGGCCATCTCGGGCCTGCTGCCGCTGACGTCGGGCTCGGTGTGGTTCGACGGTAAGGACATCAGCCGCGTCAAAGCGCACAACCGGGTCACCGACGGCCTGATCCAGGCGCCGGAGGGCCGTGGCGTCTTCCCCGGCATGACCATCATCGAGAACCTCGAGATGGGTTGCTACGGGCGCAAATTCGCGTCGAAGGCCGAGCACGCCGAGAAACTCGACTGGGTGCTGGAGACTTTCCCGCGGCTTGCTGAACGCCGAAGCCAGGTGGGCGGCACCCTGTCCGGTGGCGAGCAGCAGATGCTGGCGATCGGGCGTGCGCTGATGGCGCGACCCAAGGTGCTGTTGCTCGACGAGCCGTCGATGGGTCTTGCGCCGATGGTGATTTCGCAGATCTTCAAGATCATCGCCGAGATCAATGCCTCCGGGACGACGGTGCTGCTGGTCGAGCAAAACGCCCAGCAGGCATTGAGCCGGTCGGACCGGGCCTACATCCTGGAGACCGGCGAGGTCACCCGGACGGGTAACGCCCGAGAGTTGTTGGCGGACGATAGTATTCGCGCCGCGTACCTGGGAGTGGCGTAACAGCCCATGGCGCGAGCGTGCGTGTCCGCGGCCAACACGCCGGGCGGATGCGGCATTTTGCGCACGCTCGTCGGCGCCCCGAGATCAGGGTGACCGGCGAACGTACGGTTTGTGATGGAAATCGGCGAACTCGTCATATTCCGTACATTCGGCGCGGCCCAGGCATCAGCCGACGCGGAAGCGATTCAACCGCGTTGGCGGCGGCTCCCCGGCGTCACATGAACCGAAACAAGCTCAGCCACAGCGTCTTACCTCGCGAGCGTGCGCAAACTTGACCAATTAAACGGCGTGTCGGCTGCCGACACGCACGCTCGCGCGGCAGGAATCAGCGTGCGACGACGACCGACGAGCCGTGGCCGAACAAGCCCTGGTTGGCGGTGATGCCGACCTTGGCGCCCTCGACCTGACGTCCTGTGGCCTGCCCCTTGAGCTGCCAGCTGAGCTCGCAGACCTGAGCGATCGCCTGCGCGGGGATGGCCTCACCGAAGGACGCGAGCCCGCCGGAGGCATTGACCGGAATCCGGCCCCCGATGGTGGTCGCGCCACTACGTAGCAGCTGCTCGGCTTCGCCCTTCGGGCACAGGCCCAGATGCTCGTACCAATCGAGCTCAAGCGCCGTCGACAGGTCGTAGACCTCGGCGAGGCTCAGGTCCTCGGGTCCGATGCCCGCCTCCGCATACGCGGCGTCGAGGATCTGGTCCTTGAACACCCGCTTCGGGCCGGGCACGACCGCGGTGGAATCCGTTGCGATGTCCGGCAATTCGGGTAGGTGCTGCGGATACTGCGGGGACTGCAGACTGACGGCCCGCACCGACGGCACGCCTTCGACCGAGCCGAGGTGCTTCTCGGCGAACGCCTTGCTGGCCACGATCAGCGCGGCCGCACCATCGGACGTCGCGCAGATGTCGAGCAGACGCAGCGGTTCCGACACCACTGGGCTGGCGAGCACGTCTTCGATGGAGGCTTCCTTGCGGTAGCGGGCGTTCGGGTTGTTCAGACCATGCCGCGCGTTCTTGACCTTGACCTGAGCGAAGTCCTCGAGCGTGGCGCCGTAGAGGTCCATCCTGCGACGCGCCAGCAAGGCGAAGTACACGGTGTTGGTCGCGCCGATCAAGTGGAAGCGCTGCCAGTCGGGATCGCTCTTGCGCTCGCCGCCGACCGGGGCGAAGAAGCCCTTCGGTGTCGTGTCGGCGCCGATGACCAGGGCGACGTCGCAGAAGCCGGCCAGGATCTGAGCGCGGGCACTCTGGAGCGCCTGCGATCCGCTGGCGCAGGCCGCGTAGCTCGACGTGACAGGTACGCCGTTCCAGCCGAGCTTCTGCGCGAACGTCGCACCGGCGACGAAGCCGGGGTAGCCGTTGCGAATGGTGTCGGCGCCGGCGACCAGTTGGATCTGTTGCCAGTCCAGCCCCGCCTCTGCCAGTGCGGCACGGGCGGCGACGACGCCGTACTCGGTGAAGTCGCGTCCCCACTTGCCCCACGGGTGCATCCCCGCGCCCAGGATGTAGACCGGATCGGGTGCCATCAGACTTGACCTTCCTTGCTCCTTGCGTGCGCGGTCCTCCACGCGTAGACGATGTGCTCGACCCCGTCGTCGTCGACGTAGAGCGGCATGGTGGCCAGCTCCATCTCCATCCCGACCTTCAGGTCGGCAGCGAGCGTGCCTTCGACGACCTTGCCGAGCACGATCAGCCCTTCCTCTGCCAGCTCCACGGCAGCTACCGCGAAGGGCTCGAAGGGATCCGGCGAGGGGTAAGGCGGCGGCGGGGCATAGCGGTTCTCGGTGTAGCTCCACAGCCGTCCGCGCCGCGACAGCGGCACCTGGGCGAGATCGTCGCCGTCACAGCCGGGGTTGGGACAGTTGTTGGCCCGCGGCGGAAACACATAGGTTCCGCACTGATGGCACTTACCGCCGATCAGGTACGGATCGCCGGAGCCATCGGTGGCGAACCACCCGTCGATCGCCGGTTGCACAGAAGCTGACACGCGGTCAGCGTACCGAGTCCCCGCCGGATTACTGAAACGTGTTCCAGTTTTGTCGGAATTGGGATCGGTAGCAGGTGGCCGGGTGTGGACTTCCGCAAGCTCCTCGGCTACTGACGGGGGATAGGGATCATGCCCAACCCGTTCAAGGACTGCGCTCGGATGTACGGCGCCAACAAGCAGTACCTGGAGTCGCAGGGCGCCCGTCGTCGTTCTTGGGGCAGATCGGCGACATCCCCAACCGGATCCACGAGGCGGCCGACGCCGGCGAGATCGGCATGAAGATGATGCGGCACTCGCAGTTGACGAACGGCGCAGGCCTGCCGGCCACCGTCACCGTCGAGGGTGTTTGGACGGTCAGCTCGGCGAACCCCCGACCGGAGCCGTGCCCGGCCCGGATGCGCCGGGAGCGCGCCCGGTCTGACCCGTATCCAGCAGGATGCGCACCAGATCGTCGGGGTTGTCCCGCATCAGGTTGTGCTTGCCGTCGAGTTCGTGCGTGATCCAGGTCGGATCGGTGCGCACCCGGTCGTAAGACGGCTGCAGCGGTGACTCACCTGGCCAGTCCAGTGCATACACGAAGACGCGCTGACGGAACCGACTCAGGTCACCCTGGAGGCGCAACGGCTGCATAACGGTGGCCAGGGGATGCGACGTGGCGCGGTCGTCGAAGAACGGCATCGGTGGGACGCCGAATCCGGTGTCGTCGACCTTGACGTACCACTCGCGCTCCTCGTCATTGACGAGGTCCCAGCATGCCTCGCCGTCGTACGGCACGACGGCGTCGAGGAAGACGAGCGAGTCCACACGGCTGGACTCATTCCCCGTCGCTCCGCTCGCCCCGGCGATGCGGTCGGCGACACCGGTGATCACCATGCCGCCATAGCTGTGCCCGACGAGGATCATCTGATCGCCTGCGGCCGTGTCGTTTTCGATGGCCGCAAGGACGTCGGTGACGTGGGTGTCGAGGTTGACCGCGCCCGGCATCAGGTGTGACCGCTCGGCGACACCGGTCAGCGTGATCGCGAGGACGTGGTGGCCGGCTGATCGAAGTGACGCGGCCAGGTCGTCGAAACACCATGCGCCGTGGCACATGCCAGGGATGAGTACGTACGTGGTCATGTCGAACCTCCTTCGCATCTCATACTGCGGACGATTCGCTCTATAAGTCCAATACCGATCGGGCCTGACTTCTATAATCAATTCTTATGGAGCTGCGTCAGCTCGAATATTTCGTCGCCGTGGTCGAAGAACGCAGTTTCACCAGGGCGGCCCACCGCGAGAGGGTGGCTCAGCCGGCGGTCAGTGCCCAGATTCGGCGCCTCGAACGACTGGTCGGGCAACAGCTGCTGACCCGATCGAGCCGCGACGTGCGCCTGACGCAGGCGGGCGCCGCGCTGCTGCCGCACGCCAAGGCTGCGCTCACTGCGGTCCGTGATGCCCAGGCCGCGGTCGACGAGGTCGCCAACCTGGTTCGCGGTGCCGTGGCCATCGGCACCGTCACGCTGCATCCGGTCGACGTGGCGGGGTTGATCGCCGATTTTCACGCGGACTATCCCGAGGTCGAGATCACGCTGGGCACCGACAACTCCGATGCCCTGTTGGCAAAGCTGGAAGACGGGCGACTAGATGTGGCGATCGTGTCGATCGGTGTCGACGAATCGCCGCCGGGTATGGATTACGCGGTGGTCACCGACGAGGCCCTCGAAGCGGCGGTGGTGGCGCGGCACCGGCTGGTCAGGCGGAAAGCGTTGTCGCTCAAGGAACTCTGTGAGTATCCGCTCATATCGCTTCCGGTAGGAACCGGGCTGCGGTCGCGGCTGGACGGCGCTTGTGCCGCCGCGGGACTGCGACCGCGTATCGCATTCGAGGCCAACAGTCCGCTGGAGTTGGCCGAGCTGGCGCGGCACGGGCTCGGGGTGGCGATCCTGCCGCAGTCGATGGCGCGCAACAGTGCGGGCCTGCATGCGCTGCGACTGCCGCCGGAACTTCGAGGCAGGTTGGTGTGGGCGTGGCGCAGGGACGCCACCAGCCCTGCGGCGCGTCTGCTGTGCCGGCGGGCCTGCCGGATGATCACGGCCCGCCCTGGGTAGCGGCGCCCCGGCTGTCGTACCGGGTGCCTAGAGTGAAGTCCGTGAGCCCAGCCAAGACTGCATCGGAAACGAAGGCCGGCAAGCTGGCCGCTGACGACAAGCCGACGCTGATGCTCCTCGACGGCAATTCGCTGGCCTTCCGCGCGTTCTACGCGCTGCCCGCCGAGAACTTCAAGACCCAGGGCGGGCTCACCACCAATGCGGTCTACGGCTTCACGGCCATGCTGATCAACCTGCTGCGCGACGAGCAGCCCAGTCACATCGCGGCGGCGTTCGACGTGTCGCGCCAGACGTTCCGGCTGGAGAAGTACCCGGAGTACAAGGCGGGCCGGTCGGCAACGCCGGATGAGTTCCGCGGCCAGATCGACATCACCAAAGAGGTTCTCAGAGCGCTCGGCATCACCGTTCTCGCCGAGCCTGGGTTCGAAGCCGACGACGTCATCGCAACGTTGGCGACCCAAGCCGAGGACGAGGGCTACCGAGTGTTGGTGGTCACCGGCGACCGCGATTCGTTACAGCTGGTCAGTGACGACGTGACGGTGCTCTACCCGGTGAAAGGTGTCAGCGAGCTCACCCGCTTCACGCCGGAAGCCGTCGCGAACAAGTACGGGCTCACGCCCGCGCAGTATCCCGATTTCGCGGCGCTGCGCGGCGACCCGAGCGACAACTTGCCGGGCATCCCCGGGGTGGGGGAGAAGACGGCGACCAAATGGATCGTCGAATACGGTTCGCTGCTTTCGCTGGTCGACAACGTCGACAAGGTCACGGGCAAAGTCGGCGATGCGTTGCGCGCCAACCTGTCCAGCGTTCTGCTCAACCGTGAGCTGACTGATCTGGTCAAGAATGTGCCGTTGGCGCAGACGCCCGACACACTGCGGATGCAACCTTGGGATCGCGACCAGATCCACCGCCTCTTCGACGACCTCGAGTTCCGCGTGCTGCGGGACCGGTTGTTCGACACCCTGGCGTCCACGGATCCCGAGGTCGAGGAGGGCTTCGACGTCCGTGGCGGCGCACTGGAGCCCAGGCACATTGGCGGGCTGGCTTGCCGAACACGGTCACGGCCAGCGGTTCGGATTGGCGGTCGTCGGAAACCACCTGGCCTTCGACAGCGACGCCACCGCCGTCGCGTTGGTCGCCCCGGACGGGGACGGCCGCTACCTCGACACGGCCACACTCGACCCGGAGGACGAAGCCGCGCTGTCGGCGTGGCTCGCCGACCCCGGCGTACCCAAGGCGCTGCACGAGGCCAAGCTCGCCATGCATGATCTGTATGGAAGGGGCTGGTCGTTGGCCGGGGTCACCTCCGATACGGCGCTGGCGGCCTACCTGGTGCGACCCGGACAGCGCAGCTTCGCGCTCGATGATCTGTCGCTTCGCTATTTGAAACGTGAGCTTCGCGCGGACAACCCTGAGCAACAACAGCTTTCGCTGCTCGACGACGACGACGACGGCGTCGACGACCAGGCGGTGCAGACGCTGCTGCTGCGGGCCGGCGCGGTCAGGGATCTCGCGGACGCACTCGACGAGGAGCTGGCGCGGATCGATTCGACGGCGCTGCTGGGCGGCATGGAGTTACCGGTCCAGCGGGTGCTCGCGGAGCTTGAGACCGCAGGCATCGCGGTCGACCTGCAGTTGCTCTCGGAACTGCAGAGCGAGTTCGCCGGCCAGATCCGCGACGCCGCGGAGGCGGCCTACGGGGTGATCGGCAAGCAGATCAATCTCGGCTCGCCCAAGCAGCTGCAGGTCGTGCTCTTCGACGAGCTGGAGATGCCGAAGACCAAGCGCACCAAGACCGGCTACACCACCGACGCGGACGCGCTGCAGTCGTTGTTCGACAAGACCGGGCATCCGTTCCTTCAGCACCTGCTCACGCACCGCGACGCGACCCGGCTGAAGGTGACCGTCGACGGGCTCATCAATTCGACTGCCGCAGATGGTCGGATTCATACCACCTTCAACCAGACGATCGCGGCGACCGGGCGGCTCTCGTCCACCGAGCCGAACCTGCAGAACATCCCGATCCGCACCGAGGCCGGGCGCCGGATCCGCGACGCCTTCGTTGTAGGAGGTCGCCCTCCGGGCTCCAGCGGCGGCACGGCTTTCGCGGAGCTGATGACGGCCGACTACAGCCAGATCGAGATGCGGATCATGGCTCACCTGTCGCAGGACGAAGGCCTCATCGAAGCCTTCAACACCGGTGAGGACCTGCACTCGTTCGTCGCGTCGCGGGCGTTCTCGGTGCCGATCGACGAAGTCACACCCGAACTGCGGCGCCGCGTCAAGGCCATGTCCTACGGCCTGGCATACGGCCTGAGCGCCTACGGGCTCTCCCAGCAGCTGAAGATCTCCACCGAAGAGGCCAAAGAGCAGATGGAGCAGTACTTCGACCGGTTCGGCGGGGTGCGCGATTATCTGCGTGACGTCGTCGATCAGGCTCGCAAGGACGGCTACACCTCAACGGTGTTCGGAAGGCGGCGCTACCTACCCGAATTGGACAGCAGCAATCGCAACGTGCGGGAAGCGGCCGAACGCGCGGCGCTCAACGCGCCGATCCAGGGCAGTGCCGCCGACATCATCAAGGTCGCGATGATCAACGTCGACCAGGCCATCAAGGACACCGGACTGTCCTCGCGCACGCTGCTGCAGGTGCACGACGAACTGCTCTTCGAGGTCGCCGACGGCGAACGCGACACGCTCGAGGCCCTGGTACGTGAGCACATGGGGCATGCCTACGCGCTCGACGTGCCGCTGGAGGTCTCGGTCGGGTACGGCCGCAGCTGGGATTCCGCCGCGCACTGAGCCGTCCTGTCCCTCACGGTGAACTTCGCCGCCCCGCCGCCGACGGTGCCGCGTTCGGTCTCACCGGTGCGGGATTCCCACGGCCCGGTACCCGGCCATCCGCTGCAGTGCGGGCGACGCTGCCCTGGCGGCATACACGGCGTAGGCCTCCTCATTGAGCAGTGCCGCAACCCTCTGGTCGCCGAAACCGCGGTCGATGCGATCGCGGACGAACGCCAACTCGACGACCTGGTGCGCGAACCGCTTCACCGATTTGCCTGCGTCCTTGCCGCCGAACCGGGTGGCTTCGGCGACTGCCTGCTTACGGGCATTGACCGAGCCCAGCCAGGTCGCCTCATTGGCGGTGACGATGCCTGCGGCGACCATCCCAGGGATCTTCTCGGCGACCACGCGCTGTTCCCTGCGCCTGCTGTTGACCGCGAGCGCGATCGTCAGCCCGAATACCGGCATCATCCAGAACACGTAGGTCCCGAAGTAGGCGCCGACGCCGAGCAGTGACGAGCCGTTCCACATTCCGTGCAACACCACCGCGCCTGCGTAGCCGAGCAGGATGAAGCCCGATTTGGCGATCGTGCTGCGTTTCTGCAGCGCGAACCAGACACCCAGCGCGAACACCGTGGTGAAGAGGGAGTGGGCGAACGGGCCCATGATCAGCCGCAGACCAGCCGTGAACAGGGAATCGGCCAGCGATTCGCCGTTGGCGATGTAGAGGATGTCCTCGAGCCACGCGAAACCCGCGCCCACCAAACCCGCGTACACCAGGCAGTCGGTGAGCGAGTTCATCTCGTTGCGGCGTGCGCCGGTCATCATCAGCAGAAGAAACAGGCCTTTCGCTGCCTCTTCGGTCACCGGGGCGCCGAGGACGAGCGTGAAAGGGCTGATGTCGGTCGCTGCGGGATCCACGGCTGGGTTGAGCCACGCGTCGAGGACCATCTGCAGCACGACGGAGATGACGACCGCGACCGACGTTCCCCAGATGAAGGCGAAGATCAGCAGCCGTGGCGGTTCGGGTTCCCACCGGTCCAGCCACAGGTAGGCCAGGACGACGACCGTCATCGTGACGCTCGACAGCACAAAGCCGATCGCGGCGCCGACCGGGTTGGCCAGGGTCAGCAGGATGACGATCAGGCCGGCGAGCGTCCCGAGCCCGATGACGACCCCTAGAGGCGCGCCGACTTTGCGGACACGGCGCGCAAACGGCGCTCCGAATTGGCGGGGGTCCTGGGGTGCGCCGGCGTAGGACACAGGAGCAGGGTAGCGGTTTACCCGGAGGGGGTTTGTCCTGCATGGACCACGTCGAGTAGCCTTGACCAGTACCTGTGTGTGCATGACGACCAGGTCCAACCAAGAACACCCAAAACTGTCCCTACGATTCAACCTGTCCGGAGCAACCCACCACATGCCAAGTCCCTCCGTCACGTCTCCGCAAGTAGCCCTCAACGACATCGGCTCCGCGGAGGATTTCCTCGCCGCCATCGACAAGACCATCAAATACTTCAACGATGGCGACATCGTCGAAGGGACCATCGTCAAGGTTGACCGCGACGAAGTCTTGCTCGACATCGGCTACAAGACCGAAGGCGTCATCCCTTCCCGCGAGCTCTCCATCAAGCACGACGTCGACCCCAATGAGGTTGTGTCCGTCGGCGACGAGGTCGAAGCTCTCGTTCTCACCAAAGAGGACAAAGAAGGCCGCCTCATCCTGTCCAAGAAGCGCGCTCAGTACGAGCGTGCCTGGGGCACCATTGAAGAGCTCAAGGAGAAGGACGAGGCCGTCAAGGGCACCGTCATCGAGGTCGTCAAGGGCGGCCTGATCCTCGACATCGGCCTGCGCGGCTTCCTGCCCGCGTCGCTGGTCGAGATGCGTCGGGTCCGCGATCTTCAGCCGTACATCGGCAAGGAGATCGAGGCCAAGATCATCGAGCTCGACAAGAACCGCAACAACGTGGTGCTGAGCCGCCGTGCCTGGCTGGAGCAGACCCAGTCCGAGGTGCGCAGCGAGTTCCTCAACCAGCTCACCAAGGGCGCCATCCGCAAGGGTGTCGTGTCGTCGATCGTCAACTTCGGCGCGTTCGTCGATCTCGGCGGTGTCGACGGCCTGGTGCACGTCTCCGAGCTGTCCTGGAAGCACATCGATCATCCGTCCGAGGTCGTCCAGGTGGGCGACGAAGTCACTGTCGAGGTGCTCGACGTCGACATGGACCGCGAGCGGGTTTCGTTGTCGCTCAAGGCGACTCAGGAAGACCCGTGGCGTCACTTCGCCCGGACCCACGCGATCGGCCAGATCGTGCCCGGCAAGGTGACCAAGCTGGTGCCGTTCGGCGCGTTCGTCCGTGTCGAGGAGGGCATCGAGGGCCTGGTGCACATCTCCGAGCTGTCCGAGCGCCACGTCGAGGTCCCGGACCAGGTGGTCCAGGTCGGCGACGACGCGATGGTCAAGGTCATCGACATCGATCTGGAGCGTCGCCGGATCTCGCTGAGCCTCAAGCAGGCCAACGAGGACTACTCCGAGGAGTTCGAGGCCTGGAAGTACGGCATGGCCGACAGCTACGACGATGCGGGCAACTACATCTTCCCCGAGGGCTTCGACGCCGACACAAACGAGTGGCTCGAAGGCTTCGAGAAGCAGCGTGACGAGTGGGAGGCGCGCTACGCCGAGGCCGAGCGCCGCCACAAGATGCACACTGCGCAGATGGAGAAGTTCGCCGCTGCCGACGCCGCCGAGGCTGCCAAGCCCGTCAGCAACGGTTCGTCGCGCTCTGAGGAGCCGTCGAGTGGTGGGTCGCTCGCCAGCGACGCGCAGCTCGCTGCTCTGCGCGAGAAGCTCGCAGGCAACGCATAATTCGCTCAGACAGAGGAAGCCCCGGCTCATTGCGAGCCGGGGCTTCCCCCTTTCTCGGCCGGTTCGCCTTCCTGACACACTGGTGCGGTGCTGCGCATTGGATTGACCGGAGGAATCGGAGCGGGCAAGTCCACGGTGTCCGCCACGTTCGGTGAGCTCGGTGGCATCATCGTCGACGGGGACGTCATCGCCCGCGAGGTCGTCGAGCCGGGCACGCCCGGTCTGGCCGGTCTGGTGGACGCCTTCGGTGACGGGATCCTGCTGCCCGACGGTGCGTTGAACCGGCCCGCGCTGGCGGCGATCGCCTTCAGCGACGACGAGAAGCGTCAGACACTGAACGGGATAGTGCATCCGCTTGTGGGACAACGACGTTCGGAGCTCATCGAGAGCGCTGATGCCGACGCCGTGATTGTCGAGGACATCCCGCTGCTCGTCGAATCGCAGATGGCGCCGATGTTCCCGCTGGTCATCATCGTGCATGCCGATGCCGAGTTGCGGGTCAAGCGGCTGATCGAGCACCGGAACTTCACCGACGAGGACGCCAGGGCACGCATCGCCGCGCAGGCTACCGAGGAGCAGCGTCGCGCGGTGGCCGACATCTGGTTGGACAACACGGGCAGCGCGGACGAACTCGTCGCGCAGGCTCGGACGTTGTGGCACGAGCGGATCCGGCCGTTCGCCGACAACATCGAGGCGGGCATGCCGGCGCATTCGGAGCCGAATCTCGTGCCTGCGGATCCTGAATGGGCCGCGCAGGCGCAGCGGATCCTGGCCCGGTTGCGCACCACCTGCGGGCATCATGCGTCGCGGATAGACCACATCGGATCCACCGCGATTCCCGGTATGGACGCCAAGGACGTGATCGACGTCCAGGTGAGCGTCGCTTCACTGGACGTCGCCGACGAACTCGCCGACGCGCTGCTGGCAGCCGGATACGTGCGGACCACGGTGACTCAAGACATCGGCAAGAGGGACGGGCGTAGCACCGTGCCGGAGTTCGACCACACCGAAGGCGACGAGCTGTGGCGAAAGAGGCTGTACTGCTCGGCCGATCCCGGCCGGCCCACCAACGTGCATGTGCGGGTCGACGGCTTGCCCGGTCAGCAGTTCGCCCTGCTGTTCGTCGATTGGGCGAAGGCCAACCCCGCGGTCCAGGCCGATTATCTCGACCTCAAGCGCCGGGTCGCCGCGCAGGGACACCCGACCACGGGTGCGTACGCCGAAGCCAAGGAGCCGTGGTTCCTCGACGCCTACCGCAGGGCGTGGGAATGGGCAGACGCCACGGGGTGGCGGCCCGCTACTTAGGCCGGCGGCGTCAGCGCCGGCGGGCAGCGTGCCCGGAGGGGTGCGCCGTCGGGCCCCGCGACCGGAAGGTTCAACGGGGCACCGCATTGCAGCACTCCGTACAGCGGATCATCCTTCGGCCGGAACAATCGCGGCGCGATGAACTGGTCAGCCTTGGCCACGACCTGGTCGTCGACGAGGATCTCGCAATGCAGATTGGATCCGTACGGCCACTCGATCGAAAGCTCCATCCCCGCCAACTGGGGTCTGCGAGGACCGCGTTGATCTCGAACGTCTGGCCGGGCAGCAGTCCGGGCTGCGCGCTGTTGACGTTCTCGTCGTCCATCTTGTACGCGACCACCGCCCCGCGCGACGTGCCGTCCGCCCGCGCACGGTAGACGACGTTGTGCAGGACCTCGGGCGCTCCCGGCGCCGGCTGGACCGCGGTGCCGGTGGCATCAGGCTGAGCTGATGCCACCGCGGGAGCCAGCAGGGCGGCCGCCAACGCGACTGCGGCCGCAGCAGCACCGGTCCGGCTGCGCGTGCTGGGCTCCATGTGACCAGAGACTACCGGCCGCATCTGCCCGGGCAAATCAACGGTCATTGACATCAGAATCAAGATCGGCGCGCGATCGCGAATCGTTACTCCTGGCGCAGCAGCGCGGACTCAGCCGCGCGGACCGCGCCAGCTCAGCGGCATTCCCTGCCCTGCCAGCCAGCTGTGAATGTCGTAATCGTGGCTGGCCAGTGCGTCGACGGTGGTGACCGCGGTGCAGATGGCACGTTCCCCGGCTTCGGAGCTGAGTAGACCGGACGCGACAGCGCTCAGTAGCTCGTCGACATCGACCAACTGCACGTCCCGGCCGGTGCGCAGTACGAGGTCCAGGTAGTGGTCCTCGGCGTGCCAGCTGTTCGGGCCCGGCGTGTAGTCGCCGACGTCGAGGTAGAAATCCTGGTCGCGTTCGTAGCCCGGGTTGAAGTGGAACACCGTCACGCGCAGACTCAGCGATGGCAGCAGCCATGACTCGATGTAGTGAAACTGCGCACGCCCCGGCGTCGGCCGTGCCATGTAGAGCCCCCACGGCTGGACGGTGTATACGTCCACCGCCCTGACGATGCCTTTCGGGTCGGTGTTGGTGCGGGCCGCGAGGTCGAAGATCTCGTGCTTGGGAGGATGGATGCCGACCAGGATAGGGCCTCAGCGGCGGGGTCGTCCCCGGTGGAACAGAAGTTGTCAGACTGTGGTTCTACCCTGGTGAAATGGCTTTCGCGACCGAACACCCCGTGCTCGCGCACTCCGAACACCGCCCCGTGGACCAGATCGTCCGCGCGGGTGGTCGCTTCGACGTGGTCAGCGAGTTCGAACCTGCAGGCGATCAGCCCACAGCCATCGAGGATCTGGAGCGCCGCATCCGCGCGGGGGAGCGAGATGTGGTGCTTCTCGGTGCCACCGGCACCGGAAAATCAGCCACCACCGCCTGGCTGATCGAGCGCCTCCAGCGTCCCACGCTGGTGATGGCGCCGAACAAGACCCTGGCCGCGCAGCTGGCTAATGAACTTCGAGAGATGTTGCCGCACAACGCCGTCGAGTACTTCGTGTCGTACTACGACTACTACCAGCCCGAGGCGTACATCGCGCAGACCGACACCTACATCGAGAAGGACAGCTCGATCAACGACGACGTCGAGCGGCTGCGACACTCGGCGACATCGAGCCTGCTGTCGCGCCGCGATGTCGTGGTGGTGGCGTCGGTGTCGTGCATCTACGGCCTTGGCACGCCGCAGTCATATCTGGACCGTTCGGTCGAACTCAAGGTCGGCGACGAGGTGCCGCGTGACGCGCTGCTGCGGCTTCTGGTCGATGTGCAGTACAACCGCAACGACATGGCGTTCACCCGTGGGTCGTTCCGGGTGCGCGGTGACACGGTCGAGATCATCCCGTCCTACGAGGAACTCGCGGTGCGCATCGAGTACTTCGGTGATGAAATCGAAGCGCTTTACTACATGCATCCCCTGACCGGCGACGTGGTTCGCAAGGTCGACTCGCTGCGGGTCTTTCCTGCCACGCACTACGTGGCCGGTCCCGAGCGGATGGCCGCGGCGATCTCGTCGATCGAGAAGGAGCTCGAGGAGCGGCTGGCCGAGCTGGAGGGTCAGGGCAAGCTGCTCGAGGCCCAGCGGCTGCGGATGAGGACCAACTACGACGTCGAGATGATGAGGCAGGTCGGCTTCTGCTCGGGTATCGAGAACTACTCACGGCACATCGACGGACGCGGTGCGGGGACCGCGCCTGCGACGCTGATCGACTACTTCCCGGAGGACTTCCTCCTGGTCATCGACGAGTCCCATGTGACCGTGCCGCAGATCGGCGGCATGTACGAGGGCGACATGTCGCGGAAGCGCAACCTCGTCGATTTCGGTTTCCGGCTGCCCTCGGCCGTCGACAACCGGCCGTTGACGTGGGAGGAGTTCGCGGACCGGATCGGCCAGACCGTGTATCTGTCGGCCACACCCGGCGCGTACGAAATCAGCCAGGCAGGCGGTGAATTCGTCGAACAGGTCATCCGGCCGACCGGCCTGGTCGACCCGCAGGTCGTCGTCAAACCCACCAAGGGACAGATTGACGACCTGATCGGGGAGATCCGCAAGCGCACCGAGCGCGACGAGCGCGTGCTGGTCACCACGCTGACGAAGAAAATGGCGGAGGACCTGACCGATTACCTGCTCGAGATGGGCATCCGGGTCCGCTACCTGCACTCGGAGGTCGACACGCTGCGCCGGGTCGAGCTGCTGCGTCAGCTGCGGCTGGGGGAGTACGACGTGCTCATCGGCATCAACCTGCTGCGCGAGGGACTCGACCTGCCCGAAGTGTCGTTGGTGGCCATTCTCGATGCCGACAAGGAAGGGTTCCTTCGTTCGCCGCGCAGCCTGATCCAGACCATCGGCCGCGCGGCCCGAAATGTGTCCGGCGAGGTCCACATGTACGCCGACAAGATCACCGATTCGATGCAGCAGGCGATCGAGGAGACGGATCGACGTCGAACCAAGCAGATCGCCTACAACGTGGCCCACGGGGTGGACCCCCAGCCGCTGCGCAAGAAGATCGCCGACATCCTCGACCAGGTGTACCGCGAGGCCGCTGATACTGAAGCCACCGACCCCTCCATCCAAGTCGGTGGATCTGGCCGCAACGCGTCCAGGGGCAGACGCGCGCAGGGCGAACCCGGCCGGGCCGTCAGTGCCGGCGTGTTCGAGGGCCGCGACACTTCCAACATGCCGCGGGCCGAGCTGGCCGATCTCATCAAAGACCTCACCGCACAGATGATGGCCGCGGCGCGGGATCTGCAGTTCGAGTTGGCCGGCCGAATTCGCGACGAGATCGCCGACCTGAAGAAGGAACTCCGTGGCATGGACGCCGCCGGTCTCAAATGACTTGATCTCAACCGCTGTTGAGGGCTTACGGTCTACGCCGTGACAGACACCGAGATCCCGGCAGACCCGGCCACCGGCAGCTGGCGTGAACTACTCGGCCCGAAGAATCTCGGCGCCGCGACTGTGCTGGCCGGCGGTGTCGCGCTGTATGCGACCAACGAGTTCCTGACCATCAGCCTGATGCCCAGCGCGATAGCTGACATCGGGGGTCAGCGCTTCTACGCGTGGGTGACGACGGTCTATCTGGTTGGATCAGTGATGGCCGCCACCACGGTGCACGCGGTGCTGATGCGGCTCGGACCGAGGTGGGCATATCTGTTGGGGCTGAGCGTGTTCGGTCTCGGCAGTCTGGGATGCGCGGTGGCGCCGAGCATGGAGATCCTGCTGGTGGGGCGCACGGTGCAGGGTGCTGCGGGCGGGATGCTTGCCGGCCTGGGATACGCAGTCATCAACACCGCGCTGCCGAGTCATCTGTGGACGAAGGCGTCGGCGCTGGTGTCCGCGATGTGGGGTGTCGGCACGTTGGTCGGCCCCGCCGCCGGTGGTCTGTTCGCCCAATACAGTTCGTGGCGATGGGCTTTCGGGGTTCTCGTGGTGATGACGACGGCGATGTCCGTACTGGTTCCGGTGGCATTGCCTGGCCACCGCGACTCGGATGCGATGCCCCCGGAGCGCATTCGGGTCCCGCTCTGGTCCCTGCTCCTGCTCGGCGCGGCCGCGCTACTGGTCAGTGCTGCCGGGATACCGCACGATGTGCGAACCACCGCCGGGCTGGTCGCAGCGGGTTTCCTGCTCGTCGCGGTATTCCTCATCGTCGATCGAAAGGTGACCGCATCCGTGTTGCCGCCCAGTGCTTTCAGTAGTGGCCCACTGAAGTGGATCTACCTGACGATGGGCGTGCTGATGGCCGCGACGATGGTGGACATGTACGTTCCGCTGTTCGGTCAACGGCTCGCGCACCTGACGCCGGTCGCCGCGGGTTTCCTCGCGGCGGGGCTGGCGATCGGCTGGACCGTGGGCGAGATCGCCAGTGCCTCGCTGAGCAGCCAGCGGGTGATCGTGCGGACCGTTGCGGTGGCCCCCGTGGTGATGGCGGTCGGCCTGACGATCAGCGCGCTGTCCCAGCGTGTGGACGCATCACCGGCACTGGTGGCAGCGTGGGCTATCGGGCTGGTGATCAGTGGCGCCGGGATCGGCATCGCATGGCCGCATCTGTCGGCCTGGGCCATGAGCAAGGTTGACGATCCCGCGGAGGGACCGGCCGCGGCCGCGGCGATCAACACCGTGCAGGTGATCTCCGCGGCCTTCGGAGCAGCGCTGGCCGGCGTCGTCGTCAACGTCGTGGACACCGGCGACGCCACCGCGGCGCGCTGGCTCTTCGCGTGTTTCGCGGGACTCGCGGTCCTCGCCACGGTCGCGGCCACCAGAAGTGGAAGTCCGACAGGTCGATTGACACCATGAGCTGGTCCAGGATCGGTGTGCCGTCCGCGGCGCTGCGGTATGCGCGCCGCCTGGTCGGTACGAGGATGCCGTCGGCCTCGACATAATCCGAAACGTATTGGCACACTCGCTGAACCTGGCGCCACCGTGCCAGCCCCGTGAGCTTCGTGTGCCGCGCTTGCCAGATCAGTGTTGGTCGACGTCATGGTCGGTCACTGCCGTGTGGGGTGGGTTCAGCATCGCCGATCGCGCGGGCGATGTCTCTGCCCTGTTGGCCGCAGGGCCGATCTGATGTCTAGCCGGAAGTGGCGATCACGCTGATCCGAATTCTGGGGCACGTATGGGCGCTATGGCACTGTTGTCCTCAACGCGGGTGTGGCTGAGTGGCTAGGCACCGGCCTGCAAAGCCGTTTACACGGGTTCGAATCCCGTCACTCGCTCGCATGTAGTTGTTCAAAGTGGAGAAGAACCGTGACATTTCGATAGTTCTCTTCGGCCATGAACTGTTTCGGTCCCGACGCTCGATTGTCGATGTTGTAGGGCTTGAGTTTCAGCTTTCGGCACCGTGCTGTGCTGTGTGGTGTGGCATTCTGCGTGGGTGTCCACGGCGGCTGCTCCTTCGGGGGTTGTGACATTTCTGTTCACCGATGTGGAGGGTTCGACCCGTCGGTGGGAGGCCGACGCGGAGGGGATGCGGACCGCGCTGGCCGCACATGACGAGGTGTTGCGCTCGGCGATCGAGACGCACGGCGGTTGGTTGTTCAAACACACCGGTGACGGCGTATGTGCCGCGTTCGCGTCGCCTCGGTCTGCGGTGGATGCTGCGGTGGCTGCGCAGCGCGAACTTGAGTTGCCGGTGCGGATGGGGCTGGCGACCGGCGAGGCCGAACTGCGCGACAGCGACTACTTCGGCGCGGTGCTCAATCGTGCGGCACGGGTGATGGCCACCGGACATGGTGGTCAGATCCTGTTGGCCGACTCGACGGCAGTTCTGCTCAGCGGCGTTGATCTGATGGATCTGGGATCCAGACGGTTGCGGGACGTGCCGACGCCGGTCGGGGTCTTCCAAGCGCGTGCGCTGGGTTTGGCGACGGATTTTCCGCCGTTGCGGGCGCTCGATACGAGTACGGGGAATCTGCGTCGTGCGACGAGCAGCTTGATCGGACGCGAGTCCGAAGGCGATGAGGTGCAAGCGGCGGTCAAGACTCATCGGCTCGTGACGTTGACCGGTGTCGGCGGAGTCGGCAAGACCCGGCTGGCGTTGGAGGTCGCGGCGCGTCTCGTCGATGAATTTCCGGACGGTGTCTGGTTTTTCGAACTGGCTGCGGTTACCGATCCGGCGTCGGTGCCCGATGCAGTGGCCGCAGTCCTCGGGATTACCCAACAACCCGCCATGAGTGTCAGCGAAAGCGTCGCCGCCGCGTTGGAGGGCAGGATACGGCTATTGGTATTCGACAATTGCGAGCACGTGCGCGACGCCGCAGCCGACCTGGTCGAGTCGATCCTCGCGTACTCGGCGACGGTACGGATCCTGGCCACCAGCCGCGAAGGGTTGGGGATCCCCGATGAGCAACTGTGGCTGGTGCCCTCGCTGGACCTCGGCGCAGGCATCGACAGTGCCGCAGTGGATTTGTTCGTCGAGCGCGCCCGCAGCGTCGCTTCCGGGTTCTCGATGGCCACCACCGACGAGGCGAGCGCAGTGTTGGAGATCTGCCGCCGCCTCGACGGAATCCCGCTGGCCATCGAGTTGGCGGCTTCGCGCATGGCGTCGATGACTGCCGGCGAGGTGCGCGATCGTCTCCATCAGCGGTTCCGGCTGCTGGTCGGTTCCAGGCGTGGGCTGCCGCGCCACCAGACACTGCGCCACGCGGTTGCGTGGTCCTATGACCTGCTCGAAGAGGCAGAGAAACCGCTGCTGGAACGGTGTTCGGTGTTCGCCGGGGGATTCGACCTCGAAAGTGCCTGCGCCGTCACGGGTTCTGGTGATGAGTTCGCCGTATTGGATCTGCTCGACGCGCTGGTGCGCAAGTCGCTGCTGGTCGCTGACAGGTCTTCGGGGCGAACCCGGTTTTCGATGCTGGAGACGATCCGCCAGTTCGCCGAGCAACAGCTCGTCGCGGGCGGCGGAGCATTCGAGATTCGGGCCGCCCACTCGCGCTACTACGCCGGGCGCGAAGCCGACATCATGATCCTGTGGGACAGCCCCCACCAGCGGAAGGCCTACGACTGGTTCACCGTCGAGCTGGCCAACCTGCGGTCCGCGTATCGGTGGGCCGCCGACCATGGTGACCTCGACGTCGCCGCCACCATCGCGACATGGGCGGCATGGCTTGGCTTTTGGACGCACAATTACGAGCCGATAGCGTGGGCCGAGGAGCTCATCGAGCCCGCCCGCACCGCCGATCATCCGAAACTCGCATTCCTATATGTGATGGCGTCTTTGTGCTGGTGGCCGGGACGGATCGAAGCAGCCGTTGGCTACAGCGACGCCGGCCGGCTGGTGATCGGCAGTGGCCGCCACGACGAGGTGCCGTTCGGCCTCGAGGGCGCGCTCGGCGCTGCGTACCTGCACTTCGGTCAACCCGAACGGCAGCTCGAATGGTGTCGCGCCCGGCTCGTACTCGGTCGCGACACCCATGGGATCACCAAGGCATTCCTGACCGTCGCACTGACGGTCGCGGGTTGCGGTGGGGAGGCGAGGGCCGCCGCGAATGGCCTGATCGAGGTTGCCGAGGCCACCGGCAACCCGGCTGCGCTCTCGTTTGCGCTCTACGCCTTCGGCTACGCTTTCGGCGACGCTGATCCCGTTGCGGCGCTGGACGCCCAACGCCGCGGTCTGGCGATCGCGCAGGAGAGCGGCAACCGCAACACCGAAACACGCATCGCGGGCAGTCTGGCCCGCCTCGAGGCCGAGTACGGTGACCCGCTGGCCGCGCTCGACTATGTCGCACTTGCGGTCCGGAATTTCCACGACGCGGGCAACACGACCATGATCCGTTTCCCGCTGGCTGTCCTCGCTGCCTTTTTCGACCGGCTCGGACGCCATGAACCGGCGGCCACCATCGCCGGCTTCGCCTTCAGTCCACTGACCGCGACAGCGAACCCCGAGTTCACCACCGCCATAACCGATCTGCGCGATGTCCTCGGCGCTCAGACCTACGAATCGTTCGCCCGGAGAGGTGAGACGATGACGACTGCCGCGATGGCGACCTACGCCTACGACGAGATCGACCAGGCTCGAACAGGACTCATAAACCCATCCGAATTTCCGTAGAGAACTCCGCCACCACCACGCATCCCGTTCTGCTGTTGCTTGTCCATGGCGGGCAGATCGGGGGTCATATGCGGGCGGCGGCTATCAGTGTGAGGTCGATTTACTTTACCAACCGGATGGTAAAGTAAATCGGTGCCGCCGGCTCTGCAGCGCGGGCGCCCGTCGTCCGCCACATCCATCCTCGATACCGCCCGCGCCATGCTTGACGGCGGAGGGATTGTCTCCCTGGATTCGGTGGCACAGGCTTCCGGGCTGACCAAACCCGGTCTGATGTACCACTTTCCGACTAAGTCGGCCTTGATGGATGCGCTGGTCGATCACGTCGTCGACTCCCAGGAACGCGAACTCTCGACCTTTCTCGCCGTTCCGCGTGAGCAGGCCACGCCGCGGGACCGCCTCGGTGCATACGTCCGTTGGGCGCTGCAGAGTCAACACCGCCGTTCCGACCTGGTGATGCTCAGCGACCCCAAACTGGCCGACCGCATGCTGGCGCGGTGGACCGAGCGGTTTCATCAATGGGTGCAGGTGCCCGCTGACGCCTCGCCGGTTGAGCAGGCGAGGCTTCACGCCGCGCGCCTGCTGGCCGACGGCGCCTGGCTGGCGGACTCCTCCAACACCTTTCCGCTGAGTGACGGCGAACGGCCCCGAGTGCTTGCGGTGGCGCTCGAACTGCTGGGGGAGACGACGCGGTGACCTGGATTCTGCTGATCCTCGCCATTTCCAGCGAAGTAGCCGCCACCCTGTCGCTCAAGGGATCTGCCACCGCCCCGGGGTTCTACGTGATCGTCGTCCTCGGATACTTCGCATCCTTCGTCTTTCTCGCCCTGGTGCTGCGGCGTGGGTTGGGACTTGGCGTGGCATATGGCATTTGGGGTGCTTCCGGCGTCGCGCTCACCGCAGTGCTCTCGGCAATCCTGTTCGGGGAAGCGCTGACCGCCCTCATGGTTCTCGGCCTGGCCTGCATCATCGCGGGCGTCGTGCTGGTCGAGGCGGGCTCGCGCGCGGAGGAACCCGACTGATGCAGTACCTGCTGCTGATCGCTGCCATCGGCTCCGAAGTCACCGGAACACTGGCGCTTCGGGTCGCCGCCCGGGGTCGAGTCGCGTTCTACGCCGTGGTGGTCGTCGGCTACGTGGTCGCGTTCACGTTGTTGTGGGCGTCGTTGCGGCACGGCATGCCGCTCGGCATCGCCTATGGCATCTGGGCCGCGGCGGGCGTGGCACTGACGGCGATCGCCTCACGGCTTCTCTTTCACGAACCTCTGACCCGGACGATGATCGGCGGCATCACGTTGATTGTTGTCGGCGTCCTTCTGGTGGAACTCGGCGCCAGTCACAGTCACTGAACCGGGCACATGGCCATCGAGCTCTGCGCCTTGGGGGACCCTGACTGCTCCGAGGGGAACAACTTCTTCGCCCACTTTGCCTACTCGTGGAACCGCATGGTCGACGAGGCCGCACGTTCGACGGCAGACGCGTTCTCGGACTCGACAGCTCAGGCTAATTCCCCTCTTCCGCAACGCTTTTTGCATCTCGGGCACCGAATGATCACCGGTAGACCTCTGCCCGATCTCGGTTCGATAACTGCATGAACGTCAACGCCGGTGACGCTATAGGTTCTCTGCGGGTGGGGGCACCGCTGAGAGTTCAAGGAAGGTGATGTCATTCACCATGGGTCGTATCGATGTCACGATTGTGATGGCGGTGGGCATCGTGCCGTCCATGATGTTCAGCGTCCCGGCGGCCGCCGAACCGAGCCCCGGCGTGCCCTGCCTCGATCTGTTCCAACAGTTGGCGGCTGCACCGCCCACGCTCCCCGAATCGCTCGACATGGCCTCCAGCGCACTGAATAGTGTTGTGCCGGAGGCGCCGTCGGCGACCCCGTCGGTTCCTGTCGCCGATGTCGTGCACGGCATGACCGCCCTGGCCGCACCCGGTCCGGTACCCTCGCCGGCCGACGTCGCGCCTGCGGCAGCACCTGCGGCACCACTGATGCAGGCGGCCGCCGGTCCGGTTCCTGTCGCAGTTCCCGCTGTTCCGGTTGTGGCACCGCCGATTCCGGCCGCGTTGCCGCCCCTCCCGCCGGTTCCCGTCGTCCCGGCACCGTCTGCCCAGGCGGTTCTGGCCGCGGCGCCTGCCGTCGCACCGCCGGTAACTGAGCCGGCGGTGGCAGCACCTTCGGCTCCGGCACCGGCGGCGGCGCCGCATGCTCTCGGGCCGGCGCCTGCGGCCGCGGTGCCCGCTGCTGCGATCACGTCGTCGGTCACGGAACCCATTGCAGCAGAAGCTATCGCGGCGCCAGGGCCTGCTCCACTCGAGTCGGATCCGGTGCTGCACGCCGCGGCGGCACCGCCTGTCACACCCGGCCCGACCATCCCGGCGGTTCCTGTCGCTGCACCCGTCCCGGTCGTCCCCCCGGTGCCGGTTCCGGTCATCCCGGCAGCCGCACCCCGCGCGGCTACGCCGCCGCTGCCGGTTCCGGCTGTCCCGTTGAGCGAGGCGATACCAAGGCTCCCTCTACTTCCCCCGAATCTGCTGATTCCGCGGGACCTCGTCTGCGAGGGCACGGCTTGGTCTGCGGAACGAACCCCCTCGGCGGTAGGCGCAGAAGGTGTGCCGACAGGCCGTCGTGAACTGTGGTGAGTTTCGACTCGAAAATGCGGGGCCACATCTCTTGGCTCAGTGCAATTTTGCGGCAGGTGTACTCGCCGTCACGTCACACCGGTCAAGGTGATGTTGCCTAGCCCGAACCCCACGGATCCAGGGGAAATGCGACTGATGTGTGGTGATCGCACCCACGTCCGCCGGTTAGCGGGTTACTGTCTCGGTTGGCCTTACAACTGACACTGGGAGGATACGGATGACCGCCTATCAGACGGTGGTGGTTGGTACAGACGGATCTGATTCGTCGTTGCGTGCCGTGGACCGCGCCGGTCAGATCGCTGCACGCGCGAACGCGAGGCTCATCATCACGACGGCCTACTTCCCGCAAGGCGAGGACGCACGAGCCGCCGACGTGCTCAAGGACGAGGGCTACAAGATGTCCGGCAATGCGCCGATCTACGCGATCTTGCGGGAGGCGAAAGACCGGGCGAAGGCTGCCGGCGCCGAGAACATCGAGGAGAGGGCCGTTGTTGGAGCGCCTGTCGATGCACTCGTCGAGCTGGCTGCGGAAGTCAACGCAGATCTGCTCGTCGTCGGCAACGTCGGACTGAGCACGATCGCGGGTCGCCTGCTCGGATCGGTACCGGCGAATGTGGCACGGCGGTCGAAGACAGACGTGCTCATCGTTCACACTTCCTGACCGCGCCATAGACGAAAGACCCTGGGTCGGCACGCCGACCCAGGGTCTTCGGTCGTCAGGAGTTGGACGCCTTGGCGATCGCGGTGATCGCCGCGTCCAGCGCCGCGTTGAACTCTTCGTCGCCCTGCTGCGCCGTCAGCCCCTCGGTGAGCGCGCGCGAGAAACTGGCGATGACGCCGTGGTTGGCGGAGAGCTTGTCGCAGGCATCGTCGCGGTTGTATCCGCCGGACAACGCCACCACGCGCAACACCTTCGGGTGCTCGACCAGTTCGCGGTAGTGATCGTCCACATCGGGCAGCGTGAGCTTCAGCATGACGAACTGGTCGTCGCCCAGGGCGTTGAGTGCCTTGAGCAGTGCCGCCTTGAGCTGGTCTTCGGCGGCAGCCTTCTCCGGGCTGTGAATGTCCACCTCGGGCTCGATGATGGGCACCAGGCCGGCAGCCAGGATCTGGCGGCCGATCTCGAACTGCTGGTCGACCACCTCGTCGAGGCCTGCGCCGGGAAGCTTGATCACGGACCGCATCTTCGTTCCGAAGACGCCCTTGTCGCGGGCGCGGGCGAGGAGATCGTCGAGGCCGGGGATCGGCTTCATGACCTGGGCACCGTCGTTCTCGTCGGCCAGACCCTTGTCCACCTTGAGGAACGGCACGACCTGCTTGACGCTCCATAGGTAGTCGGCGGTGTCGCGGCCCTCGATCTGGCGGTCCATCGTGTCCTCGAACAGGATTGCCCCGAGGATACGGTCGCCGTCGAAGCTGGGGCTGGTGATGATGCGGGTGCGCATCGCGTGTACCTGATCGAACATCTCGGCGTCACCGGAGTACGCATCCTCGGCGACGCCGTACAGCTTCAGCGCCTTGGGCGTGCTGCCGCCGCTCTGGTCCAGCGCCGCAATGAATCCGGCGCCACGCTGCGCCTTGTTG
Organism: uncultured Actinomycetota bacterium; assembly: GCA_963796545.1. Lineage (GTDB taxonomy): Bacteria > Actinomycetota > Actinomycetes > Mycobacteriales > Mycobacteriaceae > Mycobacterium. The sequence goes on along the minus strand of CAWCMF010000031.1, from coordinate 49 downwards.
AACTGATCGCTGCTCATGATCCCTTCCTGATTTTCCTCAACACGTTGTT
>CAWCMF010000030.1:0-109665 GCA_963796545.1 uncultured Actinomycetota bacterium | reverse complement strand
GTTGGCGCGTTCCTGTCCGGCGGCATCGACTCGACCGCGATCGCGGCGCTGGCGATGCGCCACAACCCGAGGCTGATCACGTTCACGACGGGCTTCGAGCGCGAGGGGTTCTCGGAAGTGGACGTGGCGGTGGCGTCCGCGGAGGCCATCGGGGCGCGGCACGTCACCAAGGTGGTCAGCCCGCAGGAGTTCGTCGCAGCACTGCCCGAGATCGTCTGGTACCTGGACGAACCCGTCGCCGACCCGGCCCTGGTGCCGCTCTTCTTCGTCGCCAAGGAGGCACGCAAGCACGTCAAGGTGGTGCTGTCCGGCGAAGGCGCCGACGAGTTGTTCGGCGGCTACACCATCTATCGAGAGCCGTTGTCGCTGAAGCCTTTCGACTTCCTGCCGCGTGGTGTGCGCAAGTCGGTGGGCAAAATCGCAGTGCCGCTACCGGAGGGCATGCGCGGCAAGAGCCTGTTGCACCGCGGTTCGCTCACCCTCGAGGAGCGCTATTACGGCAACGCGCGTAGCTTCTCCGACGCACAGCTACGGGCTGTCCTGCCGCGATTCCGACAGGACTGGACGCACACCGACGTCACCGCTGCCCTCTACGCCCATTCGCAGGGCTGGGATCCGGTGGCGCGGATGCAGCACATCGACCTCTTCACGTGGCTGCGTGGCGACATCCTGGTCAAGGCAGACAAGATGACCATGGCCAATTCGCTCGAGCTACGGGTGCCGTTCCTGGACCCTGAGGTGTTCGCGGTGGCGTCCCGGTTGCCGTACGACCAGAAGATCACCAGGGCCACCACCAAGTACGCGCTGCGGCGCGCGCTGGAGCCGATCGTGCCCGCACATGTTCTCAACCGCCCCAAACTGGGTTTCCCGGTGCCGATCCGGCACTGGCTGCGCGCAGGCGAACTGCTCGACTGGGCGTACGAAACGGTGGACAGATCAGGGGCGGGCGAGCTGATCGATCTCGCCGCGGTGCGCTCGATGCTCGACGAACACCGAAGCGGCGCAATCGATCACAGCCGTCGCCTGTGGACGGTGCTGATCTTCATGCTGTGGCACGCGATCTTCGTCGAGAAGAGCGTCGTCCCACAGATCAGCGAGCCGACCTATCCCGTCCAGCTCTAGAGCACCTTGGTCGCTAGAGCGCAGCGGCGATCTCCGCGCCCGCCTCAGCCCCGTAGGCGTCGGACAGGCGTCGCACGGCCGCGTCTTTGTCCCAGGACCATTCCTGCGGACCCGGTGCCTCGAGCACCAGCGTCGCCACCAGGGACGCCAGCTGAGCCGAACGCTCCAGGGTCAGGCCGGCGTCGCGGCCGGTCAGGAAGCCGGCACGGAATGCGTCTCCGATACCCGTCGGGTCGTCCTTATGGGTCTCGGGCACGACATCGACGTGGATGAACGTGCCGTCGCGACCGACGAGGTCGACGCCCTTCTCGCCGAGTGTGGTGACGCGCAGCTGGATCTGGCTCATCACTTCCGCCTCCGACCAGCCGGACTTCTGCAGCAGCAGATCCCACTCGTAGTCGTTGGTGAAGAGGTAGGTTGCGCCGTCGATCAGCTTGCGGATCTCATCGCCCGACAGCCGGGCCAGCTGCTGGCTGGGATCCGCGGCGAACGCGAGCCCGAGGGCCCGGCACTCCTCGGTGTAGAGGAACATCGCTTCCGGGTCGTTGGCCCCGATGATCACAAGATCCGGTGTGCCCGTTTGCTTCACGATGTCAGCCAGCTTGATGTCACTGGCCTCCGACATCGCTCCGGGATAGAAGGACGCGATCTGGGCCATGTCCTGGTCCGTGGTGCACACGAATCGAGCGGTGTAGGCGCTCAGCGAGACGAGCACGCTGTCGCAGTTCACACCGTGCGACGTGAGCCAGTCCCGGTAGTCATCGAAATCCGCACCGACCGCACCGACCAGTGTGGGGTTGCCACCCAGGACACCCATCGCGAACGCCATGTTGCCCGCGACGCCGCCGCGGTGCATCACGAGGTCGTCGACGAGAAAGCTCAGCGACACCTTCTGCAGATGGTCGGCAAGCAGCTGCTCCGAGAACTTCCCCGGAAAGCGCATTAGATGATCAGTTGCTATCGATCCGGTCACCGCAATGGTCACGCAGTCCACCCTTCGTATTTTCAGCACTTCAGCTTAGTGTCAGCTACTTCGGCGGCGACACGTCGGCCCCGTCGCCCGCCGGGCTTCGACAGGGTCGGCCCCGTCGCCCACCGGGCTCCAACAGGGTCGGCCCCGCCAGTTGCGCTAACCTGCCTACAAGTGCCTGCCCGGCCACTGTAGATGCCGCAGGATCCGATCCACTTCCCCGGGAGCAATTCCATGACTGGTCCGTACCCGCCCCCTTACGGCGCTGGACCGGTCGGCCCTCAGATGTACCCGGAGCCGTATCCGACTCAGTCCTATGCGTACCCCGATACCGGCATCGGCGCGTCCTACCCGGGAACACTGCCGCCACCAGTGCAGTACCCCAAGCACAAGCGCCGCGCGTGGATCATCGCCATCGTCGCCGTACTGGCCATCGTCGCTGTGGTGACGGTCATCACGGCGGTGGCACTCAGTCGCGGACGCGATGAGAAGCCGTCGTCGGGTGCGCTGACGGAGCCGGCCGCGCAGGCCGCGATCCAGGATTACCTGGATGCTCTGACCAATGGCGATACCGAAGCGGTGGCCCGCCACACCTTGTGCGGGCTGTTCGACGCCGTCAAGGAGCGTCGCTCGGACATGGCGCTTGCCAGCCTGTCCAGCGATGCCTTCCGTAAGCAATACGACAGCGCCCAGGTCACGTCGATCGACAAGATGGTGCGGTCCTCACCGACGCAGGCCCAAGTGCTCTTCACGATGCGCGTGGTGCCTGCCAGCGGTTCGTCGCGCAACCAGCCGGATGAAGCCGATGAGCAGGCTGTCGCGCAGCTGCTGTCGATCGACGACGAGATCCTGGTGTGTTCCTACCTGCCGCGCACGGCCGGGCAGTACTAGCTCAGTTGAATGAGTCGCCGCAGGCGCACGAGCCGGTGGCGTTCGGGTTGTCGATGGTGAAACCCTGCTTCTCGATCGTGTCGACGAAGTCGATGGTGGCGCCCTGAATGTAGGGGGCGCTCATCCGATCCACTGTCAGCGCGACCCCGTTGAAATCCACGGTCAGGTCACCGTCGAGGGTGCGGTCGTCGAAGAACAGGTTGTAACGCAGGCCGGCGCAACCGCCGGGCTGGACGGCGATCCGCAGCGCCAGGTCGTCACGACCCTCCTGGTCGAGCAGGGCCTTCGCCTTGGCTGCCGCGGCATCCGTCAGGGTCGCGCCGTGCTGGGCTTCGATGGTCTGGCCAGCCTGCACGGCCGACTCGTCCTGAACAGTCATGGAATCTCCCGTAATGGATGTACGTGGGTGGAACCCCCGGTGGCCACGAAGCTGTAGGCCCCACAACCTCAACGGTACCTGGTTCCGGCCGTATTCCTCACCTATCCCGAACTCGGTGACGTTCCCCAGCGTGCCGCGACCTCGGTGGCGAGTCCGGTCAGCTGATCGGCCGCGTCCTCGATCGCCCGCTGAACCGATCCGGCATGGTCGCTGATCGAGTGGGCCGCCGCGATGCCCGCTGCCTGCAACGCCGGCTGTTCCAGCGTGACCTGGCCGGCGAGCACAAGAACCGGAATCTGGTGAGACCGCGCGCCCGCGGCCAGGGCGCTGACGACCTTGCCGTGCAGTGACTGGTCATCGAACCGTCCTTCGCCGGTGATGACAAGGTCGGCCGCGGCGACATCGGCGCCGAGGCCGGTGTGTTCGGCGATGATCGACGCCCCGGATTCTCGGCGGCCGCCGAGCGCCAGCAGCGCGGCGCCGAGACCTCCTGCCGCACCGGCGCCGGGATCGTCGCTGATCAGCCGGCCCGCGGCGGCGTTGAGCTCCTCGGCCCAGGCCGTCAGCCGCTCCTCGAGCACGGCCACTGTGCCGGGATCGGCGCCCTTCTGCGGTCCGAATACGGCGGCGGCGCCCATCGGGCCGAGCAGCGGGTGTTCGACATCGCTGGCGGCGATGAGTTCGACCCCGGCGAGCAGTTCGCGTGCCGCGGTCAGACCGCCCAGCGCCTCGACCATGCCCCGCCCCCCATCGGTGCTACCGCTGCCGCCGAGGCCGACGACGATCCGGCCTGCCCCCGCGGCCCGCGCCGCCGCGATCAGCTGGCCGACTCCGCTGCTGTGCGCATCGAGCGCGGTGCGCACCGTCGGCGGCCCGCCGAGCAGCGCCAGGCCGCAGGCCTGTGCGCATTCGATGTAGGCGGTGACCGGCGGGTCGGTGTCGAGCACCCAGTGCGCCTGGACGTCGGCGTCCAGCGGTCCGCTGACCGTCAGCGTGCGGATCTCACCCAGCCGGCTGGCCAGCACCTCGACGAACCCCGGGCCGCCGTCGGACTGCGGAGCCAGCTTCAACGTGTCCCCGGGGCGAGACGTGCGCCACCCTTGAGCAATGGATTGGGCGGCCTGCACCGCGGTCAGGCTGTCCCCGAAGCAGTCGGGCGCGATCAGCACGGTTACGGCGGGTTCGTCGATGCCTGTCACCACGGCAGACTATGACTTCCGGCGAAGTCCCGCACCGCAGGCGCGGATTGGGTCGGCCGCGCGCGGGGAAGTAATCTGGCAGGCGTGAAGCTGCTTGGCCGCAAGAAGGACGATCCTGGGGACTCCGTTCCCGCCGACGACGCCGCGGCTGAGGCTGCCGCAGCCGCCGAGCGCGTGCGGACGGCGCCCAAGGGCAAACCGACCCCCAAGCGCAGTGAGGTGAGCCGTAAACGCGGCCCGGTCGCCCCCGCGCCGATGACCAGCGCCGAGGCCAGGAAGCGACGCAAGGAATTGCGCGGCCCGAAGCTGTCCCGCGAGGAACGCAAGATCGAGCGCGCGGAGCGCCGGTCCGACATGTCGGTCCGCCGCGAAAAGATGATGGCCGGCGAGGACGCCTACCTGCTGCCGCGCGACAAGGGTCCGGTCCGGCGCTACGTACGGGACGTGGTGGATTCGCGGCGCAATCTGCTCGGCCTGTTCATGCCGTCGGCGCTCGGCCTGATCTTCGTCATGCTGGCGGTGCCGTCGGTGCAGGTGCAGGCGTTCCTGTCGCCGGCGATGCTGGTGCTCGTGCTGATCATGGTGATCGACGGCGTCTTCCTGGGCCGCAAGGTGAACAAGCTGGCCGACGCGAAGTTCCCGGACAACACCGAAAGCGGCTGGAAGCTCGGCTTCTACGCCGCCAGCCGCGCCTCGCAACTGCGCCGGATGCGCGCCCCCAAACCTCAGGTCGAACGCGGCACTCCCGTCGCGTGACGCCGGAGGTGGCCTATTTTCCCGATATCCCTGCACCTGATCCCGACGCCGCGTCGGCGGCGCGGGAGCGGCAGGGCCTGCTGACCAAACCGGCAGGCGCACTCGGCCGGCTCGAGGACCTCTCCGTCTGGGTGGCGGCATGCCAGAGCGCCTGTCCCCCAAAGCAGTTCGAGCGGGCCCGGGTGGTGGTGTTCGCCGGCGACCATGGTGTCGCAGCGGCCGGAGTGTCCGCCTATCCGGCGGAGGTGACCGCCGCGATGGTGGCCAACTTCGCGGCGGGCGGCGCCGCGGTCAACGTCCTCGCGGAGGTGGCGGGCGCCGGAGTGCGCGTCATGGACATCGCCGTCGACACCGACGAGCCCGCGTCCCCCTCGATCGGCGCACACAAGATCCGGCGCTCCAGCGGCAACATCGCCGTGGAGGACGCTCTCACCCCTGACGAGGTGGTGCAGGCCATCGATGCGGGACGCCAGATCGCCGATGAGGAGGTCGATTCAGGCGCCGACCTGCTGATCGCGGGCGACATGGGCATCGGCAACACCACTCCGGCCACCACTCTGATCGCCGCGCTGACCGATTCCGAGCCGGTGTCGGTGGTCGGCCGCGGCACCGGGATCGACGATGCCGGGTGGGCGCGCAAGACCGCCGCGATTCGCGACGCCCTGTATCGGACACGCAGGCTGTCGGCGGACCCGATTGCGCTGTTGCGGATCTGCGGTGGCGCCGATCTCGCCGCGATGACGGGATTCCTCGCCCAGGCCGCTGTTCGACGCACGCCGGTGCTGTTGGACGGCGTGGTGGTGACGGCAGCGGCACTGGCTGCCGAGAAGCTGGCGCCCGGCGCGAAACTCTGGTGGCGAGCAGGCCACCGGTCCACTGAACCCGCGCACACGCTGGCGCTGCGCCACCTCGACCTCGACCCCATCGTCGAACTCGACATGCGGCTCGGTGAGGGTTCCGGCGCTCTCGTCGCGCTGCCCGTGCTGCGCGCCGCGGTGGCCACGCTGGCGTCGATGGCCACGTTCGAGGAAGCCGGGATTGACAAGGGCTAGACGGTGATCCGCGCTGTGATCTTTTGTTTGGCAGGCGCTTTCGCGTTCGCGACGGTTCTGCCCGTACCGCCCCGTGTCGCCGCGAACGTCGGCCGCGGAGTCCTGACCACGCTCCCGGTGGTCGGCGGGGCATTGGGCGCGCTGGCCGCTGGGGTGTTCTGGGCAGGCACGTGGGCGTTCGGCGACGGCAGCGGACTCGCCGGGGCGCTGACGGTCGCTGTGCTGCTGCTGGCCACCCGCGGCCTGCACATCGACGGCCTGGCCGACACCACCGATGCCCTGGGTTGCTACGGCCCACCGGAACGGGCACTGGCGGTGATGCGTGACGGCAGGGCCGGCCCGTTCGGTGTCGCCGCCGTCGCGGTGACGGTGCTGGTGCAGTCGCTGGCGTTCGGCCAGTCAGGCTGGCAGGCAGTGCTCGTCGCGGTCATGGCGGGCCGGGTCGCCGTGGTCGTCGCGTCTCGCCGCGGGGTTCCTGCGGCGCAGGGCAGCACACTGGGCGCGCTGGTGGCGGGCAGCCAGCCCGTCTGGGTGGTGACCGCGTGGGTGGTGGCGGTCGCGGCCGTCGCCGCCCCCGCTTGCCCACGGCCATGGCAGGGCCCGCTCGTCGTCGTGGTCGCCCTAGCCTGCAGCGCCGTGCTGGTCGCTCACTGCGTGCGCCGGTTCGGCGGGATCACCGGCGATGTGCTGGGGGCCGCCGTCGAGGTGACGACGACGGTCGTGGCCGTCGGCCTGGCGATCCGCTGAAGCCGTCGGCCGACAGTCTGGTGTGCATCTAGATCGCGAAATCCTCGGAAAGTGCGATCTGGACGCACACTAGACATCGCCACCGCTAGGACAGCCGGGCCATCCAGCCGTGAGTATCGGCGAAGGTACCGCGCTGAATTCCGGTCAGCGTGTCGCGCAAAGCCATCGTGATCTCACCGGGCTCCCCGTCCGCGATGGCGAATTCGTCAGCCGAGTCACCTGAGCCGTGCTTGACGTGCGACACCGGCGTGATGACGGCGGCGGTACCGCACGCGAACACCTCGGTGATCTCCCCCGTGGCGGCCTTCTTCTGCCACTCGTCGACGTCGATCTTGCGTTCCTCGACCGCGAAGCCTGCGTCAGTTGCCAGCTGCAGCAACGAATTCCGTGTGATGCCGGGCAGCAACGAGCCAGAAAGCTCGGGAGTCACCAGGCGTGCGGTGCCCCCACTGCCGAACACGAAGAACAGGTTCATGCCGCCCATTTCTTCGACGTAGCGGCGCTCGATCGCATCCAGCCACACCACCTGATCGCAGCCGTGCGATGCCGCCTCGGCCTGCGCCAGCAGCGATGCGGCGTAGTTGCCGCCGAACTTGGCTGCGCCCGTCCCGCCCGGTGAGGCTCGCACGTACTCGTGCGACAGCCACACGCTGACCGGCTTGATCCCACGCGGGAAGTAGGCGCCCGCCGGAGACCCGATCACCAGGTAGCGGTACTCGTCGGCCGGCCGGACACCCAGCCCTGGCTCGGTCGCGATGACGTAGGGCCGCAGGTACAGCGATTCCTCGCCGCCTGCGGGCGGCACCCAGGGCTCGTCGACGGCGATCAGCTGCCGCAGCGACTCGATGAACAGCGCCTCGGGCAACTCCGGGATGGCCAGGCGTCGCGCCGAGGTCTGCAGCCGGGCGGCGTTGGCCTCCGGCCGGAACGACACGATGGAACCGTCGACCCACCGGTAAGCCTTCAACCCCTCGAAGATCTCCTGTGCGTAGTGCAGGACGATCGCCGACGGATCCAGCTCGATGGGCCCGTACGGGAGCACCCGAGCGTCGTGCCAGCCCTTGCCGGCGGTGTAGTCGATCGACACCATGTGGTCGGTGTGGAACTTGCCGAAACCGGGGTTGGCCAGGATCTGGGCACGTACCTCGTCGCTCGCCGGATTCGCGTTGCGATCGACGGTGAACTCGAGGCCTTCAGTCATGCACGCGATTGTATAACCCGCTGGCTAGCGGTTTTTGGTCACAGGGCTAGCGGGTGCGGGTGTCGACGAACGGCGGCTTGACCACTTCGCACTCGACCTGACGGCCACGGACGTCCACGGCGACGTGTGCGCCGTCGGCGATGTCGGCGGCGGTGTCGATCAGCGCCAGCGCGATGCCGACTTTCAAAGTCGGAGAAAAGGTTCCCGACGTGGTGACCCCGACCGGGGTGTCACCGGCGAGCACCGTGAGGTCCGGTCGCAACACACCGCGCCCCACGGCCCGCAGCCCGCGCAGCGTCCGTCGCGGGCCCGCCTCTTTCTCCGCCAGCAGGCTGTCACGCCCCCAGAACGCCTCTTTCTTCCAGCCGATCGCCCAGCCCGTCCGCGCCTGCAGCGGCGAGATGTCCAGGGACAGTTCGTGGCCGTGCAAGGGATAGCCCATCTCGGTGCGCAGGGTGTCGCGGGCCCCGAGGCCGGCGAGCTCGCCGCCCACCGCAGTTCACGGCCTCGACCAGCTCGTTGAACACGACCGCGGCCTGGTCCCACAGCGGCAGCAGTTCGTAGCCGTGTTCGCCGGTGTACCCGGTGCGGCACACCCGGACATCGACGCCGCTGAACTGGGCGTCGGCGTAGCCCATGTAATCCATGTCCGTCGGCAACCCGAGGGCACCGAGCACGTCGGACGATTTGGGCCCCTGCACGGCCAGCACGGCGCGGGAGCGGTGCTCGTCGGTGATGGTCAGCCCGTCGGGCGCACGCTCCTGCAGCGCCGCGACGACCGCGGCGGTGTTCGCGGCATTGGGCACGAGGAAGATCTCGTCGTCGGAGACGTAGTAGGCGATCAGGTCGTCGATCACGCCACCGGATTCGGTGCAGCACAGCGTGTACTGCGCCTTGCCCGGACCGATCCGGCGCAGGTCGTTGGTGAACGCGGAATTGACGAAATCAGCGGCCCCCGGGCCCTTGACCAGCGCCTTGCCGAGGTGGCTGACGTCGAACAGGCCGACCGTCGTGCGGGTGGCGGTGTGTTCGGCGACGGTTCCCGCGTACGACACCGGCATCAGCCATCCGCCGAACTCCGCGAAGCTCGCGCCGAGTTCGCGGTGCTGGTTCTCCAGTGGGCCTGCCAACAGGTTGTCACTCACGACCAACCACCCTAGTGGCCCAGTGGTTAGGGTGATTCCCCGTGAGCACCCCAGCCGGTTACCAGTCCCCCAACGTCGCCGTCGCGAGCACGCTGCCCAAGCGCAAGGTCGACTCGTCGGTCCTGATCGTGCCCGTGCTGAGCTCCAGCGACGACGGCGGGACAGCCGCGGTGGTGGCCAACCCGTATCTCGACGCGGAGGCCGTCGGTGAGATCGAGGTCGCGCTCGAGGCGCTGGGCGCCAAGGGCGGGCCGGAACAGTTGACCCGGATCGTGGTGCCTGCGCTTCCGGTCGGCAGCGTGCTGGCAGTGGGGCTCGGCAAGGACCGCGAGACCTGGCCCGCGGAGACGATCCGCCGTGCGGCGGGGGCGGCGGCGCGCTCGCTGTCCGGTGTCGAGAACGTCATCACCACGCTGTCGGACCTCGATCTGGAGGCGACGATCGAGGGACTGATCCTTGGCTCGTACCGCTTCTCGGAGTTCCGCAGCGACAAGACCGCGCCCAAGGATGCGGGCCTGAGCAAGATCACCGCGCTCACGCCTGACACGAAGGCCACGACCAAGGAGGCCGCCGCCCGAGCGGAGGCGATCGCCACCGCCGTCGCGACCGCTCGCGATTTCATCAACACCCCGCCGAGTCACCTGTTCCCTGCCGAATTCGCCAAGCGCGCAAAGGCTTTGGGCGAGGCCGCCGGGCTCGACGTCGAGGTGCTCGACGAGAAGGCGCTGACCAAGGACGGCTACGGCGGCATCATCGGCGTCGGCAAGGGTTCGTCCCGTCCGCCGCGCCTGGTCCGACTCGCCCACAAGGGCGGCAAGAAAAAGTCGAAGACGGTGGCGCTGGTCGGCAAGGGCATCACCTTCGACACCGGCGGCATCTCGATCAAGCCCGCCGCGAACATGCATCACATGACCTCCGACATGGGCGGTGCGGCAGCCGTCATCGCGACCGTCGCGCTGGCGGCGCGTCAACAGTTACCGATCAATGTCATCGCCTATGTGCCGATGGCGGAGAACATGCCGTCGTCGACCGCGCAGCGTCCCGGCGACGTGCTGACGCAATACGGCGGCATCACCGTCGAGGTGCTCAACACCGACGCCGAGGGCCGGTTGATCCTCGCCGACGCCATCGTGCGGGCCTGCGAGGACGAGCCCGACTACCTCATCGAGACCTCGACGCTGACCGGCGCGCAGACGGTCGCGCTCGGTGCCCGCACGCCTGGCGTGATGGGCAGCGAGGAGTTCCGCGACCGGGTGGCCGACATCTCACAGGGGGTCGGTGAGAACGGCTGGGCGATGCCGCTGCCCGACGAACTCAAGGACGATCTCAAGTCCACGGTGGCCGACCTGGCCAACGTCAGCGGCTCCCGGTACGCGGGGATGCTGGTGGCCGGCACCTACCTGCGGGAGTTCGTCGCCGACGGCGTCGAGTGGGCACACATCGACATCGCGGCCCCGGCGTACAACTCGGGTGGCCCGTGGGGCTACACCCCAAGGGCGGCACCGGGGTGCCGACGCGGACGATGTTCGCGGTCCTGGAAGACATAGCCGTGAACGGCTGATCGAGCCGAAGCCGTGAACGGCTGATCGAGCCATAGCCGTGAACGGCTGATCAACCGAAGCCGTGAACGGCTAGACGATGTTGCCGCCGCGGGCACCGCTGCGCATGGCCTGCGGCAGGACGTGGGCCACCCCGTAGAGGAAGTGCGCCTCCGGGGCGACGGGCCGGACAGCCTTGTTCGCCTTCACCGCGCCGACGATGGCCTTGGCGACCTTCTCGGGTCCGTAGCGGCGCACCGCGAATCCCTTCTTCGCCCGCACGCGCAGCGCCGCAACATCTTGATTACGCCCTTCGGGCAGCGAGAAGCGGGTGCTGTCAATGATGTTCGTGCCGATGACGCCGGGGCAGATGGTCGTCAGCCCGATGCCCGCTGAGTCCAGTTCCGCGCGAAGGCAATCGGAGAACATGAACACGGCGGCCTTGGACGTGCAGTAGGCGTTCATCACGCTCAGCGGTGAGTAGGACGCCATCGATGCGACGTTGACGATGTGTCCGCCGGTACCGCGGTCGGCGAGGCGTTTGCCGAACGAGCGGCAGCCGTTGACGACACCGCCGAAGTTTATGTCGAGGACGCGGTCGAACTCTTCGGCCGGGGTGTCGAGGAAGAAACCCGCGTGTCCGACGCCGGCGTTGTTGACCACGACATCGGGCACCCCGTGCTGTGCGCACACCTGCTCGGCGAACGCCTCGACGGCGGCGGAGTCGGCGACGTCGACGGTGAAGACGTGCGCTTCTGCCCCGGTGGCGGCGACGAGGCGTGCCGTCTCCGCGAGCCCGTCGGCGTTGAGGTCGCTGATCACCACGTCGGCGCCTTCACGGGCGAACGCCAGCGCGGTCTCGCGGCCGATGCCGCCGGCGGCGCCGGTCACGGCGACCAACGTGTCGCCGAACGCCTTTCGCGGTCGGCCGACCTCGGCGCGCAACAACTCCCGCGCGGCGGGGGCACCATCGACGTGGTCGACGAACTGGGTCACCGCCCGCGCGAGCACCTGCGGATGCGTCGTGGGTGAATCATGACCGGCCTTGATGTCGCGTCGCCACAGCCGCGACGCCCACGCAGTCATGTCGTCGTAGAAGCGCGGGCCCACGTGCGGGTCCTTGGTCGCGACGATCAACTGCACGGGGACCTCGACAGGGGCGACGGACCGCCGCGGGCGGCTTGAGGTTGGCGCGATACGTCTTGAGCGCCGAGGATCGCGGAGCTGTGGTCGCCAGCCGCGCGAGCTGGCCGAGCCCTTGCGCGAAGCGGCGGGGGCGCTGGGGTCGGGTCAGGGCGCCGCGCAGATACGTCACGATCTGGTCAGGGCTCGGCCCCGACACCGACGTGAAGGTGGCGACGCGCTCGTCGGCACCGGGCCGTGCGAGCAATTGCCACACCCCGGCCGAGCCCCAATCGTGCGCAAGAACGTGCACGGGACCGTTATCGCCGTATGAGTCGATGACGGCCGCGAAGTCGTCGGCATATCGGTCCACGCTGTACGCGGAAGTGGGTTTGGGTGCAGTGGAATCACCGGCCCCGCGGATGTCGTAGCGCACGATCTTGAACCGGGCGCTCAGCAGCGCCACCACGGGGTCCCAGACGCTGTGGGAGTCGGGATGTCCGTGCACCAGCACGAGCGTCGGCCCGCTCGCATTGCCCTCTTCGTAGACGGCGATCCGCACGCCGTCGTTGCCCTGGACGAACCGCCGCATACTCACGAGCGGACACTACCCGGCACTGGTTCGTGCCTTGTTGATCAGCGGTCGAGCTCCTCGCGGGCGGCGCGCTTGCGCTCGATGCGTCGGCGCGCGTCGTAATCCCGCATGCGTTGCGGATAGCCCACCTTCTGGACGTCGTAGACGGGGATCTTGAGGCGGTCGGAGAGCCGCCGGGCGCCGGCGTCCCCGCCGGTCCTGCGCCGGGTCCATTGCCGTCGGCGGCTACCAACACCACGGTGAGTTCGGTGACCGTCGTCTTGGGCTCGATGAACGCCTCGACGCCTTCGTGCTCTGCGACCCACTGGTGCAGGTAACGCAAGTCCGCCGCAGGGTCGGTAACGGCCGCGCCACCCTTGCGTCGCCGACCTCGAAGCTTGTCGAACAGTCCCACCTGGGGTTGCTCCTTCCGGCCGTCCCCGCGCCATCACTCGATTCGATAGTGCCAGAGCAATCTGTCCGCCCGTCCGCGGCGAAACGTCCCGGCAGTCGTGACAGGATGGGATACGACACCTCAGCCACTGCGATCGACCGTGCAAGGGAGCCACGAAACATGGCCATCTCCGTTCAGATGCCCGCACTCGGAGAGAGCGTTACCGAGGGAACAGTCACTCGCTGGCTGAAGCAAGAGGGAGACACGGTCGAGGAGGACGAGCCACTGCTGGAGGTGTCGACCGACAAGGTTGACACCGAGATCCCTTCACCTGCCGCGGGTGTGCTGAAGAAGATCGTCGCCCAGGAGGATGACACCGTCGAGGTCGGTGGCGAGCTCGCTGTGATCGGCGATGCCGACGACAGCGACGGCGAGGACGCCGCACCTGCCGCCGACGAGTCCGAGGAGTCTGAGGAGTCTGAGGACGAGCCCGAGTCAGAGGAGTCCGAAAAGCCGAGGAGCCCGACGAGTCCGAGGACGAGCCGGAGCCCGAAACGGAGTCGGAACCGGAACCCGAGTCGAAGCCCGCCGCGAAGAAGCCCAGCTCGTCAGGATCCTCGACACCGGTCCTCATGCCCGAACTGGGTGAGTCGGTCACCGAAGGCACCGTCACCCGCTGGCTGAAGAAGGTCGGCGACAGCGTCGAGGTCGACGAGCCGCTCGTCGAGGTGTCCACCGACAAGGTCGATACCGAGATTCCCTCGCCCGTCGCGGGCACGCTGGTGTCGATCACCGCCGAGGAGGACGACACCGTCGAAGTCGGTGGCGAGCTGGCCAAGATCGGCGACGCCGATGCCGAGAGCGCCGACGAGCCGGAACCCGAACCGGAGCCGGAACCCGAACCGGAGCCCGAGCCCGAGCCCGAGCCGAAGAAACAGACCAAGCCCGAGGCGAAGCCGTCTGAGGAGTCCAAGCCGGAAGCGAAGCCTGAGCCGAAGGCCGAACCCAAATCGGCGCCGAAGGCAGAACCGAAGCCGTCCGCGGCCGAGGAGCCGTCGGGCGACTCCGGTCCGTACGTGACGCCGTTGGTGCGCAAACTGGCGAGCGAGAACGACGTCGACCTCTCCACGGTCAAGGGCACCGGAGTGGGCGGACGCATCCGCAAGCAGGACGTGCTCGCCGCCGCCAGCGAAAAGGAATCGGCAAAGGACGCGCCGAAGGATGCTCCTGCACCCGAGGCTCCCGCCAAGTCGGCGGCAGCACCGGCCCCCGAGGGCGCACTGGCCCATCTGCGCGGAACGAAGCAGAAGGCCAACCGGATCCGTCAGATCACGGCGAAGAAGACCCGCGAATCGCTGCAGACCACGGCGCAGCTGACTCAGGTCCACGAGGTCGACATGACCAAGATCGTGGCCCTGCGCGCAAAGGCGAAGGCCAGTTTCGCCGAACGGGAAGGCGTCAACCTGACCTACCTGCCGTTCATCGCCAGGGCGGTCATCGACGCGCTGAAGATCCATCCGAACGTCAATGCGAGCTACAACGAGGAATCCAAGGAGATCACCTACTACGACGCCGAGCACCTCGGCTTCGCCGTCGACACCGAGCAGGGTCTGCTGTCCCCGGTGATCAAGCAACGCCGGCGACCTGTCGCTGGGCGGGCTGGCGCGGGCGATCTCCGACATCGCGGCGCGCGCCCGTTCGGGCAACCTCAAGCCCGACGAGCTCTCCGGAGGCACCTTCACCATCACCAACATCGGCAGCCAGGGCGCGCTTGTTCGACACGCCGATCCTGGTTCCGCCGCAGGCGGCGATGCTGGGCACCGGCGCCATCGTGAAGCGGCCAAGGGTGATCGTCGACGACGTCGGCAACGAGTCGATCGGTGTGCGGTCGGTGTCCTACCTGCCGCTGACCTATGACCACCGTCTGATCGACGGCGCCGACGCCGGCAGGTTCGTCACCACGATCAAGCGCCGCCTGGAAGAGGGTGCGTTCGAGGCGGACCTCGGTCTGTAGACAGCGGTGTCGATGCCTTCGGATTCGGTCGTCGCGATTGCGGGATCGTCCGGCCTGATCGGTACGGCGCTGGTCTACGCGCTGCGCGCCACCGACCACCGGGTCATCCGCATAGTGCGCCGGGCCCCGTCGAACGCCGACGAGGTGTTCTGGAACCCCGACACCGGCGAGTTCGACGCGGACACGCTGCGCGGGGTGGACGCGGTCGTCAACCTGTGCGGAATCAACGTCGGCCAGAAGCGGTGGTCGGGCGCGTTCAAGCAGAGCCTGCGCGACAGCCGGATCAGCCCGACCGAGGTGCTGTCGAACGCCGTCGTCGACGCAGGCGTTCCCGTTCTGGTCAACGCCAGCGCCGTCGGCTATTACGGCAACACCGGCAGCACCCCGGTCGACGAGGGGACCGGTCCCGGCCACAACTTCCTGGCCAGGCTCGCCATCGACTGGGAGGCCGCGACCACCGTGGCGGCGGACGCCGGTGTGCGGGTGGTGGTGGCACGCACCGGCCTGGTGATGGCGCCGTCGGGCGGGATGCTGGCCCGGATCAAACCGTTCTTCTCAATGGGCCTTGGCGCGCGACTGGGCAACGGTCGGCAATATCTGTCGTGGATCAGCCTCGAGGACCAGGTGCGCGCACTGCTGTTCGCCGTGACCCACGACGACCTGTCCGGTCCGGTCAATGTGACTGGGCCGGCGCCGGTCACCAATGCGGAGTTCACCACCGCACTGGGCCGGTCGGTGAATCGGCCGACCGCGTTGATGGTCCCTGGCTTCGCCCTGCGCGCCGCGCTCGGCGAGTTCGCCGACGAAGGTGTGCTCGGCGGTCAGCGGGCGATTCCTGCCGCGCTGGAGCGGGCCGGTTTCCAGTTCCACCACAACACCATCGGTGAGGCGCTGGCGTTCGCCACTGCGCCCCACGGTGAGTAGCGTCGACTCCATGGCATCGTCGATCCGGTCGGGCACTGCGCCGGTGCAGGTGCGGCGTCAGGGGACGCTGGACTACCGGGCGGCGTGGGACATGCAGCGGAAGCTGGCCGACGAGCGCGTCGCGGGCGGCCCGGACACGCTGCTGCTGTTGCAGCATCCGCAGGTGTACACCGCCGGGCGGCGCACCCTGCCCGAGGAACGCCCCATCGACGGGACGCCCGTGATCGACACCGACCGCGGCGGCAAGATCACGTGGCACGGTCCCGGCCAGCTGGTCGGCTATCCCATCATCGGGCTGGCCGAACCGCTCGATGTCGTGAATTTCGTTCGGCGGCTTGAAGAGTCGTTGATCACCGTGTGTGCCGACCTGGGTCTGCCGACGGGCCGGGTCGAAGGTAGGTCCGGGGTATGGGTGGCTGCGGACGAGGGACGTCCCGCGCGCAAGATCGCGGCCATCGGCATCCGGGTGGCGCGGGCGACGACGCTGCACGGCTTCGCGCTGAACTGCGACTGCGACCTCGGCGCGTTCGGATCGATCGTGCCGTGTGGAATCGCCGATGCGGGCGTGACATCGCTGACCGCCGAACTCGGCCGACGGTCGGCGTCGCGGACGTCATCGACCGGGTGGCCGATGCGGTCCTGGACGCGCTCGACGGCCGCATCGCGGTCAGTGCGGCACCCGGTGCGCGCGTAGAATCGGCACAGTGACTATCGCCCCTCGGTCTAATGTCGCCGGCCACGCGGCTCCGGAAGGCCGCAGATTACTGCGTCTCGAAGTGCGCAACGCCGAGACGCCCATCGAGCGCAAGCCGCCGTGGATCAAGACCAGGGCGAAGATGGGTCCCGAATACAAAGAGCTCAAGGGCCTGGTGCGCCGCGAGGGGCTGCACACCGTGTGCGAAGAAGCCGGTTGCCCCAACATCTTCGAGTGCTGGGAAGACCGCGAGGCCACGTTCCTGATCGGTGGGGAGCAGTGCACCCGCCGCTGCGACTTCTGCCAGATCGACACCGGCAAGCCCTCCGAACTGGATCGCGATGAGCCGCGCCGCGTCGCCGAGAGCGTGCAGGCGATGGGGCTGCGCTACTCCACCGTGACAGGCGTCGCCCGCGACGACCTGCCCGACGGCGGCGCGTGGCTGTACGCCGAGACAGTCCGTCAGATCAAAGCGCTCAACCCGACAACCGGCGTCGAGTTGCTGATCCCCGACTTCAATGCCATCCCGGCACAGCTCGAGCAGGTTTTCGAATCGCGCCCAGAAGTGTTGGCGCACAACGTCGAAACGGTGCCCCGCATCTTCAAGCGGATCCGGCCTGCGTTCCGCTACGAACGCAGCCTCTCGGTGATCACGATGGCCCGCGAGTACGGGTTGGTGACCAAGAGCAATCTGATCCTCGGAATGGGCGAGACGCCCGAGGAGGTGCGCACCGCGCTGCACGACCTGCACGACGCCGGCTGCGATATCGTCACCATCACCCAGTATCTGCGTCCGTCGGCGCGACACCATCCGGTGGAGCGGTGGGTGCATCCGGACGAGTTCGTCGAGCATGAGCGGTACGCCACCGAGATCGGCTTCTCCGGTGTACTGGCCGGACCGCTGGTCAGGTCCTCCTACCGGGCAGGCAAGCTCTACGCGCAGACAGTGGCGTCACGGCCTTCGGGAGCGCCCGCGGCCGCGACAATCGACTCCGTATCCTGATCCAATGGCGAAGCGTAATCCTGCAGAAACCAAGGCCGCGAAGGCCGAGGCGAAGGCGACCCGCAAGGCGGCATCCAAGCAGCGGCGCAGTCAGTTGTGGCAGGCGTTCCAGATCCAGCGGAAAGAGGACAAGCGCCTCCTCCCCTACATGATCGGTGCGTTCGTGCTGATCGTGGCCGTTTCGGTGGTCGGGGGCATTTTCGCCGGCGGCTTCACGACGTACATGATGATCCCGCTCGGCATCGTGCTTGGCGCGCTGGTGGCGTTCATCATCTTCGGCCGCCGCGCGCAGAAGTCGGTCTACCGCAAGGCCGACGGCCAGACGGGCGCGGCCGCGTGGGCACTGGACAACCTGCGCGGCAAGTGGCGGGTGACCCCCGGCGTCGCCGCGACAGGACACTTCGACGCGGTGCACCGCGTCATCGGTCGCCCTGGCGTGATCTTCGTCGGCGAGGGTTCCCCGACGCGGGTGAAGCCGCTGCTGGCGCAGGAGAAGAAGCGCACCGCCCGACTCATCGGCGACACCCCCATCTACGACGTCGTCATCGGTAACGGTGACGGCGAGGTTCCGCTGGCCAAACTGGAGCGGCACCTCAACAAACTGCCCGCCAACATCACCGTCAAGCAGATGGATTCCCTGGAGTCTCGGCTGGCGGCACTGGGCACCAAGGTCGGACCGGCCGCGATGCCGAAGGGTCCGCTGCCGGCGCAAGCCAAGATGCGGGGTGTGCAGCGCACCGTTCGGAGACGTTGACGGACGGATGTGGACAGCCTGCGGATGGGCGATCCCCGCATACGCGACCGCCGGAACGGCGCACATTCGGTTGGCGCGACGCGCCACCAGGCCTGACGTCAGCGCTGCTCATCACGGCGGTCGGTGGCCAGGTCGTGCAGGCCGCGCAGGTCGGAGTCGGTGAACAACGCGGGGATCACGAGCGTGATCAGCAGACCTCGCGCCACCGCGCGGCCCAGGCCCACGTGCTCCCGATTGTCGACCGCAGTCACCTCGAGGCCGAGAACGAGCTGTCCGGGGGTGAAGCCGAACAGTCGCACCGACACGACGCCGAGAACCAGCCACACGACGAGGACCGCGGTCGACAGCGCCGACATGCTCACCCAGCCGACGGTCATGGCCAGGGCCGCCAGGCCGTAACACACCAGCCAGTCCACGCTGAGCGCGCCGATGCGGCGGCCGAAACGTGCGATGGAGCCCGGTCCGGACTCGGGGAACCCGAGACGTTCGCCGGCGTAGGTGGACCGTTGGTCGGGATCGTTGGATTGCGACGGTCCCGACAACCAGGACCCAATCGTGCGGGCCATGCTGTAAGGATAGGTGTCGGCCGGGACGGCTCCGACGGGGCCGTGAGAACAGGGATGCGTAACGTCCGCGCAACATGCGGTTGACGGCAGTGCAACATCGTGTCCATAGCGTCACCGGCGGGCTACCAAAGTCAAAGGAGAGCAATCAGTGGCAGAAACGACCTCAGACGACATCTTCAAGCTGATCAAGGACGAGAAGGTCGAGTACGTCGACATCCGCTTCTGCGATCTGCCCGGCGTCGTCCAGCACTTCTCGATCCCGGCTTCGGCGTTCGACGAGAGCGTGTTCGAGGACGGCCTCGCGTTCGACGGTTCTTCGGTACGCGGCTTCCAGTCGATCCATGAGTCCGACATGATGCTGCTGCCCGACGCCGAGACGGCGCAGATCGACCCGTTCCGGGCCGCGAAGACGCTGAACCTGAACTTCTTCGTCCACGACCCGTTCACCCGCGAGGCCTATTCGCGCGACCCGCGCAACGTGGCCCGCAAGGCGGAGAACTACCTGACCAGCACCGGCATCGCCGACACGTGCTTCTTCGGCGCCGAGGCCGAGTTCTACATCTTCGACTCGGTGTCCTTCGACTCGAAGATCAACGGCACCTTCTACGAGGTGGACTCGGAGTCGGGCTGGTGGAATTCCGGCGAGCCTTTCGAGGCCGACGGCAGCGCCAACCGCGGCTACAAGGTGCGCCCGAAGGGTGGCTACTTCCCGGTGGCACCGTACGACCACTACGTGGATCTGCGCGACGAGATGGCCACCAACCTGCAAAACGCCGGCTTCATCCTGGAGCGCGGCCATCACGAGGTCGGCACCGCCGGCCAGGCGGAGATCAACTACAAGTTCAACACGCTGCTGCACGCGGCTGATGACGTGTTGCTGTTCAAATACATCATCAAGAACACCGCGTGGGCCAACGGCAAGACCGTCACGTTCATGCCCAAGCCGCTGTTCGGCGACAACGGTTCCGGCATGCACGCCCACCAGTCGCTGTGGAAGGACGGCAAGCCGCTGTTCCACGACGAGTCGGGCTACGCCGGCCTGTCGGACCTGGCACGCCACTACATCGGCGGCATCCTGCACCATGCGCCGTCGCTGCTGGCGTTCACCAACCCGACGGTGAACTCCTACAAGCGCCTGGTTCCTGGCTACGAGGCCCCGATCAACCTGGTGTACAGCCAGCGCAACCGCTCGGCGTGCGTGCGTATCCCGATCACGGGCAACAACCCGAAGGCCAAGCGTCTCGAGTTCCGCTGCCCCGACAGCTCGGGCAACCCGTACCTGGCGTTCGCGGCCATGCTGATGGCAGGCATCGACGGCATCAAGAAGAAGATCGAGCCGCTCGCACCGGTCGACAAGGACCTCTACGAGCTGCCTCCCGAGGAGGCCGCGAACATCCCGCAGGCGCCGACGTCACTGTCGTCGGTGATCGACAAGCTCGAAGAGGACCACGAGTACCTCACCGAGGGCGGCGTCTTCACCAGCGACCTGATCGAAACCTGGATCACGTACAAGCGTGAGAACGAGATCATGCCCGTACAGATCCGTCCTCACCCCTACGAGTTCGCGCTCTACTACGACGTGTAAGCCAGCTGACCCGCTGACCAGCGCGGACGCCCTGGCTAGGGGTTAACCGTCCGCAGGCCGTCCGCAGGAGTTCCGCTCGACGCTGCCACCCGCTCCGCGATCACACCACCGATTGCGGCGCGGGTGGTTTCGTCTTTGGTGGGCCACATGTGTGCGTAGGTGTCGAGCGTGGTCTTCGCCGAGCTGTGCCGCAGCGAGTGGAACCGGTACTCGTCGAGAGTCATTGCGTCGCGGATGTCCGCGACCGCCCGGTCGACGATCCACGGGGAACTTCTGCACAGAGGCCGACAGCATCAGCGTCAGCTCGCGGACGGGCTTGCCCATGGGCGGCGCGGTTCGTCGCGAACAGGGATGCGGGCGAGGTACCCATCGTGAGCAGCGTCGTCGAGTATGTGCGACAGCAGCCGGTAGATCGCGTATACCGTCCACACTTCACCGCAGATGGCTTGATGTCCCCGGGGGGCAGATTGCCGAACGTCTGGCCGATCACCGTGACGTGCGTCTTGGCCTGCCGCACGGTCGCCTCTACGGCGTAGCTGAGGTAGCCACCCGTGTCAGGGTAAGGGCCGTGCTTTGTCACAACAATTGACGGTTGATTTGACGGCTGTCATGCGCAGCTCTCAGAATGCTTAGCATGGCGAAGAGAAATGAGCGAGAACTGAGCACCTCAGAGCCGGCCACCATGCGATGCCCTCACTGCGATGTGGATCGCCCGGTACGCAAGCGCATGGGGGCCAACTACCGGCTGCTGGGCTACTGCGCTCACGTCGTCACCCTGGTGCGCGGCTCCTGAGCCTCGTCAGTTGCAGTCGAGTGGCGGGGTTTGCTGTTATCGCATACCCCCTGGCGGGGGGACTCCTCGACGTTGCCCACCGTTTCAGCGGAGTGCATAGCGGGTCCTGACAGCGTCACCTGCAACTAGGGCTTCCTGGCTACAACCGAAACCGGTGAACCGATCAACATCGAACGCCGGGGCGTTGCCGAAGTGGGCACGCGCGGACCGGGGCGCGCTGCACTGGTGGCACCGCGCCCTCGTGCAGGCCGACGGCAGCGTCGAGTTCGTCCACGACGCGGGCGAATGGGCGGCTGCAAGCGGTTCTAGCAACCCCGTGGTTATGGTGTATATACACCCTCAGAAGATATTTCAGTTGATGAGCAATCTCTGAATTCTGGCCAATCCGCGATTAGCCGCGCCGCCTGGACCTATAGTCGGGACAGTAGCGCGGCGGTCAGGGCCCGCTTCCACGAACGAAGGTCGGCTATGAGTAGTGACCAACGGCTGCCCCGCAACCCACTTCCGTTGCCTTCCCTGGCCTCGACTGCAGTAGGCGTTCGAGTGCCTCGCCAACAGTGCAGTAATGCACTACTGAATCCGCCTGATGGCTGGTCGCGAGAATCGTGATCAGCGGTCAGGCTCGCGATCACGGAGAAGGGCATCTCATGTTCATTCGCAGGATTATGGTCGGCTCGGCGCTGGCCGCTGGAATTGGTGTAGCAGGGATGATCGGAGCGGGCACGGCCAGTGCCGCGCCGGGTATCTCCTACGACCCCGGCCCCGGTGACCCGATAGGAATCGGCGACAACTCGGCCACCGGTGCGCAGGCCGATGCGTCCAACAACAACCAGGCGTTGGCGATCAGCGTGTTCCGGCCTGCCACGGCTACGGCGGATGGTCAAAACAGGACAGGGAACACGGTGTTCGCACTCGACGGCACGGCAGGGTTCCTCAAAACCCACACATCCCCGTATACCGACGACCATGACAATCAGGTGGTGGCAATCAACGGCACCGCGATGGCACACGGTGAGGGGACCAACCTGGTCGCCATCGGCAGCAACGTGTCGAACAAGCTCACTGTCACCTACGTGGATGGCACCCGGGACTACACGTACGGTAGGTGGGCGAATCCGTATTTGGGGTTCGCAACACCGTGCAAGTGGTATGTGGACAACTGGTCAAAAACGGTACTAGCGACGGATTTAATGCGGAGAACTACGATGTGTCCCGAAACGGCACCTGCTAGGAGCCTGACTGCCGCTTGGCGCGTGCCCGCAGAACCGTCACCCCGAAGGGTCAGTTGAACGTTCCCGTCTAACCAACCAAAACGGGGCGGCAGGGACACCCTGAAAACCGACGAGGTGCTGGCCGCCGCGATGGCGCGCGAGATCGGTAGCCCAGGCCGATTGCGGTGGGCCCGAGAACTGGACCGTCCGCAGGTTGTCCGCAGCACCACCAACACAACATCGTTGGCCAACGCCCAGAACGTATTCCGCGCTGGGCTACGACGTCCGAGTCGGCTCGCCGACGCGACAATTAGCGGCCTGGTTGAGCGTGCGAACGGCCGGGCGCCTGAGTCGCCTGACTGTCAGGCCCCGCACTCCGGTTACTGCGAGGCAAAGCCACACCACGACGCCGGGCATTCGTTATCACTCTGTACGCATAAGCAGCATCCGGACTGCGGTCCGCTACGTTAAACTGACATCCATGACTCAGAATCTGGATGCGCGCCTGGCCAGCTACTCCTCCCCCGCGTTGAGCATCTTCCGCATCGTCTTCGGCTTGCTGTTCGCCCTCAACGGTTCAATGAAACTGTTCGGATGGCCGCTCGGCACGGCGATCCCGGTCGGCACCTGGCCGTACTGGTTTGCCGGCCTGATCGAACTTGTCGCAGGGATACTGATCACCGCCGGAGCGTTCACCCGCATCGCGGCATTCATCGCGTCAGGCGAAATGGCCTTCGCGTACTTCATGGCCCACTGGCCGCCGCTCGGCGGGCCGGCCAAGCCCTTCTGGCCGTTCGATCCGGAAGTGGGCGGCAACGGCGGCCAGGCCGCGATCCTCTACTGCTTCGCGTTCCTGCTGCTCGCCACACTGGGCGCTGGCGCTTGGTCGGTGGACTCACGGCGGCGGGTGGGCACCGGCTACACCGGAACGCGCGCCGGTTACACCAGCGGCACCGCCACCACGGCCGTGCCGCGCCGCCGCGGACTCGCCGGCCTGCGCGACCGTTTCAGTCGTCGAGTCTGAGATCCTCACGGAACCGGCGCATCCCGTCGATCTTCTGATCCAGGGATGCGTCGGGTCCGCTGTAGAACATCCACGGCATCGTGATGATCCCGGTGATCCCGCCGGCCGCGGCACGCGCGAAATGCTCGGGCAGTGAACGCGTCGGTCAGCGGCGTGATCACCTCGAAATCGTCCATGCTCAAGCCCTTTTCGGCGCGCAACCCGCGCACAACGGAGACCCGCTCCAAAGCGCGATCCAACGTGATCAGGTCGCCGATCCACCCGTCGTGGCGCGCCGCGCGGCGCAACGCGATGTCGGACAGTCCGCCGACGTACACCGGAATCGGTGGTGGCGTCGGCTCCATCTCCAGGCGCGGCGCGGTATAGAACTCGCCGGAGAACTCCGTCCAGCCCGGCGACCACAGCGCCTTCATCAGGTCCAGCATCTCGTCGGTGCGCTTTCCGCGCCGCTCGAACTGCTGACCCAACAGCTCGAACTCCTCACGGCACCATCCCACGCCGATGCCGAGCTGCAACCGGCCACCAGCCAACACCGCGGCGGTGCCAATCGATTTCGCCGCAGAGTACGGATCCCGCATCGCCGGCAGGTACACCGTCGTCACGAAATGCAGGCGAGACGTCACCAGCGCGATCGCGCCGATCATCACCCACGGGTCGGGCCAGTCGGTGAACGCCTCCCAGCGCCGCTTGCCGTCCTTGGTGTACGGATACGGCGTCTTCAGCGTCTCCAGGTTGATGACGTGGTCGGGGATCGCCATCCCGTGGTAACCGAGATCATCTGCCGCCTTGGCGATCTCGACAGCCTCACGGGTGTCCAGGAAGGCCGTCGATACGTAGAACTTCATCCCGCGTCACGCGCCCACGCGGGCTTGATGAACACGCCTTCGGCTTCGACGGTCACGCCTTCGCCGTCCCGCAGGTATCCCCGCGCGAAGGTCTTGACACCCTCGGACCGTTCGACGAACGCTTCCGCGCGCACCGGCCCCAGATGTGTGCCACGCAGGTACTTCACACTGATCGTGCCCGTGAACTTCGGCTGAAGGAGTCCTTCACTGGCCACCTCCCCGAGGATGTGGTCGAGCAGCAACGCGCAGATGCCGCCGTGCACCCACCCGGGCGGGCCCTCGTAAGCCGGACCCAGCGTGAACTCGCTCCAGCAACTGCCGTCCGCCTCGTGTTCGATGATCATCGGCGGAGCGATCGCATTGCGTAGTCCCACAGCAGGATTCGCCCATGCAACAGGCCTCCCGGTGTCGGCATGCCGCAAGGTCGGCGTGCTCGCGCGCTGCTCGTGTTCCAGCAGCCGCGTAGCCGCCTCCAGATGCTCGAGAGCCGCCTTCACCTTGGCGTCGTCGACGGCTGGTGTGGATGCCCACGTCGATGAGATTGCGCAGCGCATCGGTCAGCGGTTCATAGCTCGCCCGCTGACGCGCGTACTCCCGAGCGCTGATCACATCGAAACTGAAGTCCATTTACCCTCTCCGGCACATTGTCGGCTCAGCCTCTCCGGCACATTGTCGGCTCAGCCTCCGAAAACCCTCAGCACCACGGCTTTTGCCCGGCGCGTCACCCTCAGGTAGTTGTCCAGGAACTCGCCGCTGTCGCCTTCGGGCCAGCCTGCGGCCACCGCGACCGCGTTCAGTTGCTTACCCGGCCCCGGAAGCTGATCTGTGGGCTTTCCGCGCACCAGCACCAGCGCATTGCGTGCCCGGGTGGCTGTCAGCCACGCTTCACGGAGCAATTCGAGGTCGCCCTCGGCGATCAACTCGGCCGCCCCGATCGCGTTCAGCGCGTCCAGCGTCGATGTGGTGTGCAGTGCCGGAATCTTGTGCGCGAAGCGCAGTTGCAGCAGCTGTACGGTCCATTCGATGTCGGCGAGGCCGCCGCGGCCCAGCTTGGTATGGGTGTTCGGATCAGCGCCGCGGGGCAACCGTTCGGCGTCCACCCGCGCCTTGATCCGCCGGATCTCCTGCACCGTCTCCGCCGAAACGCCACCGGCCGGATACCGCGTCTTGTCGACCATCAGCAGGAACCGCTCACCCAGCTCGGGGTCGCCCGCCACCCCGTGCGCACGCAGCAGCGCCTGCACTTCCCACGGTTGCGCCCACTGCGCGTAATACGCCTCGTACGACGCCAGGGTTCGCACCAGTGGACCCTGGCGTCCCTCGGGCCGCAGATTGATGTCGACCTCCAGTGGCGGATCGGCGCTGGGTGTGCCCAGCCGTGCACGCACCTGCTCGGCGACCGTCACCGCCCATTTCACGGCGGTCGACTCCTCGACACCCGCGTTGGGTTCGCAGACGAACATCACGTCGGCGTCCGAGCCGTACCCGAGTTCGCCGCCGCCCAGCCGGCCCATCCCGATCACCGCGATGCGTCCGGGCGGACCATCCGGTGGGGAGTTGCCCCGGATCACCGCCTCCAGCGCAGCCTGCAGCACCGCCACCCACACCAAGGTGAGCTGTTTGCACACATCGGTGACATCCATCATGCCGAGCAGGTCGGCCGAGGCGATCCGGGCCAGCTCCCGACGCCGTAGGGACCGTGCCGCCGCGATCGCCCGCAGCGGGTCGCTATGTCGGGCCGCCGAAGCGACCAGAGACTTTGCGACGCCTTCGGTGTCGACGTCACACAGCTTCGGCCCGTTCGGGCCGTCGGCGTAGAGCCGAATCACCTCCGGTGCGCGCATCAACAGTTCCGGCACGTACGCCGACGTGCCCAGCACATGCATCAATCGTTTGGCGACGGCGCCCTCGTCGCGAAGCGTCGCCAAAAACCATCGCTGCTCGGCGAGTTCGTCGCTGAGCCTGCGGTAGGCGAGCAGCCCGGCATCCGGATCGGGGGTATCCGACAACCAGTCCAGCAGCGTCGGGAGCAGCACCTGCTGCACCCGGCCTCGCCGACCGGAACTTCCGGTCAGCGCCGCCAGGTGAGTCAGAGCGCTCTGCGGGCCCTCGTAACCGAGCGCGGCGAGCTGCCTTTCGGCGGCGTCGGCGCTCATGCCATTCGAAAGCCCAAGAGAGGCTTGACCAACCGATTCCAACAGCGGCTGATAGAACAATTTCGCGTGCAACCTCGACACCCGGAGGTTCTGCCGCTTGAGTTCCTCCCGCAACACCCCCAGCGCGTCGTGACGCCCGTCGGGCCGCACGTGCGCGGCCCGCGCCAGCCAGCGCATCGACTCCTCGTCGTCGACTTCGGGCAGCGTGTGGGTGCGTTTGAGCCGCTGCAGTTGAAGCCGGTGCTCGAGCAGACGCAGGAACTCATAGGACGCGGAAAGGTTGGCGGCGTCGTCGCGGCCGATGTAGCCGCCGCCTCCCAGCGCAGCCAATGCGTCGACGGTCGAGGCGACTTGCAGTGACTCGTCGTTGCGGCCGTGCACCAGCTGCAGCAGCTGGACGGCGAACTCGACGTCACGCAAACCGCCTGTACCGAGCTTGATTTCGCGGGTTCGCATGCCGGCAGGCACCAGTTCCTCGACGCGCCTACGCATCGCCTGCACCTCGGGCACGAAGTCATCACGGTCGGACGCCGTCCACACCATCGGCATCAGCGCCTCGATGTATCGCTTTCCCAGCGCCATGTCGCCTGCGGCGGGCCGCGCCTTCAGCAGCGCCTGGAACTCCCACGTCTTGGCCCAGCGCTCGTAGTAGGCGACGTGCGAATCCAGCGTCCGCACCAGTTGACCCTGCTTACCCTCCGGTCGCAGCGCGGCGTCCACTTCGAAGAATGCATCGGAGGCCAGCCGCATCGTCTCGCCGGCAATCCTGGTGGCCAGCGCCAGCTTGCTGTGCGAGCCGTCGTCGGTGACGAAGATGACGTCGACGTCGCTGACGTAATTCAGTTCCCGCGCACCGCACTTGCCCATCGCGATGACGGTCAGCGCGGGCGCCGGGTTGTCCCCGCACACCGACGCCGTCACCACGCGAAGCGCCGAAGCCAGCGCCGCATCTGCGAGGTCTGAGAGGTGTTCACCGACGACGGTGAACGGCAGCACCGGTTCGTTCTCCACTGTCGAGGCGACGTCGAGCGCCGCAAGGACCAGCAGCCGGTCGCGGTACAGAGTTCGCAGGGGCGGCACCGCCGCAATCGCACCCGCTGCCCGGTCGGCCTGTTCGGCGAACATGTCCCGCAGCTCCTGCGTGTCCGGCAACGTGACGTTGCCCGCCAGCAGATGCCACGAATCGGGGTTGGCGATCAGGTGGTCGCCGAGCGCCAGCGACGATCCGAGTACCGCGAACAGCCGCCCGCGCAACCCGCGGTCCTTGAGTAGCGCACCGTTGAGTTCGGCCCACCCGGAGCCGAGAGCTTCGGAGAGCCGGACGACAGCCTTCAGCGCAGTATCGGAGTCCGGCGCGCGCGACAGGGACCACAACAGTTCGACATGGGCATCGGAATTCCACCCGAGCCCGTCCAGATCGGCCTGCGCCTTCGGTTCAACGAGTCCGAGCCGACCGACGCCGGGCAGCTTGGGGCGCTGCGTCACGGGTTTGGCCACGCCAACAAGGTAGCGCGACGCCACCCGTCCTAGAGCGACAGGTAGTTCTTCAGCTCGAACGGCGTGACGTGGCTGCGGTAGTTCTCCCACTCCCGGCGCTTGTTGCGCAGGAAGAAGTCGAATACGTGCTCGCCGAGCGCTTCCGCGACCAGTTCGGAGTTCTCCATGTCGGTGAGCGCGACGCCGAGGCTGCCGGGCAGCTCCTTGTACCCCATGGCACGGCGTTCCTCCGGCGTCAGGCTCCAGACGTTGTCCTCGGCCTGCGGGCCGAGGACGTAGTTCTTCTCGATGCCGCGCAGGCCCGCCGCGAGCAGGACCGCGAACGTCAGGTACGGGTTGCAGGCCGAGTCGGGGCTGCGCACCTCCACCCGGCGCGAGGACACCTTGTGCGGTGTGTACATCGGGACGCGGACCAATGCCGAGCGGTTGGCCGCTCCCCACGACGCCGCGGTGGGTGCCTCCCCGCCGTGCACCAGCCGCTTGTAGGAGTTCACCCACTGATTGGTGACGGCGCTGATCTCGGTGGCGTGCTCGAGGATGCCTGCGATGAAAGACTTTCCGACGTCGGACAGTTGCAGCGGATCATCGGGGCTGTGGAATGCGTTGGCGTCGCCCTCGAACAGGCTCATGTGAGTGTGCATGGCCGAACCCGGATGCTCGGCGAACGGTTTGGGCATGAACGACGCGCGCACACCGTCGCCCAGCGCAA
This sequence comes from uncultured Actinomycetota bacterium, assembly GCA_963796545.1. Taxonomy (GTDB): domain Bacteria; phylum Actinomycetota; class Actinomycetes; order Mycobacteriales; family Mycobacteriaceae; genus Mycobacterium. The sequence goes on along the minus strand of CAWCMF010000030.1, from coordinate 80,800 downwards.
CCTCCTTGACGACGTAGCGGAACGTCATCACATTGTCAGCCATCGACAGCGCGTCGGCGTAGCGCAGATCGATCTCCTGCTGACCGGGCGCACCCTCGTGGTGGCTGAACTCGACGGAGATGCCCATCTGTTCGAGGGCGTCGATCGCGTGACGGCGGAAGTTCGGCGCGGCGTCGTGCACGGCCTGGTCGAAGTAGCCGCCGTTGTCAGCGGGGATCGGTGGGGTGCCGTCATCCGGTCCCGGCTTCAGCAGGAAGAACTCGATCTCGGGATGGACGTAGCAGGAGAAGCCGAGGTCGCTGGCCTTGGACAGCTGGCGCCGGAGGACGTGGCGCGAGTCGGCCCACGACGGCGAACCGTCGGGCATCGTGATGTCGCAGAACATGCGCGCCGAATGGTGGTCTCCGCCGCTGGTGATCCACGGCAGCACCTGGAAGGTCGACGGATCGGGGCGCGCGACCATGTCGGCTTCGGACACGCGCGCGAAGCCTTCGATCGACGAGCCGTCGAACCCGATGCCCTCCTCGAAGGCGCCTTCCAGTTCGGCAGGAGCGATCGCGACCGACTTCAGGTATCCGAGCACGTCGGTGAACCACAACCGGACGAAGCGGATATCGCGTTCCTCCAGCGTGCGAAGCACGAATTCCTTCTGCCGATCCATGCCCCGAAGCGTAGGTTCCGCCTGTTAAATCTGTGTTACAGCGCCGCTAGCACCGCAAATCGACGGGCGGCAGCGTCGACCTGAGCAGGAACTCGACGATGGCCGTGTCGACGCACGCGTCGCCATTGAAGACCACAGTGTGCTGCGTGCCGGTGAAGCTGATCAAATTGGCCCCCATCTGCCGTGCCAGATCGACCCCCGCCTCGTAGGGGGTCGCGGGGTCCCCGATGGTCGACACCACGACCACTTTGCCCGGCCCCGGGGACGCGGCGGAGCCGACGACCGGTGTCGGCGGAACGGGCCACATCGCGCAGACGTCGCGTGGGGCGAACCCGGTGAAATCGCCGTAGGACACGAACGGGGCCACCTGCCTGGTGCGCCGGTCGGCGTCGGCCCACACCGCGGGTTCGGTCGGGAAGGCGGCGTCGATGCACCGGATCGCGGTGAACGCGTCCTGCCGATTCTTGTAGTGCCCGAGGGCGTCGCGCTGCTGATAGTCGTCGGCGAGCTTCAACAGATCCCCTGGATCGGTACCGCGCTCCAGGCCGAGCAGACCACTGGTCAGGTAGGTCCAGTAACGCGGCGAGTACAGGCTGCTCACGGTGCCGGTGATCGCGTCCTGATAGCCCAGTCCGCGAGGATCGGTCGTCGTGGCTGGGCGGGCCGCCAGAGGGTTGACGAGTTGGTGAAAGCGGGCGATGAACTGGGCCGGGTCGGTGCCTAGCGGGCAGTCGGCCAACTCGGCGCAGTAGGCCGCGTAGTTGTCGAAAGCCCTTTGGAATCCGGCCATCTGGTTGAGGCTCTCGGCGATGGGGTCAAGGCTGGGATCGACGGCTCCGTCGAGGACCATCGCACGGATCCGGTCGGGGTAGCGCGATGCGTAGACGGCGCCGAGTTGGGTGCCGTAGGAGAACCCGAGGTAGTTGATCTGGTCCTCGCCCAGCGCGGCGCGCACGACGTCCATGTCCCGCGCGGCGGTCGCCGTGCCCACGTTGGCGAGGAACTCCGCACCCATCCGGTTGAGGCACTGCGTGGCGAACTGCCGCAGGACCTCCTCGATGTGGGCCACCCCGGCTGGGCTGTGGTCGACCATCGGTTCGGCCCGGTAGGCGTCGAACTCCGCATCGGTGCGGCAGCGCAGCGGCGGTGTCGAATGCCCGACGCCGCGCGGGTCGATGCCGACCAGGTCGAAATGCCGCAGGATGTCCGTGCCTGCCAGCGCGGTCCCCATCGAGGCGACCGTGTCGACGGCGGAGGCGCCGGGTCCGCCGGGGTTGACGACGAGCACTCCGATCTTCGACCCGGAGGCCGGCACCTTGAGGACCGCCAACTGGGCTTGAGCGCCTTCGGGTTTCGCGTAGTCGACGGGCACGGCCACGGTCCCGCACTGCGCGGTCGGGATCGGCGACACTCCGGAGAAGAACTGCGAGCATGAACTCCACACGGCCGCAACGGAGTACGGCTCATCCACAGCGACTGGCGCCGCCGAGGCGGAAGGGCTCAGCGCGGTCGTAGCGAGGACCAGCGCCGTGATCAGCCGTCCGGCGCGCAACATGGCAGCCATCGTTGCACGGGACCCCGGCGACGGGCGCCCCCGGAACGCAAAGGTGACCGCGCCGTTATCAGGCGTCGAGCTCGTAGGTCAGCCAGGTCGACTTCTCGGCGCCGATCCCGTCGTAAAGACGTTGGGCCGTCGCGTTGTCCGGCGCGGTCTCCCAGACGAGCTTCTCGGCTCCGCGTTCGTGGCACAGCTGCAGGCCGCGCGCGATCAGGTTCCGCGCCGTACCGGTTCCCCGCGATTCCGGTGTGACGTAGAGATCGTTGAGCACGCCGACCCGCGCGGCGTACAAGGTCTGCCATGTCCAGTAGATCGTCGCGAAGCCCACAGGAATTCCAGCTGTTCCATCCGACTCTCGCGCGATCAACTGCAACCCCTCGTCTGGGTTGGCGATCAATGACCGGGACAGCGCGGAGAGCTTTTCGTCAGACGGGTCGACACGGTAGAAGTCGCAGTAGCTGCGCAACATCGGCGCCAGTTCGGGCAGATCGGACTCACCGACGACCGAGATGGTCAGCATCGGATGTCCGGGGGTGGGACCGTCACATCGACGAGGTAGCGCGTGGCGATGTCATCGATGCAGGAATCGCCTTGCAGCGCAACGGTGTGCTGGGTGCCCTCGAAGGTCACCAGCGTGCCGCCGAGTTGCCGGGCCAGATCGACCCCGGCCTGGTACGGCGTGGCGGGGTCGTTGGTGGTGGAGATGACGAGGATCGGCGGGAGCCCGTTGACGCTGATCTCGTGCGGAGTGGTGGTGGGCGGCACCGGCCAGGCGCCGCATGTCGACATCGGCGCCAGCCCGGTGAATTCGCCGTAGGCCATGAACGGCGCGGCCTCCCTGACCCGCCGGTCCTGCTCGACCAGCGTGGCGCGGTCGGTGATGGCCGGCTTGTCCACACAGTTGACGGCGATGCGCACATCCGTGCCGTTGTTGTAGTGGCCCTGCGCGTCGCGGCCCATGTAGAGATCGGCCAGCGCGAGCATCGTGTCGCCCCTGCCGTTCTTGATCTCCTTCAGGGCCGTCGTCAGATGGCGCCACAATCCGGGTGAGTACAGCGGCAGGATGGTGCCCACGACGGCGTCGTTGTAGCTCAGGTTGCGCGGGTCGGTGGTGTCGGCGGGCGTATCGACCAACGGCCACACCAGCGAGCGGTATACGTCTACCGCCTTGGCCGGGTCGGTCCCCAGCGGGCAGTCCGGGTCGATCGCGCAGTCGGTGGCGTAGTCGTCGAACGCCTGCTGGAATGCCTCGGCCTGGCGGACGTCGGCCTCCACCGGATCGGCGTTGGGATCGATCGCGCCGTCGAGCACCATCGCGCGCACCTTCTGCGGGAACTCCTCGGCGTAGCTCGCCCCGATCCGCGTGCCGTAGGAGTAGCCGAGGTAGGTCAACTTCTCGTCACCGAGCGCCGCCCGTAACGCGTCGAGATCCTTGACGACACTGGCGGTTCCTACGTTGGCCAGAAAATCCGCACCCATCTTGTCGACGCAGCGCTGGACGAATTCCCTGGTGAGCTGCTCCAGGTGCGCCACCCCTTCTGGGGTGTACTCCACGACATTGTCCGCACGCAGCCGGTCATGGTCGGCGTCACTGTTGCACCACACCGCGGGTGTGGAGCTCGCGACACCGCGCGGGTCGAAGCCGACCAGATCGAATCGCTCCAGCAACTCCGCCGGCAGTGTCGCCGACATCATCGCGGCCGACTCCTTGCCCGACTTCCCTGGCCCGCCAGGGTTGATCAGCAGCGACCCGATCTTCTCGCCGGTGGCCTTGATTCGCAGGAGACCGATCTGGGCGACGTCGCCGTCGGGGTCGTCGACGTTGTCCCAATCGACGGGGACCGAGAGCATGCCGCATTCAGCGTTCGGCGGGATGCGCGCCTGGTCGGACGGCCCTGACTCGCACGGCCCCCATTCGATCGGCGATCCAGGCCGGGGCACCGAGACCAGCGCGTTCCCCTGCACCACCTGGCTGCAGCCGGCAACGAGCACCACCGACGTGGCGAGGAGGAGGCCGGGTCGCGCGAACCCGGTCGTGAGCGTCATGGCACCACATGCTGCCATGACCCGTCATCAGCGCTGGTGCGGCGCGTCAGCGGGACGCGCTCATCTGGTGGTGGCCAGCAGTTCTTTCATGGCCACGCCGAAATCATCGGCCATGTCCCACGGATCCGGAACCGGCTCGGGACACGAAACGATCCCGACCTCGAGGTTGTGCGCGGACCAGGCGCCACTGAGCCTGCTACTCGCGTAGACCCGCATCGCCACACCGAACACCGCGCGGCGAACGGCGGGGCCACGGCCTACCACCCACAGTAGGCGGGCGACGTCAAAGTCGTTGTCTTCCAACCATACTGGATGATCCCGGTTGAAACGGCCGTCGGCGACCCGGTCCGGCGGTCGAGGTGTCGAGCTCCAGGATCGAGCAGACGTGCAGGTGGTCGGGCGGCGGTCTCCAAGTACGGGAAACTGGCGAGTGTGCTCAGCCTTGCAGTGGCCGATCGTATGGCCGGGCCGCGGGGGTGTGAGCAAATCCACTTAACGTATTGTTCAACTTCTGGTGACGCAGTGGCAGACTTGGTGTGTCAGCGAACCCGGGGACCTCTACGGCCTCGAGGATTCGAAACGACCCACCCTGTGAGGGGACAACGATGTCTGAGCAGACCGTTTATGGTGCTGTCGCGGAAACCCCAAAGCCGCGTGCCAAAGTGCGCACCCACCATTTGCACAAGTGGAAGGCCGAAGGCCACAAGTGGGCCATGTTGACGGCCTACGACTATTCGACCGCCGCGGTGTTCGACGCGGCTGAGATCCCGGTGCTGCTGGTCGGCGATTCCGCCGCCAATGTGGTCTACGGCTACGACACCACGGTGCCGGTCACCCTCGATGAGCTGATCCCTCTGGTGCGCGGTGTCGTGCGCGGCGCACCGCACGCACTCGTCGTGGCCGACCTGCCGTTCGGCAGCTACGAGGCGGGACCGCAGCAGGCGCTCGCCACCGCAACGCGCATGCTCAAGGAGACCGGCGCGCACGCGGTGAAACTCGAAGGCGGTGAGCGGGTGGCCGATCAGATCGCCGTGGTGAGCGCCGCAGGGATCCCCGTCATGGCCCACATCGGCTTCACCCCGCAGAGCGTGAACGGTCTCGGCGGTTTCCGCGTCCAGGGCCGCGGCGACGCCGCCGAGCAGACGGTTCACGACGCGATCGCCGTTCAGGAGGCCGGGGCGTTCGCGGTGGTCATGGAGATGGTGCCTGCCGAGCTGGCCACCCAGATCACCGGCAAGCTGACGATTCCCACCGTCGGCATCGGCGCCGGACCGAACTGCGACGCGCAGGTGCTGGTGTGGCAGGACATGGCAGGCATGACCAACGGCAAGACCGCGAAGTTCGTCAAGCGATTCGGCGCCGTCGGCGACGAGCTACGCCGCGCGGCCACCGACTACGCCCGCGAGGTCGCCAGCAGCACCTTCCCCGCCGAGGAGCATTCTTACTGAAGCGCCGGCCCGAACTCCGGCTTGCGCTTGGCCAGGAACGCATCCACGCCCTCACGCCCGTCGGCGGATTCGGCGCGCTGCGCGATCAGCCGTCCCTCCAGCTCCATCTGCTGTTCCAGGCCGTTGGAGAAGGTGTCCAGTAACAGCGCTTTGACCCCACCGTTGGATCCGGCGGCCGTCTTGGCCATCTGTTCGGCCAGCTGATCGGCGCGTGCTGCGAGCTGATCATCGGCGACGACCTCGGTGACCAGCCCCCACTGCAAGGCCTCCTCGGCTGACAGGCTGCGGTTGGTCAGCATCAGTTGCTTGGTCTTGGCGATGCCGATGAGCCGCGGCAGGTAGTACGAGGCGCTGCCGTCGGGGCTGAGACCCACGCGGGTGTAGGCCATGGTGAACGACGCCGATTCCGCCGCGAGAACCAGGTCACCGGTGACTGCCAGCGAGAAACCGGCGCCCGCCGCGGTGCCGTTCACAGCGGTGATCACGACCGCGTCCATCCGCGCGAACGTCGAGATGGCGCGGTGCAAGTCATCGGCGACGCCCTTGACGTGGCGGCCCCGGCTGGGCGCTGACGCGAAGTCCTTGAGATCACCGCCTGCACAGAAGAAGCGCCCCGCACCGCTGATGACGACGACCTTGGTCGCCGGGGTGTCGCAGCGGGCCGCCGCACTGGCCAATTCCCGAGTCATGGTGTCGTTCATGCCGTTTGCGGCATCGGGCCGGTTCAGCGTGATCCGGGCGACGGCACCCGACTGCTCGAAGGTGATGGTCTGGTAATCAGTCACACCCCGGACTGTAACGTCGCGCCGCTTGACGGGCCGCCAACGCCACGGGTCAGAGCTCCCGTCCAGATACTTCGCCCTGCATGCGCGGCGCGCCAGCTTCCCGCTCGTGGTACGCGGAATCACGCCCGCAGCAACGAGTTTGACCTCTTTCACGGGGAGCGCATGCCGACGCGACACCGCCGCGCGGATCGCCTCCTGAATCGGGGCGGCATCGGCCCTACCGGAGCCCGGCGCCCGCTCGGCGACGACGACGACCTCTTCGCGACCGTCCCCCGGTACCGAGAACGCGGCGACGAATCCAGCGCGCACCGCGGCAGAGGCTTCCCCGACGGTCGCCTCGATGTCCTGCGGATAATGGTTGCGTCCGTCGACGATGACGAGGTCTTTGATCCGGCCGGTGATGTAGAGCTCACCGTCGATGAAGACGCCGAGATCCCCGGTGCGCAGCCACTGCGCGGCCTCTCCGGAGCCTTGCGCATGGCTGCCGTTCAGCAGCCGGGACTGGAGCTTGTTCTGGAACGTCAGCTCCGTCTCCTCGGGGCGCCCCCAGTAACCCTGACCGATGTTGTCACCGTGCAGCCAGATCTCCCCGACCCGGCCGTCTGGCAACTCGGCGTCGGTGCCGGGATCGACGATCACCGCCCACTGGCTGCGCGCCACCGTGCCGCACGACACCTGTGCCACCGCATCCGGGTGGTCGGCCTCGACACGCACGGCGCGTCCGGCGGTGAGGTGCTGTCGGTCGAGCTGAATCGCGGTCGGGCGCGCTTCTGCGGCGGTGGTGGAGACGAACAAGGTCGCCTCGGCCATGCCGTAGGACGGCTTGATCACCGTCGGCGCGAGCCCGTACGGCGCGAACGCGGCATGGAAGGCGTCGATCGAGGCGATACTCACCGGCTCTGAACCGTTGATCAGCCCCGCCACGTTGCTGAGATCGAGCGACTCACCGGCGGGCGGCCTACCGCGCTGGGCGGCCAGCTCGAACGCGAAGTTTGGCGCCGCGGCGAAGGTCGGGGCGTCGGAGGCGCCGAGCTCCCGTATCCACCGGTACGGGCGGCGCACGAAGGCCAACGGCGACATCAGGGTGATCTCCGCGCCGACCAGGGCCGGGAACATGATCATCAACAGGCCCATGTCGTGGAACAGCGGCAACCAGCTGACGCTGCGAATGTTCCAGTCCAGTCCGACCGACAGGATCATCTGGACGACGTTCGTACAGGCGGAGCGGTGGGTGATCTGCACTCCGGCCGGGGCGCGGGTGGACCCGGATGTGTACTGCAGATAGGCGATGTCGTCGCTCTGCAGGGGTGCGGGCACGAATTCCTTGCCGACGGAATCGGGCACCGCATCCACCGCGATCACACGGGGACGCCGGCCACGGGGCAGTGTACGAAGGAAGTCGCGAACGGATGCCGCGGCGTCGGTGGTCGTCAGGATGACGGACGGGTGGGCATCGGCGAACACCGCGTCCAGGCGTTCGGAGTGGCCGGGCAGTTCAGGCGCGAACAGAGGCACGGCGATCGCCCCGGCGTGGATGGCGGCGAAGAAGCCGACGACGTACTCGACGCCCTGCGGCGCGAGGATCGCGACCCGGTCACCGGGCGAGGTGATCTGCTGAACACGGGCGCCCACCGCGCGTAGCCGGTCCCCGAGCTGTCGCCAGGACAACTCGACGGTGCGGTCGCGGTCGAAATCGAGGTGTCGATATGCCGGCGATTCACCAAGCCTGGCCACGTTGCCGTCCAGGAACGAGGTCAGCGTGATCCCAGCCGGGATCACGATGTTGCCGTCAGCGTCGAGATAGTCCTCGAGCCGTAGCTCTCGACTCATAAGAAAATTGTAAGAGACGTTCTCCGAAACCCCGGTATCGACGCGGTGACTCGCCGTTTTTCCCTGCCCAATCGAACGAAACCCGCTGGCCGAAGGTTCATCTAGGTGTGGCAGGCTAGGGTCCCAAACCGCGCCAGAGACAAAGGTGACCATGGCTAAATCGCCCGAAACCTCCAGGTACACGGAGACCGAGCGCAAGTTCGAGGTGGTCGAATCGACCGTCTCCCCCTCGTTTGAGGGTCTGTCTTCCGTCGCCCGCGTGGAGCGATCCCCGTCACAGTCGCTGGCCGCTGTGTACTTCGACACCCCCGCACATGACCTCGCAGGCCATCGGATCACGTTGCGTCGCCGCACCGGCGGGACCGACGCAGGGTGGCATCTGAAACTGCCTGCGGGCACGGATACCCGCACCGAGGTGCACGCGCCGCTCTCCGAGGACGAATCGCCCGAGCAGCCGACGGTGCCGGACAGTCTGCGGGACGTGGTGCTGGCGATCGTGCGTGACCGCCCGCTGGCACCGGTCGCGCGCATCGACACCGCTCAGGACCGTCGAGAGGCTGTACGGGCCCGACGGGTCTGCGGTGGCCGAATTCTGCGACGACCAGGTGACCGCGAGTGCAGTGGGCGGTGACGAGCAGACGTGGCGCGAATGGGAGCTCGAGCTGCACCCGGTACCGGGACGGACGTGTTCGACCGGCTGACCAACCGCCTGCTGGACGCGGGGGCGTTGCCGGCCGGGAGCGGGTCGAAGCTGGCTCGCGTGCTGGCCACGAGCGGATCCGACACAGCGGGCGATGACGAGGCCCCCGCTCCGACGGATGCGGTGCGGCGCGCGGTGTCCCAACACATCGGCGAACTCGTGGAGTGGGATCGTGCCGTCCGGTCCGACGCGTGGGATTCGGTGCACCAGATGCGGGTGACGACCCGCAAGATCCGCAGCCTGCTGCAGTCCTCGGAGGACTCGTTCGACCTCGCCGACCACGAGTGGATCCTTGACGAGCTGCGCGAACTCGCCGCTGTCCTTGGCATCGCGCGTGACGCGGAGGTGCTGGCCGAGCGCTACGAGGATGCACTGGACAACTGCCCGAGGAACCTGCGTGGGCCGGTGCGGGAACGGCTTGTCGAGGGCGCCAAGAAGCGATACGAGACGGGCTGGAGGCGGTCACTGACGGCGATGCGCTCGCAGCGGTACTTCCGGCTGCTCGACGCACTCGAAACGCTCGTCGCCACCGAGCCGCCTCCGGTCGCCCCTGGCGAGGAACCTACGGAGCTGACGATCGACTCCGCTTACAAGAGGGTCCGCAAGGCCGCCAAGGCGGCCCGCACCGCCGCCGCGGATCCCGAGGTCGACCCCGACGAAGCACTGCACCGGATACGCAAGCGTGCCAAGCAGCTTCGCTACACCGCCGCGGCGACGGGTGAGTCCAAGGTGGCGGACCGGGCGAAGGCGATCCAGTCGCTGCTGGGCGATCACCAGGACAGCGTGGTCAGCCGGGCCCACCTGAGCCGGCAGGCCGAGGTGGCCTACACCGCCGGCGAGGACACCTTCACCTACGGACTCCTGTACCAGCAGGAAGATGATCTCGCGCAGCGATGCGAGGAGCAGATCGAGGACGCGCTGAAGAAACTCGACAAATCCGTCGGCAAGTCCTGACGGGTTCCGAGGGGGCGGATGAGCCGGCCTGTAAGCCGGATTCTGTTCCTCGCCGCCATCTCTGGCAGCGAAGCGGCGACCATCCATCTGGACACACCGTTGCCGGGTGCCTCGAGCAGCCCACCCGCAGGCTCGGGCGAGCAGCCCTCGAACGCCTGCGCGGCCGCAACCAGGTTGCGGCCTTCTTGGCCTTGCTTCGGGTGGGGTTTGCCTAGCCACTCCGGTCACCCGGAGCGCTGGTGCGCTCTTACCGCACCTTTTCACCCTTACCTCCAGAGCGCCCTTGGGCCCGAAGGCTTGGAGCGCAGTGGTGGCGGTCTGTTTTCTGTGGCACTTTCCCGCGAGTCACCTCGGATTGCGGTTAGCAATCACCCTGCTCTGTGAAGTCCGGACTTTCCTCGACACCTTCGTGCCGCGGCCGCCCAGCCAGCTCATCCGCCCTAATAAGGTAATGGTTCGGTGCCGATTCCGGTAATGAACGCCGTGCCCGGCGGGGGGCTCATAATGGAACCATGGCGCAGGCTCCCCCCGCCCGCTATCTGATGCGGGCCAAGGATCTCGTCGATGCCCGGTACTCGGAGCCGATCACGGTCGACGATCTGGCGGCGGCAGCCGGGCTGTCCCGGGCCCACTTCAGCCGGATGTTCACGAAGTGCTTCGGCGAATCACCGCGGGCGTACCTGCAAACGCGCCGACTGGAGCGGGCCGCGTCGCTCTTGCGTCACACCGACAGGTCGGTGGCCGACATCTGCGTGATGGTCGGTCTGCAGAGCCTCGGCTCGTTCACCACCAGCTTCGCCCGCGCCTATGGCTTGCCACCTGCGGCATACCGCGCATCGATGCCGCCTGCGGCGGCCAATGCTCGGATTCCGAGCTGCATCCTGGGCCGCGACACCCGCCCGACGGCACACAGCCGCGTCACCAAGACAGCACACGGGGAGAAGACGGGTTGATCTACGCGTCGTAACGTCGGGTCCATGATCAAGATCGCATCGGCCCACCTCTGGGTCCACGACCAGGAAATCGCACTGAAGTACTGGACCGAGAAGGTCGGTATGGAAGTGCGCCAGGATGTTTCACTGCCCGACGTCGACGGCATCTTCCGCTGGTTGACGGTCGGGCCACCCGGCCAGGACGACGTCTCCATCGTGCTGATGGCAGTACCGGGCGAACCCGTGATGGACGAGCGCACCAAGCGGCAGGTCCTCGATCTCACCGCGAAGGGCTTCGCCGGCACCGTCTTCCTGACCACGCATGACTGCCGCGCCAGCTACGAAGAGCTGAGGGCGCGCGGCGTGGAGTTCACGGAGGAACCGCACGAGATGCCCTACGGCATCGACTGTGGATTCCGTGATCCGTCCGGCAACAGTGTGCGACTCACCCAATTAGCCGATATCCCAGCCACATTCGGCTAGGAGGACACGGCGCCGCCGAGCGCGCTGACGTTCGACCAGGGCGGTGATGGCGGAGGCGATGTTTGACATCGCCTCCGTGCGGGCAACTTCCTCGAACTACGGGGCGTCACAGCCTCGCGACAAGGAAGATGCACATGAGCCCCCACGCCGTCATCTCGGGGGCCGGCATCGCCGGACCCGCAGTGGCCCATCAACTCGCCGCCCGAGGTTGGCAGACCACAGTCGTCGAGCGATACCCCGAGCGACGCGACGAGGGGCAGAACATCGACGTACGCGGCGCCGCGCGCGAGGTCGCCAGGCGGATGGGCATCGAGGAGGACCTTCGCGCCGCCAACACCGGCGAGGTCGGGATGCGCTTCCTCGACGAGGACGGCTCACCGACGGCGTCGTTCCCCAAGAACGCGCCCGGAGAGATCGACGGCCCGACAGCGGAATTCGAGATTCTGCGCGGTGAACTGTCTCGTATCCTGCTCGAGCACACCCGCGAGCGCACCGACTACCGATTCGATACCGAGATCGCCGATCTCACCGACCACGGCGGACACGTCGGCGTGGCCCTGACCGACGGCACGGACATCGCTGCTGATCTCGTTGTCATCGCCGAGGGGTTACGTTCACGGTCACGCAGCTATGTCACCTCGGTCGACGTCAGCGATCTGGGCATGTACTTCGCCTACGTCACCATTGCCCGACAAGACTCCGATGACCGGTGGTGGAACTGGCAGCACGCGCCTGGCTCCCTCGCCGTTCACCTGCGACCTGACAACCTCGGTACCACCCGGGCGATCCTGACCTTCATCGCCGATGTGCGCGGCCTGCAGGACCTGCGCACCGTCGACCAGATCGACATTCTGCGCCGGACGTTCGCCGACGTGGGTGGCGCCGCCCCTCGCGTGCTCGCCGAACTCGACAACGGCGCTCCGCTGTACTTCTCCGCTGTCGGCCAGGTGAGCACTCCCACGTGGAGCAAGGGCCGCATCGCTCTGCTCGGCGACGCCGCGTTCTGCAACGCGACCTTCGGCGGCGTCGGCACCAGCCTGGCGCTGATCGGCGCCTATGTCCTGGCCGGTGAGCTGTGCCGCACCGACGACGCGCGCACCGCGCTCATCCGCTACGAGCACTTCATGCGCTCCCAGATCATCGACGCCACCCCGCCGGTGCGCATGAGCGTCCTGCGCCGCGCCAACCCCCGCACCCGAGCCGCTATCCGCGCCCTGCACGCGGGCGCCCGGGTCATCGGCAGCCGCCCCGCCCAGGCCGCGATCGGCCTGGTCGGCAAACGACTCGTCACCACCGCGGCGGACCAGGTCCGCCTCCCCGCCTACCCGGACTGACGCTCAGCCGGCGCTCAACCGGCGCAACACGATCAGGTTGTCGAGGAGCACACCGGCCTCTCCCTCCGGTCCGATGGCCTCACGTTCCACCGCCTCGACGCGCAGTTGCTCCCACTGTCCCTCGCCGTGGTCGATCGTGCCGAGCACCTCCTCGACGCCAGGGAACACGTGATCGTGAACGTGCTTCGCCCATGGCGGCGCTGCGCCGTGATCCACGACGACCAACACCCCACCCGGCGCAACAGCTCTCGCCGCGGCCGCGAAGATCCGCTCCCGGTCCAGGTGCACAAGCGATTGCAGGAACTGCGCCGAGATGAGGTCGAAGGTGCCCTCCGGCAACGACTCCGACAGATCCATCTGCCGCAACTCGATGCGCTCGGACAGCCCGCGCACGGCAGTTTCCGCGGCGGCTCGCCCCAACGCGGTCTCGGAGATGTCGACGCCGACGACCTGCCAGCCGTGCTCGGCCAGCCACATCGTGTCCCCGCCCTCACCGCAACCGAGGTCCAGTGCCCGGCCGGGTGTCAGCGGTTCAGCGACCTCGGCGAGCCACCGATTGACCCGCCCGCTCCAGATCCGGTCACGCTCGCCGTACCGTTCTTCCCAATGTTGTTTCACCTCAGGTGTCGTCACTTCGCCTCCAGAAAGCTCGCTACCACCGATGTTGCTGCCGCCGAACCGGCCGCGATCGCGGCGGCGACCTGCGGCATCTGTACGCACACGTCACCTGCGGCGAACACGCCGGGCACCGACGTCCGGTACAGGGCGTCGATATCGATCGGCTCCACCGAAACCGGTCCTGCCGCAGCGAATTCGACGCCCAGCATGGTCGCCAGAGCCGAGCGTTGATGCAGTGTGCTGGCGACCAGCAGCCCGCGGCGCGCAAGACTCGTGCCGTCGGTGAACACCACAGCTGCCAATTCCCCATCCGGCGAGGACAGTTCGGCCACCACCCGCTCATCTATCGTCACGCCGGCGTCGGCCAGGCGCCGTCGGTGCTCATCGGTGAAATCCGCAGGCCCGTTGGTCAGCAGCACGATGTCGTCGCTCCAGCCGCGCAGCATCATCGCCATGTGCACGGCGCGTTCGCCGTTCGCCAGCACCGCCAGCGGCTGGTCGCGCACCTCCCAGCCGTGGCAGAACGGGCAGTGGAATACCGAACTCCCCCACAGCCCGGCCAGCCCGGGCACAGCAGGCGACTCATATCGCATGCCCATCGCCAGCAGAACCCGCCGCGTCTGCACCACGCCGCCGTCCGCCAGTTCCAGAGCGAAACCGCCATCGGATGTCGTTCCCGCGATCACCTCGCCGTCACGGATCTCGACGCTCGGATAACTGCCCAGCTCGCGGCGGCCCTGCGCGTACAGCCGCGCGGGCGGAACGCCGTCGAACCCCAGCAGCCCGCCGATGCCGTGCGCGGCGAGGTTGCTCTGCGCGCCTGCGTCCACCACGAGCGCATGCCGCCGCGCCCTACCGAGAACGAGTGCGGCGCTGAGCCCGGCGGCACCGCCGCCGACGATCACGCAATCCCAGATCTTCGTCCATGACACCACCTTGCCTGCACACCGTTCGACATGCCAAGCTCATTTGCCATGAAGGCAAACGAGGACGATGAGGGGGTCGACGCCCGGGTGCGACGCCGGCTCCGGGATCTACGTCTGCAGCGCGGCATGACCCTCGAAGACGTCGCCACTCGATCCAACATCGACATCTCGACGCTGAGCCGCCTGGAATCCGGTAAGCGCCGGCTGGCACTCGATCACCTGCCCCGACTGGCAGGCGCTCTGTCGGTGAGCACCGACGAGTTGCTTCGTGCACCCGAGATCGAGGACCCCCGCGTCCGGGGAAACTCCCACACGCACAACCTGATCACGTTCTGGCCGCTGACCGGCCAGGGCCCGGCCGGTGGGCTGCACGCCTACAAGATCCGCATCAGCGCCAGGAGGAAGACGCCGCCGGACGAGCTTCCCGTGCACGAGGGCCACGACTGGATGTACGTGCTGTCGGGTCAGCTGCGCCTGCTGCTTGGCGACCGCGACTTCACCATCAAACCCGGTGAGGCCGTGGAATTCTCGACGTGGACCCCGCACTGGTTCGGCGTCGTGGACGGGCCGGTGGAGGCACTTGCGCTCTTCGGGCTACACGGCGAACGGGTGCACCTGCACACGGATCAGAGATAGGCGGTCAGGTTGACCAGCCGCACCGATGCCGCCCCGTCCGGATAGAACTCGGCGATCGACAGCGAGGCGAGATCCAGGTGCAACCGGTACAGGATCGTCGGCCCCGCGTCGAGTGCCATTCGCAGCAGTGTCTTGATCGGCGTCACATGCGAGACCACCAGCACGGTCTTGCCCGCATACTCGGCAAGGATCCGTTGCTGCGCCCTGAGCACTCGCGTCCCGACAGCGTCGAAGCTCTCCCCATCCGGTGGCGGCACCGAGGTGTCGCGCAGCCAGCGCCGGTGTAGCTCCGGGTCGCGTTCTGACGCCTCAAGGAACGTCAGCCCTTCCCACCGACCGAAGTCCGTCTCGATCACGTCGTCGTCGACACTCACGTCCAAGCCCAGCGCCTTGGCCGCCGCGGCCGCCGTGTCATGAGCACGCTGCAGAGGCGAAGAGATCACGGCGTCGACGCCGCCCTTCCGCCCGAGGTAGTTCGCGGCCGCAGCCGCCTGCTGAGTCCCGAGCTCGGTCAGTTCGGGGTTGCCGCGTCCCGAGTAACGGCGCTGTACCGACAGTTCCGTCTGCCCGTGTCGCAGCAACAGCAACCTGGTGGGCTGCCCTTCGGCTCCCGTCCAGCCGGCCGGATTGGTGACGACTTCAGTTCTTGGAGAAGATATTTCAGCCACCACACCCTCGGTAGCGGCATCCATCGCTTCGTTCGCGAGCCGGTCGGCGTGGCTGTTCTCGGCGCGCGGAATCCACGCGTAGGTGACGCGGTGAAACTTTCGGGCGAGATTGC
The DNA here is from genome assembly GCA_963796545.1 of uncultured Actinomycetota bacterium. Taxonomy (GTDB): domain Bacteria; phylum Actinomycetota; class Actinomycetes; order Mycobacteriales; family Mycobacteriaceae; genus Mycobacterium. Next base: position 65,108 of record CAWCMF010000030.1, on the reverse strand, counting down.
CGGCCTGCTGATGCAGCGGCGCCAGGTCGGGATGCTTGACGCGCCAGCGGCCGGACATCTGCTCCACCACAAGTTTGGAGTCCATGAAGACCTCGACGTCGGTGGCGCCGACCTCTTCCGCGGCCTCCAGTCCTGCGATCAAACCCCGGTACTCGGCGACGTTGTTGGTCGCGCGGCCGATCGCCGACTTGGATTCAGCGAGCACCGAATTGCGGTCCGGTGACCACACCACCGCGCCATAACCCGCCGGCCCCGGATTGCCACGGGAACCACCGTCGGCCTCGACGCGCACCCTCACGCCCGGAAACCGCTGACACGCAACAGGATCGCCGAACACTCGGGGCACCGCAACACCTCGTCGTCGGGTGCAGCGGCGATTCGCGCGAGTTCGCCTTTGTCGATCTCGATCCGGCACGCTCCGCACCGACGGCCCTGCAACTGGCCGGCCCCCACACCTGCGCGGGTCCGCTGGCGCTCGTAGAGCGTCACCAGCCCCTCGGCGATGCCTGCGATCAGTTCGGCACGCCGGGCCACGGACTTCTCGATGAGCTGAGTCAGCTCACCGCGGGCGTCGTCGCACGCGCGCTGGGCGTCGGCCAGTGCGCCCTGCAGTTCCTCGAGGCCCGCCAGTTCACGCTCCTGGTCGGCGGTCAGCTCCTCGCGCCGCTCCATGGCCTCCAGTTCGGAGTCCTCCAGGCTGGACTGCCGCCGCAGCAGGGTGTCGAGTTCGTGCTGCAGGTCGTTGAGCTGCTTGGGGTCGACCGTGCCACCGGCCAGCAGCGCGCGGTCGCGGTCCTCCCGCTGACGCACGCCGTCGATCTCGGTCTCATACTTCGCGACCTGGGCATCGATGTCGGCCAGCGCGAGCCGCAGCGCGGCCAGCCGGTCGTTGGCCTCGCGGTGGAAGGCCTGGACCTCCTCCACCGCCTTCTGCTCGGGAAGGTTCTTCGTCCGATGCTCGGCCCGGCTGACCTCGGCGTCCAACTCGGCCAGCTGGAGCAGCAAATGTTGTTGGAAAACATCAGCTTTCATGTCAACATCCCTCGACATTCCATGGATCTGTACGTACATCGGACACCGTGACCGGTAACGACGCACCGAAGTGGTTGCGCAACAACGCTGCGGCTTGATTGCACCACGGGAACTCACTGGCCCAGTGGGCGACGTCGATCAGCGCGACGTCCGACGTCCTGCGGTGTTCATCGGCGGGGTGGTGACGCAGATCGGAGGTGACGTAGGCCTGCACTCCCGACGCGGCGACCTCGGCAAGCAGCGAATCACCGGCGCCCCCACAGACCGCGACACGGGAGACCGTCGCCGCCGGGTCCCCGGATGCACGCACCCCCCACGAGGTCGTTGGCAGAGTGTCGCGCACGCGAGACACGAACGCCGACAGCGGTTCCGGACGCGGCAGCGTCGCGATGCGCCCGAGGCCGACGTCACCGGGCGGGGTCTGCATCGCCAGGATGTCGAACGCGGGTTCCTCGTACGGATGGGCAGCGCGCAGTCCCGTGAGCACCGCAGCGCGCCGCGCCACGGGGGCGACCATCTCCACCCGGTCCTCCGCGACGTGCTCCACGGTGCCCGCCGCGCCGATCGCGGGGTCCGCCCCCTCGCCGGGCAGGAACTGTCCGGTGCCCGGCACACTCCAACTGCACTGTGAGTAGTCGCCGATCTGGCCTGCGCCTGCCGCGAACATCGCCGACCGCACAGCCTCGGAGTTCTCGGCAGGGACGAACAACACCCACTTGTCCAGCGCCGGGCCCGCCGGGACGGGCGACAGCACGTCGGTCACCTGAAGGCCCAGCAGCTCCGCGAGCGCGTCGGACACCCCCGGCGACGCGCTGTCGGCATTGGTGTGTGCCGTGAACAGCGCACGTCCGCTCCGGATCAGCGAATGGATCAGCGCGCCCTTGGCGGTGCCGACGGACACCGTGTCGACGCCGCGCAGCAGCAGCGGATGATGCGCGAGCAACAGCCCACGGTCGGGCACCTGGGCAGCCACCTCTGCGGTGGCGTCGACGGCGACCGTCACGGATTGCACGGGTTCCGACGGATCACCGCAGACCAGCCCCACCGAATCCCAGCTTTGCGCCAGGCGTGGCGGATACGCAGCCTCGAGCACATCGATGATGTCGGCCAGTCGGACCGTCATCGCATCACCGCGCCCGCCGCGTTGCTCTGATCTGCCACAGCACGACAGTAGTGCGCGCAAACCGGCAGGTTGGGCAAGGACCCTGAACCGAGCGGCGCCCACCGACGCGTCTCAGGGACAATGGGCATGTGACAGACATGCTGGACAGCACCCGCGACGTCGCCCCGGTGGGCCGCGGCGATCTGGTGATCTTCGATCTCGACGGCACCCTGACCGATTCGGCCGAGGGCATCGTCGCCAGCTTCCGCCACGCACTGCAGGCCGTCGGCGCCACTGTCCCGGACGGCGACCTGGTCAGCCGGATCGTCGGACCGCCCATGCACGTCACACTGCAGGAAATGGGTCTCGGGGACTGCGCGGACGCCGCGATAGCCGCCTACCGGGCCGATTACACCAGCCGCGGCTGGTCGATGAACCGTCCGTTCGCCGGTATCCCGGCGCTGCTGGCAGATCTGCAGGTCGCCGGTGTGCGGCTCGCGGTGGCCACGTCCAAGGCCGAACCCACCGCGCAGCGGATCCTGGCCCACTTCGGCCTGGACTCGTCCTTCGAGGTCGTCGCCGGTGCCAGCCCCGACGGCGCCCGCTCAGCGAAGTCCGACGTCGTCGCCCACGCGTTGCGCCAGCTGGCGCCGGTGCCGGACCGGGTCGTGATGATCGGAGATCGTTCGCACGACGTCGAGGGCGCCGCCGCACACGGGATCGGCACCATCGTCGTCGGATGGGGCTACGGCCAACGCGACTTCACCGACGGCGACAGCGGTGCGCTCACACACGTGGCCAGCGTCGACGACCTGCGTGAGGTGCTGGGTGTCTGAGCTGTTGCACGTCACCTTCATCTGCTCCGGCAACATCTGCCGAAGCCCGATGGCGGAGAAGATGTTCGCCCACCAGATCAGCGAACGCGGGCTGTCCGACGTCGTCAGGGTCACCAGCGCGGGTACCGGCCACTGGCACGAGGGTGAACCGGCGGACCGCCGCGCGAATCACGTGTTGCGTGAGCACGGCTACCCGACGGCGCACCGCGCCGCCCAGATGAACGACGACCACCTCTCCGCCGACCTCGTCGTCGCGCTGGGCCGCAACCATCTGCGCATGCTGCAGCACGAGGGCGTGCCCACCGAACGGCTGCGGATGCTGCGCTCCTTCGATCCCCGAATGGGCGCGCACGTGCTCGATGTCGAGGATCCTTACTACGGGACGCAGGACGACTTCGAGGACGTGTTCACGGTGATCGACGCAGCGCTGCCCGGCCTGCACGGCTGGGTCGACGAGCGGCTGGCCGGCAGGGAACGGGTGAGCTGACGATGCGGCGCTGGGCCTTTCTGCTGCGGCCACAGTGGCTGGCGTTGTTCGTCGTGGTGTTCGCCTTCGCCTATCTGTGTTTCACCGTGCTGGCCCCCTGGCAACTGGGCAAGAACACCAAGACCTCGCGCGAGAACTCGCAGATCTCCCGGTCGTTGGACGCTGCCCCCGTGCCGTTGACAACGGTTCTGCCCCAGCAGGATTCGTCGGCACCTGAGGAACAGTGGCAGCAGGTGACGGCGACCGGGCGTTATCTTCCCGAAGGGCAGGTGCTCGCGCGCTTGCGGCTCATCGACGGCGACCCGGCCTTCGAGGTGCTGGTTCCGTTCCGGGTGGACGGCGGTCCGACGGTGCTCGTCGACCGTGGCTACGTGCGTCCCGTCGCAGGCTCGAAGGTGCCTGACTTCGACGCACCCCCGGCCGGCACGGTGACGATCACGGCGCGACTGCGCGACTCCGAGGGACTCGCCGGGGACAAGGCGCCGTTCGAAACCGATGGCATTCAGCAGGTGTACTCGATCAACATCGACCAGATCTCCGCGCTCACCGGCGTTCCGCTGGCGGGTTCCTACCTGCAGCTCGTCGACGACCAGCCGGGCGGGCTCGGCGCCATTCCGCTCCCCCATCTCGACGCAGGGCCGTTTCTGTCCTACGGCATCCAGTGGATCGCGTTCGGCATCATCGCGCCGATCGGCGTCGGCTACTTCGTGTTCTCCGAGATTCGGGTGCGCCGCCGCGAGAAGGCCGTGGCCGATGCTGCTGCCGCCCGCCAGAGCGCGGATGGGCCCGCCGCACCGGTCACCACCGAGCAGAAGCTCGCCGACCGCTACGGCAAGCGACGCTGACGGCCACCGCCGCGGCGAGCATCTGCACCGCACGCGACAACCGGACCGCGCGCGCCAGATCCTCGACGTCGGGGATCCGCCCGTCACCGAGGGTCGGACGGATCTCCAGCTCGTGGGCGTACTGCGTGGGTCCACCGAGCCGCACGCCCAGCGCACCGGCAAACGACGCCTCCGCGACGCCTGCGTTCGGGCTTGGGTGCTTCCCGGCGTCACGCCGCCATGCCCGCCATGCCTGCACAGCCGACCCGCCCACCAGCGGAGCACACACCACGACCGCCGCACCCGTCAGGCGGGCCGGGGCCAGGTTGACCAGATCGTCGAATCGAGCTGCCGCCCAACCGAACCGGGCATAGCGCGACGACTTGTTGCCGATCATGGCGTCGAGGGTGTTCGCTGCCCGATACACCAGCACCGCAGGGGTCCCGCCGACCGCGGCCCACAACAGCGGGCCGATCTGGGCATCGGAGGTGTTCTCGGCGATCGACTCCAGCGCTGCGCGGGTCAGGCCGGGCGCGTCGAGTACCGACGGATCCCGCCCGCACAGCGACGGCAGCAATCGGCGGGCGCCCTCGACATCCCCGTCCTGCAGCAGGCACACCATCTGCCCCCCGGTGCGGCACAGCGTCGTCCCGCCCGCCGCGATGAACGTCGCCACGCCACACACGCCGCCTCGGCCACGGCGCCGCGGCGACGTCCCGCCCGCTCCACCAGTGCCGTCAAGACGCCGAGCGCGATCAGTAGTCCGGCGGTGTGCACGACGCCTGCCTGCACGTCGTCGGAGTAGGTACGCCGCTCGAAAGCCGCGGCGCCACTGCCGAACAGCGCCACCGGGTGACCGCGCCGGGGGTCGCCGAACACGAAGTCGACCACGACACCTGCGGCGATACCTACTCCACGCGCGAACACCCCGGGAGCGTCTCACAGGTCGATCTGCCCGGTGCCGCGAGGTTCGGACGCCAGACTGTGCGGATGGGCGACCTGCTCCTGACCGCAGCAACCATCATCACCATGAACGAGAAAGCTGCGCGCGCGGAGACGGTCGCGGTGTCCGAGGGCAGGATCGTCGCGGTGGGCACCTGTCGAGACTGCCGGTCCGCCCTGCCCGGCGCCGAGTCGTGGACACCGGGGCGGCCGCGCTGGCGCCGGGTTTCGTTGAGCCGCATAGTCACCCATTGATCAGCGGGATCGCCACACAGTCACCGGCGCGGTCCATCGCACCGTGGGACTGCCCGACGTGGGCCGACGTGCAGAGGGTGTTCGCGGACGCGATCGCGACCACCGATCACCCGCGCCGAACTCGACGTCGTGCGGCTCGTCAGTGTCGGCCTCGAAACAAGGAAGTGGCGACACGCTGTTCATCTCACCCGCACGGTTCAGGCACACCTGACGCACATCTACGCCAAACTGGGTCTCGGTTCCCGGGTTCAACTCGCCGAGGAGGCCGCCCGTCGCTGACGGCTATCCGTTGTAGCGCGCGTTCGCCACGTCGTGTAGCAGCCTGGCAAGCGTCACAGTTGCGTCCGATATACCGCGCCAGGGACTGGGTATGCCTAGCGACATGTCCACCAAGATCATCGACACTGCGACGCAGATCGTCGGGGGCGTCGGCGCGTTGGTCGGTATCCGCACGGGTACCGAGGAACCGATGTATGTGCGCGAGGCGTCCGTCGGCGACATCGAGATCCGTCGCTACGGGCCGCGAATCGCGGCGCAGACGGTCGTCACCGGCGATGAGAACGAGGCGCGCAACACCGGTTTCCGCCGCATCGCCGGCTACATCTTCGGCGGCAATCATCGCCAGACCAAGATCGCGATGACGGCGCCGGTGGCTCAACAGAGCGAGAAGATCGCCATGACCGCGCCTGTCGCCCAGTCCCGCGGCGCCGGGGGCGACTCGGTGATCCGGTTCTTCATGCCGTCGAAGTGGTCGATGGAACTACTGCCCGAACCCGACGACGAGCGGGTCGAGCTGGTCGAGGTGCCGGGTGAGACGTATGCGGTGCTGCGCTTCACCGGGGACCGCAGCCCAGCGGCTGTCGCGGCGAAATCCGACGAACTGCTCAAAACGCTGAGCGCCAGCGAATTTCAGCCGACGGGCGAACCCGTCGCCTGGTTCTACGATCCACCGTGGACCCTGCCGTTCCGCAGGCGCAACGAGGTCGCTGTCGTGGTGGGCGCGGACGGTTTCGAACCGCCGACCGCTGGTGTGTAAAACCAGAGCTCTACCCCTGAGCTACGCGCCCGATCCCGGGCAGGCTACACGGCGATGACGCCGCAACCGGAAATCTCGAGCCCTACGAGCGTGTGCACGCGAAATCGGCGAAACGTGCAACAACTTCACGCTCGGCGGGCTAGCTACCGGCCGCATGCGGCCAGCGCCTAGTCCAGACCGCCTGATCACGCGCCTCGCCCGGCTGCTTGCATTCGGCGAACCGGACCACCCCCGACGGTCCACGACGAACGTGCCCCGATTCGCGAACCCGGAGTCGTCGTTGAACACGCCGTAGGCCTGGCTGACCGCGCCGTGCGGCCAGAAATCCGACAGCACCGGGAACGTGAACCCCCGCTGGGTGGCCCACACTTTGTGGGTCGGCGACGGCCCCACCGAGATCGTCAGCGTCGCCGTTCGTCATTGACGAAATCGGCGATGTGATCCCGGATCTCGTCGAGCTCACGCTGGCAGATGCCGGTGAACGCCAACGGGAAGAACACCAGCACACGTCCTTGGCGCCACGGAAACTCGCCGAGCGACACCGGCTGGTTGTTCTGGTCCTTCAGCGTGAAGTCCGGTGCGACCTCGCCGACAGCAGCAAGCGCTCATCGCTGCTTGGTGATCGCTTTGGCCTTCGGCTGCACGAGCCGGCTGGCGATCCAGTCTCCGAGGTTGGCCGACGACGTCTGCATCAGCCCCGCAGTCGGTGCCGACTCCGCGATCTCGGCAGGCTGCACGTGTCCTGGCTTGCCCGTCTTGGGTGTCGCAACCCAGATCGACGCCTTCCTCGGCGAGCGGGGTGATGGCGTCCATCAACGTGTCGACGAGATCGCCGTCGCCGTCGCGCCACCACAGCAACACCACGTCAACCACTTCGTCGGCGTCTTCGTCGAGCAGGTCACCGCCGCTCTCGTCCTCGATATTGAATCGAATGTCGTCGTCGCTGTCCTGGTCCCAGCCCAGTTCCTGCACAACCTGATCTTTTTGGATGCCCAGTAAGCGGGCGTAGTTCGGGGGGTCACCCGCCGACACCACGGTCAGTCCTCCTTCAGCCGACTTGCGCACCTTGCGCTCAGTCACGTTCGAGTCCCTATCGTCGCATGCCGCAGCCAGACAGCAAGCCATCTAGCGGCAGGTTTATCGGTATGCCGCGTCGCATCGGTCCAATGCGGTCGTCTTGGAGTCGTTCAGCAGGGTGATCGCGGTGTTGAATTCGTCGGTCGGATACTTGCCGGCGATGGCCGTCGCAACCGCCGCGCGCCGCGTCGACCCAGCTGTTCAGCGCGTCGCGCAAGCTCCGGCGCCAGCGGATCGGAGATGCTTCCGGCGACCAGGTCTGCGCTGTGGTTCAGCGCGTCGACCGCGGGTCCGGCCGTCCGGGCGATCTCGGCGGGATTGCTGTTGAACGCGTCGACATAGGTGTTGACCGCGCCGATCGCCTCCGCGCTGCTCGAGCTCATCGCCTCACACGAGGTTCGGACTGCCTCGACGCTCATCGACGCCTGACGTTCGGACTCGCGGGCGCTGGAGCTGGCCTCGGACTCCTCGATCGACGCCGTCACCGACGCCCGGTACAGCGGCGCCTCGCCCTCGGCCACCGTGGCGTCGCCGTCGGTGACGCTGGTGCATCCGACGATGATCATCGCCAGCGCTGCGAAGTGCCGGCTCCGAAAGCGGCGAGCCGCACCCGGTGGGCGCTCAGCCGTCCGATCAGCACAGTCTGCAGACGTTACCGGTTTGATCACCTGCTTCTGACGGCCGTTTGCCCGTTCCCGACTGCCCACACCCGCTAGTGCGGATGGGGCAGGATTAGACAAGGATGGACCCGCGCGCGCAGAACGCAAGGTAACCCGCTGAACCGATGCGTACGCGTACTTTTACCGCCTAACAAGGAGCGGAAGTTGACCACCGAGTTCGTGCGCCAGGACCTGGCCCAAAACTCCAGCAGCACAGCCGAACCCGACCGGGTTCGGGTCATCCGGGAAGGCGTTGCGTCGTACCTGCCCGACATCGACCCCGAGGAGACCGGCGAGTGGCTTGAGTCGTTCGACCAACTGGTCGAACGGTCCGGACCGGCCCGGGCGCGCTACCTGATGTTGCGTCTGCTGGAACGCGCCAGCGAGCAGCGGGTGTCGATCCCCGCGCTGACCTCCACCGACTACGTGAACACGATCCCCACCGAACTGGAGCCGTGGTTCCCGGCGACGAGGACGTCGAACGACGTTATCGCGCGTGGATCCGGTGGAACGCCGCCATCATGGTGCACCGCGCGCAGCGACCGGGAGTCGGTGTGGGTGGCCATATTTCGACGTACGCCTCATCGGCCGCGCTGTACGAGGTGGGGTTCAACCACTTCTTCCGCGGCAAGTCGCACCCCGGTGGGGGCGACCAGATCTTCATCCAGGGCCACGCCTCCCCCGGCATCTACGCCCGCGCGTTCCTGGAGGGCAGGCTGACCTCCGACCAACTCGACGGGTTCCGCCAGGAACACAGCCACCCCGGCGGTGGGCTGCCGTCCTATCCACACCCCCGGCTGATGCCCGATTTCTGGGAGTTCCCGACGGTGTCGATGGGCCTGGGCCCGATGAACGCGATCTACCAGGCGCGGTTCAACCACTACCTGCACGACCGCGGCATCAAGGACACCTCGGCCCAGCATGTATGGGCATTCCTCGGCGACGGCGAGATGGACGAGCCGGAGAGCCGCGGCCTCATCCAGGTCGCAGCCAACGAGGGGCTCGACAACCTGACCTTCGTCGTCAACTGCAACCTGCAGCGCCTTGACGGCCCGGTGCGCGGCAACGGCAAGATCATTCAGGAGCTGGAGTCGTTCTTCCGCGGCGCGGGCTGGAACGTCATCAAGGTCGTGTGGGGCCGCGAGTGGGACACCCTGCTGCACGCTGACCGGGACGGTGCCCTGGTCAACCTGATGAACACGACGCCCGACGGCGACTACCAGACCTACAAGGCCAACGACGGTGGCTACGTGCGCGACCACTTCTTCGGCCGCGACCCCAGGACCAAGGCTCTCGTGGAGCCGATGACCGATCGCGAGATCTGGAACCTCAAACGCGGCGGTCACGACTACCGCAAGGTCTACGCGGCCTACCACGCCGCGATGGAGCACAAGGGCCAGCCCACCGTGATCCTGGCCAAGACCATCAAGGGCTACACGCTCGGTAAGCACTTCGAGGGCCGCAACGCCACGCATCAGATGAAAAAGCTTGCGCTGCAAGACCTCAAGGACTTCCGCGACAGCCAGCGCGTCCCGATCAGCGACGAGCAGCTCGAGGACAACCCGTACCTGCCGCCGTACTACCACCCTGGCCCGGAAACGCCGGAGATCCGCTACATGCTCGACCGGCGCCGCGCGCTCGGCGGATTCCTCCCGGAGCGGCGGACCAAGACCAAGGTTCTGCCGCTCCCGGGCCGCGATGCCTACAAGGCTTTGAAGAAGGGGTCGGGCAAGCAGGAGGTGGCCACCACCATGGCCACCGTGCGGACCTTCAAGGAACTGTTGCGCGACAAGGAGATCGGCAAGCGGATCGTCCCGATCATCCCGGACGAGGCCCGCACGTTCGGGATGGACTCGTGGTTCCCGAGCCTGAAGATCTACAACCGCAACGGCCAGCTGTACACCGCGGTGGATGCCGAGTTGATGCTGGCCTACAAGGAGAGCGAGATCGGCCAGATCCTGCACGAGGGCATCAACGAGGCCGGCTCGACGGCATCGTTCACCGCGGTCGGCACGTCGTATTCCACCCACAACGAGCCGATGATCCCGATCTACATCTTCTATTCGATGTTCGGGTTCCAGCGCACCGGCGACGGGCTGTGGGCAGCGGCCGACCAGATGGCACGCGGGTTCGTGCTCGGCGCCACCGCGGGCCGCACCACGCTGGTCGGTGAAGGTCTGCAGCACGCCGACGGGCACTCGCTGCTGCTGGCGGCCACCAACCCGGCCGTCGTGGCCTACGACCCGTCCTTCGCCTTCGAGGTCGCGTACATCATCGAGAGCGGTCTGCAGCGGATGTACGGCGAGAATTCGGAGAACATCTACTTCTACATGACGATCTACAACGAGCCCTACGTCCAGCCGGCCGAGCCGGAAGGCCTCGACGTCGATGGGTTGCTGCGCGGCATCTACCGCTACCAGCAGGCTCCGGAGAAGAAGGCGAACACCGCGCAGATCCTGACCTCGGGTGTCGGCATGCCGTCGGCGCTCAAGGCCGCAGAGCTGCTGGCCGACGAGTGGGACGTGGCCGCCGACGTGTGGTCGGTCACCAGCTGGGGTGAGCTCAACCGTGACGGTGTGGCCGTCGAGAAGGAAGCGCTGCGCCACCCCGACCGGCCGGCGGAGACGCCCTACATCACCAAGGTGCTGGCCGACGCTGCCGGTCCTGTCGTGGCGGTGTCGGACTGGATGCGGGCCGTGCCCGAGCAGATCCGGCCCTGGGTGCCCGGCACGTACATCACGCTCGGCACCGACGGCTTCGGTTTCTCCGACACCCGGCCCGCCGCGCGGCGCTACTACAACACCGACGGTGAATCGGTCGCCGTGGCGGTGCTCGAAGGGCTGGCCCGCGACGGCAATATCGACATCTCGGTGGCGGTCGAAGCCGCCAAGAAATACGAGATCGACGATGTCATGGCCGCACCGGAGCAGACGTCCGACCCCGGAGTGTCCTGATAGTTGGAGGGTCTCGCCAAAAACAGGCGTAGCTTTTAGGGATGACCGACAACAATCGGTTCATCCCGCCGCGGTCGACCGTCGAGGTGCTGGAGAACGTCCCTGAGTCGGCTCTGCGCAGGCTCAAGCAGTACTCGGGACGGCTCGCCACCGAGGCGGTCCACGCCATGGAAGAACGGTTGCCGTTCTTCGCCGACATGGAGGCGTCGCAGCGGGCCAGCGTGCAGCTCGTGGTCCAGACCGCGGTCGTCAACTTCGTCGAGTGGATGCGCAACCCGCAGAGCGACGTCAGCTACACAGCGCAGGCCTTCGAAGTCGTGCCGCAGGATCTGCGCAGGCGGATCGCGCTGCGCCAGTCCGTCGAGATGGTGCGGGTCACGATGGAGTTCTTCGAAGAAGTGGTGCCGCTGCTGGCCCGCTCCGAAGAACAGCTGACCGCGCTGACCGCGGGGATCCTGCGATACAGCCGTGACCTGGCGTTCGCCGCCGCCAGCGCTTACGCCGACCAAGCCGAGATCCGCGGCGCGTGGGACACCAGGATGGAGGCGAACCTCGTCGATGCGGTGGTCCGTGGCGACACCGGGCCGGACCTTCAGTCCCAGGCCGCCGCTCTGAACTGGGAGGCGACCGCGCCCGCGACGGTGATCGTCGGCACGCCGCGGCCGGACCGTGAGGAGTTCGCGGGTGAGGACGTACACGAGGTCGCGAATCATCATGGGCGCGCCGCGCTGTCCGATGTGCATGGCACGTGGCTGGTCGCCGTCGTGTCCGGCGGCCTCACCCTGACCGACCGCTTTCTCTCCGATCTGATGAAGGTGTTCGCCGACGGTCCCGTGGTGATCGGGCCGACGGCCCCGACGCTGGGCGCCGCACACCGCAGTGCGACTGAGGCCATTGCCGGCATGAATGCGGTAGTTGGTTGGGCAGGGGCGCCCCGCCCGGTGTCGGCGCGCGAACTTCTCCCCGAGCGGGCCCTTCTCGGTGACTCGACCGCCGCCGCAGCCCTGGAGGCAGACGTGATGAGGCCCCTCTCGGACGCCGGTCCGGCGCTGACGGAGACGCTGGACGCCTATCTCGACTCCGGCGGCGCTATCGAGGCGTGCGCCCGCAAATTGTTCGTTCATCCAAATACCGTCCGCTACCGGCTAAAACGGATCGCAGATTTCACCGGCCGTGATCCCACGGTTCCACGCGACGCGTACGTGCTGCGCGTCGCCTCATCTCTGGGCAGACTCTCTCGACAGGCCCTGCAGCCCGCTCCGCAGAGCGTCGGATCTGGGCAGGTCACCGGTGTCGGCTCCATCACAATGTCGGAGAAGTCCGGCAGGTAACAGATTGCGGTCAGGTCTCGATGCAGTCCCATCACATGCGGTTTTGTGGACTACCTACAAAAACATAAGACAAGGTTCATAATCTCTTACACCGCACAAAACCCGGTTCTCAATGTTTCCTTAGAGACGTGCCCCAGAAGACTGTGCTCGCATTCCTTGCGCCCGGACAGGGCTCGCAGACTCCCGGCATGCTCGCCGACTGGCTCGAGCTGCCTGGCGCCGCCCAGCGCATCGCGGCGTGGTCGGAGATCAGCGGACTCGACCTGGGCCTGCTCGGCACCACCGCAACAGCTGAGGAGATCACCGACACCGCGGTGACCCAGCCCCTCGTCGTGGCTGCCACCCTGCTCGCCTACGAGGAGCTCATAACGCGCGGTGTCCTCGACGGCCTGGACATCGACACCACCATCGTCGCCGGCCACTCGGTCGGCGAGATCGCCGCCTACGCGATCGCCGGCGTCATCTCCGCGGACGAGGCCGTGTCATTGGCAGCGACCCGCGGCAAGGAGATGGCCAAGGCCTGCGCACTGGAGCCCACCGGAATGTCGGCGTTGCTCGGCGGCGACGAGACCGAGGTGCTCGCGCGACTGGAGGCACTGGATCTGGTCGCGGCCAACCGCAACGCTGCCGGTCAGATCGTCGCCGCAGGCGCGCTGTCGGCGCTGGAGAAGCTCGCCGAGGATCCCCCGGCCCGCGCCCGGGTCCGTCCGCTCGCCACCGCGGGCGCGTTCCACACCCAGTACATGGCTACGGCGCTCGACGGTTACGCCACCGTGGCCGACCGGATCGACCCTGCCGAGCCCGCCGCGACGCTGCTGTCCAACTCCGACGGACGGCCCGTGTCGTCGGCCGCTGACGCGCTGACCAAACTGGTGGCCCAGATGACCCGGCCGGTGCGCTGGGATCTGTGCACCGCGTCGATGAAGGACCTCGGCGTCACGACGATCGTCGAATTCCCGCCGGCGGGAACGCTGACCGGGATCGCCAAACGTGAGTTGAAGGGAACACCGACTCACCCGATTAAATCCCCCGCTGACCTGGACGGACTCGCGGAATCGCTCCGCGCTTCGACCAGCTGAGAAGTACCAGCTCGACACTCGTACGTTCCATCAATTCGGTAACAACAGATATAGAAGGAGCCATTGTGGGCGCCAGCCAGGAAGAAATCATCACCGGTCTCGCGGAGATCATCGAAGAGGTCACCGGTATCGAACCCTCCGAGGTCACCCCTGAGAAGTCCTTCGTCGACGACCTGGACATCGACTCGCTGTCGATGGTCGAGATCGCGGTGCAGACCGAGGACAAGTACGGCGTGAAGATCCCCGACGAAGACCTCGCCGGTCTTCGCACCGTCGGTGACGTCGTCGCTTACATCCAGAAGCTCGAGGAAGAGAACCCCGAGGCCGCCGCCGCCATCCGGGCACAGCTTACGGGCGACAAGTGACCAAACCTTCCACTGCTAACGGCGGTTTCCCCAACGTCGTCGTGACCGCCGTCACGGCGACCACCTCGATCGCACCTGACATCGAGAGCACGTGGAAGGGTCTGCTGGCAGGCGAAAGCGGCATCCGCGTTCTCGAAGACGACTTCGTCGAGAAGTGGGATCTTGCGGTCAAGATCGGTGGGCACCTCAAAGAGCCCCTCGATCCCCTCATGACCCGACTGGAATTGCGGCGGATGTCGTATGTCCAGCGGATGTCGAAGTACCTCGGCAATCAGCTGTGGGACAGCATCGGCCGTCCCGAGGTCGATCCCGACCGTTTCTCGGTCGTGATCGGCACCGGGCTCGGTGGCGGCGAGAAGATCGTCGAGATGTACGACGCGATGAACGAGGGTGGCCCCCGCAAGGTGTCTCCCTTGGCGGTGCAGATGGTCATGCCTAATGGCGCCGCCGCCGTCGTCGGCCTGGAACTGGGCGCCCGCGCCGGGGTCATCACCCCGGTGTCGGCGTGCTCGTCGGGTTCAGAGGGCATCGCCCACGCCTGGCGTCAGATCGTCATGGGTGACGCGGACATCGCTGTCTGTGGTGGCGTCGAAGGCGGCATCGAGGCGCTGCCCATCGCGGCGTTCTCGATGATGCGCGCGATGTCGACCCGCAATGACGATCCGGAAGGCGCCTCGCGGCCGTTCGACAAGAATCGCGACGGCTTCGTCTTCGGTGAAGCGGGCGCGCTCATGGTCATCGAGACCGAGGAGCATGCGTTGGCTCGCGGCGCGAAGCCGCTGGCCAGGCTGCTGGGTGCGGGCATCTCATCGGACGCGTTCCACATGGTGGCGCCTGCGGCCGACGGCAAGCGGGCCGGCTACGCGATGAAGCGGGCGATGGAGACCGCCGGGCTGTCCCCCAAGGACATCAGCCACGTCAACGCGCACGCCACGTCGACCTCGATCGGTGACGTCGCCGAGGCCAACGCCATCCGGGTGGCCGGCGTGGAGCATGCCGCGGTGTATGCGCCGAAGTCGGCCCTGGGTCACTCCATCGGCGCCGTGGGCGCGCTGGAGTCGATCCTGACGGTGCTGTCGCTGCGCGACGGCGTCATCCCGCCGACGCTCAACTACGAGACGCCGGATCCCGAGATCGATCTCGATGTCGTCGCAGGTGAGCCTCGATATGGCGACTACCGGTACGCCATCAACAATTCGTTCGGATTCGGCGGCCACAATGTGGCACTGGCGTTCGGCCGTTACTGAACGACACGAGCGGGATAGATCGCGGAGACCAACCTCTGATCGGAGAAAGGACGCGCAGCTCACATATGGCTTCGCCGACAACAGGTAGTGGACTGCCGGATGTCGTGGTCACCGGTATCGCTATGACCACGAGTCTCGCCACCGACGCCGAAACTACCTGGAAGTCGCTGCTGGACGGTCAGAGCGGCATCCGCAAGCTGGATGATCCGTTTGTCGAGCAGTTCAAGCTGCCGGTGCAGATCGGCGGTCATCTGCTCGAGGAGTTCGACCCCGAACTCACCAAGGTCGAGAAACGCCGGATGTCCTACGTCCAGAAGATGGCGACGGTCCTTGGCCGGCGGGTCTGGGAGAACGCCGGCGCGCCGGAGGTGGACACCGAACGGCTCCTGGTGTCGATCGGGACCGGACTCGGCGGCGCCGAGGCATTGGTGTTCGCCTACGACGGTCTGCGCGAGCGCGGCCTGCGCTCGGTCTCCCCGCTGTCTGTGCAGATGTACATGCCCAACGGCCCTTCGGCGGTCGTCGGGCTGGAGCGGCACGCCAAAGCCGGTGTGGTGACACCGGTTTCGGCGTGTGCGTCGGGTTCTGAAGGTATCGCCCAGGCCTGGCGCAACATCGTGCTCGGAGAAGCTGACATCGCGATCTGCGGTGGCGTCGAGCAGCGCATCGAGGCGGTGCCGATTGCCGCCTTCGCGCAGATGCGCATCGTGATGTCGACCAACAACGACGATCCCGCCGGGGCGTGCCGCCCGTTCGACAAGGATCGCGACGGGTTCGTCTTCGGCGAGGCGGGCGCTCTGATGGTCATCGAGACCGAAGCCCATGCGAAGGCCCGTGGCGCCAGGATCCTGGCCCGGCTGATGGGCGCGAGCATCACGTCGGACGGCTTCCACATGGTGGCCCCTGACCCCGACGGCGAACGCGCCGGCTATGCGATCACGCGTGCCATCCAGCTGGCGGGTCTGAAGCCCAGCGACATCGACCATGTCAACGCACACGCTACGGGCACCAGCGTCGGTGACGTGGCCGAGGGCCGGGCCATCAACAACGCGATGGCTGGCCACCGCCCCGCCGTCTACGCGCCCAAATCGGCGCTGGGCCATTCCGTCGGCGCGGTCGGCGCGGTGGAGTCGATTCTCACAGTTCAGGCGCTGCGGGATGGCGTTGTTCCGCCCACACTGAACTTGAAGAACCTGGATCCCGAGATCGACCTCGACGTCGTGGCTGGCGAACCTCGGCCCGGCACCTATGAATACGCCATCAACAATTCGTTCGGATTCGGCGGGCACAATGTCGCACTCGCCTTCGGCAAGTACTGAGACGCAGGAGAACTTAATGACGACCATGGCCCCCAAAGAAGTCAACGAATCACTGGATCCACGCGATCCCTTGTTGCGCCTCGCCACATTCTTCGACGATGGCACGGTCGACTTGCTGCACGAGCGCGACCGCTCCGGCGTGCTCGCCGCCTCCGGCACCGTCAACGGCGTGCGCACCATCGCGTTCTGCACCGATGGCACCGTGATGGGCGGCGCCATGGGCGTCGACGGCTGCAAGCACATCGTGAACGCCTATGACGTCGCGATCGAGGAGCAGAGCCCGATCATCGGCATCTGGCACTCCGGCGGCGCGCGACTGGCCGAGGGTGTCAAAGCGCTGCACGCGGTCGGTCTGGTCTTCGAGGCGATGATCCGGGCCTCCGGTTACATCCCGCAGATCTCGGTCGTCGTCGGCTTCGCCGCCGGTGGCGCCGCGTACGGCCCCGCGCTCACCGACGTCATCGTGATGGCGCCCGACAGCAAGGTTTTCGTCACCGGCCCCGACGTGGTCCGCAGTGTCACCGGTGAGGACGTCGACATGGTCTCCCTCGGCGGCCCCGAGGCGCACCACAAGAAGTCGGGCGTGTGCCACATCGTCGCCGACGACGAGCTCGACGCCTACGAGCGTGGCCGCCGCCTGGTCGGATTGTTCTGCCAGCAGGGTCATTTCGACCGCGCCAAGGCCGAGGCCGGTGACACCGACCTCAAGGCGCTGCTGCCCGCGTCCGCCCGCCGGGCCTACGACGTGCACCCGCTGGTAGAGGCACTGCTGGACGACGGTGTGCCGTTCGAGGAGTTCCAGGCCCGCTGGGCGCCATCGATCGTGGTCGGTCTCGGCCGGCTGGCCGGACGCACCGTCGGCGTGATCGCGAACAACCCGCTGCGCCTCGGCGGCTGCCTGAACTCCGAAAGCGCCGAGAAGTCAGCGCGTTTCGTCCGGCTGTGCGACGCCTTCGGCATCCCGCTCGTCGTCATCGTCGACGTGCCCGGCTATCTCCCCGGTGTCGACCAGGAGTGGGGCGGCGTGGTGCGTCGCGGCGCGAAGCTGCTGCACGCTTTCGGTGAGTCGTCGGTGCCCCGCGTCACGCTGGTCACCCGCAAGATCTACGGCGGTGCCTACATCGCGATGAACTCGCGATCCCTGAACGCCACCAAGGTGTTCGCGTGGCCGGATGCCGAGGTCGCCGTGATGGGTGCCAAGGCCGCGGTCGGCATCCTGCACAAGAAGAAGCTGGCCGCCGCCGATCCCGCCGAGCGCGAAGCCCTGCACGAGGCGTTGGCCATCGAGCACGAGAGGATCGCGGGCGGTGTCGACTCGGCCATCGAGATCGGCGTGGTGGACGCGAAGATCGACCCCCCACACACCCGCAGCGTCCTCACGCAGGCGCTGGCCGAAGCACCGGCGCGCCGCGGCCGCCACAAGAACATCCCGCTGTGATGTAGGCGGGTTCTTCCCGCGAGCAGACACAAAATCGCACGAATCCCATAGGGATCGTGCGATTTTGTGTCTGGTCAGCGGGTGATGGCCAGTAGCTCGGCGGCCGTCGACTCTGCCTTCGCGCGGTCTTCGGCGACCAGCCCGATCCGGGTGCGACGGTCGAGGATGTCGTCGACCGTCAACGCACCCTCATGGGTCACCGCGTACTCGAACTCCGCCCTCGTGACGTCGACACCCTCGGCGACCTGCTCGATCGGCCGCCGGCACGAGGCCCTCGCGATGACGTTCGGCGCTTCCGCGCCATACCTGTCCACCAACGATCCTGGCAGTTCGGTCGGCGACGACCGCAGTGTCGCAACGGGATTCGACGGCGCCCCGACGAGCGGGAGATTACGCGTCCGGCAGACGCCCGCGGTCAGACCCCGCAGCGCGACAGCGCGGTCGACCACGTCCTCGGCCATGTACCGGTATTCGGTGAGCTTGCCGCCGATCACGCTGATCACGCCGGACGGCGAATCGGTCACGGCGTGGTCCCGCGACACGTCGGCGGTCCTGCTTCCGCCCTTCTTGCTCCTCGCGTCCGCACCACCCGTGTCGATCAGCGGCCGCAGACCTGCGTAGGAGCCGATGACATCCTCGGGACGTAGCGGGGATTCCAGTGCGGTGTTGACGGTGTCGAGCAGGAACGTGATCTCGGCCGGAGTCGGCTGCGGGACGTCGGGAATGGGACCCGGCGCGTCCTCGTCGGTCAACCCGAGGTACACGCGTCCGAGCTGTTCGGGCATTGCGAACACGAATCGGTTGAGCTCGCCGGGAATCGGCACCGTCAGCGCCGCCGTGGGATTGCCGAAGGCCGCGGCGTCGAACACCAGGTGCGTTCCACGGCTGGGCCGCAACCGGATTGAGTCGTCGACCTCCCCCGCCCACACGCCCGAGGCGTTCACGACGGCGCGGGCCGAGACCTGCATCGACTCCCCGGTCAGCGTGTCGGTCAACGTCACTGCATTGCGCGACGCGCCGGAGGCCGCCACGCGGGTCAGGATTCTGGCGCCGTGTTGCGCCGCGGTGCGCGCCACGGCCGTGACCAGCCGCGCGTCGTCGATCAATTGTCCGTCGTAGGCCAGCAGCGCGCCGTCCAAGCCGTCGCGGCGCACGGTGGGGCCGAGTGCGATCGCCCGCTGCGGATCGATCCGCCGCGACCTGGGCAGCGTTGATGCGGGTGTGCCCGCAAGCTTGCGCAGACCGTCGCCCGCGGCGAAGCCGAATCGGACCAGAGCCCGCGACGCCCTGTCCATCGTGGGCAGCAGCGGAACCAGCTGGGGCATCGCGTGCACGAGGTGAGGCGCGTTGCGGGTCATCAGGATTCCGCGTTCGACGGCGCTGCGCCGGGCGATGCCGACGTTGCCGGTGGCCAGATAGCGCAGACCGCCGTGCACGAGCTTCGAGCTCCACCGGCTGGTGCCGAACGCGAGATCGTGCTTCTCGACCAGCACGACCGACAGGCCACGGGTCACGGCATCGAGGGCGATACCCACGCCGGTGATGCCACCGCCGATGACGACCACGTCGATGACACCCCCGTCGGCGAGCGTGGAAAGCTCCGCCGACCGCCGCGAGGCGTTCAACGCTGTTGAGCCACTCATGGTTTCAGATATCCGTTCAGGGATCGGGCCAGCTCGGCATTGAGGGCGTCGCCGTCGAGGATCGCCGAAACCATCTGTGCCGACTGAATCGTCGACTGGGTGATGAGCAGGCACATGGCCGCCATCTGATGCGGATCGCCCGCCTGTACGCTGCCGTCGTCCTGCGCCGTCTTGATCGCCTCGGCGAGCGCATCGATCATGATCTGCTGGCTGGTGCCGAGCCTTTCGGCGATGTAGACCATCGCCAGGTTCGGCGCGTTGATGATCACCGACATCACGATCTCGTCGTTGCGCAGATGCTCCGCGATGCCGACCACCCGGTCCACCATCGCTTCACGGTCGGCACCGCGGTCCGGCACCTCTTCCAGCGCGCCCGCGATCCGGATGGTCAGCAGCTCGGCGATCACCCACCGGATGTCGGGCCAGCGGCGGTAGATGGTCGGCCGGCTGACCCTGGCGCGGCGCGCGATCTCCGTCATGGTCGTCCGCTCCACCCCAAAGGCGAGGATGCATGCCGCAGCGGCGTCGAGGATTCGCTCGTCGACACTCGCATCAGATTTACGGATTGACACCATCTGTAATACTGTAACGCATGTCTTCCGCCGATGCCCAGCCGAGCGACCCACCGATGCAGTGGAACGCCTGGGGCGACCCCGACGCGGCCAAACCGCTGTCCCCCGGTATCCGCTCGCTGCTCGATCAGGCGCTCGGAATCGACGCAGGCGGCATCGACGAACCCTCCCTCGAACAGGTGCGGCTTCGACCGTCTGCCCTGTCACCCGGTGACCGTGTCGGCCTTGCCGCGATCGTCGGCGCGACCCACGTGAGCGTGGACGACCACGCCCGCCTGCTGCGTGCAGGCGGCAAGTCGACCCTGGACCTGTTGCGGCGCAGGGACTTCGGCATTCAGGATGCGCCGGACGCGGTACTGGTCCCCGGCGGCGACGACCAAGTGGCCGAGATCCTGCGCTTCTGCGGCGACCGCAGCATCGCAGTGGTGCCGTTCGGCGGCGGCACCAGCGTGGTCGGCGGACTGGACCCGACGCGCGGTGACTTCAAGGCCGTGGTGTCACTGGATCTGCGTCGACTCGACGAATTGCACTCGCTCGACGAGATCTCGGGGGAGGCCGAGCTGGGCGCAGGCCTCACCGGCCCCGAGGCCGAGCGCCTGCTCGGTGCACGCGGTTTCTCACTGGGCCACTTCCCGCAGAGTTTCCGCTTCGCCACCATCGGCGGGTTCGCCGCGACCCGCTCGTCGGGGCAGGATTCCGCCGGATACGGCCGCTTCAACGACATGGTCAGAGGCCTGCGCGCGGTGACCCCCGCGGGTGTTCTCGACGTCGGCCGCGCACCGGAATCTGCGGCAGGCCCGGACCTGCGTCAGCTTCTCATCGGCTCGGAGGGCACCTTCGGCATCATCACGCGAGTGCGGGTACGCGTGCACCCCGTGCCCCAGGCGACCCGCTATGAGGCGTGGTCCTTCCCCGATTTCGCCACCGGCGCCGACGCGCTGCGCGCGGTGGTGCAGACCGGCACCGGCCCCACTGTGATCCGGCTGTCCGACGAAGCCGAGACCGGCGTCAACCTCGCCACCGCCGACAACATCGGCGAACAACAGATCACCGGCGGATGCCTGGCCATCACGGTATTCGAGGGCACCGAGGCGCACGTCGCCAGCAGGCACGCCGAGACTCGAGAATTGTTGGCGGCCAAGGGTGGAACGTCGCTCGGTGAAGCGCCGGCACAGGCGTGGGAGCACGGCCGCTTCAACGCGCCCTATCTGCGCGATTCCCTGCTCTCGGCGGGGGCACTGTGCGAGACGCTGGAGACCGCGACGAATTGGTCCAATCTGCAGACGCTCAAGACCGCGGTCACCGAGGCGCTGACGAACACGCTCGCCGATTCGGGGACACCGGCACTGGTGTTGTGCCACATTTCGCATGTGTATCCCACCGGCGCATCGCTGTACTTCACCGTCGTCGCCGCCCAGCGCGGAAATCCGATCGAGCAGTGGCGCAAGGCCAAAGCGGCCGCGTCTGACGCGATGATCCGCAACGGCGGCACCATCACCCACCACCACGCCGTCGGGGCCGACCACCGGCCGTGGATGCGCGAGGAGATCGGCGACCTCGGCGTGACGGTGCTCAGGGCCGTGAAAGCCGCGCTCGATCCGGCTGGAATCCTGAACCCGGGCAAGCTCATTCCGTGATCCGCGGACGCGAGGAGCAAAATAGATGAAGCCCGCGCGCGTCACGGTGCTGACCAACCCCGCGTCGGGACATGGCAGCGCATCCCATGCCGCTGAACGGGCAATCACCCAACTGCACCGGCGCGGCGTCGACGTCATCGCCATCGCAGGGCGCGATGCCGCGCACGCACGACAACTCGTCGAGGGCGCCCTCGAGCGCGGGATGGACGCACTCGTCGTCGTCGGCGGGGACGGCATCATCTCGCTGGCGCTTCAAGTGCTGGCGCAGACTGACATTCCGCTCGGCCTGATCCCGGCGGGCACCGGAAACGACCATGCCCGCGAGTTCGGGATCCCCGCCAAGAATCCCGAAGCCGCCGCCGACATCATCGTCGACGGTGTCGTCGACGAGGTGGACCTGGGCCGAATCTCGGGTGGCGATGGTACCGACAGGTGGTTCGGCACTGTGATGGCCGCAGGCTTCGACTCGCTCGTCACCGACAGAACCAACCGGATGCGTTGGCCGCATGGTCGGATGCGCTACAACCTCGCCATGGTGGCCGAATTGTCGAAGCTGCGGCTGCTGCCGTTTCGGTTGTCGTTCGACGGCGGAGAGGAAATGGCCACGGAGCTGACGCTGGCGGCATTCGGCAACACCAAGAGCTACGGCGGCGGCATGCGGATCTGCCCGAACGCCGATCCGCGCGACGGGCAGCTCGACGCGACGATGGTGGTCTCGGCCTCACGCAGCCGGTTGATCCGGCTTTTCCCGACCGTGTTCAAGGGCACGCACGTCGACCTCGACGAGGTGCGGACCGCCCGTGCTCGCACGATCACGGTCGATTCGCCGGGCATCAATGCGTACGCCGACGGTGAGTACGTGTGCCCGCTGCCTGTCGAAGTGTCGGCTGTGGCGGGTGCATTGAAGATCCTCCGGCCCGGAAGCTGAGGCTCGAAGCGCTCACAGGTCAGCCCACGCCCCTGCTCAGCCAGCTGACCTCGGCACCGGTGCCACCGTCACGGTAGGCCTCCAGCGCCTCGTCCCATGCGGTACCGAGCACCGAGTCCAGGTCGGCGGCCAGCATGTCCGCACCAGAGGCCATCAGCGCCCGAAGTCTCATCTCCCCGACCATCACGTCGCCGTTGGCGCTCATCGCACCGCTCCACAGCCCGAGCTGCGGGGTATGGCACCACCGGTGACCGTCGACGCCGCTGCTGGGATCCTCGGTGACCTCGAAGCGAAGGACGGACCACGAGCGCAGCGCGTTCGCCAGCTGGCCGCCGGTACCGACCGGCCCGACCCAGTTCGTGACGGCGCGCAGCTGACCAGGCATGGCCGGTTGCGGCGTCCACTTCAAATTGGCCCTCGCGTTGAGGGTCGACGACAGCGCCCACTCGACATGCGGGCATACCGCCGCGGGCGAAGCGTGGATGTACACCACGCCCGTCGTCACGTCGGCGAACTGGTTCGCTGCACGCATCTCCTGCTCCTTCGGTTCCACGAGGGACGTCTTCCCCAACGACCTGGTGAAACGGTGAGAAGCAAGCGATGTAGTGCGAGTCGGCCTGATGAAGTTGTAGGTTTGCGTGGCTATCGAGACTATTGTGCCTCGTGAGACGCATGTTGCGCTAGTCCGGCCCAAACTCTCTTAGGACTTCATCAGAGAGCGCCGGCATCACCGAGTGCGCCCACTCGCCGAATTTGCGGTCGGTCAGGACGACGAGCGCAACAGCGGCGTCCGGGTCGACCCACAGAAACGTCCCGGACTGGCCGAAATGGCCGAAGGTGCCGGCGGAATTCGCGCCGCCGGTCCAGTGCGGAGATTTGCCGCCTCGGATCTCGAAGCCCAGCCCCCAGTCGTTGGGCCGCTGAACGCCGAAACCCGGCAACACACCGTCGAGCCCGGGAAACTGCACGCTCGTGGCCTCAGCGTGCATCGGCTCCGACACCGTGGTCGGGGCCAGCAGGTCACCCGCGAAGGCAACCAGGTCCTCGACTGTGGACGTGGCCCCGTAGCCGGCCGCCTCGGTCCCACCGTCGAGAGCGGTGTCGGACATCCCGAGCGGTTCGAGGACCGACTCGGCAAGGTAGGTGGTGAACGCGATCGACGACTCCCCCTCGATCGCCTCGGCCAGGGCGGTGAACCCGTAGTTGGAGTAGATCCGGCGGGTGCCCGGCGCGGCGATCACCTTGGACGAGGTCATCTCGTAGCCGGCGGTGTGGGCCAGCAGGTGACGCACGGTCGCACCCGGCGGCCCGGCTTCGGTGTCGAGTTCCACGGCACCCTCCTCGACGGCGACCTGTGCCGCGCGGGCGACCAGAGGCTTGGTCACCGAAGCCAGCGGGAACCGGCGCCCGGTGTCGCCGTGGCGGGCCAGCACACCGGACGGCCCCACCACCGCGGCAGCGACAGCGGGGACCGGCCAGTCAGTCAGGACGTCGAGTGCGCTCACCCGACGAGCCTATCGACGGCTCATTTCCTGGCCACGTAGTAGAAGTTGATCGGGTCGGACTCGATCTCATGCACCTGCACGTCGACGAACCCGGCTTCGGCGAGCATCGACGTGGCAACTTCGCGGCCCCAGCAGGTGCCGAGCCCATCCCCGTCGAGGCCCAGCGACACGCTCATGCAGTGCATCGTCGAGACGGTGTAGAGGTAGGCGGCGAACGGCACGCCGACGTTGTCCTCCACCCGGCTGGACGCCTTGATGTCGACCATCAGGAACGTGCCACCCGGCCGCAGCGCGCGGTGGATGTTCTGCAGAACCCGTCCCGGGTGGGCCTGGTCGTGGATGGCGTCGAACGCGGTGATGACATCGAACACCTCGGCCGCGTCATAGTCGGCCACATCGGTCGCCTCGAAGGTCGCGTTGGTCAACCCGAGCTGCCGCGCTTCGGCTGTCCCTGCGGTCAGCCCCTCATCGGAGAAATCGATGCCGACGAACCGGCTGGCCGGGAACTCCTTTGCCATCACATTGATGGCATGCCCACTGCCGCAACCGAAATCGGCCACGTCGGCGCCGCGTCGAAGGCGCTCCGGCAGACCGCCTGCCATCGGGAGGATGCCGTCGATCAGGGCGGCGTCGAAGACCTCGCCGCTTTCTTCGGCCATCAGGGTGTGGAAGCGCGGGTACTCGGCGTAGGACAGTCCGCCACCGTCGTGGAAGCAGCGGATCACCTTCTGCTCCACCTCGCTGAGCAACGGGATGAACTGGGCGACCCGAGCCAGGTTGTCCGCTCCTGCGGTTCGGGTCAGAACTGCGGAACGGTGCGGCGGCAGTGAAAACGTCTGCGCCGCAGCGTCGTAATCGACGATCCGGCCTGCGGTCATGCCGCCGAGCCACTCCCGCACATAGCGTTCGTTGAGCCCGGCCGCATCGGCGATCTGCGTGCTGGTGGCCGGGGGCAGGGTGGCCAGGACGTCGAACAGCTTGGTCTGGTGTCCGATGGACAGCAGGATCGCCACGCTGGCCGCGTCGATGGATCCGACGATACGTTCGGCGAACTCCTCGGTGGTGTCGATCGGGCGTACCGGGTTCTCGTTCAGTGTTGTCATGCGCGCAACGCTAGGCCTCAAACGCGTGCCACCGCATCGGGCAGACCATGTGTCTTACCAGGTCAGCGCATGGTGCAAATGATGCAGATCAGTCGTTCTCGGTGAGCACACCGTGCTGGAATGCCCAATTGGCCGCCGCGGTGCGGGTGGACACCCCGAGCTTGGCGTAGATGTTGGCCAGATGCCTGCCGACGGTCTTGTCGGACAGGTGCAACTGCTGGGCGACCTCCCGGTTGGTGGCACCACGGGCGATTCGGGCCAGCACCTCACCTTCGCGCCGGGTCAGCCCGCCGGGTGACGGCGCCCCACAGATGCCCGCAGGTTCCACACCGAGTTGGGTGTAGATCGCATCGGCGGTCGCGGCATCGGCGGCTGCAGCATCGTTGTCGCCGAGTCCGCGCCGCGCCAACGCCATCCATTCGTAGACCTCGGCGGTCTCGTAGCGCGACTGCTGGATCCGGTACTCTCGCAACGCGATCTGCAACGAATCCAGCGCGGACTGGTAATTCCCCACACGCACGGCCACGGCACCGCGCGCGTGCGCGGCCCATGCCAGGAACCCTGGCGTGGCGAACGCCTTGGCATCGACTTCCAGCTCACGGCAATAGGTTTCGGCCTCGTCGAGGGCGTCGCGACCCAGGGCGATCTCGACAGCGGCGCGCAACAGCCGCACCCGGGCCAGTCGGTCCCCACCGGCCAGTGCGATCCGGATCCCGGTCCACGCCCCCGTCGAGTCCCCGCGCCGGCATGCCAACAGCGCCTCGCCGGGCTGCGGATCCATCCCCAGCACGCGCGCTTGGTCGAATGCCATTGCGGCGCCGTCGAAGTCCCCCATCAACCGGCGAACCTCGCCGAGCTGGTAGTACCCTTCGGCGGCCGCCCAGGAGTTCACCTCGGCGAGTGCGCGACTGGCCAGCCCCAGCCGGTCACTGAGAAGGCGGTAGTCGGCGTGATCATTTGAGGCCACCTGGACCTGCAGGCGGTGCACGTCGCACACGCCGCCGTAGGGCACCGATCCGGACAGGCCGCACCACTGCTCCATCGACTGGGTCCACGACCGCATCCGCGGAAGGTCGGCGAGCTTGTGGCAATGATGCAGCACGACGCAGTAGATGTCGCCTGCCCATTCGATGGGCACCTGATCGGCCAGCAGCGGCAGGATCGCCTCGTCGATCAGCGCATACCCATCGGCGGTGCGCGCGTGCAGGATCGCCTCGAGGCCGGCGGCGATCAGTCCGAGCGCACTGACTGCGGGCGCATCGAGCCGAGCGGCTATGTCACGCAGTTCCTGCACATGGATGGCGAGGGAGTCGAGGTCCTGTGACACCGCGGCCACCATCGCATCAAGATAGGACAGGTAGCCGTGAGCGGGGCTCTCGTCGGCGCCCGCGAGCAGTCGGCGGGCCCGGTTCATCCAGCCCTGCCCGATGTTGACATCGCCGCGGACCAGCCAGGCCAGCGCCAGCTCGTTGGCCTTCATCGCCGCCGCGGCGGGGTCCTTGCGCGTCAGCTCGGTGAACACCCGCTCGGCGGCACGGCTGGATTCCTTGATGTGGCCCAGCCGCCAGGCCGCGAACGCGAACGCCTCGAGATCGTCGGTGTGCAGGGGTGCGTACCGGCCGGCGAGCTCGAAGGCCTCGTAGCTCACGGACCAGTCCCGCCGCTGGTGCGCAATACGCGCGGCAGACAGTAGATCGGACTGGGTGTCGGTCAGCATCGACACCCAGTATCGCTGAACGGCCCTGCTCAGGTCAGCCCGATGGACCTTTTGGCCAGGCCCATCCAATAATCCGTCGATACCTACTTCGGCGACTGTCCCGGATCGTCGAAGGCTCCGAGAGCGACGTCGAGTGGGCACAGCCAGTGTGCCCGAGCCGACATATTAGGGTCGTGGCATGACTCAGACGGTGCGCGGTGTGATCTCACGGACGAAGGGCAGACCGGTCGAGGTGGTGGACATCGTCATCCCCGATCCCGGACCCGGAGAGGTGGTCGTCGACATCCAGGCGTGCGGTGTCTGCCACACGGACCTGACCTACCGCGAGGGCGGGATCAACGACGAGTTCCCGTTCCTGCTCGGCCACGAAGCCGCGGGCATCGTCGAGTCCATCGGCGCAGGAGTGACCAACGTCGAGCCCGGCGACTTCGTCATCCTGAACTGGCGTGCGGTGTGCGGACAGTGCCGTGCCTGCAAGCGTGGCCGCCCGCACCTGTGCTTCGACACCTTCAACGCCGAGCAGAAGATGACGCTGACCGACGGCACCGAGCTGACCCCGGCGCTCGGCATCGGCGCGTTCGCCGACAAGACGCTGGTACATGAAGGCCAGTGCACCAAGGTCGATCCGGCCGCCGACCCGGCCGCCGCGGGCCTGCTCGGCTGCGGCGTGATGGCGGGGCTGGGCGCCGCGATCAACACTGGAGCTATCAACCGCGACGACACCGTCGCCGTGATCGGTTGCGGCGGCGTCGGTGACGCGGCGATCGCCGGTGCCCGGCTGGTCGGTGCCAAGCGGATCATCGCTGTCGACACCGACAACCGGAAGCTGGACTGGGCCCGCCAGTTCGGTGCAACACACACCATCAACGCCAAAGAGCTCGACCCGGTGGAGACCATTCAGGAACTCACCGACGGCAACGGCGCCGACGTCGTCATCGACGCGGTCGGCCGGCCCGAGACGTGGAAGCAGGCGTTCTACGCACGCGACCTGGCAGGCACCGTGGTGCTGGTCGGGGTGCCGACCCCGGACATGAAGCTCGAGATGCCGCTGATCGACTTCTTCTCCCGCGGTGGATCTTTGAAGTCTTCGTGGTACGGCGACTGTCTGCCCGAGCGCGACTTCCCGACGCTGATCAGCCTGTATCTACAGGGCCGGTTCCCGTTGGACAAGTTCGTCTCCGAACGCATCGGGCTCGACCAGATCGAAGACGCGTTCCACAAGATGCACGCCGGTGAGGTCCTGCGTTCGGTGGTGGTTCTGTGAGCACCTCCGAATCAAAGGGCCCGATCCAGCGTCTGGTGACCAGCGGCACCTTCGAACTCGACGGCGGCAGCTGGGACGTCGACAACAACATCTGGCTCGTCGGTGACGACACGGAGGTGGTGGTGTTCGACGCCGCCCACAACGCCGAGCCGATAATCGAGGCGGTCGGCGGCAGGCATGTGCTGGCGGTGGTGTGCACCCACGGTCACAATGACCACGTGACCGTCGCCCCCGAGCTCGGGAACGCGCTCGACGCACCGGTGCTGCTACACCCCGCCGACGACGTTCTGTGGCGAATGACGCACCCGGACAGTGATTTTCGCTCGATTGCTGATGGTGACACGCTACGGGTCGCCGGTACCGTGCTGCGGGCGCTGCACACACCCGGGCACTCCCCCGGTTCGGTGTGCTGGCACGCGCCGGAGCTCAATGCGGTGTTCAGCGGCGACACCCTGTTCCAGGGCGGACCGGGCGCGACCGGGCGGTCGTTCTCCGACTTCCCGACCATCCTGGAGTCCATCTCCGGCCGGCTAGGCACACTGCCCGGCGAGACGGTGGTCTACACCGGCCACGGCGACACGACGACCGTCGGCGACGAAATCGTGCACTACGACGAATGGGTCGCCAGAGGCAGCTGACCCTCGCCGCTAATTGCCCAGGATGCGTCGTTTCTCGGCGTCGAACTCGGCGTCGGTGAGCGCCCCGGAGTCGCGGAGCGCAGCGAGCGTCTTGAGCTGTTCCAGCCGCACGCCCTGTTCGGTGGGCTGGTAGCCGGCCACCGGCGGCGGCAGCGGTCCAGGCCACACCGGCTCGTCGAGACTCACCGGCGCCCGAAGCGGCTTCGGTTGTCGACCGGACCGCACCGACCACATCAGTGCGAACGCGAGTTCCACGATGCCCGCGGCCAGCACGGCGCCGAACACCCAGGACATCCAGCCCGGCGAACTGTCCCGGCCGAAGGCAAGCTGCGGATTGATGTAGCCGTCGACCTCGCCGCCGGTCTCGATGGCGTACCTGCCTTCCTCGGCGATCCGGGCGACCCACACCCGCACGCGGACATCGCTGTTCACCGATGTCGTCGAACCCATGCTCTCGGTGAGGACCGGATCGGGAACACCTTCGGGCGCGGTCATTCCCACCTGCAAGGGTGGAACCGGGAAACCGCCGTTGGGGCCACCGGTGACGAGGGTGTGGAAGCTGATCGTCACTTCACCCGCAGGCAGGTGAACGCTGCTGGAGCCCGGGATGGGAACTTCGCCGTAGGCGTCGAACTCGTCGAAGACGAACACGTTGAGAACCAGCGACGCGATCAGGCCGCCCACTCCGACGATCAGCGTCAAGATCGCGCTGGTGATGGCGATCCGCGGACCGACCCGCCCCTTCATGCGCAGAGTTTCTCACGGGCTGCGGTGCCCGGAGTTTGCCGGCGCGTTTGCCGCGCGAGGACTACCGTTCCAAAGATGATGGCTGAGTCAAGCATCGTCGTGCGTCCGGAACCGTCGGATAGTGAATTCTACAGCGCCGCCAACCGGTTGCAGGCCGCTGGACTGGAACGCGCGATCAGCGTCTTCGAGCGGGCCGCCGCCGCCGTTCCGCTGCCGTCGCCACCGCAACCGATCGTGGTCGCCGATTACGGCACGGCCAACGGGATGAACTCCCTGCTGCCGATCGCTGCGGCAATAGCCGTGCTGCGCAAGCGAACCCGTCCCGAGCATTCGGTGTTGGTGGCCCACACCGACCGGCCGGACAACGATTTCACCGCGTTGTTCCGACACCTTGGAGAACGACCCGGACAGTTATCTGGCCAAGGACAAAGCCGTCTTCGCCTCGGCGGTCGGCCGGTCCTTCTACTCTCAGATCCTGCCGTCGAACAGCGTGAATCTTGGGTGGAGTTCCTGGGCGATCCACTGGCTGAGCCGAATTCCGTGCAGCATCGACGGTCACATCCAGGTGGACTACTGCTCGGACGAGAAGGTGCGCGCCGCCTACGCCAAACAGGCCGCGCACGATTGGCACGAGTTCGTCGCGTTCCGCGGCCGGGAGTTGTGTCCGGGCGGGCGGCTGGTCGTGATGACGATGGGGATCGGCGGGGACGGCGATGCCGGCTTCCGGCCATTGTTGGCGGCGATGATCGACGGCCTCGACGAATTGGCGACGGACGGGTTGCTCACCACCGACGAGGTGTCCCGGATGTGTGTCCCGACGTTCGGACGGCGCGCGGGCGATTTCAGGGCTCCGTTCGCCCCGTCCGGGCGTTTCGAAGGGTTGGAGATCGAACACCTCGACGTGTTCGACGCCGACGACCGATTCTGGAACCGGTATCGAATCAACAGTGATGCAAAGGCTTTCGGTGCAAAGTGGGCTGGTTTCGCGCGCGTCTCGGTGTTCCCGACGCTGATCGCGGCGCTCGAGAAGGGCGACGCGGATCCGCGTACGACGGAGTTTCTCGACCGGCTGGAGGCCGGCGTCGCCGAACGTCTGGCCGCCGCCCCCGCGCAGACCCGCATCCCGCTGGCCCTCGTCGTGCTGGCCAAGCGGCCCAAGACCGTCTAACGGATGGTTCCCGCCCCGGGAATCAGCGGTAGATCCAACGCGGTGACCCAACCCGGCGAGAGGGCGTTGACGGCGGGCACGGCGTTGAGCGCGCGCAGACCGGTGGCCAGGCACCCGGCCGCCGCCGCGTCGCGGCCCGAACCGTCGGTGAACCGGAACGCGGTCTCCTGGAAGATGCTCGGAGTGCCTTCGATGTCGACGCGGTAGACGTCGTTCTCGTTGCCTGACGGCCAGTCCGGCGCGGCATCGTTGCCGATGCGGTTGACGTGTTCGAGCTGAATGCGGGTCTCGCCTTGGTACACCCCGTTGATGGTGAATCGGACGGCGGCGACGTTGCCCGGCGCGATGACGCCCTTGGCGGTCTTGCGCTCGTCCGGGGTCACCCACTTCTCCCAAGTGGTGGTGATCCCGTCGAGCATGATGCCCGCGGCGTGGGCGATCATCGGAACCGTTGCACCCCAGGCGAATACCAAGATATCGGAGTTCTCCAGCATGGGACGGTACTCCGGCGGTCTGCCGATGCCCATCTCGCGGTCGTAGTCGCCCTCGTAGTTGGTGTAGTCCAGCAGCTCGGAGGCGCGTACTTTGCGAACCTCCGAGCACAGCCCCATCAGCGTCATCGGGAACAGGTCATTGGCGAACCCGGGGTCGATGCCGGTGGTGAAGCATGATGACTCGCCCAGCTCACACGCCACGGTGATGGGTTCGATCCAGTCGGGTGGGTTGAGGTGCATGGTCGGCCAGATCCACGGCGTCATCGCGGTGGAGCACACGTCGATCCCGGCGCGCAGGAACCGGGCGATCAGCTTGATGTTGGCCTCTGCATGCGCGGCGGTGGGACCGTAGTGCACGAGCGCGTCCGGCTTCAGGTCGATCAGCGCATCGACGTCGTCGGTCGCGGTCAGACCCAGGTTTCTGCCGAGTCCACAGATCTCCCCGACATCGCGTCCGGCCTTGTCGGGGTCGCTGACCCCGACGCCCACCAACTCGAACCGAGGGTGTTTGACGACCTCGGCGATCACCATCCTGCCGACGAATCCGGTCCCCCAGATCACCACTCGTTTCACGTTGGATCCAGTCACCAGTGCGCCTCTCGTGTCGTTCGTCAGGGCCAGGAGGCGTCAGAAGCAACGCCGCAGACCGCCCGGTTCGCAGATCAACGGGTACTGGTCGACAGGGAAAGGCAGCGGCCTGTTGAACGACAGCGTGAACGGGGTGTTGATGATCCCTGGCGGCATGCCGCAGTTTCCGGTGTGCGAGATGCTGCGCGTTCCCGACGTCTCGTTGAACTTGACGACCTCGACCGTGGGCGCCCAGCTGCCGTCCGGGCACTGCATGCCCCTCTTCTTGGGCGTGGTGAACGTCCACAATCCCCCGGCCAGCCGCGCATCGCCACCGGTGACCCCAGCCGACGGGCTGACGTGCAGCAGGCAACCGACCGGCAGGTACAGGGCTTCACGGAGGTCGCCGACGACGGGCACGCACGACGGGTAGATGTCCCACGTCCCCGTCTGCCCCTCGGCGACGTAGTTGTAGACACCCTGCATGACCGGGGTCTGCGCCTGGGCCGGCACGGCCGCGCCTACGGCGGCGCCGAAGAGTACGGCGACCGCGGCCAGACCGCGCAGCATGTTCATGCCCCGCAGTATTTCAGTCGCGGATGGACAAAGTCACGGGTTTGTCGCCCGCCGTGTGCCGACGGGTTTAGCTGCGCGGGTCATCCGGGTAGAAAGCCGGGAGCAGGCTCGAGCTCCGGGGTGGTTGCATATGGCGAGGACGGCGGTCTCCACCGCTGTCCTCGCCGTATGCGTTCTACTGGCTGCGCTCACCGGCTGCTCCACCGGTGAACGCGTCGATCTGGGTGAGGGCACCGCGGGTTCCCTGGTCGCAGCCATCGCCGGCGAACCCGATCAACTGGACCCTCACAAGACGACCGCCTACTTCTCGTTCGAGGTGCTGGAGAACGTCTTCGACACGTTGGTCGAGCCCGACGAGAACCTGAACATGCAGCCGGCGCTGGCCGAGTCATGGGAGACCAGCCCGGACCAATTGACCTGGACTTTCCACCTGCGGCCCGGCGTCACGTTTCACGACGGCACGCAGTTGAGCGCCGACGACGTCGTGTACTCCTACCGCCGCATCATCGACGAGCAGCTGGCGAACTCCGACAAGTTCAGTTCAGTGAGCGCCGTCGAGGCGACTGACCCGGCCACCGTGGTGATCAGGGTCGATCGGCCGACTCCGAACATGCTGACCAATATCGGCGGGTTCAAAGGCATGGCGATCGTGTCGCGCGCCAACGTGGAAAGCGGGCAGATCGCCACGCACCCTGTCGGAACCGGGCCGTTCACTTTCGTCGGCCAGAAGAGCGGTGACTCGATCTCGTTGGGCGCCAACCCGAACTACTGGGGTGGACCGCCCGACATCTCCGGGGTGACGTTCCGGTTCATCTCCGAACCGTCGACGGCGCTGTCCGCATTGCAGGCAGGCGAGGTCGACTGGACCGACTCCATCCCCCCGCAGCGGGTCGCGCAACTGGGCAGCGACGAATCACTGCGGTTGGCGGTCACCCCCAGCAACGACTACTGGTATCTGGCGCTCAACGAGGCGCGCGCACCGTGGAACGACGTGCGGGTCCGGCAGGCGATCGCGTATGCCATCGACCGCGAGGCGATCGTGCAGGCGACCAGTTACGGCACGGCGGCGGCCAATCAGCTCGCGATACCGCAAGGGAATCCGTGGTTCACGCCATACGACAACTATCGCGAGGACGGCGAGCAGGGGTTGCAGACCGCGCGAAACCTGCTGCAGGAAGCCGGCGCCCAGCCGGAGCGCCTCGACATGCTCGTCACCACCGAGTATCCGGAGACCGTGACCGCTGCCCAGATCATCGCCGATAATCTTGCGCCACTTGGCATCACGGTGAACATCCGCACCGTCGACTTCGCCACCTGGCTCGACGAACAGAACTCGGGCAACTTCGACATGCTGATGATGGGGTGGCTGGGCAACATCGACCCGGACGACTTCTACTACGCCCAACATCACACCGACGGGACCAGCAACGCGCAGAAATTCTCCAACCCGGAGGTGGACCAGCTCCTCGACGCGGGGCGCGTCGAAACGGACCAGAATGCGCGTAAGACCGAGTACGCGAAGGCCGCAACGTTGATCGCCGACGAGGTCAGCTACATCTACCTGTACAACCCCTCGGTGATCCAGGCCTGGAACCCGGCGTTGTCCGGATATGAGGCGCGCCGGGACGGCGCCGTCCGGTTCCGCAGTGCCACGCTGAACGCGGATGGTGGTGTGTAGCCGTGTCGGTATCCACGGTGGCGAGCCGCCAGATGCGCACGGTGGCGAGCCGCCCGATCACCCGGTTCGTCGCACGCCGGCTGCTGTATTCCGCTGTCGTGCTGTTCGGGGTCCTCATCGTGGTGTTCGCCCTGGTGCACCTCGTCCCCGGCGACCCGGTGCGGATCGCGCTCGGCACCCGATACACACCCGAAGCCTACGAAGCGCTGCGCTCGGCGAGCGGCCTCGACCGCCCTATCGTGTCGCAGTTCTTCGGCTATCTCGGCTCGGCACTGACGGGTGATCTCGGTGTCAGCTTCCGCAACGGTGATCCGGTCACCGTGACGCTGTTGGAGCGGCTGCCCGCCACGCTGTCGCTGGGCTTCGCCGGCATCGTGATCGCGCTGGCGATCGCCCTGCCTGCCGGCATCTTCTCGGCGCTGCGTTCAGGCAGGCTCAGCGACGCAATCGTCCGCGTCACCAGTCAATTCGGTGTCTCGATACCGGACTTCTGGATGGGCATCCTGTTGATCGCGCTGTTCTCGACAGTGCTGGGCTGGCTGCCGACCTCGGGCTACCGGCCGCTGTTCGAGGATCCCGCCGGATGGTTGCGCCACATCATCCTGCCTGGCGTGACCGTGGGGGTGGTGGCCGCGGCGATCATGACACGCTATGTGCGGTCGGCGGTGCTCGATGTCGCCGCGATGGGATACGTGCGCACCGCCCGGTCCAAGGGCCTGTCGCCGCGCGTCGTCACGTTCCGGCACACCGTGCGCAACGCGCTGGTCCCGATCCTCACCATCACCGGCATCCAGCTGGCGACGCTGCTCGGCGGGGTCATCGTCGTCGAAGTGGTCTTCGCGTGGCCAGGTCTGGGGCGCTTGGTCTTCAACGCCGTCGCCGCGCGCGACTATCCCTTGATTCAGGGCGCCGTCCTGCTCATCGCGGCGCTGTTCCTGGTGATCAATCTGCTCGTCGACGTGCTCTACGCCGTTGTGGACCCGAGGATCCGGCTGGGATGACAACCGTGAACACCGAAGAGACCGGACGACTGTCGTCGTGGCGACTGCTGGCGCGCAACCCTGTCACACTGCTGAGCGCTGTTGTTCTCGTGGTGGTGGCTGTTGTTGCGGTGGCCGCGAATTGGATCGTCCCGTACGGCATCAACGACGTCGACGTCCCCAATGCGCTTCAGCCGCCCAGCGGTTCACACTGGTTCGGTACCGACGAACTGGGCCGTGACGTATTGTCCCGCGTCCTGGTGGCCGTCCAGGCGTCCATGCGGATCGCGGTGATCAGCGTCGTGTTCGCGGTCGTCGTCGGTGTGACCGTCGGGTTGGTCGCCGGCTATCGCGGCGGATGGCTGGACACCGCGCTGATGCGGGTGGTGGACGTGATGTTCGCGTTCCCGGTGCTGCTCCTCGCGCTGGCGGTGGTCGCCATCCTCGGGCCCGGCGTGACGACGACGATCTTGGCGATCGGCATCGTCTACACGCCGATCTTCGCCCGGGTGGCGCGCGCCAGCACGCTGGGCGTGCGCACCGAGCCTTTTGTGTCGGCGTCGCGCGCCATGGGCACCGGCGACCTGTACATCCTCAGGCGGCACATCCTGCCGAACATCGCCGGGCCGCTGATCGTGCAGACCTCGCTGTCGCTGGCGTTCGCCATCCTGTCCGAGGCCGCACTGTCGTTCCTGGGCTTGGGGATTCAGCCACCGCAGCCGTCGCTGGGCCGGATGATCTTCGACTCTCAGGGCTTCGTCACGATGGCCTGGTGGATGGCGGTGTTCCCCGGCGCCGCCATCTTCGTCATCGTGCTCGCGTTCAACCTGTTCGGCGACGGGCTGCGGGACGTGCTGGACCCCAAGCAGCGCACCGCGATCGAGGCCCGGAGGCTGGAACGGTGACCGTTCTGAGCGTCAAGGATCTCGGGGTTCGAATCGGCGCCCGCGCCATCGTCGACAATGTGTCGTTCGACGCGGAGCGGGAGAAGACGGTCGGCATCGTCGGCGAATCAGGCTCGGGCAAGACGATGACCGTGCTCGCTGCCACCGGCCTGCTCGACGCGCCTGGTGCACGGGTGTCGGGGACCAGCACGCTGACCGGTGGATCCGACGGCACGCCTGTCGAATTGGTCGGCGCCGCACCGCGAGTGTTGCGCAGTGTGCACGGGGCGCGCATCGGGTTCGTCTTCCAGGATCCCGGTACCTCGCTGAACCCCTTGCTCACGCTGGAACGTCAGATCACCGAATCGCTTGAAACTCATCGCCGTATGACACGACGGGCCGCCGGCAGCCGCGCACTGGAGCTGCTCGTGGCGGTCGGGCTGCCCAATCCCGAGATGCGTCTGCACGCCTACCCACACCAGCTGTCCGGCGGCCAGCGCCAGCGCGTGATGATCGCCATCGCGCTGGCCTGCGACCCTGAACTGCTGATCGCCGACGAACCCACCACGGCGCTGGACGTCACGACGCAGGCGCAGATCATCGAATTGGTCCGGGCGCTGCAACGCGATTTCGGAACCGCGGTTGTGTGGATCAGCCACGATCTCGGCGTGATCGGCCAGGTCGCCGACGACGTGACCGTACTGCGTGACGGCGTGACGGTGGAGCAGGCGCCGATCCTGGAGGTCTTCGACCGTCCACGCAACGAGTACACCCGAGATCTGCTGGCCGCGCGTCCGGTGCTCGACCGGACGGGGCCGTCCGCTGTCGCCGACGCCGAAAGCCTGCTTCAGGTCGACGGGCTCGACGTGCAGTTCGCAGTATCCACTCCGGTGGGTCGTACGACAGTGCATGCAGTCAAGGACGTTTCGTTCCAGATCCGCCGCGGCACGACGCTGGGGCTGGTGGGTGAATCCGGCTCGGGTAAGTCCACCGTCGCGGCGGCGCTGACCGGACTGGTGCAGCCCGACTCCGGCAGCGCCACGCTGGCCGGCGATGACGTGCTGCACGTCAAAGGGGCCGCCGCCAAGGGAATTCGCCGGCGTATCGGGCTGGTGTTCCAGGATCCGTTCGCCTCGCTGAATCCGCGGGCTCGTGTGGATACTTCGATCGCGGAGCCGCTGGTGGTGCACAAACTGGCGGACGGCAAGGACGCGCGCAGGCGCCGCGTCGAGGAACTCCTCGACCTCGTGGGCCTGCCGACGGAGTTCGCGCAGCGGTATCCGCACGAGCTGTCCGGCGGTCAGCGGCAACGCATCAGCATCGCCCGCGCCCTCGCCGCGGAGCCCGACCTCTTGATCCTTGACGAGGCAACCGCGTCGCTGGACGTATCGGTGCAGGCCCGGGTACTCGATCTGCTGTCGCGGCTGCAGACCGAACTCGGCCTGACGTACCTGCTCATCGGCCACGATCTTGCCGTCATCAGGCAACTCAGCCACGAGGTGCTGGTGATGCGCGACGGCGCCGTCGTCGAGAATCGGCCCGCCGATCAACTTTTCGCCGCCCCCGAGCACGAGTACACGCGGGCCCTGCTGGCCGCCGTTCCGCCGGTGCGACCCCGCGCCGCTGTGTGAACCGCATCAGGCCCGTGAGAAAGTCGTGGGCATGAGTCAGCTGAGCGGCAAGGTTGCGTTGGTCACGGGTGCATCGGCAGGTCTGGGAGCGGCGACGGCCAAGCTGTTCGCTGAGCGCGGGGCCACGGTGTTCGGCATCGCACGGGACGCGATCGCGGATGGCCGAGGTGTTCGCCGACATCCCCGGTGGCAGCTTCTCCTCGGTGGATGTCACCTCGCCCTCCGCGTGCGCGCAGGCGGTCAGCGACTGCGTCGAGCAGTTCGGTCGCCTCGATGTTCTCGCCAACATCGCGGGCTTTCACAAGATGCGCCACACGGTTTCCATGACCGACGATGACTGGGCCGCGGATCTGTCGGTGAATTTGAACGGCCCGTTCTTCCTGTGCCGCGCGGCGCTGCCCCACCTGCTGGAGACGGGCGGCAACATCGTCAACGTCGCGTCGATCGCGGGCGTCGAAGGCGAGGTGTATTCGGCGGGCTACTGCGCTGCCAAGCACGGCTTGATCGGCCTGACCCGCGCGCTGGCCGTCGAGTTCACCAAGGAGCGGCTGCGGGTCAACGCGATCTGCCCAGGCGGAATGCCGACGGCGCAGAGCACCGAGTTCGAAGCTCCCGGAGAACGCCGACTGGGATCTGATCCTGCGGATCGCCTCACCGCGCGGATTCATGGAGACCGAGGATGTGGCGAAGACGATCGCGTTCCTGGCCAGTGATGACGCCGCGGCCGTGCACGGCGCGGTGTACCGGGTGGACAACGGCAAGGGCGCGGGCTGACAACCTATTGCGGCACTACACCCCGAGGCATGAGGAAGCGCCGAATCATTTCGCGTTCGGCCGCGTGATCGTCGACTGGCCAAATCAGCAGCGAGAGGACCACACGCACAATCCACTGCCCCGCCGCAGGGTCATCTGCGATACCGGTCAGTTCCGTGGCCAATTTCGTGGGAACCGGTGACTTGCCGATCCACGCCATTTCACCGGCGTTGCGCACAGAACCGATCATTAGGCGGCCGAGCGGGTCGGCCCTGATCCGTTCGAGCGCCACCACGACAGCGGTGACGACACGCTCCTGACCGGTCAGTCCGTCGACGGAAGCACGGACAACTTCGATGATTCGTTCCGCGCCGCGCGCGAGCACCGCATCGCGGATCTGCGCCTTGCCGCCGGCGTGCCGGTAGATCGTCGCCCTCGAGCAGTGCACGTGGGCTTGCAACGCAGCGAGGTCGAAGGCGTCGATCCCGTCGCGGACGATGAGCTCGGTGGCCGCGGCGTAAATCCGCTCCGCGGCTTCGGCGTGGCGATCCCCGACAAGCCAGTCCTCGTACGTCACCGATGTCTCCTCCGAGAATTCGTCGGCTGATGGTCTCAGCCTGAGACATTTAAGACAAGGAGTCTCAGGGTTGTTCCTGGTCCAGACGGGAGGCTGAGACAGGACGCATGGTCACGCTGGACCTGCGGTGTCAACTTTTCGGACGGCGTTGACGCACGGGGATGCAGCGCCTCAGCCTGGAGTGGTGCCCGCCCTCAGCAGCCACCTCGGCGCGATGTTGTTCGATGACCGATATCTCCAGGACCCGTATCCCCTATACGCGCTGATGCACGCCGACGCGCCCGTCCATCCGGTCGGCGACTCCGGCGTCTTTGCGGTGTGCACCTGGGATGCCGTCAGCGAGGCAGTCGCGCGCACCGAGGATTTCTCGTCGAACCTCACTGCGACGATGACATGCCCACGTGGCGGCAAGGTCGGTGTCTTCACACTGGACGACGTCGGCGGCCCGACACAGGTTCTCGCGACAGCCGACGATCCCGCCCATGCGGCGCACCGCAAGATGGTGGTTCCACAGTTGGCCGCCAAGCGGATTCGCGCGCTGGAGGCGTTCGTGGCCGAGACGATGGCGGCGCTGTGGCGCAATCGTGCGGACAGGACCGTCGAGTGGATGGACCTTGTGGCCAACCGGCTTCCGATGATGGTCGTGTGCAGGCTCATCGGAGTCCCCGATGAGGACAGCGACCGGCTCGGCGCGTGGGCTTACGCCAGCACGCAGTTGCTCGAAGGCCTGCTGGATGAGGACGCGTTGACATCAGCCGGCGCCGCCGCGATCGAACTGGCGGGCTACATTGCCGACCAGCTGCGCCAGTCCGTTGCCGATCCGCGCGACAACCTGCTTGGCGACCTCGCAACCGCTTGTGCGACCGGCGAATTGGAGGAGGTGACCGCTCAGGTCATGATGCTGACGCTCTTCGGCGCGGGTGGTGAGTCGACGGCGGCGCTGATCGGCTCTGCGGCCTGGGTCCTGGCCACTCGGCCCGACCTCCAGCAGCGCTTGCGTGCGGAGCCCGATCTGATCCCGGCATTCCTGGAGGAAACGCTCCGCTTCGAGCCGCCGTTCCGTGGCCATTACCGGCATGTGCTCCGTGATTCTGAATTGGCCGGGCACGACCTCAGCGCCGGGTCACGCCTGATCCTGTTGTGGGGTGCGGCCAATCGGGACCCGTCCCGGTTCTCCGAACCCGATCAGTTCCGCCTCAGCCGGGCGAACAGCCAGGGGCACATAGCTTTCGGCAGGGGTGCACATTTCTGCGTCGGCGCGGCGTTGGCACGCTTGGAAGCGCGGATCGTTCTTGAGCACCTGTTGAGGCAGACGTCATGGATCGAACTTGCGGAGCCGGCTCGGTGGTTGCCCAGCCTGCTCGTACGGCGGCTGAGAACCTGCTGCTGACCATCTGGCAATGAGGGCTTCGGCGCCAAATAGCATATGGCTCTGACATTTTCGGGTGCGGTGGGTGGGTTGTCCCCAATTCGGGATTGATCCCCAGATTTAGACGGGCGCGTGGCGGTGCGGGCGGCGGTCGCCTAAATTCGAAAGTGTGTTCGAGGATATTCTCACCGCTGTCGCAGCAGCCCGTACTCCGGGAACCGGGGTGCGGGCCTGCGCGCGGCTGGAGAACGCGGCATGCGCAGCCCGGCTGGGGTATATGACCGACATGCTCGTCGCCGCGTTCGCGGCCTCCGGATCGGCCAACCGCGAGCAATGGCGCTGTGACAACTGGGGCGCGGTATGCGCACAGATCGGTGCCGCGCACGCGGTCACCAGCGGGGTGGTCAGCACGCTGCTGATGGATGCGGTCACGCTGCACGAACGGCTGCCGAAGGTGGCTGCGGTCTTCGCCGAAGGCCTCATCGCCTACCGCCTGGTCCACCTGATCTGCCAACGCACCATGCTGGTCAAAAGCGCACCGGCGTGGCAGGGGCTGGATGCCGAACTGGCGGACCTGCTACGCACCTGGGGTGCGAGATCGGTGGATCAAGCTCAGCGCGATGTCGATGCCTTGGTGCTGCGTCACGATCGGTATGCGGTGCGGCGCCACGAATCCAGCAGCCGCAGTGCCTTTGTCGATGTGGCGACCGAGCCCGCAAGCGGCGTGTCGTATGTGACGGCGACGGTGTCCACTCCTGACGGTGAGGCCTTCGACCAGCGGCTGGACAGGTTGGCGCGCACCGTGTGCGCTCGCGATCCCCGGGATCTGGATCAGCGTCGCGCGGCCGCGGTCGGAGCGCTGGGATTCGGTTGGGACCGCCTACCATGCCTGTGCGAAAACGACGACTGCGACGCGGCCACCAAACCCCCCTCCGGCGGCGTCGTGATCCACGTCGTCGTCCGTCACGACGCCCTCGACACGGAGAATAGTGACAGCCCCTCCGATTCCAACGGTCCACGCGATTCCGAAGATCCACACGACGCGGACGCGGATGACGGCGCTTGCGATTCCAACGGTCCTCGTGACGAGAACGAGGCCGATGGCGCGAGCGACTCCGAGGGCCCTCGCGACGCGGACGCGGCTGACGGCGGCTCCGAGTCCGCTCCCGACCCAGCATCCGAGACCGAGCCGCAGCCCGCACCCGCCACCTCAGGAGATATCACGGCCCTACGCCGTGCGCTGGTCGGTAAGAATCCGCCGCTGCTGCCCCAGCCTTGGTACACCTACACGCTCGCCGGGTTGATCGCCGCCCTCAACAATGACCCCGGACAACTCTGTGCGGCCAGCCCGGCAGTCATCCTCGGCGGTGTGGTTCTGCCGGCACCAGCAGCGGCCCACGCCGCGATGCACGCCACCACCCGCAAGCTCATCCACCCCGGCCACGCACCACCCGAACCCCACTACCGGCCCTCACGAAAACTCGCCGAATTCGTCCGCTGCCGCGATCAAACATGCCGATTCCCCGGCTGCACACGAGCGGCCACCCTCACCGACATCGACCACACCATCCCCTACCCCTACGGGCCCACCTGTGCCTCGAACCTGGCTTGTCTGTGCCGAGAACACCACCTGCTCAAGACTTTCTGGCCCGGCTGGTCCAACCAGCAGTTCCCCGACGGGACCATCGTCTGGACCGACCCCGACGGCAACACCTCCACCACCTACCCCGGCAGCAGACTGCTGTTCCCCGAACTCTGCACGCCCACCGCCGAATTCACCCTCACCCAGAACCCACCACCCAAACACACCGCGGGCCTGACCATGCCCAAACGGACAATCACCCGCGCGGACGCACGCAAGCAACGCATTGACGACGAACGCCGACACAACGGCGAGCCGTAGAGCTTGAACCGTCCGGCGA
This sequence comes from uncultured Actinomycetota bacterium, assembly GCA_963796545.1. GTDB lineage: Bacteria > Actinomycetota > Actinomycetes > Mycobacteriales > Mycobacteriaceae > Mycobacterium. The sequence goes on along the minus strand of CAWCMF010000030.1, from coordinate 22,772 downwards.
ACCCGCGCAGCGGCAGGTCGGCGCTGGTGATGATCCCCGGCCGTGCCGCGACGACGGACTTTATCGACTTCAGTGCCGGCATGCCGGTGACCGTCATTCCGATAGACGCGAAGTTGGAGGGGTCGGACAGGTCGACGCCCGGCTTCGGGAAGATCATGTGCTTGTTGTAGATGTTCGGGTCACCCTTGATCTGAGTGATGTAGCAGCCCTTGATGTCCCAGCTCGGATCGGTGTGCGGGGTCATCTGCCACTCCAGGTGCGTCTCGACGCGTGGCACACCGTCGACGATGCCCTGGTACTTGATGTAATTGCCGCCCAGTGAGCCCTTGGGCAACTTGTACCAACCGAGGTCGACATCCTTGGTGCAGGCGCCGAGTTCGTAGGTGAACTTCACCTCGTCGAGCGTGAGATCGAAGCAGTCGGCCATCATGTAGACGCTGTCGGCGAAGACGCGGGTGTACTTCTCCAGCTTGCCGGGGATCTCCGGATCGTCGACAGGCTGGCCGTAGCCGACCTCGATCCAGGTGTCCTTGGAGTGATGGCAGGACACGTCGACCGATTCGATGGTGGTGACGTTCTCGATCTCGGCGACGTCGGCCGAGCAGACCACGCCGAGGATCTGGTTCAGGCCCGGGTTCATCCCGGTGCCGTAGAACGTGGAACCGCCCTTGTCGCAAGCCTCTTGGAGCAGTTGGGTGACCGACTTGCCCGAGTGGTGCGGATGGTTGCGGTCCCGGTGCCAGCCGGTGATCCAGTCCGCGGTGGTGACGATGTCGATCCCCGCTTCGAGCACCTTGACGTAGAGGTCCTCATCGGGGAACACACCATGGAAAGTCAGTACATCGGGCTGGGCCGCGATGATCTCGTCGATCGTGCCGGTCGCGATCACCCCGTTGGGCGCCAACCCCGCGAGTTCGCCGGCGTCCTTGCCGACCTTCGCCTGCGAATAGCAGTGCACGCCAACGAGTTCAAGGTCCGGCTGATCGGCCATCCGCTTGATCATCTCGGAGCCGACATTGCCGGTAGCGACCTGGAACACCTTGATCGTCATGGGAAGCCTTTCTGGAAGTGTTGCGGATCAGTGCGCGGATCGCGCGGCCAGCTCGGCGGCGCTGCCGCCCTTGCCGTCGGGATAGAACTTGAGAGCCCACTTGCGGATGGCGGTGAAACCTTCCAGCTCCGAGCTCGCGAGAGCAGGCGGATCGGAGTAGCGCTGGTGTGCCCAGATGTGGATGTCCTGACTGAACTGCCGGATGACCTCGGCGCCGAACTCGCTGGCCTTCGCCTCGGCACGGACGGGGTCTTTGGCGGAACCCGCGGGGGACGGCCGATGTAGACCATGAACCGCACGTCGGAGGTGGACTCGTCGACCGGGGTGATCGCCGAGATCGTGCGGTTGTCGATCATCCCCCAGCTCTTGGTCACCGCGATGCCGAGCCCGCCGTTGATGGCTTCGACACCGCTGTTGATGTCCTCGATCTTCTGCCCGTCGTCACCCTCGAACGTGATGGTGAAATCGACGTAGGAGACCGGGTCGTCGAAGTCGTGACGGGTGAACACCGGCACGATCGGGGTGTTGTGGACGTATTTGAAATGCGCGAAGTCCACGCCGTTCTCCAGCACATACTGCGGGTGCATCTCCAGGCCCTGCTGGAACAACCGCTGCTGCGGGTAGTAGTCCGCGGCACTACTGCCATCACCGAAGTCGGCGAAGATGTCCGGCGCGTCGAAGAACGGTTCACGGTTCTCGATGTCGTGCCAGATGTACACCGACTCGTTGCGCTCGACGACGGGATAGGTCTTGATGCGGCGGCCCCGGTTGGGCCGGTCCTCGTACGGGATACACACGTTGCGCCCCTGCTGGTTCCACTGCCAGCCGTGGAACGGGCACTGAAGAACGTCACCGTGGACGGTGCCGCCGAAGCCGAGGTGTGCGCCGAGGTGTTCGCAGTAGGCGTTCATCACCGTGACCTGACCGGACTCGGCGCGCCACGCGATCATCTCCTGGTCGAAGTACTTCATGGTGTGGACGTCGCCGACACCGATCTCGTCGGACCAGGCGACCTGAAACCAGCCGGTCGGCTTCATCGACAAGGGCGGCTTGGCCATCGACATCCCTTCACTGCGGCTGCGGTCCACCGAATGATAGAACACTCAATGAAAGAAGCATAGTGGGCTCTACGAAAATGCTATTCTCGCGGGATGACCGAGGTGGCGCAATCGACCGGAGTGCCTGCGCGCCGCACGAATAGGCGCGGTCAGGCGACCCGCGAGAACATGCTGGAGGCCGCCCTACGGTCGCTGGCATCAGGTGAGCCCGGCTCGGTGTCGGCCAACCGGATCGCCAAGGACATCGGCGCCACCTGGGGTGCGGTGCAGTACCAGTTCGGGGACGCCGACGGGTTCTGGGCCGCCGTGCTGCATCGCACCGCGGAGCGCCGCGCCGACGTGTTCGGCTCCGTCGACGCCGAGGCGTCATTGCGTGACCGTGTCGCCGCCATCATCGACACGCTGTACGACGGCCTGGCAGAACCGGATTCGCGGGCCATCGAGAATCTGCGGGCCGCGCTCCCCCGCGACCACGCCGAACTGGAGCGGCAGTATCCGCAGACCGCCGCCGAGCTGTACTCGTGGGGCCAGTCGTGGCTGGAGATCTGCCGCAACGCCTTCGCCGGCCTTGGCATCGACCCGGAGCGGGTCCGCGAGGTCGCCACATTGATCCCCGGCGCGATGCGAGGCCTGGTGTCGGAGCGCCAACTCGGCTCCTACGCCGACCTCGATGTCGCCCGCCGGGGACTGACGAACGCGTTGGTCGCGTACTTGCAGTCCCAGGACTGATTCATCCCCACAACGACATCAGCGTCACGTAGCACGTCGTGCCGACGAGGATGCTGAGCAGCGCGTGCCCCGCCACAGATGCAGACCAGCGGTCACCGCCACCGCGATGACGAGCCACAGCACCTGCGCGCTCGTGTCCCCGACCACGGTGCGCAGCGTGTAGGACCGCGAGAACTTGACGACCCGGCTCCCGCGCAGCGGTGCCAATGCGGCGAACGGGAGTGCGCGCAGCGCCCAGGTGATCGCGGAGCTGACCAGCACGAGCAGGGCGATGTATCCGTTGTCAGGCACGCTCGGCCCGGCGCTGCAACAACATCCGCACCATCAGCACGGCGGTGAACGCGGCGAAGGCACACACCAGCAGCTGGCCGGGAACCAGCAGCCACGCGGCGATCGCGCACGCCGCGACGCCGCGGTGAGCCGGTCGGGCCGCTGTCGGTAGGCGTCGATGCCGAGCACGATGAACAGCGCGGTCAGCGCGAAGTCGAGCCCCACCAGCCGGTCGATGGGCAGCGCTGCACCGACCAGGCCACCGAGGACCGCGCCAGCGACCCACAGCAGGTGAAAGCTGAACTGCATCAACAGGATCGGACGAGTGGTCCACGTCTGCGCTTTCAGTACTGACACCCGACGGCGTACGCCTCGTCTGAGAGCGTGTACGTGCTGTAGCTCTTGGCCAGCACACCGCGAACGCGGTGCAGCGGGAACGACAGCGCGTAGAACGCGTGACGCGAGTTGACGACGAACGTCGTCAGCGCGACCGTCGCCAGGGGCGCTGCCGTCGCCGCGAGATGCACCATCAGGAACTCCAGCGCCATGCCGAGCGGGATGAACGCGAGCCCGATGGGCGCGGACAAGGCCAGAACGCTGCGCAACGAGTGATCGGGCTCCGGACTGTGCGGCATCGAAATATTTCCTGAACGCGGACCCGGCGGCTAGCTTTTCACGAGCGCCGCAGGCGCCGGTGCACGCCCTGGTCGCGCTGCTCGACGACAGCACGGGACGGGCTCGAAGATCAGCCCGCGGGCGCCGTGCCGGTGGATCGGTCAGACCGCGGATGAGACTGGGGCACCGTAGATTTCGACCGCGTCGAAGGCGTTGGCGATTGCAACGCGTTGCGCGTACGTCAGCCCTTGAAATTCCGCGCTGCTGAGCACGGCGGCGCGGCCGTCGACGAACTTCGCGCTCGCACTCAGTCGCCCCAGCGAGCCGTAGAACACCCGCGCCCATGTCTCGTCGGAGACATCACTCGTGGCGGCGTCGGTCATCATCAGGTACGCAGCATGGCTGAAAATGGTGCTGTTGATATGTTCGCCCTTGTTATCGGCGGATCCTGTGTACCTGTCGCCGTAGCGAGCCCGGTAATACTGGTTCGCACTGCTGATGGACGTCGGGTTGGCGAGATTGCGGAGCACGCCGCGGTCGGAGTCCTCTCCGACCAGCCACCGGCCCGGATCGGCCCTGCCCTTGCGTTCGATCAACACGCCCAGAATGTCGGCGTATGCCTCGTTGAGCGCACCCTGCTCGCCCTGGTCCAATACCGGATTTCCCCCGCCGACGATGCTGGTCACCACCGCATGGGTGAACTCGTGGGCGACGATATCGAGAGACGCCTGCAGATATCCGCTGTCGCCGAAGGCGAACTGTTTCAGACCCGGATCCCAGAACGCGTTGTCGTATCCCAGGACGCTCGTCTTCGGGTTGTACCGGATGCTGACGACGATGGGGGCGCCGGCATTGTTGAATGACGTTCGGCCCAGCACGCTTTTGTAGTAGTCGTAGACCACCGCGGTGTTGGCGTGCGCGGACACCGCCGCCCTGTCCCAGCCGAACAGGCTGCGCGTGACGACGGTCCCGGGCAGGACGGGGCCGCCCAGCCCCCAAAAGCTGTACGAGGTCTGGTAGGTCGCGATGTTGCGCATACCGTCGACCATTTCGGAGGTACGAAAGAACCAGAACACCGTCCTGGTGTCGATCGCAATGGCCCGCGAGGCACCGCGCCAATCCGTGGCGGTGGTGACCGCCGCGGCGGGCTGCACATTCGACAGGATGACGATGATCTCGCCCACGGCGTCACCGTCGGCATCGATCAGATAGGTCGCGCCCGGCGCGGACATGTCGCCGGTGTCGGGCAGTCGCACGACCGCGCGCCACGCCAAGCTGGGCGCACCGTCGTCGGCGAGCGTGTAGACGACCAGTTCCTTGGTGAATGTGCTTTGTGCGAGCAAGGTTTCGAGGTCTTGACCATCGGCTTCGGCGCCGAGGTAAGCGGTACCGGCGATCAGACGCACCTCGGCGTCCTCGTCGACCGAGGCGTCAGGGGTGACGTCGAACCCCTCGCCCAGCCCGCGGTAGTAGTTGAACACGCTGGTAACCTGCCCCTCGGCGTCGGTCACCAGGACGATTTCGCTGCCGAGAACCTTGATGCCACTGATGGTTTCGGTGAATCGGTAGAAGCGCTCGGCGTCGTCGCCGATACCGGCCTCAGACGTGAGGATCGCAGAAGGATCAGCGAAGTTCGCGGAGGCAACGAACGCTGGCGCCAGAGCGTTCAGCACGACGGCGGCGTCGGCCGCGTTGACCACCACCTGGTCGGTGAAGCGACCGTCGATGACGCTGACGGCGCCCCTGGGATCGGTGGTGACCTCGACACCGCGCGACACCAGGTCATCGATGTCAAAGGCAGGCGAAACATCTTGCCGCACAGTCGAACCCGATACAACGACGGTAACCTCTGTCGGTCGACTGATTCCGAGCAACCCGAGCAGTCCATGCACGTGGAACGGGTTGTCCGAGGTGTCGTCGATTCGCACCGTGAATTGGTCGGCGCGGCCCGCCGCGGCGGCGCCCGGGGTGTAGGTGAAGCGGCCCAGCGCGTCGATCACCACCCGGCCATAGCTGGGTCCTGAAGCGAGGGTGTAGGCCAGTGCGGCATCGTCGTAGTCGACGGCGTTGAGGCCGCCGGTCACGGTACCCCCGGGGCCGGGACCGGAGATCGTGACGTCGGCGGTGGGGCGCTGGTTGTTCCAGGTGTACTGGTTCTGGCGCACCGCGAGCCAGAGGTATTCCACCAGCGCGGACACCGGTGTCGCAGGCGCCGGGGCGTCGTCGGCCAGCGGACGCAGACCCGCCCAGGTCAGCAGATCACCGACGATGTTCTCGATCGTGACAGGTCGCGCACTGACCAGGCTGCGAACTCTCGTGGGAGCACTCGTCGTCGTCGTAGCCGCGGCGGCGGCCGGATCGGGCGTGATCGCGGCAGTGGTGACATCAGCGGGTTCGACAGCCGTATCCGGGGCCGCCTCGTCGGCGATGCTTACCGATTCGTCGCCACTGATCTGCCGGATTCGACGAGCTGGTCCAGCAGACCGAGCTGTCGGCGATCCGTCGTCATCCGCGACTGCGGCATACGCGCGCTGACGCGACCCGGTGGCATTGTGGTCGTCCGAAGCGCCGGACACCTCGACGAGGCCCGTCGCTTTGTCCGCCTCAGACGACACCCCCGCCTCACCAGCCTCGAGGTCCAGGTCGGCTTCGGTTTCGTCGTCCTCCGCGGTATCTGGCGAATCTTCGCCGCCAACTTCGTCGGAGTCGTCGGTCGCGGGCGTTTCGGACGTTTCAGTCGCTTCGGTCTCCGGCGTGTCACCCGACTGCGAGGCACCTGTGGAATCCGATGGGCTCGCGGCCGCAACCCCCTGGCCTACAACCAGGCCCATCCCGACGCCCGCGAGCACCACACCGGAGTACAGACCACGCCACGGCCCGTTGGACGTGCGAGGTGGTGGGCACCAGTCCACGTTGTCCCCCAGCCATTGAACGTAGAGAGCAGAAACGTACCACCGTCCAGCAAACTTTCTGGGGAATTCGGCACGTACCGTCAGATTCAACGGCACTACCGTGGGGTCTATGAGATACCTCGATGTGGACGGAGTCGGCCGGGTCAGCCGGATCGGCCTGGGCACCTGGCAGTTCGGCTCCCGGGAATGGGGCTACGGAGACGACTACGCGGCAGGACCGGCCCGCGAGATCGTGACGCGGGCCCTCGCACTGGGCGTCACGCTGTTCGACACGGCCGAGATCTACGGCTTCGGCAAAAGCGAGCGGATCCTCGGCGAGGCGCTCGGGGACGCACGCGCTGACGTCGCGGTGGCGAGCAAGGTGTTCCCGGTCGCCCCGTTTCCCGCGGTGGTCAAGCAGCGCGCCGAGGCGAGCGCCCGACGGTTGCAACTGGACCGCATCCCGCTCTACCAGGTACATCAGGCCAACCCGGTGGTGCCGGATTCGGTGATCATGCCGGGGATGCGCGAGCTGCTCGATACCGGGGTGATCGGGGCGGCAGGCGTCTCGAACTACTCACTGGACAGGTGGCGCAAGGCCGATGCAGCGCTCGGCCGCCCGGTGATCAGCAACCAGGTGCATTTCTCGCTGGCCCACCCGGGCGCCCTCGACGATCTCGTTCCGTTCGCCGAGCGGGAGAACCGCGTCGTGATCGCCTACAGCCCTCTCGCACAGGGGCTGCTGGGTGGCAAGTACGGCGTCGACAACCGGCCCGGCGGTATTCGTTCGGTCAATCCGCTGTTCGCCACCGAGAATCTGCGCCGCGTCGAGCCGCTGCTGCAGACCCTGCGTGCTGTCGCCGCCGACGTAGGGGCGGAGCCCGCGCAGGTGGCGCTGGCGTGGCTGATCGCGTTGCCCGGCGTCGTCGCCATTCCAGGCGCATCCAGCGTCGAGCAGCTGGAGTTCAACGTAGCCGCCGCCGACATCGAGCTGAGCCCGGGAGCCGCGTGACGCGCTGACCGCCGCTGCCCGCGCATTCACGCCCGCACCGAAGAGCCGGGTGCTTACCGACCTGGTCAAGGAGAAGCTCGGCCGCGGATGACTCAGCGCTGCGCGAGGCCGGCGATCAGGTCGGCAGCCTTGGCGGCGGCACGCGACCGCGATTCCGTCAGCAGCGTGGTGGCGTGTCCGCCGTGCCCGATGAGCAGGGAGCATCGGGGCATCAACTCTGCGTGGTCGACGTACCCGACCACCTCGACGTTGGGCGACGTCGGCAGCTCGGCCGGGTCGATGACCCCACCGGTTGTCACCACGCCACGAACGGGCAGTGTCCCCAGCGTCTCGATGATCCGGGACAGCGTGCGGCGTTGACCCCGAAAGCCGTTGGTGGACATACTGACCAGCACGAGCGGCGGCTCGGGGCCGGGCTGCGCGGGCCTGCCCGAGACGACGGCTCCCACCCACCGGACATTGTCGGGTTGCCGTCGCGCCGAATCGGGGTCAAGCCGCTTCAGGGTTGCCACGATGTGGAGATCCGCCGCGTTCCACAGCGCGGAGATGCGGTATCCGTAGAGACGCGCCGCGGTACCTGCGCCGTAGCGGTGCATGCGGTTCATGTAACCCCGGTAGGTATGCGTGAAAACCACACGACGAATGTTGTTCTTCTGCAACGTCGCAAGCGCCGGAAGCAACATGCAGTCGACCACCGCGACGTCCGGGCGATTCTCGGCGCATAACTGTCCGACCTCGTCGGCGATCTTGCGGTCGTTGAACATCGGCACCCAGCTCAGTGCGCTCTGTTCGCGGGTGGAAGCCCACGGGCGAACATTGCGGTACGCCGTTCGCCGACCCACTGCTCCCTGGCAAGACCGGGATAGATGTCGACGCCCTCGCGCCAAAGCTGCTCGCGCTCAGCGGGAGTGGCGAGTCGGGCGGTTGCATGCGCGCCGACTATCCGGTCGAGCCGGTTCGCCGTCGGACGGAAGACGACACGGCCCACCTTCGTGCTCGCGAGTCTGCGCATCGCCCGGTGGAAAGTGTTCGCGTCCTTGAAAGACTGAGCCGGCGCGCACGCCATTCTTCCCCCCAGGGTGTTCCACCGTCAGGCAGGGCCGTCGCTCAACGACCGCATCGCGGCGATGTCGTACTCCGCGACTGATGCGGACAGCATGGCGACGGATTGGTCCTCACTCGGCCCGCTGCCGCGAAAGGCTTCGACGGCAGCCTGCGTTTCCCAGCGCTCGAAGATGTTGATGCGATCCAGCTCGACCAGATCGGCGGAAATGGCGAAATCGAGGCACCCCGCCGCCTGACGCGCCTGTTCGACCACACCGGTGCAACCGGAAAGGTAGGCATCGCGCCGGCTGGGTTCGACAGTGATGCGCCCTGCAACGATCACCATGGGCAGCTCCTTTTCTGATGTCGCCTGTCCATATAGACACATCGGCAATGCGGAAGTCATCGGTAACCTATCCGTCGCCGCGCCTAGGCTGAGTCGGTGACTCTTACTCTCGGCCCCGTTTTACGCCACGTCGGCGAGACAACCGCCTCCGTTTGGGTGCAGACCGACACACCGGCCGAAGTGACGGTGCTTGGCTGTTCAGCACGCACATTCGAAGTCCAGGACCACCACTACGCGCTGGTACCGGTGGCGGGGCTGACGCCGGACTCGGTGGCCGAGTACGCCGTGCATGTCGACGGCGTGAAGGTATGGCCCGAACCCGACTCAGAATTTCCCCCCAGTGTCATCAAGACCAGGGGCCCGGTTACCGCCGACCGGCTGCGGGTGATCTTCGGCTCGTGCCGCTACCCGAAGACCGGTCACGCCGCTCTCGACGACAAGCTCGGCTTGGACGCGCTGGACTGCTACGCCACCCGCTTGACGGCACTTCCGGTCGAGGAATGGCCGGACGCGCTGCTGTTGCTCGGCGATCAGGTCTACGCCGACGAGCTGACCCCGGAGGCGCGTCAGCACCTGGCGGGCAAGCGGTCGGGGCGCAGGGCAGCGGGCAGCCGCCCACCCGACGAGGTCGTCAGCTTCTCCGAATACGAACGGCTCTATCGGCATACCTGGGGCGATCCGGAGATCCGGTGGATCCTCTCGACCATCCCCACCGCGATGATCTTCGACGATCACGACATCAGGGACGACTGGAACACTTCCGCAGCGTGGCGTGCCGAGGTGAATCAAATGCCCTGGTGGCGCGACCGCATCCGTGCCGGCCTGGCGTCCTACTGGGTGTATCAACATCTGGGAAACCTCAGCCCGACGGAACTCGCTGCAGACGAGGACTATCAGAAGGTACTTGCCACCGAAGGCGACTGCTGGCCCCATCTGGCCGAGCTGGCCGACCGCGCAGACAGCGAGGTCGACGGCGACAAGGGTCTGCGATTCAGCTTCCGGTGGGAACTGGGGCGCAGCCGGCTGATCATGGTGGACTCGCGCAACGCCCGCATCCTCGACAGCGGTGATCGAAAGATGTTGGGTGATCGGGAATTCCGTTGGCTCGAAGATCAGGTCAATGACGAACTCGAGAGTCTGGATCACCTCCTCATCGGTTCCTCGCTGCCCTGGCTTCTTCCGCCGGTCCTCGGTGATCTGCAGACGATCAACGAGCTCGCCGCCAACCGCCCCGGCCTCAGGGGCAAGCTCGGCGAGAAGATCCGTCAGACAGCGGATCTCGAGCACTGGCCGGCATTCTTCGCCTCGTTCCTACGACTGAGCGAGCTGATAGAGACGGCGGCCACCCACTCGTCGCAGGGGCCGGCGACGATATCCGTACTGTCCGGCGACGTGCACCACAGCTACGCCGCGCGTGCCGACTTCGGCGAGGCGGCGACCACCCGGATCCATCAGCTCGTGTGCTCGCCGGTACACAACTACGTTCCGGGCCTCTCAAGCCCGCATTGAGGCTCTCCTGGTCACCGCGGCTGGCCCGGGTGAGCCGACGGTGGGCCCGCCGTTCCGGCTCGCCCGGCCTGCCGATGACGTGGCGCAATCTCAGCGGGCCCCTGTTCGGCAACACCATCGCGAGCTTGGAGGCCGAAGGCCGCGACGCCGAGGTGATCTTCGAACAGCCTCGTGACAACGGCGAGTTGGCCTCCGTCACCAGGGTCCCCCTCACTGACTGAAAACGTTGTCAGTGAACGCCAGCACGGGTACATGGCCAGCGGCACGAAGCACAGAAATGCCAGACCCATGCCGATGACGCCGTAGGCGAACTTGCGCGGCGTGGTGGGCGCCCGATTACCCAGCCGCGTCCACATCACCGCGAACAGTGGCGACAGCGCGATGATCCAGATCGGCTCGATCGAGCCGATCCACTCGACGGCGCGACCCAGCCGAAGATCGACCAGTTCATCCGTTCGTCGGAGTAGACCGCGAGCACGGTGAAGATCTGCTGGAACAGCGACCAGAAGACGGCGTTGGCGACGAACAGAGGGATGAATGCCCGCACCCGCACCCGCTCGACTCCGTCGACCTTAGGGCTGCGGAGCATGATGACGAAGTAGGTGATCGACGCGACGATGATGACACCAGTGGTGACCTGCGACAGGTTCGCCAGTGTCACCAGCTTCAGCGCGATCGCCGCGGCGACGACGGCGACCACGACCGCGAACACGCCGACGGTCTTTCCGATAGCGCTGCGCGGCAACGGGTTCCGTATATCGCGGCCATGCTCGCCGAGATTGCGACGGAACACCGATGGCGGTCCGCTCCGAACCCGTAGTGGAAGCCCAAGCGGGTCTGCAGCAAGCCGGTGATCAGCGGGCCGACGAACGCACCCAGGTTGATGCCCAGATAGAACAGGGTGAAACCGCCGTCGGCGCGGGCGTCGCCCTTGGCATAGAGCGTGCCGAGCAACGAGGATGCGTTGGCCTTCAACGCGCCTGAGCCCAGCGCGACGAGCACCAGGCCGGCGCCGACGCCGGTCAGACCGGGCAGGACGGCCAGCGCGATGTGTCCGAACATGACCACGACTAGACTCGGCGACATGCCCCGCGCCGACCAGCCGCTCCCCGGTCAGGAGTCGGTGTGGGATTACCCACGCCCTCCGCGACTCGAAGAGTTCAGCGGGTCGATCACCATCGAACTCGGCGGGCAGACGATAGCCAGAACCCAGCGGGCCTGGCGGGTGCTCGAAACCAGCCACCCACCGACGTACTACCTGCCGCAGACGTGCTTCGCCGAAGGTGTCCTGCAGCCCGTCGCGGGGTCCTCGTGGTGCGAGTGGAAGGGACAGGCGAGCTATTTCGACCTGGTGTCGCCGTCCGCGGTTGCGCCGCGCGCGGCGTGGACGTATCCGCAGCCGACGCGCGGTTTCACCGCCATCGCGGGCGCTGTCGCCGTCATGCCTGCGCAGGTGGATCGCTGCACCGTCAACGGCGAACAGGTCGTGCCGCAGCCTGGCGGTTTCTACGGCGGCTGGATCACCAATGCGATAGCGGGGCCGTTCAAGGGCGCACCGGGCTCGTTGGGCTGGTAGACCCGCTATGCGCCGCACGGCCTGGGCGCGGCCCGTCGGATACGGCAGGTCGATCCCGTGTTCGTCGTAGGCACGCAGAATGGCGCGCCGGAGCTTGCGCTGCACCGCCCACTGGGCGTTCGGGCGGACCTTGACCGTCATCCGCAGTTTGACCAGGTCCGGCGCCATCTCCTGGACGCCGAGCATTTTCGGCTCCCCGATCACCCTGGCAGACAGCGACTCGTCGGCGACCGCGTCCTCGGCCGCCTCAAGGGCGACCCGCTCGGCACGGTCGATGTCGGCGGTCAGCGCGACAGGCACCTCGATCCGTGCGATGGCGTATTCCTGGCTCATATTGCCGACGCGGGCGATCTCGCCGTTGCGGACATACCAGAGGGTGCCGTCGATGTCGCGGACCGTCGTGATCCGCAACCCGACGCTCTCGACTTCGCCCACCGCTTCACCGAGGTCGACGGTGTCGCCGACGCCGTACTGGTCCTCCAGCAACATGAACACGCCGCTGACGAAGTCACGCACCAGGTTCTGGGCGCCGAAACCGATCGCGAGGCCGACGACGCCTGCTGAGGCGATGAAGGGTGCGATGTTCACGCCCAGCACGTTCAGCAGCGCCAGGATGAGCCAGACCAGCAGCACGATCGACGTCGTCGACTTCAGGACCGAACCGATGGTCTGCGCGCGCTGCTGGCGCCGCGCGACCACCTGCTCGCTGGTCGCCGAGGACGGCACGCGATCACGCAGGTAGCGGACCAGAGGAGGGGTCTTGCTGCGCTCGCCCTCACCGGAGTCCCTGCGGGACTTTGCGGCGGTGGCCCGGTCGATCATGCGGTGCAGAATGAACCGGATGACCAGTGCGACGGCGAGGTAGGCGACGATCCTGATCGGGACTTCGATGAGCCAGTGCCTGCTGGTGTCAGTCCATTCGAAAGCCAAGAGAGAGACATCCATGTGTGCCCACCATACGGTGACACCTGCCTGTAACAGCAACCCCAGCGTGTCGTCCGGGGGCCGGCAGGGGTCGTTACGGCGGGCCCGCTCCAGCGCCGTGAGACGATCGTCGGGTGACCGTCGTCCTTGCGCTGCGCTGCGCCAACGGTGTCGTGCTGGCGTCAGACTCGCAGATCACCGATCCGGGTCGGGGCCTGACGTACCCAGCGCAGAAGCTTCACGCGCTCGGGCAACACGCGGCGTGGGGCGGCAGCGGCTCTCGTGCGGTGCTCTACGACGTCGAACAGATCTTCACCGACGAGCCGGACTCCGTCCTGGAGGCCAAGAACCTCGGGCATGCGCTGCAGGCCCGTATTCTGCCGATCCTCAAGCACCACTACGAGAACTTCATCGCGGACGTTCCCGGACAGGAAGCGGGCGGCACCCCGGCCACGTATGTGCTCGCCGCGGGCTACGTCGGCGACACGCCGTTCATCATCGAGGTGGACCCCAACGGGCTCATCGGCCATCACGAGGAGACCGGATTTCAAGCGGTGGGCAGCGGCGCCGCGATGGCCCAGCAGGCGCATGCGCTGCTCTCCCATTTCCGGATGTCCGAACGTGATGTCGACTACGGCGTGCTGGCGGCACTACGCGTGCTCGACGCACTCGATGCGTCGTCGTCCAGCGTCGGCGGCCCGATGGACATCTGCCGCATCACCCCCGACGGGGCGAAGCACCTCAGCGAGGACGAGGTGGAAGATGTTCGGCGGCAGGTGAATCGGTGGATCGAGCTCGAGCATGAGGCGCTCGATTCGCTGTTCGGCTAGCTCACGCAGAAGGCGTTGATGGCGCGGCCTCAGTCCTTGATCCGGTCGAATTCCACCTCGAGGTGCAGCGGTCCGCGGAACACCTGGTTCTGTCGGTATGGCGGTGGATCGACAACCAGACGCGGCTTCTCGACGCGCCGCAGGAACGTCTCTACCGCGATGTTGACCTCGAGGCGGGCCAGCGGACCGCCCACGCAGCTGTGGACTCCGCGGCCCCAACCCACGTGTTGATTGTCGGGGCGCTGGATGTCGAACTTCTCCGGCTCCGGGAACCGCTTCGGGTCGCGGTTGGCGGCGCCATAAACCAGATGCACCGCCGAGCCCGCCGGGATGATGGTCCCGCCCACTTCAATGTCGGCGGTGACGCTGCGGCTCGGGAAGAACTGGACGGCCGACTGCAGCCGAAGGACTTCCTCGATCGCCTTGGGGATCAATTCCGGCTTCTCCCGGAGCAATTGGAGCGACTCCGGGTTACGCAGCAGGAGCAGTACACAGTGAGCGATGGTGTTGACCGTCGAATCGTGTCCGGCGATCAAGAGCAGCTGCGCGTTGGCCGCAGCTTCGGCGGGCACCATCGCACCGTCCGGACCGTCGGTGTCGCTCACCAACTTCGACAACACGTTGTCGCCGGGCTCCTTCAGGAAGCCGTCGATCAGACCGGCCATGTACTGCTTCATCGCCGCCATGCTGGCGCGGCCCTTCTCCAGGCGTGCCTTGCCTTCCTCGGTGGCGGCCTCCGGTCCCAGGTCGGTACCAGCCATGAAGTCGAAAATCCATTTATGGAAGGTGGGTTCGTCCTGCACCGGCACTCCCAGGATCTTGCAGATGACCTCCACCGGCACCGGATAGGCGTACTCGTCGACGACATCGAACATGTTGCCGCCGTTGGCTTTCACCTTGTCCAGCGAGTCATCGCACAGTGCCTGGATGTCGGCCGCCATGTTGGGGATGACGTGCGGCGAGTGTGGCGGTGCGAAGTGCCGCATCACCTGGCGCCGCGCCCTGTCGTGGCCTGCCGGGTCCGACACGATGATGTTGGGCGCGGTGCCATAGGTTTTCATATGCTCGGCACCGGCAGCGGGTGGCTCGGCCGTGGGCTGGGCCGAGATCGGACTCTTCGACATGTCGGAGCTGACGTGCGGGTCATGCGCGAGCTGAAGGAGCTCGCGGTAGCCGGTGACGACGTAGACCTTCTCGGCGACCTGCGCCACGGGGGTCTTGCGTAGCTCGTCGAAGAAGCGGTACGGGTCTGGGCGGTTCTCGTACTTCATCGCCTCGGCCCAGGCGGTCGCTGCTGTAGTCATCGTGGCTCCTTCCCGGGAGGGCTGGCGCTAGCGGGCTTTGGGGCGGAACTCGGCGCCCCGCGATGTCGGGTCGTGACCGGTGAGCACGACGTCGGGAATCCCGGTCGGCTCACGCGGATCCGGAAACCGGGCCGGCATCGGCTCGGAATTGGCCGGCACGTCATAACCGGGTGGCGGAGGCGGGAACGGCGCCGACCGCTCGATGAGCCGGGCGTAGTACTCCAGCCACTTGCCATGGTTGAACGTGATCGCCCCGACGATGCGGCCGTTCTTCCCGAAGGCCGCCGCGAAGCGGAGGTCCTCCACCGAACCCTGGGTGAACACGATCTCGTCCCCGAACGAGCACACGCCACAGCCTTTGATGTTGATCCCGAACTGGCCCGACCAGAACTGCGGCAGCGGCAGGTGCGGGCGACGCGCTTTTTCGAGGTTGACCATGTTGTGCGCGGCGGTTTGGGCGCCCAGCACTGCGGCATCCACATGCTCGATCGACATGAACTGGTACTCGTACAGCACGTGCGGGGCCCGCGCGATATCGCCGGCGACGAAAATGTTGTCGGTCACCACCCCGTTGATGTCGAAGGCCCGGCATCCCGCATCACAGGCCACGCCCCAGAACCCGGCGGCCAGCTCGGCGCCTTCCAACCATTCGATATTGCGGATGGATCCCAGCGACGCCACCACCACATCGACGTCCAGCAGCGTTCCGTCCGACAATTGCGCCTGCCGGACATGCCCGTCGGCGTCGCCCTTCAGTGCTTGCACGGCCACACCGGTACGCAGGTCGACCCCGGCGTCGCGCTGCATCTTCGCGGCGATCTCGCCGATCACGCCGCCGAGCGGCCCTACCAATGGTGCACTGGAGCGCTCAGCGACAGTCACCTCCAACCCGAGTTCACGGCACACCGACGCTATTTCGGAGCCGATGAAGCCCGCGCCGACAATCAGCACCCGCCTGGGCTTTGCCTGCAGGGCCGCCTGCAACTCGGCGGCATCGTCACTGGTGCGCAGCGTGAACAGGCCCTTGAGTTTGGCTTCTTCGGGGTTGAACCAGGCGCGCGACCGGACACCGGTGGCGATCAGCAGCCGGTCATAGGGCACCTTGTCGCCGTTGGCCAACGCCACCTCCCGGTTCTCGCGGTCCAACCCGGTGGCCGCCACCCCCAGTCGCCAGTCGGCATCGATCGCCCGTAGCCGGGGCAGCTTGGTGTTCCCGGCCGGCACCCACCCCTTGAGCACCTGCTTGGACAGCGGCGGACGGTCATACGGTTCGTGCACCTCGTCACCGATGATCGTCAGCGAGCCGGTGAATCCCTCGTCCCGCAACGCTTCCGCGGCGCGCAATCCGGCCAGCGACGCGCCCACGATCACAATCCGGCCCTCGGCCTTGAATGTCCGCACCAACTCGTCGATCAGCGGATGCGTGCTCACTTCGTCGTCCTGTCCGAGGGCGGATCCATCTCGGCAATGATGGCCTGCACCGGGCAGGACGCCACCGCCCGCGCCACCTGCTGGCGTTGCGAATCATCGGGATTCGGGTCATAGACGAGGGCTTCCTCGCCGTTGAGTTGCAGCACCTCCGGCGCCAACGGGACGCACTGCGCATATCCCAGGCATCGGTTGAGGTCGACGACGATACGCATGCGTGTTCAGCTCCTTGACGACCGACGCTGAGGGCTGGTCAGCGCAGCTCCGGAGACTCCGGGGAATGGCCCGACAGTACGCTGCCCATGGCGATTCGACGGTGCAATTACATCGGCGAACCTCGGCAAGGAACCCCGCCGAACAGCGGCAGGTCGAGGTGAGTTACGAGTTTCGTTCGATGTAGGCGTCAGCGTCTTCGTCGCGACCACTGATGCCTTTGCCTGCCTGATGTTCGGCATAGAAGCGCAGCCACTGCATTCCCAGCTCATGACGAAGATCCAGCGACGCGCTCTTGATGAAGTCGGGCATGGCCTCACGCTCTTCCTCGTCGAGGTGCTCGCCGTTCTCCTTGCGCGCTGCGATCACGGCATCGAACCATTCGTCGGATCCCGGCTCGTGCTGCCGAGATCGACGGACCGCATCGCGAATTGCGTTGTGATCGGTGATGGCGTCTTCGGTTTCGTCCTCGGGATCACCTTCGGGATTTCCGGGGTCGTCCTTCGCGCCGTGCTTGAGCAATGCCGGATAAAACACCGTCTCTTCCGCGTCCGCGTGGGTGTCGAGCCGCGTGCTGAGGACATCCCAGACCGCCGCGAGATCCTCGGAAGTCGTGGCGTCGTCCAACCGAAAGAACATCCGACGCAGCCAGTCATGGTCGGCGTAGATCAGCTCGATGATGTCCGCCATGTGTAAGACCTGATTTCTTCAGTCGGGACCAGCCACATCGATCACTCGATGCCACTGCAGTGATTCCCAGGAGAGCGCAGATGAATCAGATTGGGGACAACCAGGGCTCAGGGCGCCCGCTGGTGGCCTGATTGATGCTGAGCCCCTTGGGCACGGAGTGCCTCACCGAGTGTTCGATAGACGGCGACGAGGGTATCGATCCCGATCAGCGTGAGGGGACGGCTGGTCGAAGCACCATCCGCGACAACGCCGAATCTCACTGAAGGCCCGAGTGCCTGGTCTGCGGAGATCAGGACGCTCATTCCTGCAGAGGCAAGGAACTGCACGTTCGACAGGTCCACGATCAGCGCTTCCGGTCGTTGTCGGGCACCGGCGTGGATCGCTGCGGCCAGCTCGGGTGCGTTGAGCACGTCGAGGTCTCCCCAGACGGACACCACCATGACGCGACCCACCCAGGTCGCGGCAGTACCGAAGCCGATTCTCGTCTCTTCAGAACGCTTTTGGATGTTCACAGTTCTCTCCTCTCGATGTGCAGAGAGTGCTGGCGGGTGCGACGACGTCGTTGGTGCGGTCGGTCAATTGGACGACAGCAGGGACCGACCCCAGTACGTTTCGAGGCCGATCCCTGGTGTACACGAGGCGATCTACCGAGAGCCGACAGACCTGCGGCCCCCGACACGGAGCCAGACCACGAGAACGATGACGGCGCCGATTATCGAGCCGATGATCCCCGCGGGTTGGAGGAATCCCTGCGCTGCGTCCTTGTGGAAGATCAGGTATCCGAGGAATCCGCCGACGAAGGAACCGACGATCCCGAGGACGATGGTCATCAGAATCGACAGGTTCTGCTTGCCCGGAACGAGCAGGCGGGCGAGAGCGCCGGCAAGGAGTCCGATGACGATGATGCTGACGATGAGTCCGATCATGGCTGCGAGCCTTTCTGGTGTAGCGCCAACTGCGCGCTGGGATCGAGTTGGCCGGGCGACTGCTCGACGCTGATGCCAACTCAACACCCCTAAGGGGGGTGCCAATACACCCCTAGGTAGGTAATCTGAGCGCCATGACACCGTCGTCGAACGCTCCGATCACGGTCGCGCTCGTCGACGACTACGACGTCGTTTTGATCGGCGTGGCGAACATGTTCGACCGATACCGTGATCGTGTCGTCGTCGCGGAGATCGACTCGAACATGGGCCTCGACGACATCGTCGACATCGTCCTGTATGACTCCTTCGCCCAACCTGAATCCGATCACGACGAGATCGCGGCATTGGTCGCGAATCCGCGTGCTCGACGAGTTGTGGTGTATACCTGGAACTTTCACCCCGACCTCATCGAGAGCGCCCGTCAGAAAGGTGCCGACGGTTACCTGTCCAAGACGCTGCCCGCTCGAGAGTTGGTCGCCGCGCTGGAGGCGGTGCACGCCGGCGAGACCGTTGTCAGCGACGTCCCGCCGCGAGCACGCAGCGCTGTCGGACTCGACTGGCCGGGGCGCGGCGAGGGGCTGAGCGATCGGGAATCGGAGATCCTCGCGCTCATCACACAGGGCAAGAGCAACGCCGACGTCGCCAAGCTGACCTATCTGAGCCCCAACACCATCAAGTCCTATATCCGCACGATCTACCGCAAGATCGGCGTATCCAGTCGCACTCAGGCCGTCTTGTGGGGTGTCAAGCATGGCTTCACGCCCGATCACAACCGCATCGAGCATTGGAAGGGCGGACCCTGAGCGACTGCGGGGCCGAAACACTGTCGCCCATCAACCGACCTGCACGTGGGGCGGGCGGGGCTCGAACCCGCGACCGAGAGTAGGTTCTGCCCGATAGTTTGGTCCGAGCCAAGGAGTTCAGGCACCACAGACAGCCCGCCGGAGGGCGGGTGCGATGACAACCAAGCTGTCAGGTGTTGCGCTCGCGCAGCAGCTTCTTGTCGATCTTGCCGACGCTGGTCTTCGGGATTTCAGAGACGAAGATGATTCGGTCCATCTCGGGGACCGCGTACTTGCTGATGCGGTTCGACTCGACCTGAGCGAGCAGGTGATCACGGACCGCGGCCGCATCGACGCTCGCGTCGGGCGTGCAGACGATGAACGCCATCGGCCGTTCCCCCCACTTCTCGTCCTTGACGCCGACGACGGCTGCTTCCTGCACCCCCGGACACATCGCAGATCAGCGACTCGAGCCCGATGGATGACACCCACTCGCCGCCGGTCTTGATGACGTCCTTGATGCGGTCGACGATTTGTACCGCACCGTCCGGCGAAATCACCGCGACATCCTGAGTGTGCAGGTAGCCGTTTGTCCACAACTCTTCAGAGGCCTGCGGCAGCTTGAAGTAGCCCTGGGTGAGATAGGGCGCGCGCAGGACGATCTCGCCCTGCGTTCGACCGTCGCGCGGAACGTCACGCATCTCCGTGTCGACGACCCGCAAGTCGACAAATGGCACGGGCAGTCCGGTGTGTGTGCGGCGCCGCACGTCGTCGTCGGCGTCGACGGGCGTGACACGCCGGTCGGAATCTGAGCGACCGCGACGACCGGCCCGGTCTCGGACATGCCATAGCCCGCGAAGATGTCGATGCCCTTGGCTCGCGCGGCCCGGCACAGCGCGGGCGGGAACTTCGCGCCGCCGATGATCATCGTCCAGTCGGACAGGTCCTGCTCCGACGCTTCGGCCGCCTGCAGCAGCATCTGCAGAATTGTCGGCACGCAATGCGAGAACGTGACCCCTTCGGACATGCTTCAATGCCAATATTTCATCGGGCACGTAGCGACCCGGCAGCACGATCTTGAGGCCCAGCGTCATCGCGACGAACGGAATACCCCACGCCAGCACATGGAACATCGGCGTGATCGGCATGTACACATGCTCGCGATGCAAGCGCTGTCCTGCTCGCGGTGCGCATAACGTCATCGCGGTCGTCATCGTGTGCAAGCACGATCTGGCGGTGGCTGTAGTAGACACCCTTCGGGTCGCCGGTCGTTCCGCTCGTGTAAAAGGTTGCAGCCTTGGTGTTCTCATCGAAATCGCCGAATACGAAGTCGGGTGACGCCTGTCGGACGAGCGCCTCGTACTCGCCCGCCACCGCCCACGCGGTTTCCGGGTACCGTCTGACCGTCGCGCAAGCACAATGACTTCGCGGATACCGGTGAGGTCATCCTTGATGCTCTCCAGCATCGGCAGGAAATCGGTGTGGACCAGCACGATCTCGGCTTCCGAATCGTTGAGCGTGTAGGCGATCTGGTGTGGCGCGAGCCGCACGTTCACGGTGAACAGCGTCGCTCCCATCATCGGAATCGCGAAGTAGCTCTCCAGGTATCGGTGGCTGTCCCAGTCCATCACCGCCACCGTCGCCCCATGTCGAACCCCTAGGCCTTCGAGAACCGAGGCGAGCTGTCCGATACGCCGGCGAAAGTCGCGATAGGTGTAGCGAACCTCGCCGCGGTAAGTGATCTCCTGGTCCCCGTACAGGCTCAACGAATTGGTCAGCAGTTGCTTGACGAGCAGCGGATAGTTGTACGCATTAGGGCTGCTGACGATCAGATTCTCACTCACGACGACTCCCTCCAGGGATCACAGCTTATCGGCAGAGTTCCTCCGCTATCGACAAATGGGGCAGCGCCTACACGGGTCTGAGCCAGCCATCCCGGTGAGTCCGAAACGCCGGGACGGCTCATTCAGTCAGTCGTTCCTGAACTACAGTTCAGGTCTTTCTTGGTGTGCTGTTCTGCCTGGGTTACCGCCTCTCTGACCCTATAGCGGCGGCTCTGAGAACGTAAAGTCCGGGCACCGGCTGACAGGCCGCAGAAAGTAGGTCTGACCTGCTGATTCCTGTAAAATGGACAGGTGAAGAAACCTTTTCCTTGGCTTGGCTGTCCTGCTGTCAATAGTGACCACCCGCGCCCGCCGTGCGCTAATTGAACCGTCCCGCGTTTGATGCGCACCTCCTTTCTTGGGAAGGTGCATTTCATGGCGAGCAAGTACGACCCGGAGACGCGGGCGAAGGCCGTCCGGTTGGTGCTGGAGCACCGCGACGACTATCCCAGCGAGTGGGCGGCGATCACCGCTGTGTCCAAACGGCTGGGGATGAACGCCGAGACGCTGCGGAACTGGATCCGCCAGCAGCAAGTCGACGACGGGCAGCGTGACGGGGTCACCAGCGAGGCTGCCGCGGAGATCCGTGCGCTGAAGCGGCGCAACGCCGAGCTGGAACAAACGATCGAGATCCTCAAGGCGGCAACGTCTTTCTTCGTGCGGGAGAGCGACCCGCGCAACCGCCGCTGACCAGTTCGGTCTGCGCATTCATCGCCGAGAACAAGGATCGTTTCGGGGTCGCTCCGATCTGCCGCGTGCTCACCGAGCACGGCATCCAGATCGCCCCGCGCACGTTCTACGCTTGGGCCACGCGAGCTCCCTCGAAGCGGTCCTTGTGGGATGCGGCCATCACCGAAGTGCTGGCCGGCTTCTACGAGCCCGACGAACACGGCCGCCGCCAGCCCGAGTCGTTGTACGGGTCGGTGAAGATGTGGGCTCACCTGCGACGCGAGGGCTTCCCGGTGGCCAAGTCCACGGTGGAGCGGCTGATGCGCCTCCACGGCTGGCAGGGCGTACGTCGGCAGAAGTCGGTGCGCACCACGATCGCCGACCCGGCCGCCGAGCGGGCACCGGACCTGGTCGATCGCCAGTTCCGGGTGCCCACACCGAATGCGTTGGTCGTGGCCGACTTCACCTACGTCAAGCTCGTCACCGGGGTCTTCGTCTACGTCGCGTTCGTCATTGACGCCTACGCCGGGGCGATCATCGGCTGGGAAGCCGCCAGCGTCAAGCAGACCCGGTTCGTGGAGTCCGCGATCCGCCAGGCCGCGGCGCTGCGTGCTCGGCAAGGCCACCGTATCGACGGTGCCATCCACCACTCCGATGCCGGATCCCAGTACACGGCAATACATTTCGGTGAGACGCTGTCGCTGTCGGGGCTGCGGCCGTCGATCGGAAGTGTCGGCGACGCCTACGACAACGCGCTCGCTGAGACAACCATCGGGCTCTACAAGAACGAATGCATTCGTGCCGATTCACCGTTTCGCCGCGGCACGCTGCGCAACCTCGGCGACGTCGAGCTCATCACCGCCGACTACGTCTCCTGGTACAACCAGCAGCGCCTCATGCACCGCCTCGGACGCATCCCACCGGCTGAGGCCGAAGCCAAATACTACGATCAATTGGACGCCAGCCAACCGGCCGGCTCACAGAACCCCGAGGGTGCATGAAACCCGGGATGGTTCACGGGC
>CAWCMF010000029.1:0-37035 GCA_963796545.1 uncultured Actinomycetota bacterium | reverse complement strand
CGGTACGATGTCCCGTGAAACGAGACATCGGTGTCGTCGAGCGCAGTTCTCAAGAGCCGCAACGATTCGTCGAACACCGCACCGCGTTCACCCTTCGGCACGACGAACGCATCCCGCTCCGCGGGCATCGCCGACTGGAGTCCGAAGACAGGCAGCACCCTCTTGGGTGCGAGGGCGGCCAGTGACGCGAGTTGCTTGGCGACCAACACGGGATGCCGGCCGGGAAGCACCGCGACCGACGTCCCGACCTTCAGGCGGGTGGTGCGTGCCAGCGCGTACGTCATGCCGACGAACGGATCCACCGCCTGCGTATAGACCAGCTCGGAAAGCCACAGCGAATCCACACCGGTCGTCTCAAGCTGATCGACGATGTCCGCCAATTGCCTGGGCGCAACATCCGCGCCGAGGCCGACTCCGAACCGGATCTTCACCTGTACTCCTCAATGCAACCTGTGGTTCGTGCAAGGAACAGCCCGACCGTGGGCATAACACCGTCCCCGCCGCAGATCGTCCCTTCATGATGTCGATGTATCTCGGCGAACGGTCGGCGCATCCGCATCTGGGGAGGCAGACGTTTACAGTCTGTGCAGGTGACGGTGGTCGGCTGCCGGGGCGGGGTGCGCGAGGAGGTGGTTCCGATGAGGGTGCTGCTCGTCGAGGATGACGAAGGAGTGGCTTCGGCGCTGGCCGAGTTGCTCGGCCAGGCCGGCGCGTCGGTCGTCCACACGACGCGAGGCGCCGATGCCCTGCACCGGGTCAAGGGCTGCGATCTGGTGCTGCTGGACCTCGGCCTGCCCGATATGGACGGCCTCGATGTGTTGCGCACCCTGCGGCGTGCCTCGACGGTGCCGGTGATCATCATGACGGCGAGGGACAGTGACGGGTCAGTGGTGCTCGGGCTCCGGGCGGGAGCCGACGACTACCTCGTCAAGCCGGTGCGCAAAGCGGTGCTGCTGGCACGTATCGACGCGGTCATGCGGCGGATACGACGCGGTTCGGGTGACCTCGCACCCCCACCCCGTCCGGTGGTCGCCGGCCCCGTCGTCGTCGACCGCGAGCGCCGTGAAGTCCTGCTGAACGGCCATCCACAGTCCCTCACCCGCACGGAGTTCCAGATCGTCAGCACGTTGGCGGCCCGTCAAGGTGAGGCCGTCAGCCGCGAAGAACTCATGCTCGAGGTGTGGGGCACCGCGGTGGTCGGGCGATCCCGGTCGCTCGACTTCTTCATCGGCCAGATCCGGGCAAAGCTCGTCGGCCTTCCGCTTCAGACCGTGCGCGGCTTCGGCTTTCGATTGGACAACTGAATGGGCTTGCGTGTTCGCATAGTGCTGGTGGTCCTGCTGCTGCTTGCGGTGGCCGCCCTGGCGATCCCGTTCGCGCTGAGCCTGGCCGACCGAAGGACCGCGGCCCTGGCGGCAGAGCGGGACCGCCAACTGTCATCGTTGGCGGCAGCCGTCGCGATTCCGGATGTCCCGCTGCAGTTGCTGATCGACCGGTACTACGACGTCTACGGCGAAGGTCTGGTCGTCGTCGATGCCGATGGTCGCACTCTGGCAGCACGTGGGCTCGACGCCGTCGACCCGGGCGTCGGGGTCGCGGCGAATCGCGCGATCGTCGATGCCCCCGCACCCACGTGGGGGCCGATCCTGCCGTGGCATGACCGTCCGCTGCTGGCGACAGAGGGTGTGCGCAGCGACGGCGAGCTGGTCGCCGCGGTGGTGGTGGCGGTCGACACCAAGGCAGCAGCGCGCGACGTCGGAACGGGATGGCTGTGGCTGGCGCTGGGCTGCCTGGGTTTCCTGATGCTCGCCGCGGTGGTCGCCCGTGGGCTGACCCGGTGGGTGCTTCGCCCGCTGACCGGGCTCGAGCGGGCGGTGGCCGAAATGACCGAGGGGATTGCCGGACCGCCTGCGGATGTCGCGGGACCACCCGAGCTACGGCACTTGACGTCGGCGTTCAACACGATGGCTCAGGTGGTGCGGGCATCGCTGGATAAGCAGCGACGCCTGGTCGCCGACGCCTCGCATCAGTTGCGCAACCCGTTGGCAGCAGTGCGCTTACGCGCAGACAGCCTGGAAACCTATGTGGCCGAGGAAGGTCGGTCGACTTACGGCTCGATGACCGCAGAACTCGACCGATTCGAGAACCTTCTCCAACAGCTGATGCGGCTTGCCCGTGCCGAGCAGGTCAGCGGTAGCCGCCAGGTCGGGCTGGCCGCACCGGCCACCGACGCTGCGGACCTCGGCGACGTCGTCGGCGAGCGCCTGGCGTTCTGGCAACCCATGGCCGACAAGCACAATCAGCGTCTACAGCATCGTGCAGATCATCCCGGGCTCACCGTTGCGGTGGCTCGCCACGACGTGGAACAGCTGCTCGACGTCGCCCTCGACAACGCGCTGCGCTACGCCGGGCCGGACACCACGGTGACGGTGTCGACCGAAACCGCAACAGAATTCGTCGACCTCATCGTCAGCGACGATGGTCGGGGTCTGCCCGAACAGGATCTTGGCAAAGCGCGCACGCGGTTCTGGCGCGGCGGCGACGATCGCTCCGGGACGGGCCTGGGGTTGGCCATCGCTGCCGAGATCACCGCGGGCCACGGTGGTGAGATCAGTGTCGAACGGGCTCCCGAAGGTGGCCTGCTGATCCGCTATCGCCTTCCCCTGAAAGGCGATCCGCCATGAACCGCCGGCCACAACTCTTCTCCCGGCGCACCTTCGTCGTCGGCAGCGCGCTGCTGGCTGCCGCCTGCATGCAATATCAGCCCCGTGGCCGCATCCGGATCGCCGCCGGCGACCCCGGGGGGCTGTACCTCGCGTTCGCGACGGTGCTCGCCGACCGGCTGCGGATGAGATACCCGGACCTCGCCGTTGACGTGCTGCCGACCGAAGGCACTGTGGAAAACCTCGTCAGACTGCGTTCCGGTGAAGCCGATTTCGGTCTTGCGCTGGCCGATGTCGCCGAACAGGACCGCGCCACCGGCCCCGCAGACACCGCTCCGCCCGCGGCGGCACGCGTCTACGAGAACTACCTTCAAGTGATCGTGCGTGACGCCGACGGTGTCAGGAAATTCGAAGAGCTGCAGGGCTTACCGGTGTCTATCGGACCTCCCGGCTCGGGGGCCGCAGCCACCAGCGAGGTATTGATCGACGCGGCAGGAGCTCACCAGCCGGTGGACATGAAGCGGCTGCGCCTGCGGGACGGCCTGGCGCAGCTCGGCGACGGCGGCGTCGACGCGGTCGTGTGGTCAGGCGGAGTTCCCACCCCGGCCGTCGCCGAGCTGGACGTCCAGCTGCCGTTGCGGATGCTCGACATCGGTGGATTGGCTGCACCCATGAGCCGGATCGCCGGATATCCGTACGTGGTGCGGCGGGTGCCCGCCGGAGAGTATGTGCCACCCGGTATCCGGTCGCTCGGTGTGCCCGATCTTCTACTGTGTCGTCACGACCTCGGCGACGGCGTGGTGTCCGCAGTGGTCGACGTGATCGCCACCGAGGCGCCACATCTGGTGCCGCCTTTACGTTCAGGGGTTTGCAGTACCTCGACCCACCGTCGATGATCCAGACTGGTGCCATCCCCTGCACCCCGACGCGGTGCGGACCTATCGAAACCTGCACGGCTGAGTCGACTCTGAATATCCTGCAAGGCCTTCAGGTGTCGTGAACCACTACTGGCCTTCTCGCTGCACTCAGCGCGACGCTGATGTCACTCGGCGAAGACAGGAGCGGGACGTGAGCGATGAAGAATTCGGTTGCACTACGCAGACGGCCTGGTCGACGAACAACTCTGCACCGAACCGCTCTGAATCTCACTGCGCATCGCCCCCCCCGTCGGGAATCTGAGGATCTTGCAAGGATTCCCCGGCCGGGGGCCTTCTCTTTCCAGCACGGATGACCCAGGTCACCATTCGTCCATAGCGGACGCCGCAGGCGTCCGCCAGGCGGGAAGGGGGACGCAATGTCCAGCAACGCAAAGCTTTGATCGCCGCAGCGATGGCCGGAATCGTGGTCGTCGGTGGTGTGTACTGGTGGACCCACCGCGACAGCGACGGTACGTTGCCAGGACAGGCTGCCCGACCGTGGTCGTCGCGGCCTCCGTCGAGAAGTCGGATCTGATGGCCGAGGCTGCCAACCGCTACAACGAATCCGATCGCAAGGTGGGTGAGGCCTGCTATGGAATCTCGGTGAGCTCCATCGCATCCGGAATCGCCGAGGCGCGGCTGACTGCGAGATGACTGGGATCCCGCCTGGGGCGCGGCGCCCGACGCGTGGACGCCCGCTGCCTCGACCTGGCTGCAGCTGCTTCGCCATGACCGTGCCGCCCAGGACCGCCCTGACATCCTGGCTTCGGAGAACCCCTCGGTGATCTCCACCCCGATTGTGCTCGCCATGCCGGAACCCAAGGCAAGGGCGCTGGGCTGGCCCGATGCCGAGATCGGTTGGTCGGATCTGCTTGAGCTGGCCCAGAACCCTGGTGGTTGGGCCGTCCAAGGGGCATCCAGAATGGGGTGCCTTCAAGATGGGCAAGACCAATCCCAACGTCGTCCACATCCGGACTTTCGGCGACCGTCGGAACCTTTGTGGCGGCGACGGGCACCTCCAGCGACCTGACGCTGGACACCCTCAAGGACCCGAAGGTCCGGGAATTCGTTGCGGGAGTGGAGAAGTCGGTAGCCCACTACGGCGACACCGCGCTGACCTTCCTCGCCAACCTGCAGCGCGCCGACGACGCGGGTGCGGCACTGAGCTACGTCAGCGCCGTCGTCGTCGAGGAGAAGTCGATCATCGACTACAACGAGGGCAATCCGACCGGGGCCCTGGAATCCAAGGGGCAGCACCCCGAAGCCGAAGGTGCCGTTGGTCGCGATCTACCCGAAGGAGGGCACGCTGAACAGCGACAGCCCCTTCGCGGTCCTCCGTGCACCGTGGTCGGATCCAGGCAGGCAGGCCGGCGCCGCAGATTTCCTGACCTTCCTGCGCGAGCCTGCCCAGCAATCGATGTTCACCGACGCGGGGTTCCGCTCGCATGACGGCATACCGGGAAAGGCAGTGTCGGACAACGAGTATCTTGCTGACGATCCGGGAACGATCCTGTCACCTCCGAGCCCTCCGGTGCTCGCCGCTGTCCGGGCGGCGTGGACCGAACTGCGCAAGTCGGCACGAGTTCTGCTGGTGCTCGACGTTTCCGGGTCCGATGGCGCAGCCGGCCGGTGACGGCGGGACCCGGCTGGAGCTCGCGCAGAAGGCGACAGTCAACGGACTCACACAACTGTCCGACACCGACGTCGTCGGGCTGTGGACCTTCCCGTCCGGCTCCGACGTCTACTGGCAGCAGCTGCCGCTGGCACCGCTCGGGCCAGAGCGCGACATCATGAAAACCCGTATCGAGCAGCTCATCCCGTCAGGGGGAACGCCGCTCTACGCCGCTACCCGGGAGGCGGTCGATGCCATCCGTGACGGGGCCGGTGACGACACCATCAATGCGGTCGTGGTGATGACCGACGGCAAGAACGAGTATCCGGACGACAACGACCTGGACGGCCTGGTGCGTCAGCTCTCCGACCAGTCGTTCGAGAACGGTGTGCGGGTTTTCACCATCGCCTACGGCGCGCGATGCCGACTTCGAGTCCGTTCGGCGTCTGTCCGAGGCGTCGCGCGCTGCGGCCTACGACGCGACGGATCCGCTGACGATCAACGCCGTATTCACCAACGTGCTGTCGAACTTCTGATGGCGCGCCACCATTTCGGCACGCGACTGGCCGTCGGATTCTGTCACCCGTGGGCATTGCTGTTGTCCGCGTTCGGCGGCGGGTTGGCTTGGGCTGTCGGCACTCCCCTGCTCCTGTCGGTGGGCGCCGCCGGGATCATGCTCGTCACCGCCGCCGCGGTGGGAGCGCTCGGTGATCGCGCCGTCGACGGGCCTGGGCAGCTACGCCAGGGAACGCGGCAACAGAAGCTGGTCATCCTGCTCGACGGCCACGTCAGGTCGTTGCGGGCGCTACACGGCAGGGCGCAGGCGGGCGCGGTACGGGCCCAAGCGGAGGCCGCGCTGGCGGCGGCTGACGCCGCCAGGCCATCGGTCTTGCAGGTGGCTGCGGCGCTGGACGAAATCGACGAGGCCATCGCGTCCGCGCGGCAGGTGTCCGGGCAAGGTGCACAAGCCGCGGAGGCGATCAAGAAGACGGTGGGCCGGATGAAGGCGCGGCGGTCCGCGCTGTTCGAGCGGCTCACCGCCGCGGTGGACGAGGTGGCCACGGTGTACGCGGGACTGCTCGAGCTGTCGGCGACAGCGCACACCATGGGCGTCACCCTTGACGACTCCGAGGTGAGTGCGGTCAACGATTCGGTGACCCTGTTGCAGATGACCTTCGCCGAGTTGGAGGCCGACGCCGCGGCGCTGCCGACCGAGGGATTCGTGTGAGGCTCGGCCGTTCGTCGTCGACCGGCCCGGTGCGGTGACAGGATGAGGACGTGGCAGAGCGCGTGACCTTCCTCAGCAGCAGCGGCCCCAAGCTCGCCGGTCTGATCGACCTACCCGAAGGCGAAGTTCGCGGATGGGGCGTCTTCGCACACGGTTTCACCCTCGGCAAGGACTCTCCGGCAGCGAGCCGAATCTGCAAGCAGCTCGCCGCTGAAGGCATCGGGATGCTGCGGTTCGACAACCTCGGACTCGGGCACTCGGAGGGCGACTGGGGCGATGGCTCGTTTTCGCACAAGGTCGAAGACACCGTCCGCGCCGTGGAGTTCATGCGCGAATCCGGACGCGAGGTGCGGCTGCTCGTCGGCCACTCCTTCGGCGGGGCTGCTGTGATCGCCGCCGCCCACGGCTGTCCCGTCGGTGGCGGCGGTGGCCAGCGTCGGCGCGCCGTTTCAGCCCGCGCATGTCGAGCGCAACTACGACGCCCTGATGGAGTGGATCGACGCCGACGGAGAGGCGCCGTTTCTGATCGGTGGCAAGGCCCTCACGTTGCGGCGGCACTTCATCGAGGACGTCCGTGCCGCCGATCTGCGTGATCGCATCAAGTCTCTGCGCCGCGCGCTGCTGGTCATGCATTCGCCCACCGACAACACCGTGGGCATCGCGAACGCCAGCGACATCTTCCGCGCGGCACGGCACCCACGCAGCTTCGTGTCACTCGAAGGTGCCGATCACCTGCTCACCGGCAAGAACCAGGCGGCACGGGCCGCCCGGATCATCGGTGCCTGGGCCGACCCCTACCTGTGAGCCGATCTCGGAGGACTGGTCGCTCGTGTCGAGACGGAGGCCGGCCAGTCTCGCACGCGCCAAGACCGACGCGGTGGTGCTCGAGACCATCTCCTACATCGAGACTCTGACGACCGAACTCTCCAGCAAGATCTGGCAGAAGATCTCCCTGCTGCCCCGCGCCGCCGAGCCGAAATAGACTGACGCACCGTGCGAATCGTCGCAATCCACATCTCCCCCGGGCGTAAGGTCCCGACGCGATCGGTCGACGTGGCCGGGCACCCGGATGCTGATCGAGGGCCGTCGAACTCGAGGTCGTAGGCGTGTCGGCACCGTGCCGGCTGCTCGACGACTGACGAGTCAGGTTCCGTCGCCACCGACCTCGGCGGGCAGCGGAGGCGGTAGCGGTGTGGACGGCGTCGACTCCTCGGTCTCCGTGGATTCCTCTGGGGTCTCGGCCGACGTGCCGGACGTGCCCGCGCGGTGGAAGTCCACCATCGGCTCGTCGCGGATCACCTTCTCTTCCGCACTGACGACCAGGGCGCTCGACGTCACCATGTAGTCGATCCCGTCGTTCGTCGCGGTGAATGCGCCGTCGGAAGACTGCGATGCCGACGCGATGAGCTTCGCACCGTCGCGGACCCGCACGCCGCGGTATTCGAGTTCACCCTCATCATCCCGGCAGATCGCGATCCGGGAGCTGGCGGTGCTGCCGAACACGACCATGGCGTCCGGTGCTGTGCAGCGAGCGGTCGAGTCGAGGTAGCCCTGACTGTCATAGGCGGGGGCCGACGACGCGATCGGCGCCGCGAACGCGAACAACGGCACCGCGGCGACGGCGGTCAAAGCGAAACGACGAGCGAGTGAGCGGTTAGAAGACATCACCCTCCACCAGACCACGTGTCGGTGGATCGTGCGAACGAGGACCGCCATTGAGCACGCATCGTTCGCGGTTCGAGACCGGACCGTAATGACTTTCGCCGCGGCGGCGATGAACGATTGATGAGTCAACGATCTGCAGTGACGTTCGGCGGTGTGACAGCGCGGTGCACGAGGGTGGTTGTCGCGCTGGCGCTGGCCGTCGCGGTGGTGGGCGGGTCGACGGCGGGAACGGCTCAGGCCGCCCCACCTGTTGTCGCCAAGGATTTCTCGAAGCCTGCGATCGTCATCCTGGGATACGGGCTCAAGCCCGACGGCACGATGCGCCTGATCCTGCACACCCGCGTTCTCGCAGGTTTGGCAGTGGCACAGATCTTTCCGCAGGCGCCGATCATCGTCACCGGTGGCAACCCTCGCAACGACAACACCGAAGCGGAGCAGATGGGCAAGATGCTGCGTCTGTACGGCACTCCCCGCGAGCGGATCATCGTGGAGGACAGAGCCAACAGCACGGTGCAGAATGCCGCCTTCTCCGTCCCGCTGGCCAAGCAGGCGGGTACGTCGGGCATCATCCTGGTGACGTCGTCGTCCCATCAAGACCGTGCGGACGGGTACTTCGCCGACGCAGGCGGCAACGTCCTGGCGACGGTGAGTTTTCCCGACGACAATCCGTCAATCAACATCGCCCAGTTCGTCCGGGACGTGATCAGTCCGCTGGTCGCGATCACCTAGGCCGTGCACTAGCTTCTGGCTGTGGTAGCTGAACAAAAGTCGGTCATGACCCGGCATCGCTGGGGATTGGGTGCGTTCGTCGTCGTGGAAGCTGCCTATCTGCTGTCTTCGGCACTCCTGGCGATGCCGTTCGCGGGACCAGGGCCCGCCCACGTCTCGGTCATCGTGTTGGTCGTCGGCGGGCCGAGCATTCTGGCCGCGGGCCTGGCAATCCTCATCACCAGGCTGCGGGGAAACGGCCCGCGCATCGATCTGCGGCTGCAATGGTCCTGGCGCGATGCCGGTTTGGGCTTGGTGTTCGGAACCGCCGGCCTGCTGGTCACCATCCCGGCAGCGCTGCTGTGGACCGCGTTCGTCGGCGAGGACGCGAACTCCGCGGCCGGCCTTGTCTTCGGCGAAGCGCGGGGCACCTGGGCCTGGGCGGTGGCGGTGTTCGCACTCATCGCCATCGTCGCGCCGATCTGCGAGGAGATCGTCTATCGCGGATTGCTCTGGGGCGCCCTGGACCAGCGCTGGGGACGTTGGGTTGCTTTCGGCGTCACCACCGTCGTCTTCTCCGTCGCCCACCTCGAATTGACCCGTACCCCACTGCTGTTGGTCGTGGCCATCCCCATCGGGCTGGCGCGGCTGTACACGGACAATCTCAGTGCGAGCATCGTGGCCCATCAGGTGACCAACCTGTTGCCGGGTCTGGTGCTGATGTTCACCGTCGCCGGCGCACTTCCTGCTGCCTGACCAGGCGACGCGTCTTTATTCGATGGCGATGTCCGCGGCGCCGTCAAGCCCTGAGCGCGTCAGGCGATGATGCGGACCAGGTAGGGGGTCATTCCGTTGGTGCGCACCGGGGATACAGCCACACCGGCGTCGGTGGTTTCCACCATCTGACCGTTGCCGACGAACAGCGCCACGCTCTGCGTTCCCTCAGGGCCGTAGAACAGCAGGTCCCCGGGTAGGGCCAGCGACGGCACGACCTTCTGGCCCACCTTGTACATCTCGCCAGAGGACCGCGGCAGCTTGACGCCGACGCCGGCGTACGCGTAGACCACCAGGCCCGATGCGTCGAAACCGACGACCTCGATCCGCGGTGCCGGCGCGGGTGCGGGGATGCCAAGACCGGGCGTGACGCCGGGAAGGTTGAGGCCCGGTGCCAAGTCCAGCGACTGCACGTCGACCTCGGCCTGATCCGGAAGCGGCTCGGCCTCGGGCAGCGCAACGGTGCCCTTGCTCGGACCGGACGCACCACCGCCGCCGTAGGCGAACGGCACGCCGCGCTGAGACAGCGCACGCGCGATCACGGCGTCGACCGCTTTCTGGTTCGTCGCCGACCGCGCGGGCTGAGCCATCGCCAGGCCCGGTGTCGCCATCAACAGGGCGAGACCGATGAGCAAGACCAAGACGCGTCGCATGTGCACTTTCCCGCTTTCCGCAAGCCAGCGCACTTGAAGGACGCTGGACTCATTGATTAACAACAGTCACTACAACCACTTCTACACCACCTGAAGTGGTGCTTTTGCGTCGTCGCAGGACGGTGAATCAAGGAGATGCGGGACCGGAACCGAACGGTGACCTACCCCGGCGCGTCGCCCTCTATGGTGTGTCGCGCGTCAGGATTTCAGCGCGGCGAGAGCTGCGTCATAGTCGGGTTCCTGAGCGATTTCCGGCACCAGCTCGGTGTAGGAGACGTTGCCGTCGGCCCCGACCACGACCACCGCGCGAGCGAGGAGGCCGGCCATCGGGCCGTCCACGGTCGTGACGCCGAAATCGTCACCGAAGCTGTCCCGGAACGACGACGCCGTCAGCACGTTGTCGATTCCCTCGGCGCCGCAGAAGCGCTTCAGGGCGAACGGCAGATCGTTGGAGACACACAGCACCGAGACCCCGCTGGACGCGACGCTCTCGTTGAACTTGCGGACACTCGCCGCGCACACGGGCGTGTCCACCGACGGGAAGATGTTGAGCAGCAGCGGCTTGCCGCGGAACTGGTCATCGCCGACCACGCCGAGATCCGTCCCGACGAGGTTGAAGCCGGGCGCCGCCGATCCGACAGCGGGCAGGTCTCCGATGGTGTTGATCGGGTTTCCACGAAAAGTTATCTGTGCCATGGGCACCATCCTGCCAAGCGCGGAGGTGCCCGTCGCGCCGGGGTTACCTCCCGTACAACCGCGCGATGTCCGGTGAGTCCAGCCAGTTCGAGTACGTCGGACTCTTCGGCCACCCCTCCGGTGAGTCCTGCCACTCCTCCTGGCGTCCCCACGGCAGCAGGTCGATCAACGGGAACGTGTGGCTGAGCTGCTCGGTGCCCCGACCATTGGTGTGCCAGGTGCGGTAGACGGTGTCGCCGTGGCGCAGGAGGACGTTGACACCGAAGCCGGTGCCGGGCGCGGCGTCGACGTCGGCGGCGAACGGGCTGTCCGACGACGAATACCACTCCATCCGGTTGCCGACCTTGTCCCGGTAGGCCAGCGCCTCGTCGATCGGTCCTGCGGTGACGATCACGAATCGTGCGTCGTAGTTGTCCAGGAAGTCCAGCCGGGTGAACTGCGACGTGTAGCCGGTGCAGCCACCGCACTGCCACTCGGCGCCGTCGTTCCACATGTGGTTGTAGACGATCAGCTGAGAGCGGCCCCGGAAGATGTCCACGAGCCGGATCGGACCGTCGGCGCCGATCAGCGTGTAGTCGGGCATCTCGACCATCGGCAGGCGCCGCCGCTGCGCGGCGATCGCGTCGAGTTCGCGGGTGGCGGCCTTCTCCCGCGCACGGAGCTCGGCCAGGGCGGCCCGCCAGGTCTGAGCGTCGACCACGGGCGGCATGACGGTCGTGTCGGTCATTACAGTCACCTTCCGGCAGGTAGTTCGGTGTTCTTCATCGGTGTTGACCCGCCGACCGTCGAATACTCATCGCGAGAGGAATCCGGTATGAGCGTGGCTCCGCGGATCGGCCCCAACGTCCCTGGTTCGTGGTCGACGACATTGTGGTCGGAGATTGCGCCGACGTTCGACGCGATCATCGCCCACCCGTTCGTCACCGGGTTGACGGACGGCACGCTGGCTGCAGATGCGTTCGCTGGATACATCTCGCAAGACGTGCACTACCTGCGTACCTACGCCCGCGCGCTGGCCGTCGTCGCCGCCAAAGCGCCGACGCTGGCCGACACCGCCATGTTCGCCCGGCATTCCGCCGAGGTTTTCGACGTCGAACTCTCGCTGCACGGCGAGCTGCTGCCCGCGCTCGGCCTGTCGGTGGACGACGTCGATGCCGCTCCCGTGTCGCCGACGACGCAGGCGTACAACAGTTACCTGCTTGCCACCACGTACGGCGGAAGTTTCGTCGACGGCCTGGCGGCGGTATTGCCCTGCTACTGGATCTACGCCGAGGTCGGCGCCGAACTGCTCGCGCGGGGCTCGACCGATCCGCGCTACCAGCGCTGGATCGACAGCTACGCCGGTGAGGACTTCGCTGCGACCGTCACCGAAGTCCTGACTCTGGCCGACCGCACGGGCCCGAAGCTCACGCCGGCCGACGAGGCAGTAGCGCGTGCGCATTTCGTGACCACCGCCCGCTACGAGTGGATGTTCTTCGATGCCGCGTACCGGCGCGAGCAGTGGCCTGTGTGATCTGCAGCCGGATCACGCACTGACTATGCTTGCGCTTTTCCACGGAGCGAGCGAGGAGGCCGATGCCCGCCGATGCCGCCGCGCCGCCGCCCGCCAGGTCCTCGGGCGGGCATATCAGGCTGACGTCGCACAGCGCGGGCGACGACGCTCCCGCGCTGCACTGGGGTGCACCCACCGCCGCGGAGCGCGGACCGGTCGTCGGCACCACCACCACCCGCGCCCATCGCAACGTCGTCGGCACCCACAGTGGCGCCTACGGTGTCTACCGGGCGCTGGCCGTCGCCGCGGGCAAGCTGTCTCGTGAGCACCGCGCCGACCTGACCGACACTTCGCCGACCGACGTCATCGGTCCCCACCCGCAGTGGGCTGATCCCGCCGCGATCGTCAGCCTCGACCCGTGGGGCGCGTTGGTCGCCGACGTCTTCGCCGGCCAGATCGCCGGCGGGATCGACATCCGCCCGACCATCGCGGTGACCAAGGCGCAGGTGATCCTGCCCGAGGTGCACGACGCAATTCTCAAGGGCCGGTTACACCCGGACGGTGACGTGCTACTGGCCACCGGAGCCGCGCAGGTGACGAAGGCCGCCATCGAGCCTGTGTGGTTCCTTCCCGGCGTCGCCCAGCGCTTCGGATGCAGCGAAAACGACTTGCGCCGCGTGCTTTTCGAGGAGACGGGGGGCATGTATCCGGAGCTGGTCACCCGCGCGGACCTCGAGGTGTTCCTCCCGCCGATCGGCGGCCAGACGGTTTACATCTTCGGGGACCCACGGCACCTGTCCGATCCCGCCGTCGAACTGACCGCGCGCGTACACGACGAATGCAACGGCTCGGACGTGTTCGGGTCCGACATCTGCACCTGCCGGCCGTATCTGACCCACGCGATCGAGGAGTGCATCCAGGGTGCTCAGCGCGACGGGGTCGGCCTGGTCGCCTACTCCCGCAAGGAAGGCCGTGCCCTCGGCGAGGTGACGAAATTCCTTGTCTACAACGCCCGTAAACGCCAGGTCGGCGGCGACACCGCCGACCGGTACTTCGCCCGTACCGAGTGCGTCGCCGGCGTCCAGGACATGCGGTTCCAGGAACTCATGCCCGACGTGCTGCACTGGTTGGGCGTCAAGAAGATCCATCGGCTGGTGTCGATGAGCAACATGAAGTACGACGCGATCACCGGTTCGGGGATCGAGGTCGGCGAGCGGGTGTCGATCCCCGACGAGCTGATCCCCGCCGACGCCCAGGTGGAAATGGACGCGAAGACGGCGGCCGGGTATTACACGCCCGGCGCGGTGCCCGACGTCGACGAGCTCAAGGTCGCCAAGGGCCGGGGGCTGGACCAGCGATGAGCGCCTGCGCGAAGAGTAAACTGCGATGATTGTCGGGGCAGGCGTCACGGGCATGGAATTGGATGCCGCCCGGCCTGCCGACGCCGCCGCACTTTTGCGCACCACCGGTGCGGTGCGGGCGCGCACTGGGCAGCTGCTCGACCGCGCGCGCTCCGGCGACTCCCCGTGGTTCACCGTCGATGACGACGCGCTGCATCGTGCCGCCGACCAGGTCGCTGCCGTCACGCGGGACCGCTTCCCCGACCTGACCATTCCGTACCACAGCAGGTGGCGTCATTTCGAGGCCGGCGGGATCGACCGCAGGGGCGAGCTGGACGAGCTGCTCGGCGACGTAGACCCGCACGAGCGGGCGCGGGCGATGATCGACCTGACCGTGGTGAGCGTGCTCCTGGACGCCGGAGCCGGCGCGGACTGGGGATACTTCGAGACGCGCGGTGACCACCGCGCGAGGTTCACCCGGTCGGAAGGTCTTGCGGTCGCGAGCTGGCACGGGTTCGTCGCCGGCGCGTTCTCCGGCGATCCAGCGCAACCTCTGCGGGTGGACGCCGCCGGGCTGCGCACGCTGACCGAGCAGGTCCTGGCGTCGGTGTTCCAGGCCACGCCCGAGAATCCGCTGGTGGGCTTGACCGGCCGGGTCACGCTGATGCGCCGTCTCGGCGACGCGCTGGCCGCGCGGCCCGACGTGTTCGGCGAACAGGGCAGGCCGGGCGGCTTGTTCGACGACCTGGCGGTCGGCGGCCCCGTACACGCGCACGACATCCTGTCCCGCCTGCTCACCTCGCTCTCCCCGATCTGGCCGTCCCGCAACGTGATCGGTGATGTACCGATGGGTGATTGCTGGCGTCACGACGCCGTCCCGGGGCCTGGGCTGACGGCAGGCTGGCTGCCACTGCACAAGCTGTCGCAATGGCTGACCTACTCGCTGATCGAACCGTTCATGTGGGCCGGGGTCGAGGTCACCGGAGTCGATGCCCTTACCGGGTTGCCCGAATACCGCAACGGCGGCCTGCTTCTCGACAGCGGCGTGCTTCGGCTGCGCGACCCAGGGGTCGCTACGCAGATCTGGAGACCGGGTGACGAACTGGTAGTCGAGTGGCGGGCCCTTACGGTGGGACTTCTCGACGAACTGGCGCCGTTGGTGCGCGACCGGCTCGGCGTGGATGCTCAGCGCATGCCACTGGCGTGTGTGCTCGAGGGCGGCACCTGGGCCGCCGGACGTGCGTCCGCGCGGCGGCTGCGCAACGGCCTGCCGCCGCTGTCCGTTGCCAGCGATGGCACTGTGTTCTGATGACCGACGGCACGCAGATGGGCGGGGTCTACCTCGTCGACCATCCTCTGGTGCAGCACAAGATCACGCTGATGCGCCGAAAAGACGCCTCTACCAACAGCTTCCGTCGTCTGGTGCGTGAGGTTTCCGCGATGATGGCCTACGAGGTGCTTCGCGACATCGGCCTGCACCAGGTCGAGGTCGAGACTCCGATGGAGACCACCACCGGAAACGTGATCGACGGCAAGAAGCTGGTGTTCGTGTCGATCCTGCGCGCGGGCACCGGCATCCTCGACGGGATGCTTGAAGTCGTACCGTCCGCGCGGGTCGGCCACATCGGTCTGTACCGGGATCCGAAAACGCTTGTCGCCGTTGAATATTATTTCAAGA
Source organism: uncultured Actinomycetota bacterium (assembly GCA_963796545.1). GTDB lineage: Bacteria > Actinomycetota > Actinomycetes > Mycobacteriales > Mycobacteriaceae > Mycobacterium. The sequence continues at coordinate 21,609 of CAWCMF010000029.1, read as the reverse complement.
TGCCGGGTGATCTGCGAGAGCGGGACGTGGTCGTGGTTGACCCGCTGCTCGCCACCGGGAACTCCGCGGTCGCGGCGGTCGACCGGTTACGCGAGTACGGCCCGAAGTCGATCAAGTTCGTCTGTCTGCTGACGTGCCCCGAGGGCATCGCCGCGCTGGCCGACGCTCACCCCGACGTGCCGATCTTCACTGCCGCGATTGACCGGGAGCTCGATGGGCACGGCTACATCCTGCCGGGTCTCGGCGACGTCGGCGACCGGTTCTTCGGCACCAAATAGCTCGCGTCCGCCACGCTGGATCGTTCCCGCCCGCCCACCGCGCGCCGTAGGCTCTGAGTCATGGCCATCATCGAAGCTGACCTCCAGCCCCAAACGCCGTTCGAGCGCGATGTCGCCGACACGCAGCGCTACTTCGACAGTCCGAGGTTCGACGGGATCGTCCGCCTCTACACCGCGCGGCAGGTCGCCGAGCAGCGAGGCACGATTCCCGCCGACTACCCGACCGCCCGCGAGGCGGCCACGGCGTTCTTCCCGCATCTGCGCGAGCTGTACGCCGACGGCAGGAGCATCACGACGTTCGGCCCCTACTCCCCCGGCCAGGCCGTGGTGATGAAACGCATGGGGATCGAGGGCATCTACCTCGGCGGCTGGGCCACCTCGGCGAAGGGGTCCATCAGCGAGGATCCTGGCCCCGACCTCGCCAGCTATCCACTCAGCCAGGTGCCAGAAGAGGCAGCGGGCATCGTGCGCGCCCTGCTCACCGCTGACCGCAACCAGCAGTATCTGCGGCTTCAGATGAACGAAGCCCAGCTCAAGACCACGCCGGCCTATGACTACCGGCCGTTCATCATCGCCGACGCCGACACCGGTCACGGCGGTGATCCCCACGTGCGCAACCTGATCCGGCGTTTCGTCGAGGTCGGCGTGCCCGGCTACCACATCGAGGATCAGCGCCCCGGCACCAAGAAGTGCGGCCATCAGGGCGGAAAGGTGCTGGTGCCGTCCGACGAACAGATCAAGCGTCTCAACACCGCCCGTTTCCAGCTCGACATCATGCGGGTGCCCGGCATCATCGTCGCTCGCACCGACGCCGAGGCGGCGAATCTGATCGACAGCCGCGCCGACGAGCGGGATCAGCCGTTCCTTCTCGGTGCCACCAACCTGAAGATCCCGTCCTACAAGTCGTGCTTCCTGGCGATGGTGCGGCGGTTCTATGACAAGGGCGTCACCGAGCTGAACGGGCACCTGCTGTATGCGCTGCCCGACGGCGAATACACGACCGCCGAGGCCTGGCTGGAGCGCCAGGGCGTGCTGGCTCTGATCGACGAGACCGCCGCGGCCTGGCAGGACGGCACGGAGCCATCGGTCGACGCCGCGTTCGACAAGGTGGAGTCGCGGTTCATCGATGCGTGGCAGGACGACGCAGGCCTGAACACCTACGGCGAGGCGGTCGCCGAGCTGCTGGAATTCCGTGAACGCGAAGGTGAGCCATCGGGCATGAGCGTCGCCGACTGGCGGGCCTTCGCCGAACGGGCACCGCTCTACACGGCGCGCGAGAAGGCCAAGGAGCTCGGTGCCGACGTCGCATGGGACTGCGAGCGGGTCAAGACGCCGGAGGGCTATTACCAGGTGCGCGGCGGCATCCCGTACGCGATCGCCAAGTCGCTGGCGGCGGCACCGTTCTGCGACATCCTCTGGATGGAGACCAAGACGGCTGACCTGGCTGACGCCAAGCAGTTCGCCGAAGCCATCCATGCGGTGCATCCCGACAAGATGCTCGCCTACAACCTGTCCCCCTCGTTCAACTGGGACACCACCGGGATGACCGACGAGGAGATGCGCGCCTTCCCCGAGGAGATCGGCAAGCTGGGGTTCGTCTTCAACTTCATCACCTATGGCGGGCACCAGGTCGACGGTGTCGCGTCCGAGGAGTTCGCCACCTCGCTGCGACAGGAGGGCATGCTGGCGCTGGCCCGGCTGCAGCGCAAGATGCGACTCGTCGAATCCCCTTATCGCACACCACAAACCCTGGTGGGCGGACCGCGCAGCGACGCCGCGCTGGCTGCGTCGTCCGGCCGCACGGCGACCACGAAGTCCATGGGCAAGGGCTCGACCCAGCACCAGCATCTCGTGCAGACCGAAGTGCCCAAGAAACTGCTGGAAGAATGGCTGGCGCTGTGGAGTGAGCACAACAAGCTGCCGGAGCGCCTGCACGTCCAGCTGCGCCCCCGCCGGGCTGGTTCGGACGTGCTGGATCTCCAGATCCTCGGCGACGGCGAGGACCCGCTGGCCAACGTCGTCGTCGACCCGATCAAGGACCGGCACGGCCGCAGCATTCTCACGGTCCGCGATCAGAACACCTTCGCCGAGCACTTACGGCAGAAGCGGCTGATGGACGTGATCCACCTGTGGCTGATCCACCGATTCAAGGCAGAAATCGTGTATTACGTGACGCCGACCGAGGACAACATCTATCAGACCGAAAAGATGAAGTCGCACGGCATCTTCAGCGATGTCTACCAGGAGGTGGGCGAGATCATCGTCGCCGACGTGAACCACGCGCGGATCGAGGAGCTCCTCGCGCCCGACCGAGAGGCCTTGACCCGCCTGATCGCCAAGCAGGACTGAGCCGATTTTCCGGGTCTCTGGTGTGCGCTCAGATCGACAATTCCGTCGAAATCACGATCTGGGTGCACACCAGAGCTAGATCAGTGCGGCGGCGCGGCGCAACACGTCGCGCCATCGGGCGATTGTGGCGGGGTCGGTGACGGCGAACCTGGCCAGCCGCGCGGGGTCGGGGGCGGCAGGCATGGGCGCGGCGGGAAGATGGCCGCCGGCAGGGACCAGTGACCGCGACGGCGAGACGATGTCGCTGCCGCTCAGCCAGTCGGGTATCGGTCCGCAGGCGAACGGCAGATCCGGCAGTGCGGCGGCGAGCGCGACGTCGGCGGCCAGCCCGATGCTCGTGGTCCCGGTGAAGTCCACGACTGGCGGCAGTCCCAGCTTCTCCGCACGGCGCAGCGCGCGCCGCACTCCCCCGAGCGCGCCGCAGCGCAGGACGGCGATGTCGGCGCACTGCGGATCCCCGGCCAGCAGCGCTGCGTCCACGGCGATGGGCACGTCCACAAGCCGGCGCACCGCGTGCGCGTCCTCGGAACTCCGGCAGACGAGCTCCACCAGCTCGACAGCGCTGTCCAGCCTCTTGATCGACTCGACAGCCGTGTCGACGCCGCGTACTTCGACGACGGCGCGGCGCGCACCATCAGCCACCGGCACGCGACCCCGCACCGCATCGGGCCACCCGACCGTGCTCGGTTCCATGGCCGCCGTCAACCATCGCGCCGCGAGCGCGTCGTCGGCGTCGGCGGGCGGGCTGAACTCGCCCCAGCCCTGTGGTCCATCGAGAAGCACGCCTTCGCGAACACCGGAGGCGGTCGGGAAAGCGAACACCGGGGCGTCGTCGAAGTCGATGAGTGTTCTCACAGCCTGACCAAGCTATCCCCTGCGGGGATGCTTGAGTGAATGGCATGCCGATCGAGCTGCGCCGTCTCGCCGAAACCATGAGCCGGCTCGACGCTGCCGCCGCGGACTGCGGCATCAGCGGAGTCTGTGGATCATGCGAGGAAAGACCATGATCCGCATCCCAGCTCTTCCTTGATCCCTGGCGTACGTCACATGATGGTGGCATCCAGACGGGAGGTCCCATCAGATGCACACGCAACAGACGAGACGTGCCGGATCGCGCCGTGATCGGTGGCCGGCGACATGAACACCGTGGCTGACATCACCGAGATCGGCTGCCCGCCAGAGGATCCCAGCCACGAAACGATCCACAGCTTCCGCGTCAAGCCCGTCGACGTCGGAATCGGCGGATTCGTCGAAGGCGGCACACTGCTCGAATGGATCGACGAGACTGCCTACGCGGCGGCCGCGCAGTGGTGCAGCGGCCACTGCGTCGCCGCCTCCGTGGGCACCCTTCACCTCGACCGGCCGATCGGTGTCGGCGAACTTGTCGAAGTGCACGCCAGCCTGGTCTACACGGGCCGCAGCAGCATGCACATGCTTGTCACTGTCTACTCGAGCGATCCCGACGGGTTCAAGGCCGTTCAAGCCTCGCAGTGCCCGATCATCTTCGTCGCCGTTGATGGCACAGGCGATCTCGTCGAGGCTCCGCGGTGGACTCCGGTGACGATGCTTGAACTGCAACGGCAGCGGCAGGCGCGGATCCGGATGCGAATGCGCAAACGCATCGAGGCCGCCATGGCAGTCGTCAGCGACACCGCGCAGGGCACCGCATGTCGCGCCGCGTTGCGCTTCCGCGCCGCACCCACCGACATCAACTCGGATGGAACGGTGCGCGGCGGCCGAGTCATGCGGTGGATCGACGAGACGGCCTACGTGTGCGGTGCCGATTGGACAGCCAGCGCTGACGTCATCGCGTCGTACCTCGCCGGGATACGTTTCTGCCGACCTATTTTCGTGGGCGACGTCGTCGAAGTCACCGCACGGATCATTCACACTGGACCGCGCAGCATCCACACCGGCGTTCAGGTCACCACCACCGACATGGCCGGCGGCGCACCATGCCTCGTAGCAGACGCAATGGTTGTTCTCGTCGCACTCGACGAGACGGGCGCACCCCGACCCGTCCCCAGGTGGGAACCCGTCACCGAGGGAGACCAGCGACTCGATCAACTCGCCCGGCAGCTGATCGAGCTACGACAATTCGCCGAACCCTTCACGAGTGCAGTGGCCTCGCCGGCGATGCCCTGACGCCGAACGCGGCGTCTTCTCACCGACCGAAGCCCATCCCGCGACTACTCTGGCGCCGTGGCCGACGCCCCGTTCCTGTTGCTGTCGATCCGCGGCGAGGACGAAGCCGCCGACGACGAATACCGGGCGATGATGCGCTTCGCCGGTCTCGACGAGCGCGGTATGCGCCGGATCCGGCTGACCCATCGGGAGCTCGGCGACATCGAGCTCTCGCAGTGGTCGGGCATCGTTCTCGGTGGCGGGCCCTACAACGTCAGCGACGAACCCGGCAGCAAGTCGCCGATCCAGATACGGGTCGAGAGGGAGCTGGCACGTCTGCTCGCCGAGCTCATCGCGCGCGACTTCCCGTTCCTCGGCTGCTGTTACGGCGTCGGAACTTTGGGTGCGGCGGTCGGCGCCGTGGTCGACCGGTCCCACAGCGAGCCGGTCGGGGGCGTCACCGTCCAGCTGACGGCCGAAGGTCGCCGGGATCCGCTGTTCGCGGGGCTGCCGGACACGTTCGACGCGTACGGCGGACACAAGGAGGCTGCCTCGTCGCTGCCCGCCCACGTCGCCAGGCTCGCGACCTCCGTGGATTGTCCTGTGCAGGCGTTCCGGGTCGGCGCCAATGTGTATGCCACGCAGTTCCATCCCGAGCTCGACCTCGACGGCATCTGCACGAGAATCGACGTCTACAAGGATTACGGATACTTCGCTCCCGAGACCGCCGAATCCCTCAAAGATGCTGCGCGACAACGCTCTGTCTCGCACCCGATGCAGATCCTCGGCACCTTCGTCGCGCGCTACTCCCGGCCGGTGTAGCCGTTCAGCTGGCGCACGCCGCGGAACCGGGGCTGACGATCTGCTCCTTCAGCGGCGCCAGGTTGGCGCCTATCGCCTCGATGATGGACCCGCTCACTCCCAGATCGCTGAGCGTGTCGGCCAGATGCTCAACAACCCTGTCGAAGTGCTCGGGCCGAATGTTCAAGTACGCGTAGCTTTCTCGCATCGAGCGGTCGAGGTAGGGGTCGGGCCCCGCGATGGCGGCGGCGATGAAGGAGCGTTGATGTCCCTTGAGTGCTTTCATGTCGACACCGTCGAAGTACGTCGTCAGCGCGGGGTCGCCGATCACTCGGCGATAGAGATCGTCGACGGCAGCCGTCACAGCCGGAGGTCCGCCGATCTCGTCGAAGATGCTCATTTCGAGAGGGTGGCCGACTTCGGTAACACGCGGCCTCGCGCAGTTTTCCGAACGGGTTAACTTGTCCTCACCGCCCCGCCTGACCGGCGGTGAGGTCAGTCCGCTGTCAGCGATTCAGCGATGTCGAACTGCGCCCGAGCGATCTGCTCGACGAACGGCGCGAGCCGGGCCCGCAGTTCGTTGTGTGCGGCGTCCTCGTCATACGTGCGATAGGAGGCGACGTCGTCGAAGTCCGCGACGATGACGAAGTCCCAATTGCCGTCCCGTAGGCCTGCGTCGGAACCCACTGTGTAGCGGACTGTTCCCGGCGTGTTCAGATTGCGGAGGCCGTCCTGGATTGCTTCCACCTCGCCGGCGTCGTATCCGGTCTTGAGCTGGGCCAGAACCACGTTGCGGATCACCGGAAAACCCTAACAGGATCCTGCAATCGCCCTGATTAAATTCTTGACTCAGTCCAGATAAGGGGGTAGAACGTCTGTGTGACCTCGGATTACGCGGATCTGGTCCGCGGCGCGGACCTTCGCGTGACGCGTCCGAGGGTAGCGGTGCTCGAAGCCGTCGGTGGGCAACCACACGCCGACACCGACACGATCTTCAGTGCTGTGCGACGCGCCCTCCCCGATGTGTCGCGGCAGGCTGTCTATGACGTGTTGGCAGCCCTGACATCGGTCGGTCTGGTCCGCAAGATTCAGCCCTCAGGATCGGTGGCCCGTTATGAATCGCGGGTCGGCGACAACCATCACCATGTCGTCTGCCGGCACTGTGGTGTGATCGCCGACGTCGACTGTGCCGTCGGCGACGCGCCGTGTCTCGTCCCGTTCGATCCCGTCGGCAGCCTCGACGGCTTCGTCGTCGACGAAGCGGAGGTCGTCTACTGGGGCATCTGCCCCGAGTGCTCGATCAAGGAGATTTCCCGATCACACCCGTGATCACAGCCCAATTCACCACTCCCGGAAGGAAGTCGCTGTGCCCGACGATCGACCTATCGAAGACAGTCCGCCTATTGGAGAGGCTCAGACCGACCAGACAGAAGGTGGTTGCCCCGCTGGATTCGGTCGTGTCAAGCCGCCCGTCGAAGGTGGCGGTAACCGCGACTGGTGGCCCAATCAGCTCAACCTGAAGATCCTGCAGAAGAACCCGGACGTCATCAACCCGTTGGATCCGAACTTCGACTACGTCGCCGCGGTGCAGACCATCGACGTCGACGCGCTGGCCGCCGACGTCGACGCGGTCATGACGGACTCGCAGGAGTGGTGGCCCGCCGACTTCGGCCACTACGGCCCGTTCTTCATCCGGATGGCCTGGCACGCCGCGGGCACCTACCGCGTCCAGGACGGTCGCGGTGGTGGCGGTGCGGGTATGCAGCGCTTCGCCCCGCTGAACAGCTGGCCCGACAACGTGAGCCTGGACAAGGCTCGCCGCCTGTTGTGGCCCGTGAAGCAGAAATACGGCCAGAACCTGTCGTGGGCCGACCTGATCGTCTACGCCGGAAACCGGGCTCTCGAGCACATGGGCTTCAAGACCGCGGGCTTCGCGTTCGGCCGCGAGGACCGCTGGGAGCCGGAGGAGGACGTCTACTGGGGCCCCGAGCTGGAGTGGCTCGATGACCAGCGCTACACGGGTGAGCGCGATCTGGAGAACCCGCTCGCCGCAGTGCAGATGGGTCTGATCTACGTCAATCCCGAAGGGCCCGGCGGCAATTCGGACCCGCTGGCGTCTGCCATCGACATTCGCGACACGTTCGGCCGGATGGCGATGAACGACGTCGAGACCGCGGCGCTGATCGTCGGTGGACACACCTTCGGCAAGACCCACGGCAACGGTGACGCCGAGCTGGTCGGCCCCGAGCCCGAGGCCGCCCCGCTGGAGCTGCAGGGGCTCGGCTGGCACAACCCGCAGGGCACCGGCGTCGGCAAGGATGCGGTGTCCAGCGGCCTGGAGGTCATCTGGACCCACACTCCGACCAAGTGGGACAACAGCTTCCTGGAGATCCTGTACAGCAACGAGTGGGAGCTGTTCAAGAGTCCGGCGGGCGCCAACCAGTGGCGGCCGAAGGACGGCGGCTGGGCGAATTCGGTGCCGGAGGCCTTCGGCACCGCCAAGACCCATCCGTCGATGCTGACCTCCGACCTCGCGCTGCGATTCGATCCGATCTACGAGAAGATCACCCGGCGCTGGCTCGACCACCCCGAAGAGCTTGCCCAGGAGTTCGCCAAGGCGTGGTTCAAGCTGCTGCACCGCGACTTGGGCCCCGTCGTGCGTTACGTCGGTCCGCTTGCCCCCAAGGAAACCTGGCTCTGGCAAGACCTGATCCCGGCCGGTGCCACGTTGAGCGACGCCGATGTCGCAACCCTCAAGACTGCCATCGCGGAATCGGGACTGACTGTCTCGCAGCTGGTTTCTACGGCATGGAAAGCAGCATCGTCGTTCCGCGTCAGCGACAAGCGTGGCGGCGCCAACGGCGGCCGCATCCGTCTGCAGCCGCAGCTGGGCTGGGAGGCCAACGAGCCCGATGAGTTGGCTCAGGTGATCCGCACGCTCGAGGAGATCCAGAAGTCGACGGGAACGGCCGTATCGTTCGCCGATCTGGTCGTTCTCGGTGGGGTGGTCGGCGTCGAGAAGGCCGCCAAGGACGCCGGATTCGACATCGCCGTGCCGTTCACCCCGGGCCGAGGTGATGCGACCCAGGACGAGACCGACGTCGAGTCGTTCTCGTACCTGGAGCCCAGCGCCGACGGCTTCCGCAACTATCTCGGCAAGGGAAATGTCCTGCCTGCGGAGTTCAAGCTCGTCGACCGCGCGAACCTGCTGGGTCTGTCCGGCCCGGAGCTGACCGTGCTGGTCGGCGGGCTGCGGGTGCTCGGCACCAACTTCGGTGGCTCCAAGCACGGTGTCTTCACGGACAAGCCGGGTCAGCTGACCAACGACTTCTTCGTGAACCTGCTCGACAACAACACCAAGTGGGAGCCGTCGTCGGCCGATGACGGGACCTACGTGGCGAAGGATCGGGCCACCGGCGCGGACAAGTGGACCGGTACCCGCGTCGACCTCGTGTTCGGCTCCAACTCGCAGCTGCGGGCCTGGGCCGAGGTGTACGCGGAGAACGGCGCGCAGGAGAAGTTCGTCAAGGACTTCGTCGCCGCGTTCGCCAAGGTGCTGGATGCCGACCGCTACGACGTCGGCAAGGGCCTCGACACGTAGTAGCCCGACCAAGGAAGGGGCGCCCGCTGATCCGGCCGGGCGCCCCTTCTGTGGTCACATCAGCCCCACACATTCACGTTGTGCAGGGCTGCACTCGCAGTTTGTCTGCAAAAGGTGAAGACGTGTGACTCGGGGCCGGATCAGAACGGGTGCAGTCGCGAGCTGATCAGCGGAGCGATCTGGGCGGCCATATAGGCGTGCCCGGCGTCGGTCGGGTGCACGCCGTCCGCGCCGATCAACTCGGGCCTGCCGACGAACCAGCGTGCGGCGATGGGGTCGATGAACGTCGCTCCGGCGAGGTCGGCCTGATAGCCGAGCACATCGCGAATCCGCAGGACCTCGGAGGGTGGATCCGTGGTCGGCCAGGCGGGGCCGATCACGAGCAACTCGGCCGACCGTGCGATCCGGCGGGCGAGCTTCAAGGTGCCGTACATCGCGACGGACAGCCGGGTCGGTTCGACCGGCATGTCGTTGCGTGACCCGAAGAACACCACCAGCACGTCGTCGGGTTTCACCGCCCGCACCGTGAGATCCTCGAAGACGCCGCCGCGGTTTCCGCGCGTGCAGTACCCCGCCCCGCCCTCGGCGGCAACCGTCGGTGTCACCGCGATGCCATGGTCGGTGAGCGCCGACCACACCTGCGGAGTCCATCCCATGGCGCCGTTGCCGCCCTGATCGCTTCCGGTGGTGTACGAATCACCGATCACTGCGACGCGGTTCACCGCGAAATCGGTGTAGCGCACCTCGTGCTGCCGAATATCGGATGCCGGCGCAAACGCAGAGCTGAAGAGCACCACGAGGGAAAGCACCACTGTCAGAACGCGACTCACTACACCAGCCTAGAAGTGGCCGAGGGCGAACGCCCCGCCGACTCGCGGCTCATTCGACCGCTACCCGGCTCGCGCGGCGACGGATTGCAGCCTGCCTGCCGGCGGGTCGGCAGACTGTGCCGCGCGTCGCACCTTCGGTTCGATCATGCGCCTCATCCACTGCCGGGCCGGTTCTTCCACCCCGTGGTACAGCGCCGCTGCCATGACGCCGGCGATCAGCACCAGGCCGAATACGACGAGCTTGGCCCACCAGCCAGGCACCAGCTGGATGCCGAACTGGAGGATGGCCCAGTTCCAGGCCATATGGACGATCTCGTGCACCATGTACAACCCGAAGGAGATGTGGCCGAGGTACACCATGACCGACGTGGACAGCAGCGCGGGCAACGTGCCCGCGCCGACGGACAGCGTGATGACGAACGGTACGAAAAGCACGTCGATCAGGCCGCCGGCATCGAGCATGTCTCCGGGCGGACACGCGTCCAGCAGGTACAGCCCCCCGACGATGGCGGCACCGAGAAGCAGTGCCGTGACGCCCGCCGATAGTCTGGCGCGGTCCGAGAGCGCGAGTTTACGCACCGCCGCGCAGGCCAGCGCACCGGCGATGAACTGCATGACGATGCGCGGCAGCCAACTCCACGGTGTGTAGAACACGCCGTGGGTCAGCAGCAGCAGTGTCGGGGCCAACGCGGCGGCGACCGCCAGCCAGATGAGGCCACGTGCCCGGGTGGCCGCGGCGATCCGGAAGATGATCAGGACCACACCGCCGAACAGCAGGTACGCCAACCATTCCGCGCTGATCGACCAGGAGGGGCCGTTCCAGCTCGAAGCCGTCGAAGTAGGGCTGGAACCACAACTGCACCAGCAGCACCTGCTTGAGCCAGTTGATCGCGTTCATCGATTCGATGACCGGTGGCGACAGCGGAAAGCGGCCCACGTAGAGCGTGAAGACGACGAATGCGGCAGCCAGGTGCATCGTCACCAGGTACACCGGCCAGACCCGTGCCAGTCGTAGCCACAGGAAGCGCAGGGTGTCGCGCGTCGACCAGGACTCCCCCATCCGGTCCAGGTAATTCCACGTCAGCACGAAACCGCTGAGAATGAAGAAGAGGTCGACGCCCTGCGCACCGGCGTTGAGCACGGGGGCCAATGCCGTGCTGAAACCGGGAGATGCCTCGGCCAGCAGCGGCCGGAAGTGGAAGAGGACGACCCATACGGCGGCGACGATGCGCAAGCCGGACAGGGCTTTGATCTCTCCGGTGCGCACACGACTCATTTCGTCAAGATTTGAAGCGGTGTCATCAGTGACAGTCCCGACGCCAGTCCCGCGGGAAGGCAACGTTCACGACAGGGCGGCCTCCCTGAGGCGATTGGCGACCCGTCGAAGGTACCAGCGACCCTCCGAGACGACGGCGCGCAACGCCGCGGTGCGAGTTGTCCACCGGGGGAACCAGGCCCGGGTACTCTCCTGAAATTGCCAATCGAACACAAGGGCCCGCGCGAGGTGCGCGCGCCTACGGGGGTGCCGGGGAACATGCTTGCCCCGAGTAACAGCGCGACGTTGTCACTGCTCCTCGTAGAGGACGACCGCGCCGACGCGATCCTGGTCGAAGAGTTGATGGCCGACGCCGGCGTCAACTTCGATGTCGTGTGGGCGGAATCGATGTCCAGGGCCGAGCAGCAGATCGCCATCTCCCGGCCCGACTGCATCCTGTTGGATCTGCATCTTCACGACGCCGATGGCATCGACGGGGTCAACCGGATCGCCAAGCAGGACGCCACCATCCCCGTCGTCGTCCTGACAGGCCTCAACGATGAGCACGTCGGCGTGTCGGCGGTATCGGCAGGCGCCCAGGACTACCTCGTCAAAGGCCGGGTGGATTCCGAGGCGTTGCGGCGCGCCGTTCTCTACGCGATCGAGCGCAAACGGGCCGAGCTGACGGTTGTCGACCTGCAGGCCAGCCAGTTGCGGGCACGGGAGAACGCTCGCCTCGAGCGCGGCCTGCTCCCGTCGCCGCTGCTGCTCGACAACCCCGGCGTCGAAATCGTCAGCTCATACCGGCCCAGCCGAGAGAACGCCCTGCTCGGCGGCGACTTCTACGACTTCGTCCAGACGCCGGACCGAACCGTGCACGTGATGATCGGCGATGTCGCAGGCCATGGGGCGGACGAAGCCGCGCTCGGGGTGGCGCTGCGCATCGCGTGGCGGGCGCTGACATTCGCCGGGTTGTACGGGTCGGACCGGATGAGGCAGCTGGAGCGGATCCTGCGCGCTGAACGTGCAGGCAAGGGAATCTTTGCCACCGTGATGAGTCTGCGGATCCCGTCGGACGGGTCGCTGATTTCCGTCGTGCGCGCCGGACATCCCGGAATGCTGCTGCACGGCGGTGGCACCGTCGACTGGGTTGAGCCGGCTGGAGGTCCGGCGCTGGGGCTGCACGGCACGGACTGGACGCCGCAGCAGATCGAGCTGCCCGATGGCAAGGGCCTGGTGCTGCTCACCGATGGTCTGTTCGAAGGACACATCGGGCACGGCAATGAGCGCCTCGGTGAGGCCGGGCTGCTCGAGCTGGCACGCTCGCTGGCCGCTCTGCCCGGTCGCGCCTTCGTCGACGCGCTCATCGACGCCGTCGAGGAGCGGGCGCAGTCCCATGGCGGGATCAGTGATGACATCGCTGTGGTGCGAGTTGAGCGGACCCGCACCAGTGAGTAGCCGGCGCGAAGAGCAGGCGGCAACGGCCATGACGTACCCCCCGCGCCGCGGCCGCCTCGTCAATCTGACGGTCGCAGGCTGGCAGTACCTGCTGCTGACCGTCATGGGGCTCGTGGTGCTGCTCGGTGGCCTGACGGTGGCAGTCCTTCTCGACCGGACCGACCAGGTCTCGGCCCAACTCATCGAAAAGATCCAGCCGTCGCGGGTGGCTGCCTACCAACTACAGGCAGGGCTTCGCGACCAGGAGACGGCGGTACGCGGGTACGTGATCACCGGCGACCGCCAGTTTCTCGATCCCTTCTTCGAGGGCAGGGAGGTGGAGCAACAGGCGTCCGCCGACATTCGACAGTTCGAGCAGGAGCGCCCCGATCTCCTCGCCGACCTGGACGAGATCGAGCTGGCATCGGGAACCTGGCGGACGCACTACGCCGATCCGGTGATCGAAGGCGTGCAACCGGGCGAACCGTTCATGCTCACCCCGGAACTCACCACGCTCGGCAAGACGGAATTCGACCGTTTGCGGGCGCTTTTCGACGTTCAGAACGAGCGCCTTTCGGCGGCGCGCAATGACAGCGTCGCGGAGCTCGCTCAGATTCGGTCGTGGCGAAACGGGGTCCTGGTGGCGATGGTCATCGCCTTCGTGGTGACCATCCTGCTGCTCGCGGTGCTGGTGCGGCGCGCGCTGGTGCGGCCGCTCTCGGCGCTGGCCTCGGCGTGCAGGCGCATCTCGGAAGGCAATTTCGCCGAACGCATCGTCCCGCGGGGACCCAAAGACATTCGCGGCATCGCCAACGACGTGGACGACATGAGGAAGCGGATCGTCGACGAGCTCGACGCGTCCCGTAGTGCCGCCGAAGAGCTCGATATCCAGGCCGAGGAATTACGGCGTTCCAATGCCGAATTGGAGCAGTTCGCCTATGTGGCCTCCCACGACCTGCAGGAGCCGTTGCGCAAGGTCGCCTCGTTCTGCCAGCTCCTGGAGAAGCGATACGGCGATCAGCTCGACGACCGCGGCATCGAATACATCGGTTTCGCCGTCGACGGTGCCAAGCGCATGCAGGTGCTCATCAACGATCTGCTCACCTTCTCCCGGGTCGGCCGCCTGAACGCCACCGAGGCCGAGGTCGATCTGGACACGATGCTCGACACCGCCCTGGGCAACCTCTCCACGGCAGTGGAGGAATCGGCGGCGGTGATCGAGCGTCCGGCAGGTGGACTCCCGACGGTCAAGGGTGACCCCACCCTGATGACGATGTTGTGGCAGAACCTGATCGGCAATGCGGTCAAGTTCCGCAGGGACGGTTTGGCACCGCGCGTCGTCATCGAATGCGAACGAGGTTTCGACGGAGATGACCAGACCTGGTCTTTCTCGTTGTCGGACAACGGGATCGGGATAGCCCCCGAATTCGCTGACAAGGTCTTCGTGATCTTTCAGCGATTACACGGCCGGGATACCTACACCGGAACGGGTATCGGCCTCGCGCTGTGCAAGAAGATCGTCGAGCACCATGGCGGGACGATCTGGATCGACACCTCCTACAGCGGAGGGACCCGCTTCCGATTCACGCTGCCGGTCAATGTAGATGACACGGCTGCCACAATCCTGGAAGGATCGGTGCCATGACACCGGCTGAACGTGCGATAGACGTCCTGCTCGTCGAGGATGACCCAGGGGACGAGCTGATAACGCGGGAAGCCTTCGAACACAACAAGATCAAAAACAACCTGCACGTCGCCCACGACGGCGAAGAGGGCCTTGACTTCCTGTACCAGCGTGGCGCGCACGTGGGTGCGCCGCGCCCGGACCTGGTTCTGCTCGACCTGAACCTGCCGAAATACGACGGCAGGCAGTTGCTGGAACAGATCAAATCCGATCCCAACTTGAGCCATATCCCGGTGGTCGTGCTCACGACGTCGTCTGCCGAGGAAGACATCCTGCGCAGTTACAAATTGCACGCCAACGCATACGTGACCAAGCCGGTCGACCTGGACCAGTTCATGAATGCGGTCCGCCAGATCGACGAGTTCTTCGTGCAGGTGGTCCGGCTCCCGCAGGTCTGACATGGACCTGCCCCGGCCGGATCCGGCGATTCCACATCTGGCCGATGCGGCGCCATCGGTACTCGCCGCGATGGGCGTCTCCGGTTTCGCACCGCGGATTGCGCTGCCCTACGACGTCGGCGGGGCGTGCTTGCTGCTCGTCGACGGGCTGGGCGCCGATCTCCTGGATGCTCACACGGACGACGCCCCGGTACTCGCCGGCCTTGGTGGGGCGACCCTGCAGGCCGGGTTCCCGTCGACGACGGCTGCTGGGCTCGCGGCGGTAGGCACGGGTTGCCGATCGGGCGAACACGGCATGGTCGGAATGTCGTTCCGGCTGCCCGACGTCGGCGTGATCAATGCACTGAGGTGGCGCCCGCATCCCTGGGGCGACGATCTCCGCGAGCGCGCGGCACCGGAGGTGGTGCAGCCCCGGCCGACGGTGTTCGAACGAGCGGCTTCCGCCGGCGTGGCGGTCAGGGTGATCTCCGGCGCCGAGTTCGCCGGTTCCGGGCTGACCCGGGCGGTGCTGCGCGGTGGCAGCTACGTCGGGGTCCACACGATGGGAGATCTTGCGTCCACCGTCCGATCCGCTCTCGCCGGTGGCGGTTTCTGCTACGGCTACCACGGAGATCTCGACCTGGTCGGTCATCTGCACGGTCCGGGTTCAGAGGCCTGGCGCCTGCAGCTGCGACAGGTCGACAAAATGGTGGAGTCGATCGTCGAAGGATTACCCGTGGGAGGGCTGCTGGCGGTGGTGGCCGACCACGGCATGGTGGCCCTCGACGAGGACGTGGTCGACATCGACGCCACCGAGGCGCTGCGCGAAGGCACGGAGGTGATCGGAGGCGAGGTGCGCGCCCGCCACGTCTACACCCGCGCGGGCGCGCTGGAGGACGTGCTGGCGGCCTGGCGCGCCACCCTGGGCGGACGGGCCTGGGTGGTGACCGGTGACGAAGCGATCGCAGCGGGGTGGTTCGGCGAACGGGTGGCCGACGACATCCGGCCGCGAATCGGGGACGTGGTGGCCGCCGCCAGGGGCTCGTCCGGCCTGCTCCGTCGCACCACCGAACCCATCGAATCTTCGCTGGTCGGTCAGCATGGCTCGATGACCCCGGCCGAGCAGCGAATCCCGCTGCTACTCGCCCATCGCTGAGTCGGCGCCCAACCACGTCTGCGGCGCCTCGGGCAACCGAATCAGGAAGATCTGGCTGGGTGCCGATCCGACATCTGAACGGCGTTCAATCGAGCTGAAGATATTGCATTGCAGTGTCTTTCGCGGTATCGCAGCCTGCGTAACCGGCTCGGTTCCAATAGAGCATTCGCGCAACACTTTTCGTGATTCGGTTGGGTCCGATCGGTGGAATGTGCTCACCATCACAGATTTTGGTCGTATTAGAGACCCTCTGTTAATGTCCGGCGGCATGTTTGCTATCGCAACACTCTTGACGCTCGCCAATCAGGTGTCGGGCACTCCCTATGTGGTCGGAGGTGATTCTCCCGCCGGCACGGACTGCTCTGGGCTCGTGTCGTGGGTAACCAATGCCGCGACGGGCAGGCCGGTCTATGGCGACAGATTCCACACCGGGAACATCGAAGGTGCGCTCCTTGCGCGTGGTTTCCAGCACGGCACACAGCCCGGCGCGCTCGTCGTCGGCTGGAACGGCGGTCACACCGCGGTGACCCTGCCGGACGGCACCCCCGTGTCCTCCGGTGAGGGCGGCGGGGTCCTCGTGGGCGGCGGCGGCGCCTACCAGGAGCAGTTCACCAACCACATGTTCCTGCCGGTGCCCCCGAATGTTCCTCCTCCTGCCGACCCGATGCTCGCGCCGCCCCTGAACCAACTGCCGCCGCTCGGGGCCCCGCTGCCCCCGGGTGCACCGCTGCCTGCGGCACCCTGAGCGGGCTGCCTCGCGGCGGGCGCTAGCGTCTGTCCCGTGATCGTGCTGCTTCCGCCATCCGAGACGAAGCGCCCAGGCGGCGATGGGCCTGCGCTGTCGCTGGCCTCGCTCAGTTCGCCCAGCCTGAACGCGACCCGTGACGAACTCATCGGTGAATTGGTCGGCCTTGCCGCCGACCGGCCCGCATCCTTGAAGGCCCTGGGCATTTCGGCGTCCCAGGGTGCTGAGATCGACCGCAACGCGGCGCTGTGCGGGGCGCCCACACGGCCGGCGATCCACCGCTATACCGGCGTGCTCTACGACGCCCTCGACATCGGATCGCTGCGGGGCGCGGCGGCTGCCCGGGCGCAGTCGAGGCTGGCGGTCGTCTCGGCGCTGTTCGGGTTGATCCGGGCGGACGACCGGATTCCGGCATACCGGCTGTCCGCGGGAGCGAAACTGCCAGGTAGTCCGTCACTGGCGGCGCGGTGGAAGCCCGTCCTGGAGCCTGTGCTGGCGGACATCGCCGAACGTGAGCTGGTGGTCGACCTGCGGTCCGGGTCCTACGCCGCACTGGGCAGGGTGCCGGGGGCGGTGACGGTGGATGTGCTCGCCGAACACGCCGACGGGCGACGCACCACCGTCAGTCACTTCAACAAAGCACACAAGGGAAGGTTGGCCCGAGCCCTGGCCACCACCCGTTCCGAACCCGCCGACGCAGCCGCGGTGGCCGCGGTGGCCCGTCGCGCGGACCTGCGGATCGAACGACGAGGAGACCATCTAACGGTTGTGGTCCCGGCGTGATGAGCGCGAAAGTCCTAGTGCCGCATGATCATAACTGCACGATCACGTCGGTGGTGTAGAACTCTTCCGGCATCTGAGAGTCGGCGCTGGGGCGGGTGATCGACACCCACGCACCCGTGGCGCCGGACATGATCGGTGCGCGCACTGTGGTCGCTGCCGCGCCGGCGTTATCGGTGAACAGCACGGCCCCGGTGACACCGGGATCCCCTGGGTTGCAGTAGAGGGACGCCGGCCGCGGCGACTGGATCAACCGCACGTCGTACCGTGCGTTCGGCACACCGGTGGCGAACCGAAGGTCGACAGCCACCTCTGCGCCCTCGATCCTCAGTTCGCCGGAGGGCCGGCCATACCATCCCGGCCCGGTGTACTGGAACTTGCTGAAATCGCACCGCCTCAACGCCTGGGTGAACGGTAGAACCGTCGGACCCGTCGCAGTGGGTTGTGCTGTGGCCAGGCCGGCGCCGCCACCCGCCGATATCGAACCGCAGGCGATGGCGACGGCCGCGGCGGCACGCGTGATTCGACGCATATCGTGGGTTCCCGTCCCTCTTGTCGCACATGTTGCACCGGCCTTCGACGCCCACCGCAAGGTTAGTTGCCGCACCAGACTCTGCGCGCCGGTTCGCCTGCTTCCCGTTGACGTGCACATGCCGGCGCGGGAGACTTCAGCCCGATGTCGACTTTGTGGGTCTATGTGCGAATCCAGCTCATGATGTTCGTGTTCGGCATCGTCGGGCCGATCTTCCTTGTCGGCTACTTCGCATCCCAGCCCGACCCGACTCTGCGTTGGATGTATTGGTGGGGCCTGTTCATCACCGCCGGTGACATCCTCATCGCCCTGGCGTTCACCGACTCGGTGGTGCGCAAGGATCGTGATACCGCGTCCGCCGTCGATGAGCGCGCGCGCCCGCGGCAGGAAAGCTGACGCGATGGGATACCCGGGCCATGCCCCGCAGCCTGCTCAGCCGCAGCGCTCGGGTGCCGACGTCGCGATCTCGATCACCGCGATGCTGCTGACGGTGCTTCTCGGCGCCACCGCGGCGTTCTTCGGGCTGTTCTCCCTCGCGTTCCTCGATCACTGCCCACCGGCGACCTGCAGCGTCGACGGTGCTGTCAACGCAGTCTTCACTTCTCTGCTCACCGTGGCTGCGACCGGTCTGATCGGGTTGGTCGTGACCGTGATACAGCTGGTGCGGCGAAAACCCGCATGGCCCTTCGCGGTCGGCACGTTCGTGCTCTGTGGGGTCGCGATTTCGCTCGGCGCCATCGGCTATTCGGCGGCCGTCGGCTGACCTGACTCCGGAATCCGCTGGGGTGCAACGGGTCTGGCTGACGAGTTGCCGGTGTCCGACGTGGGCGCCATGATCCCCCCATGGATACCGCTGCGGCGTTCGAACTTGCAGACGTCGACGCCCTCGGTCAGGCCGAACTGGCCGCCGCCGGAGAGGTGACCGCGGTCGAGCTCCTGGAAGCCGGGATCGTGCGTCTGGAAGCCGGGCGCGCCCTCAACGCCGTGATCACGGACCTGTTCGCCAGGGGCCGGGCGCAGGCCGCGGCGCTCGACGAGTCCGGGGCGTTGCGCACCAGGCGGGCGGGTCCACTCGCCGGAGTCCCCTTCCTGCTCAAGGATCTTGGCGCTTCGCTCGCCGGCGCACCGGAGGCGATGGGGTCACGTGCCCTGCGTGCGCACGTCGCCGCCGAATCGGCATGGATCGTCGAGTGCTACCTCGACTCGGGTCTGGTGATCTTCGGCAAGACCAACACCCCGGAATGGGGCAACCACTGCACCACGGAGCCGTCACTGTTCGGGGCAACCACCAATCCGTGGTCGCCCGCGGTCACCCCGGGCGGGTCAAGCGGCGGATCCGCGGCGGCTGTCGCCGCCGGGATCGTGCCTGCAGCCTCGGGGGGTGACGGGACGGGATCCATCCGGGTGCCCGCCGCGTGTTGCGGTCTCGTCGGTCTCAAACCGCGCCGCGGCCGCACCTCGTTCGCACCTGATGCGGGGCACGGGTTGGAAGGTCTGGTCAACGAGCACGCCCTCACCCGAACCGTGCGCGACAGCGCTGCCCTGCTCGACGCGGTCACCGGAACCGCGATCGGCGACCCCTATTCCACGCCCGCACCCACCGAGCCGTTCCTGGACGCTATCGCCAAACCTGTTACGTCACAACGCATAATGATCGCCACCGCGTCCCCGTTCCCTGGTCCGGCCACCGACCCCACCGTCGTCGCGGCCGTCCAACGGGCCGGCACGGTCCTCGAGGGCCTCGGACACTCGGTCGAACCCGGGGCGCCGACCATCGACGCCGATGTCGTCGCCGATGCCATCGCGGTTCTGCACAACGTCAGCAACGCCCAGTTGCACCGACTGGCCTCGGAAGTCCTCGGCCGCGCACCGCGCGAGGACGAATTCGAGCCGAGCACGTGGGTGATGGTGCGTGAGGGCTTCCGTACCACCGGGGTCGAGTACGCGGACGCGATCGCCGCCATCCACGCCCAGACGCGACGGTTCGCCGCCCAGTTCAGCGGCCACGACGTCCTCCTCGTGCCCACCCTGCTGACTCCACCTCCGCCGTACCGTCTGCTCGATCAGCCGCGCGGAACCACGCGGGCGTTCTTCGACGTGGAGTTCGCCACGACGGGTTGGACGTCACTGGCCAACGTCACCGGCTGGGCCGCGATATCGCTCCCGCTGGGTGTCACCGGGGACGGACTCCCGATCGGAGTCCAGCTGATGGCGCCCGACGAGACGATCCTGCTGAAGCTGGCCGCCCAACTGGAAACGGCGTTACCGTGGGCCGACCGCCGACCACCGGAGTGGGTCAGCGGCTGACGGCCGACGGGGGTGCGCATGCTCAGAGACATTCGGGAACTGACGGATTCGCCGCAGGAGTACGCCGAGGAGTTACGGCGGCGGTGGGGCGGGCTGCTCAGCTACCGCTACATCGGACGCAGCTACGCGCAGATGGACCTCGGCCCGGTGGACAACACCGTGACTCTGCGGCGCGACATGCGCGACGGAGCGGGCGGCCTGCTGCTGGCGGTGCTCGGTATCTCGGCACCGGAAAGTGGCCACATGTCCGATCTCGAGGCGGTCCCGAACCCGGTGATCCACTCCTGCCAGAGCTTGGACCCAGGCGTCGGAGTCGAACGCATCGAGATCATCTCCGAAGAGATCAAGCGCGGCAGACAGATGGGGTACAGCCGGGCGAAGATCGTCGACGCCGACAACCCGGCCAGGGTGCTGGCGCTGATCGAAGGCCAGGGCGTCAGCATCGGCGTTCCCCCTGGCGGCCTCGAACGCATGGAGGCCAACCCGCTCGAGGTCGTCGACTCCCCCGATCTGCCGCCGCTGTGGGAGGTCTTCGGCGCGCGCCTGCGCACCGACGGGCGGTGGGCTCTGCCCGAGCTGTCCGTCGACGTCGCCTCTCCGGACGCGGCGCTGCACATCGGTCCCCAGTTCGTGGTGCTGGAAACCGCAGCGATCCAGCACGCCGCCAAGCTGGCCGGAACCACCATGCTGCACGGCGTGTCCTCGCACGTCATGTTCGTCGCCAGGGGCAAGGCCGGTCCGTTCCGCGTCGAGACCGAACCGCTACCCGGGGCAGGCGGCCGCGTCGCGGTGCGGGTCACGATGCACGACGAGGGCGCAGACGACCGGCTCACCACCGTGGCGTCCTACCTGTTCGAGTCAGCGGAGTAGGCGACTAAATCCACGGACTGAATCGGCTGTCTGTCTCCGCGTGGGAGACTTTCGCGCATGGCTCTCGACATCGCTCGTCCCAAGCTCGAAGGCAATGTCCTCGTCGGGACTGATCGCAAACTCGGGTTCGCCGAGTTCGGCGACCCGCAGGGGCGGGCGATCTTCTGGCTGCACGGCACCCCGGGCGCCCGCCGCCAGATTCCGGTCGAGGCCAGGGTCTTCGCGGAGAAGAACGGGATCCGGCTGATCGGTGTCGACCGGCCTGGTATCGGATCGTCCACCCGTACGAGTACAAGAAGGTCATCGACTTCGCCGACGACCTGCGCACCATCGCCGACACGCTCGGCATCTCCAAGATGGAGATCATCGGGTTGTCCGGCGGCGGTCCGTACACGCTGGGCTGTGCTGCCGCGATGCCTGACCGCGTGATCGCGGTCGGTGTGCTCGGCGGGGTCGCCCCGACGCGCGGGTCCGACGGCATCG
>CAWCMF010000028.1:0-28406 GCA_963796545.1 uncultured Actinomycetota bacterium | reverse complement strand
CTTGGTGGGGCGACCCTGCAGGCCGGGTTCCCGTCGACGACGGCTGCTGGGCTCGCGGCGGTAGGCACGGGTTGCCGATCGGGCGAACACGGCATGGTCGGAATGTCGTTCCGGCTGCCCGACGTCGGCGTGATCAATGCACTGAGGTGGCGCCCGCATCCCTGGGGCGACGATCTCCGCGAGCGCGCGGCACCGGAGGTGGTGCAGCCCCGGCCGACGGTGTTCGAACGAGCGGCTTCCGCCGGCGTGGCGGTCAGGGTGATCTCCGGCGCCGAGTTCGCCGGTTCCGGGCTGACCCGGGCGGTGCTGCGCGGTGGCAGCTACGTCGGGGTCCACACGATGGGAGATCTTGCGTCCACCGTCCGATCCGCTCTCGCCGGTGGCGGTTTCTGCTACGGCTACCACGGAGATCTCGACCTGGTCGGTCATCTGCACGGTCCGGGTTCAGAGGCCTGGCGCCTGCAGCTGCGACAGGTCGACAAAATGGTGGAGTCGATCGTCGAAGGATTACCCGTGGGAGGGCTGCTGGCGGTGGTGGCCGACCACGGCATGGTGGCCCTCGACGAGGACGTGGTCGACATCGACGCCACCGAGGCGCTGCGCGAAGGCACGGAGGTGATCGGAGGCGAGGTGCGCGCCCGCCACGTCTACACCCGCGCGGGCGCGCTGGAGGACGTGCTGGCGGCCTGGCGCGCCACCCTGGGCGGACGGGCCTGGGTGGTGACCGGTGACGAAGCGATCGCAGCGGGGTGGTTCGGCGAACGGGTGGCCGACGACATCCGGCCGCGAATCGGGGACGTGGTGGCCACCGCCAGGGGCTCGTCCGGCCTGCTCCGTCGCACCACCGAACCCATCGAATCTTCGCTGGTCGGTCAGCATGGCTCGCTGACCCCGGCCGAGCAGCGAATCCCGCTGCTTCTCGCCCATCGCTGAGTCGGCGCCCAGTCCACGTCTGCCGCGGCGCCTCGGGCGACCCGCGTCAGGAAGGCTGCGGTGCCGATCCGAAATCTGAACGGTGTTCAAATCGAGCTGAAGATATTGCATTGCAGTGTCATTCGCGATATCACAGCCTGCGTAACCGGCTCGGTTCCAATAAGAGCATTCGCGCAACACTTTTCGTGACCCGGTTGGGCTCGATCGGTGGAATGTGCTCACCATCAAAGATTTTGGTCGTATTAGAGACCCTCTGTTAATGTCCGGCGGCATGTTTGCTATCGCAACACTCTTGACGCTTGCCAATCAGGTGTCGGGCACTCCCTATGTGGTCGGAGGTGATTCTCCCGCCGGCACGGACTGCTCTGGGCTCGTGTCGTGGGT
Source organism: uncultured Actinomycetota bacterium (assembly GCA_963796545.1). Lineage (GTDB taxonomy): Bacteria > Actinomycetota > Actinomycetes > Mycobacteriales > Mycobacteriaceae > Mycobacterium. The sequence goes on along the minus strand of CAWCMF010000028.1, from coordinate 27,089 downwards.
AACCAATGCCGCGACGGGCAGGCCGGTCTATGGCGACAGATTCCACACCGGGAACATCGAAGGTGCGCTCCTTGCGCGTGGTTTCCAGCACGGCACACAGCCCGGCGCGCTCGTCGTCGGCTGGAACGGCGGTCACGCCGCGGTGACCCTGCCGGACGGCACCCCCGTGGCCTCCGGTGAGGGCGGCGGGGTCCTCGTGGGCGGCGGCGGCGCATACCAGGAGCAGTTCACCAACCACATGTTCCTGCCGGTGCCCCCGAATGTTCCGCCTCCTGCCGACCCGATGTTTGCGCCGCCCCTGAACCAACTGCCGCCGCTCGGTGCCCCGTTGCCCCCCGGGTGCACCGCTGCCCGCGGCACCCTGAGCGGGCCGCCTCGCAGCGGGCGCTAGCGTCTGTCCCGTGATCGTGCTGCTTCCGCCATCCGAGACGAAGCGCCCAGGCGGCGATGGGCCTGCGCTGTCGCTGGCCTCGCTCAGTTCGCCCCAGCCTGAACGCGACCCGTGACGAACTCATCGGTGAATTGGTCGGCCTTGCCGCCGACCGGCCCGCATCCTTGAAGGCCCTGGGCATTTCGGCGTCCCAGGGTACCGAGATCGACCGCAACGCGGCGCTGTGCGGGGCGCCCACACGGCCGGCGATCCACCGCTATACCGGCGTGCTCTACGACGCCCTCGACATCGGATCGCTGCGGGGCGCGGCGGCTGCCCGGGCGCAGTCGAGGCTGGCGGTCGTCTCGGCGCTGTTCGGGTTGATCCGCGCGCACGACCGGATTCCGGCATACCGGCTGTCCGCGGGAGCGAAACTGCCAGGTAGTCCGTCACTGGCGGCGCGGTGGAAGCCCGTCCTGGAGCCTGTGCTGGCGGACATCGCCGAACGTGAGCTGGTGGTCGACCTGCGGTCCGGGTCCTATGCCGCACTGGGCAGGGTGCCGGGGGCGGTGACGGTGGATGTGCTCGCCGAACACGCCGACGGGCGACGCACCACCGTCAGTCACTTCAACAAAGCACACAAGGGAAGGTTGGCCCGAGCCCTGGCCACCACCCGTTCCGAACCCGGCGACGCAGCCGCGGTGGCCGCGGTGGCCCGTCGCGCGGACCTGCGGATCGAACGACGAGGAGACCATCTGACGGTTGTGGTCCCGGCGTGATGAGCGCGAAAGGCCCAGTGCCGCATGATCATAACTGCACGATCACGTCGGTGGTGTAGAACTCTTCCGGCATCTGAGAGTCGGCGCTGGGGCGGGTGATCGACACCCACGCACCGTGGCGCCGGACATGATCGGTGCGCGCACTGTGGTCGCTGCCGCGCCGGCGTTATCGGTGAACAGCACGGCCCCGGTGACACCGGGATCCCCTGGGTTGCAGTAGAGGGACGCCGGCCGCGGCGACTGGATCAACCGCACGTCGTACCGTGCGTTCGGCACACCGGTGGCGAACCGAAGGTCGACAGCCACCTCTGCGCCCTCGATCCTCAGTTCGCCGGAGGGCCGGCCATACCATCCGGCCCGGTGTACTGGAACTTGCTGAAATCGCACCGCCTCAACGCCTGGGTGAACGGTAGAACCGTCGGACCCGTCGCAGTGGGTTGTGCTGTCGCCAGGCCGGCGCCGCCACCCGCCGATATCGAACCGCAGGCGATGGCGACGGCCGCGGCGGCACGCGTGATTCGACGCATATCGTGGGTTCCCGTCCCTCTTGTCGCACATGTTGCACCGGCCTTCGACGCCCACCGCAAGGTTAGTTGCCGCACCAGACTCTGCGCGCCGGTTCGCCTGCTTCCCGTTGACGTGCACATGCCGGCGCGGGAGACTTCAGCCCGATGTCGACTTTGTGGGTCTATGTGCGAATCCAGCTCATGATGTTCGTGTTCGGCATCGTCGGGCCGATCTTCCTTGTCGGCTACTTCGCATCCCAGCCCGACCCGACTCTGCGTTGGATGTATTGGTGGGGCCTGTTCATCACCGCCGGTGACATCCTCATCGCCCTGGCGTTCACCGACTCGGTGGTGCGCAAGGATCGTGATACCGCGTCCGCCGTCGATGAGCGCGCGCGCCCGCGGCAGGAAAGCTGACGCGATGGGATACCCGGGCCATGCCCCGCAGCCTGCTCAGCCGCAGCGCTCGGGTGCCGACGTCGCGATCTCGATCACCGCGATGCTGCTGACGTGCTTCTCGGCGCCACCGCGGCGTTCTTCGGGCTGTTCTCCCTCGCGTTCCTCGATCACTGCCCACCGGCGACCTGCAGCGTCGACGGTGCTGTCAACGCAGTCTTCACTTCTCTGCTCACCGTGGCTGCGACCGGTCTGATCGGGTTGGTCGTGACCGTGATACAGCTGGTGCGGCGAAAACCCGCATGGCCCTTCGCGGTCGGCACGTTCGTGCTCTGTGGGGTCGCGATTTCGCTCGGCGCCATCGGCTATTCGGCGGCCGTCGGCTGACCTGACTCCGGAATCCGCTGGGGTGCAACGGGTCTGGCTGACGAGTTGCCGGTGTCCGACGTGGGCGCCATGATCCCCCATGGATACCGCTGCGGCGTTCGAACTTGCAGACGTCGACGCCCTCGGTCAGGCCGAACTGGCCGCCGCCGGAGAGGTGACCGCGGTCGAGCTCCTGGAAGCCGGGATCGTGCGTCTGGAAGCCGGGCGCGCCCTCAACGCCGTGATCACGGACCTGTTCGCCGGGGCCGGGCGCAGGCCGCGGCGCTCGACGAGTCCGGGGCGTTGCGCACCAGGCGGGCGGGTCCACTCGCCGGAGTCCCCTTCCTGCTCAAGGATCTTGGCGCTTCGCTCGCCGGCGCACCGGAGGCGATGGGGTCACGTGCCCTGCGTGCGCACGTCGCCGCCGAATCGGCATGGATCGTCGAGTGCTACCTCGACTCGGGTCTGGTGATCTTCGGCAAGACCAACACCCCGGAATGGGGCAACCACTGCACCACGGAGCCGTCACTGTTCGGGGCAACCACCAATCCGTGGTCGCCCGCGGTCACCCCGGGCGGGTCAAGCGGCGGATCCGCGGCGGCTGTCGCCGCCGGGATCGTGCCTGCGGCCTCGGGGGGTGACGGGACGGGATCCATCCGGGTGCCCGCCGCGTGTTGCGGTCTCGTCGGTCTCAAACCGCGCCGCGGCCGCACCTCGTTCGCACCTGGTGCGGGGCACGGGTTGGAAGGTCTGGTCAACGAGCACGCCCTCACCCGAACCGTGCGCGACAGCGCTGCCCTGCTCGACGCGGTCACCGGAACCGCGATCGGCGACCCCTATTCCACGCCCGCACCCACCGAGCCGTTCCTGGACGCTATCGCCAAACCTGTTACGTCACAACGCATAATGATCGCCACCGCGTCCCCGTTCCCTGGTCCGGCCACCGACCCCACCGTCGTCGCGGCCGTCCAACGGGCCGGCACGGTCCTCGAGGGCCTCGGACACTCGGTCGAACCCGGGGCGCCGACCATCGACGCCGATGTCGTCGCCGATGCCATCGCGGTTCTGCACAACGTCAGCAACGCCCAGTTGCACCGACTGGCCTCGGAAGTCCTCGGCCGCGCACCGCGCGAGGACGAATTCGAGCCGAGCACGTGGGTGATGGTGCGTGAGGGCTTCCGTACCACCGGGGTCGAGTACGCGGACGCGATCGCCGCCATCCACGCCCAGACGCGACGGTTCGCCGCCCAGTTCAGCGGCCACGACGTCCTCCTCGTGCCCACCCTGCTGACTCCACCTCCGCCGTACCGTCTGCTCGATCAGCCGCGCGGAACCACGCGGGCGTTCTTCGACGTGGAGTTCGCCACGACGGGTTGGACGTCACTGGCCAACGTCACCGGCTGGGCCGCGATATCGCTCCCGCTGGGTGTCACCGGGGACGGACTCCCGATCGGAGTCCAGCTGATGGCGCCCGACGAGACGATCCTGCTGAAGCTGGCCGCCCAACTGGAAACGGCGTTACCGTGGGCCGACCGCCGACCACCGGAGTGGGTCAGCGGCTGACGGCCGACGGGGGTGCGCATGCTCAGAGACATTCGGGAACTGACGGATTCGCCGCAGGAGTACGCCGAGGAGTTACGGCGGCGGTGGGGCGGGCTGCTCAGCTACCGCTACATCGGACGCAGCTACGCGCAGATGGACCTCGGCCCGGTGGACAACACCGTGACTCTGCGGCGCGACATGCGCGACGGAGCGGGCGGCCTGCTGCTGGCGGTGCTCGGTATCTCGGCACCGGAAAGTGGCCACATGTCCGATCTCGAGGCGGTCCCGAACCCGGTGATCCACTCCTGCCAGATCTTGGACCCAGGCGTCGGAGTCGAACGCATCGAGATCATCTCCGAAGAGATCAAGCGCGGCAGACAGATGGGGTACAGCCGGGCGAAGATCGTCGACGCCGACAACCCGGCCAGGGTGCTGGCGCTGATCGAAGGCCAGGGCGTCAGCATCGGCGTTCCCCCTGGCGGCCTCGAACGCATGGAGGCCAACCCGCTCGAGGTCGTCGACTCCCCCGATCTGCCGCCGCTGTGGGAGGTCTTCGGCGCGCGCCTGCGCACCGACGGGCGGTGGGCACTGCCCGAGCTGTCCGTCGACGTCGCCTCTCCGGACGCGGCGCTGCACATCGGTCCCCAGTTCGTGGTGCTGGAAACCGCAGCGATCCAGCACGCCGCCAAGCTGGCCGGAACCACCATGCTGCACGGCGTGTCCTCGCACGTCATGTTCGTCGCCAGGGGCAAGGCCGGTCCGTTCCGCGTCGAGACCGAACCGCTACCCGGGGCAGGCGGCCGCGTCGCGGTGCGGGTCACGATGCACGACGAGGGCGCAGACGACCGGCTCACCACCGTGGCGTCCTACCTGTTCGAGTCAGCGGAGTAGGCGACTAAATCCACGGACTGAATCGGCTGTCTGTCTCCGCGTGGGAGACTTTCGCGCATGGCTCTCGACATCGCTCGTCCCAAGCTCGAAGGCAATGTCCTCGTCGGGACTGATCGCAAACTCGGGTTCGCCGAGTTCGGCGACCCGCAGGGGCGGGCGATCTTCTGGCTGCACGGCACCCCGGGCGCCCGCCGCCAGATTCCGGTCGAGGCCAGGGTCTTCGCGGAGAAGAACGGGATCCGGCTGATCGGTGTCGACCGGCCTGGTATCGGATCGTCCACCCCGTACGAGTACAAGAAGGTCATCGACTTCGCCGACGACCTGCGCACCATCGCCGACACGCTCGGCATCTCCAAGATGGAGATCATCGGGTTCTCCGGCGGCGGTCCGTACACGCTGGGCTGTGCTGCCGCGATGCCTGACCGCGTGATCGCGGTCGGTGTGCTCGGCGGGGTCGCCCCGACGCGCGGGTCCGACGGCATCGGCGGCGGCATCATGGGCAAAATCGGCCTGCCGGTGGCGCCGATACTCGAACACGTGGGCACTCCGCTGAGCCTCGTCGCCACCGGGCTGATCCGCCTGATCAAGCCCGTCGCGGAGCCCGCGCCTGTACCTGTACGCGAGCATCTCGCCGGAGGGCGATCGCCGGCTGCTGGTCCGCCCCGAATTCAAGGCGATGTTCCTCGACGACTTGCTCAACGGCAGTCGTAATCAGCTGGCGGCGCCTTTCGCCGATGTCGTCGTGTTCGCCCGCGACTGGGGGTTCCGGCTCGACGAGGTCAAGGTCCCGGTTCGCTGGTGGCATGGCGACTGCGACCACATCGTGCCGTTCGAACACGGCAAGCACGTCGTGGGTCTGCTCCCCGACGCCGAGTTCTATCCGCTGCCGGGCGAGAGCCACCTCGGCGGCCTCGGCGAAGCCGAGGCGATCATGCAGTCGATGAGCGACCTGTGGGACGACATCGAAAAGACGTAGTGAAACGTCCGGTCAGCGCTTCAGCCAGCCCCGAACGGTCGACAGGTCCTTGCTGTAGGTCTGCAGCAGATCGTCGTGGTAGAGGGTGCCGCCACTGATCGCGGTGTCGCCGTGCCACACGATGTGAATCCGGACTACGCCCTTGTCGAAGTAGTCGCTGCGCTCGGCGGTCCGATGATTCCATCCGGCTTCCTCGGCGAGCGCCGAGACCGCCTTACGCTCGTCGGTGTCAACCATCGGTGCTTCTCCAAGTTCTCTGCGCGTCGGTGCTGTCACGGCTGTCACTGCTGTCGAATCGTCGGACCCACCCTAGCCGTCGCCGCTCAACGCCCTCCGGAGCAGATGCATCGCCACCGTTGTCGAGCGCTCGCGCACATCTGACCTGTTGCCCGGCAGCGTCGTGGTTCGGGTGAGGACATCGCCTTCGGCCAGCGCGACGGAGAAGCACACGGTCCCGACCGGTTTGGCCGGCGTACCGCCGCCGGGTCCGGCGATGCCGGTGATGGCCACTGCGGTGTCCGCGCTGAACCGTCGCAGTGCGCCCGCGGCCATCGCCTCCGCCACGGGCTCTGAGACCGCGCCGTGCTGTGCGATCAGCGCCGCGTCGACGCCGAGGAGCTCGGACTTCGCCCCGTTCGAATACACCACCGCGCCGCCGCAGACGTAGCCCGACGAGCCGGGGCGTTCGGTGAGCCGTGCTGCCACCAACCCCGCGGTGCAGGATTCGGCAGTCGCAATGCTGCGGCCGGCGAGCAGCTCCGCGACCTGATCGTCGACGAAAGAGCCGTCCTCGGAGAACAATTCGCGGGAATGCCGGTCGCGCAACGTGCCGAGTAGGCCGGAGTACGCGGTCGCGTCCTGCGGTTCGAACCGGGTGACGATTTCGAGCTCGCCGCGGCGCAGACAGGTGGTGATCTCCAGCCGATCGAACCCCGCGACGCTGCGTTCGGCGTCGCGCAGGGTGTCGGCAAGCCCGGATTCGGGCAGGCCGTACATTCGGATCGTCTCCTGCTGGTATCGGGTACGACCCGCCAGCGCCGTCTGCACCGGCTCGGTGGCGACAGCCGCCTCCCACATCGGCTGCAGCTCGCGGGGCGGGCCGGGCAACACGACGACGGTCGGGCTTCCGGGAACCACGACGCCGGGAGCGGTGCCGACCGGTTCGAGGATCACTGCGCCTGCCGGGACGAGTGCCTGCTTGCGGTTAGCGGCCAGCACGGCCTCGGGGTCGACGTCGGGGAACCGAGACATCAGGCGCGTGACGATGTCGGCGATCGTGGCTTCGAGCCCGGGATCGAGGATCAGCTCACGCCCGCAGAAGCGGGACACGATCGCCACCGTCATGTCGTCGGCCGTCGGGCCGAGGCCGCCGCTGGTGATGATCAGGTCGACGCCCTGGCCGGCCAGGAAACGCAGCTGCGCCTCGATGTCGGCGGGACGGTCGCCACACAGCGTGATGTGGCCCAGTTCGACACCCAACTCAAGAAGCCGGTCAGCGAGCCAGGGACCGTTACGGTCCTGGACGCGTCCGGTCAGGACCTCGGTCCCCGTCACCACGATTCCGGCCCGTGCGCTCACGAGAGAAGACACTACGCACCGGATTTGGGGCGCCGCCGCCCCGGCGGCTACTTGTGCGGCACGTCGTTGACCAGGCCGCCGTCCATGACGAATTCCGCGCCGGTCGAGTACCGCGACTCGTCACTGGCCAGGAACACGATGAACGTCGCAACCTCCTCGGGCTGGCCGGGCCTGCCCAACGGGATCCGCAGCATGTTGTCCGGGAAGTGCTTCGTCATCGGGGTCCGGATGAAGCCGGGGTGCACCGAGTTCACCCGGATGTTGAACTGGCCGAGCTCGAGCGCCGCCGATTTGGTCAATCCGCGCACCGCCCACTTGGACGCCACGTACGGGTGCACCATGATCGCGCCGCGCAGCCCCTCGATCGAGGAGATGTTGATGATCGAACCGCCGCCGTCGGCCTTCATCGCCTCGACCGACGCCTGCATGCCGAGGAACGTGCCGGTCAGATTGACGTCGATGACCCGCTGCCATTTGGTCATGTCGAACTGGCCGATCTGGCCGAGCGCCACCGTGCCCGCGTTGTTGACGAGCACGTTGAGCTTGCCGAAATCATTGACCGCGGTGGCCACGGCGGCCTCCCAGTCGTCGGCCTTGGTCACATCGAGGTGCACGTAGCGAATCGAGTCCGGTGTGGTGGCGTTGATCTCCTCCGCGAGGGCCTCGCCCTTCTCGTCGAGGATGTCGCCGATCACGACCTTGGCGCCCTCGGCGATCAGCGCTCGGGCATCTTCGGCGCCCATCCCCTGCGCGCCGCCGCTGATGAGTGCCACTTTTCCGTCCACGCGTCCCATGGGGCGTCAGATTACCGCACCAGAAGCACACAAATTAGAACCTGTTCCAATTTCTTCCGTGACGCCGCATACTGCTCGCCATGGCAATTCGTGTGGCGCTCATCGGAACCGGCAACTGCGGCAGCCTGGCGTTGCGCCAGCTCATCGAGGACGCCCGATTCGAGCTCACCGGCGTGTGGGTGTCGTCGGAGGGCAAGGTCGGCAAGGACGCCGGTGAGCTCGCCCGCCTCGGTGTGACGACGGGCGTCACCGCCGTCAACGATCTGGACGCGATCATCGCCGCCAAACCCGACTGCGCGGTGTACTGCGCGATGGGCGACATCCGGCCGCGAGAGGCGCTGGCCGATGTCCGCGGACTGCTCGCGGCCGGCATCAACGTCGTCGGATCCTCCCCGGGCTTCCTCGCCTACCCGTGGGGCGTCATTCCCGACCACACCATCGACCGCGTGGAAACCGCAGCGCGACAAGGGAATGCCAGCCTCTTCATCACCGGCGTCGATCCCGGCTTCGTCACCGACCTGTTGCCGCTCGCATTGGCCAGTACCTGCCAGGGCATCAGTCAGATCCGCACCATGGAGATCGCCGACTACGCCACATACGACGGCGCGACGGTGATGTTCGACGTCATGGGCTTCGGTAACGAGATCGGGGACCTGCCCTTTCTCTATCAGCCGGGCATGCTCAGCGCGGCGTGGGGCGTGGGCATCCGCCAGCTCGCTGCCGGCCTCGGCGTCGAGGTGGACGAGATCAGGGATTTCGTGGAGCAGGAACCCGCCCCGGAAGATTTCGACGTCGCGGTCGGGACCATCAAGAAGGGGACCGTCGCCGCCGTGCGGTTCCTGATCGAGGGCATGGTCGACGGCAATCCCGTGATCGTCGTCGAGCACATCACCCGCCTGCGCGGGGATCTACGCCCTGACTGGGCGCAGCCCGCCCAGGAAGGCGGGTCCTACCGCGTCGAGATCACCGGCGAGCCGTCGTATGTCATGGACATCTGCCCGACCAGCCGCAATGGCGATCACAACTATGCGGCGATCCTGGCCGCGGCCGGGCGGATCGTCAACGCAATCCCCGATGTCGTCGACGCCGCTCCCGGCATCCGCACCACACTCGATCTGCCGTTGGTGACGGGCCGGGGAACGTTTCGGCAGCCCTGAATCAGAGCCGGTTGATCCCGCGCCACTCGAGGCGGACCGTGGTGCCGGTTTTCGACGGTTCGATCGTTGCGTCGTCCGAGAGCGTCTCCATCAGCGGGATGCCGCGGCCGCGCGTCCGTGGGGCGGGTTCAACCTGGCGCTGGCGCCACGTCCCACGGTCAGAAATGCACGCCGTGAGCGTGTTAGAACCGGTGTCGTAGGCAGCCTGAATGTCGATCGTTCCCGGCCGGTCGGCGAGCAGGTAGGCGAATTCGGCAGAGTTCGCCAGCGCTTCGTTGATCGCGAGCACCACGTCACTGCAGCGGACCTCGTCGATGGCGAAGAATTTCTTCAGCCACTCGCTGAAGTCCTGACGCACTCGAGCGACCACAACGGCGTCCGCGTCAAAGCCGAATCGCTCGAAGCGTTCGTCGTTGGCTACCTCAGTGGGAGGCATGGAATCGATCATGGCAGTCGCTGCCTACCCTACAAAGCACGTTCCTAAGCGACTTTCCTATGTGTCGTGCGCCGCAAGGGCTTCGTCGAGGTTGGGGTACATCGCGACGATGTCGGCGATACCGACCAGCTTCAGTGGTCGACTCGTCGCCGGACCGTCGGCGACGACGCTGATGGAGACCTCAGAGCCGGCCTTGTCGTGCGCCGCCACCAAGACGCCCATACCGGCCGAGGCGAGGAATTCGACGTCGGTGAAATCGATCACCACGCCCGCCGGGTTTTGATCCGAGCGCGGTGTTGATCGCGGTCTCCAGCTGAGGCGAGGTGAGCATGTCGACGACACCGGATACCGCGACCACGGCCGTTCGGTCGACCCATCGTTCGGTGACGACACAGCTAGAAGAGGCGGCCGCACCTCCGCTTGCCGTGCCTTCGGCTGCTTGCTCGTCCAAGGTTCACCTTCCATGTGAGGCGGCTCATCGCATTCTGCGGGAGCACAGATCAGTGCTACTCGCGCAGGCTGCATCCTGAACCCGGCAAGACCAAACTACCGTGGCCGGTTGCTGCGACCAGGCCACAGATTAAACCAGTCGCGGTGGCCTCGCCCGTAGGATGGCTGTCGGCACCTCGTGCCTGCCCGTGATATGAGGAGCGCAATGTGGCCGCGGACGTGGAGAGCACCGAGTGACCGCTGACGCCGCGACGCCCGTGAATGTGGTCGCGCAGATCGAGGTCAGCCCACCGGGACCGCAGGTCGGCGCATTCTTCGACCTGGACGGGACGCTCGTCGACGGGTTCACCGCGACGGCACACGCCGGCGACCGTATCCGTCGGCGCCAGGCCCGCATCGGTGAGGTCATGGGCGTCATCGAGGCCGCTATGCGCTACAAGTTCGGCCGCGTGCACTTCGACAAGCTACTCGTGCGCGCCGCGGGCTATCTGCGCGGTGAATCCCTGGCCGAACTCGACGAGGTCGGCGACACGGATCTTCGGCGAACGCGTGCAGTCTCGCGTGTTCCCGGCCATGCGCGAGCTGGTGCTGGCCCACCAGCGGCGCGGGCACACCGTCGTGATGAGCTCCTCGGCGCTGACGATCCACGCCGAACCGGTGGCGCGCTACCTGGAGATCGATCACGTGCTCTGCAACCACTTCGAGGTCGACGAGGACGGCCGGCTCACCGGCAGGATCGTCAGACCCGTGATCTGGGGCAGCCAGAAGGCCGCTGCGGTTCAGCGATTCTCTTCCGCCGGCGGCGTCGACCTCGCGCGAAGCTATTTCTACGCCGACGGAAACGAAGACATCGCCCTGATGTCGCTCGTCGGGAATCCACGGCCGGTGAACCCGCGGCGTGAGCTCGCCGCAATGGCTGTCGAGCAGGGCTGGCCGGTGTTGCGGGTGACGACTCCCGGTAAAAGCCTCCGGGGCGGCCGGCGTGGTGTACTAAAGTAGAACACGTTTCAGTTTCGTTTCAATCAGCACGGCGCTATCGGCCCACCAGGAGCGGACTATGCACACTCCCCTGTGCGACCAACTCGGCATCGAGTTCCCCATTTTCGCGTTCACCCATTGCCGCGACGTCGTCGTCGCCGTCAGCAAGGCGGGTGGCTTCGGCGTGCTCGGCGCGGTCGGATTCACGCCCGAGCAACTCGAGATCGAGCTCAACTGGATCGACGAGAACATCGGCGACCACCCGTACGGCGTCGACATCGTGATCCCCAACAAGTATGAGGGCATGGATTCGACCGATCTGGATCCGGAAGTCCTCAAGAAGACGCTCAACGACCTCGTGCCGCAGGAGCACATCGACTTCGCCAAGAAGATCCTGTCCGACCACGGCGTGCCGGTCGACCACAGCGACGACGATGCGCTGCAGTTGCTCGGCTGGACCGAGGCGACCGCGACCCCGCAGGTCGAGGTGGCTCTGCAGCATCCGAAGGTCACGATGATCGCCAATGCGCTCGGCACCCCGCCGCCCGACATGATCAAGCACATCCACGAGGCAGGCCGCGTCGTCGCCGCGCTGTGCGGTTCGCCGTATCAGGCGCGCAAGCACGCCGATGCGGGCGTCGACATCATCATCGCCCAGGGCGGCGAGGCCGGCGGCCACTGCGGTGACATCGGCTCGATCGTGCTGTGGCCGCAGGTGGTCAAGGAGGTCGCGCCGGTCCCGGTGCTGGCCGCTGGGGGCATCGGCAGTGGCCAGCAGATCGCCGCCGCGCTCGCGCTCGGCACCCAGGGTGCCTGGACGGGCTCGCAGTGGGTCATGGTCGAGGAGTCGGAGCACACGCCGGTCCAGCACGCTGCCTACGTGAAGGCCAGCAGCCGCGACACCGTGCGCAGCCGGTCCTTCACGGGCAAGCCCGCGCGTATGCTGAAGAACGACTGGACCGAGGCCTGGGAGAAGGAAGACAACCCCAAGCCGCTCGGAATGCCGTTGCAGTACATGGTTTCCGGAATGGCCGTCGCGGCGACGCACAAGTACCCCAACGAATCCGTCGACGTCGCGTTCAACCCCGTCGGCCAGGTCGTCGGCCAGTTCACCAAGGTCGAGAAGACGGCGACGGTCATCGAGCGATGGGTGCAGGAGTACCTCGAGGCGACCAACACACTCAACGAGCTCAACGAGGCTGCCAGCGTGTAGCGATTTCGGCGAGGTGCTCGCCGGTGAGCGTGTTGCCGTCCTTGCCGGATCCAGTTACGCCGGTGAACACGGTGAGCCTGCGCTTGGGCAGCGCGATGGTGATGTCCTTGAGATTGTTCTCCCTGGCGCCGGTCACGCAGGCGCGGCACCGTGGCGGATTCGCTGGGCACGACGAAAACCTACGTGGTCGGTCGCACGCACTTCACTTGTCGACCGCCGTTATGTAGAGTCACATACATAAACGGAGGGAAGCCCGCCTGTGACAAGTCCTCGCGAGCGCATGGTCGTCTCGGCCGCGCTGCTGATCCGGGAGCGTGGCGCGCACCCGACCGCCATCGCAGATGTGCTCGAACACAGCGGAGCGCCGAGGGGGTCGGCCTACCACTATTTCCCCGGCGGCCGCACACAGCTGCTCTGTGAAGCCGTCGATTATGCGGGCGACTTCATGGCGAGTCGGCTCGCACAGGCGCCCAGTAGCCTGGATGCTCTGGACGGTCTCTTCGCTGCCTACCGTAAACAGTTGCAGCGCAGCAATTTTCGTGCAGGCTGTCCCGTGGTGGCTGTCGCGGTCGAGGCAGGTGATCCCGGCAATCCAGACCGATCGGATCCGGTGATCGAACGCGCCGCCGCAGCGTTCGCCCGGTGGCGGGACGTGATCGCGCAGCGGCTGGTAGCCGACGGCGTGGCCGGACAGGATGCCGCCGCCCTCGCCATGCTCGTGCTCGCATCGTTCGAAGGAGCGATCGTCGTCGCGAGGGCGTCACGTGACATCGAGCCGCTCGATGTTGTTCAGGCTCAGCTTCGTTCACTGGTCAGCGAACAGATCAAACCCGCAAGAAAGAGAGCCACGCGATGACCGAACAGGCCGGAGCCTGGCAGCCCACCGCATGCATCCTGTGCGAATGTAACTGCGGCATCGTGGTACAGGTCGAAGACCGAACCCTCGCGCGCATCCGCGGCGACAAGAACCACCCCGCGTCCCGCGGCTACACCTGCAACAAGGCGTTGCGGCTGGACCACTACCAGAACAATCGCAACAGGCTGACGTCGCCGATGCGCCGTCGGCCGGACGGGTCCTACGAAGAAGTCGACTGGGAGACCGCCATTGCCGAGATCGCCGCGGGATTCGGCCGGATCGCCGACACCCACGGCGGGGACAAGATCATGTACTACGGCGGCGGCGGGCAGGGCAATCACCTCGGCGGCGCCTACAGCGGCGCGTTCCTCAAGGCACTCGGTTCCTACCATCGCTCCAACGCGCTGGCCCAGGAGAAGACCGGCGAACACTGGGTCGACGCGCACTTCTACGGCAACCACACCCGCGGCGAGTTCGAACATGCCGAGGTGTCGGTGTTCGTCGGCAAGAACCCGTGGATGTCCCAGAGCTTTCCGCGGGCCCGCATGGTGCTCAACGAGATCGCGAAGGACCCGGCCCGCTCGATGATCGTCATCGATCCGGTCATCACCGACACCGCGAAGATGGCCGACTTCCACCTGAGGGTGCGGCCCGGCACCGACGCCTGGTGTCTGGCCGCGATGGCCGGTGTACTGGTGCAGGAAAACCTTTGCGACGAAGCATTTCTCACTGAGCATGTCAACGGTGTCGACGCAGTGCGTGAGGTGCTGGCCGAGGTCCCGGTCGGTGACTACGCCAGGCGCTGCGGCGTCGCCGAAGGGCTTTTGCGCGCCGCGGCGCGCCGGATCGCTGCGGCGGGCAGCGTCGCGGTGTTCGAGGACCTGGGTGTCCAGCAGTCCCCCAACAGCACGTTGTGCTCGTATCTCAACAAGATGCTGTGGATCCTGACCGGCAACTTCGCCAAACGTGGTGGCCAGCATCTGCATTCGTCCTTCGCGCCGCTGTTCCGGCCGGGCGGCGTCGGCCGCACCCCGGTGACCGGTGCCCCGATCATCGGCGGGCTGATGCCGAGCAACGTGGTGCCAGAAGAGATCCTCACCGACCATCCCGACCGCTTTCGCGCCATGATCGTCGAGAGCAGCAATCCGGCACATTCGGTCGCCGACTCCGATGCCGTCGGCCGGGCGTTGGCCGAGCTCGAGCTGCTCGTCGTCATCGACGTGGCGATGACGGAGACCGCGCGGCTCGCGCACTACGTGCTGCCCGCCGCAAGCCAATTCGAGAAGGTCGAGGCGACATTCTTCAATCTGGAGTTCCCGCACAACACGTTCCATCTACGGCACCGGCTGATGGAGCCGCTGCCGGGTACCCTGCCCGAACCTGAGATCTGGGCCCGCCTGATGCGCGTACTCGGCGTGGTCGACGAGGCCGAGCTCACCCCGCTGCGCCTGGCGGCGACGCAGAGCCGCGCGGCCTTCACCGAGGCCTTTCTGGAAGCGGTCGGTACGAACCCCGGGCTCGGCAAGGTCCTGCCGTTCGTGTTGTACGAGACGCTGGGACCCGCTCTGCCGGAAGGTCTCTCCGGTGCCGCGGCGCTGTGGGGGCTGGCTCAGAAGACCGCGATGAGCTATCCGGACGCGATGCGCCGCGCCGGGCACGAGGACGGCAACGCACTGTTCGATGCGATCCTCGACGGCCGCTCCGGCGTGACGTTCACCGTCCACGAATACGAGGACGACTTCTCGCTGATCACCCATGCGGACCGCAGGATCGCGCTGGAGATGCCCGAGATGCTCGCCGATGTCCGGGCTCTTGCCGACGCGCCGGTGGGTCTGACCAGCGCTGAGTTTCCCATCGTGCTATCCGCAGGCGAACGCCGCGCCTACACGGCCAACGACATCATCAGGGACCCTTCGTGGCGCAAGCGCGACGCCGACGGCGCCCTTCGGGTCAGCGCGGAGGATGCCGCGACGCTCGGTCTGCGCGAGGGTGGCCTCGCTCGGATCACCACCGCCGCGGGCAGCGCCGAGGCGACAGTGGAGGTCAGCGGCGCCATGCTGCCGGGACATGCCTCGCTGCCCAACGGGTTCGGTGTCGATTTCGCCGACGGTGAGGGCAGCGCGGTGGTTCCCGGTGTAGCACCGAACGGGCTGACGTCGAGCAGATGGCGGGACGCCTACGCGGGAACGCCGTGGCACAAGCACGTGCCCGCGCGCATCGAAGCCGTCGAGTCGGTGCACCCGGTGCAGCCCGGCGGTCTCGTCGGGGCGGCGAGCTAAGGAACGATCGGCGGTGCGATCGGCGCGGGCGGCACGATCGGCGCGGGCGGCGCGGCGCGGCCGGCTGCGGCCCGGTGGGCATCCCCGCGGACGGTGACGCGGTCATCGGGCGTTGGGTCAGCAGGAGGAGCGCATCGCTGCCGCTGACTTCCTGGGTCTGCATCGCGTGCCACAGGTCGCGGATATAGCCGAGCTTGGTCTGCTGGTTCGGGGTGACGCTGGTCCCCGGCGGCAGGTTATCCGGGCTCGCGAGATGCGGGATGCCGTCCGCGGCGAGGGGAAGGGCAGGGTCGGCGCCGAGCGGAAGTGCAGGCGGGACCGTAAGAGGATCGGCCGACGGCGCGGTGAGCGGCAGAGCCGGAACGTCACCGGGCGCGGCAGGTCCCGGTCCGGGGACTGAGGCAGGCCCCGTTCCGGGGACAGCGGCAGGCAGAAGCACAGGCTCGGGCAACGGCACCGGCGGAGCCGGCTGTGCCGACGCCGACGGCGCTCCGGCAATCAACGTCGCGAACGCCGCTGCGCCGATGATGGACGCTGTCCGTGTGCGGAAACCGAACTTCACCATGCATCCTCCCGGTTCTCCTTAATACATCATGCATCCGTTCGCGGCCGGGATTCGTTACAACGCCAATCGGACTTTGGGAGTTCTTCGGCCAACTGCTCTCACCGGTGCGGTCCGGTGGTGTAGCAATGCGGTACGGCCCGCTTGACGGTTAGGAGCTGATGCATGCCGACGCCCGCCCTCCCGCCCGATTTCGACTTCACAGATCCCGATCTGAACTGCGAACGTCTTCCCGTGGAGGAACTGGCCGAGTTGCGCCGCAATGCGCCGATCTGGTGGAACGAACAACCCCTCGGCCACGGCGGATTCGACGACGGCGGCTACTGGGTGGTGACCAAGCACACCGACGTCAAGGAGATCTCCAAGCGCAGCGATGTCTTCTCCAGCCTGGAGAAGACCGCGCTGCCCCGCTATCCCGAGGGTTCCACCGCGGAGGAGAGGGAGACGGGCAAGTTCGTTCTGCTCAACATGGACGCGCCGCACCACACGCACCTGCGCAAGATCATCTCGCGGGGTTTCACGCCGCGAGCGATCGACCGGTTGCGTGACGATCTCGAACGAACGCGCGCAGAACATCGCCAAGAGCGCGGCTTCGGCGGGCTCGGGCGACTTCGTCGAACAGGTCTCGTGCGAGCTGCCGTTGCAGGCGATCGCCGGGCTCCTCGGCGTGCCTCTGGAAGACCGGATGAAACTGTTCGACTGGTCCAACCAGATGGTCAGCGACGACGACCCCGAGTTCGCGCACTACGACAACAAGAACTCCGCGGTCGAACTCATCATGTATGCGATGCAGCTGGCCGCGCTGCGGGCCGAGCAGCCAGGTGAGGACATCGTCACCAAGCTGATCGAGGCAGACGTCGACGGACACAAACTCTCCGACGACGAATTCGGTTTCTTCGTGGTGCTGCTGGCCGTCGCAGGCAACGAGACGACCCGCAACTCCATTACGCACGGCATGATCGCCTTCACCGAGCACCCGGATCAGTGGGAGTTGTACAAGAAGCAGCGCCCGGCCACCGCGGTCGACGAGATCGTCCGGTGGGCCACCCCGGTGACGTCGTTCCAGCGCACGGCAGTCCAGGATTTCGAACTGTCCGGCGTGCCCATCAAGAAGGGCCAGCGCGTCGTGATGTCCTACCGCTCGGCGAATTTCGACGAAGAGGTCTTCGACGACCCGTTCTCGTTCAACGTCCTACGCGATCCGAACCCGCATGTCGGCTTCGGCGGCACCGGTGCGCATTACTGCATCGGCGCCAACCTCGCCAGGATGACGATCGACCTGATGTTCAACGCGATCGCCGACCACCTGCCCGATCTGAGTTCGATCGGCACACCCGAACGCCTGCGCTCAGGCTGGCTCAACGGCATCAAGCACTGGCAGGTCGATTACACCGGGCAGGGCTGCCCGGTCGCGCACTGATGCCCAACCGGGCTAGACCCCTGTGAGTGCGAGCTCATGACGCTCGGCGACCTCTAGGCACAGTTGTCCGAGTTCCTCCCGGGTCGGACCCGCGGCGACCGGGGGTCGCCATCCCGCGGCGTAGACGGCGCGCGCCCGATCCTGCACATCGTCAAGACTTGATGGGAGCGCCGTCATCCGCTCATACGGTTCCACCGCAGCGCGCAACGTGGGTTCGGCGCCCGCGGCCGCGATCACCAGGTCCGACGGCAGCGGACTGCCCAGGTCGACGTCGCCGCCTGCCCAGCGCCGCAGTCGGTCGGTGTCGCAGTACATGTGATCGGTGAACCACGGTCGTATGTGGGCGTGGCACCACGAGTCGAACGCCGCCGTGGCGTGCACGACGTCGCGCGGGTGTTCGCCGAGAAATCGGACCAGCGCCTGCGCCTGCAAATACGCCAGCGCGACGCCGCGGCCGGCCAATGGTGTTGTGGTGCATACGGAATCGCCTACCGCGATGAGCCCAGGAACGAGGGGCCGTCCGCTGTCGTCGAGCTGCGCGCGGTAGCTGTTGTACAGCCGGCCGCCGGGTAGCACCGGGGTGAGGGGCCGCGCGCGGGTCGGCTCGATCCAGTCGGTCAGCATCGGGATGCTGCGCACCGCCGCTTCGTACACCGCGCGGTGGCGGAGTCGGTGCATCCGCGGGTCCGTGGCGTCGTGAGTGATCGTGATCGAGTAGGTCCTGTCCTCGTGCAGGAACATGACCGCGAAGTAGCCCCGCAGGCTCAGCGACAGACCGATCGGCGAGTTGACCGGGCCAGGTTCAGCGCGCTCGTCGAGTCGGTACTGCCTGCTCACGTAGGCGACTCCGCACGGTCCGCCTTCTCCGGCGCCTCGCAGATCGCGCATGACTCGGCTCGCCCGTCCCGACGCGTCGATGATCAGGTCGGCGGTCACATCGACGCCGTCGACGTCGACACCGATCGCCCGTCCTCCCGCCCTTGTCACGTGGCGTACGTGTCCGATCGCCAGCGTCAGTCGTCGCTCGCGCGCAGCGATGTCACGAAGCACCCGTTCGAAGACCAACCTGCGGCTCCGCAGGGCCACCGGCGAACCGTCGGGTGCGGTCACGATCGTGGCGCCCGCCTGCCGGAGAGCGAGTAGGGCGTCGGGGATCTCGGCGCGCAGGGCATCGACGACGGGTCCTCGGAAGGTATGCGCGTGCTCGAACTGCATCACGCCACGGCGGTGCCACAGACCGTTGTCTCGCGGGCCGGGATCGCGGTCGACAACGATGACACGTCGGCCCCTGCGGGCGAGAGAGATCGCGGTGAACAGGCCGGTCGGCCCGGCCCCGACGACAATGGTTCGCATTCCTCCTCATTTCAGGTAACCTTGTGTGTAATGAATACACTTAGGGTTACTTGAAATGGCTGACGCTGTCAAGCGCGAGTATCGCTCGGACCTGAGGGAGGCCCAGGCGCGCGCGACCAAGCGCAAAATCGTGGCTGCCGCCGCCGATCTGTTCGTCACGGTCGGATACGGCGGCACGTCCGTCGACGCGATCGCGTCTGCCGCGGGAGTGAGTCGCAAGACCGTATTCACCGCGGTCGGTGGAAAGGCTGAATTACTTGCGGTGGCCCTGAATTCGGCGATCGCCGGGGACGATGCACCCATGCCGCTTGCGGCCAGGCCCGACGTCATGGCTGTTCTGGAACTCGACGACCCAGCGCGGCTGCTCGACGGTTGGGCGCACGTGCTCACCGGCATCGACGCGCGGGTCGGCGAACTGTTCGCCGCGCTCGAAGCCGCGGCCGGCCTCGACGACACCGCCCGTGCGCTCTTCGACAAGCTGCATGCACAGCGACTCGACGGCGCGAAGGCAGTTGTCGAAGCCGTGGCCAGGCTCGGTGCACTGCCCCGCCGGTTGGCGCGATCCGACGCGGTCGACCTGGCGTGCCTGTTCACCGAGCCGCTCTTGTACCGCCGACTGGTCGGAGTTCAGGGGTGGTCGGCCGAGCGATTCGAGAGATGGCTGGCGCGGACGCTGCGCGAGCAGTTGCTGACGGTGTGAGGTGTGGTGCGGAGCTGCGCGGATAGTCGAGGATCGAGCGCCAGTAGTCCTCGGGGATTTCGGCGTTCGATCGCAGCACCATCGCCAGGCCGGTGGCCATCGCTATCCCGAGCAGTCCCAGCCACAACCCGGCAACGGCGATGAAAACCCACAATGCCGTGGTGAGCCAAGGCCACGGCGACACCAGTACGAGCACCGGCGCGAAGAAGAACCCGGTGCCGATGTACCAGGACGACCCTGCACGGTCGCACTTCAGAACGAATCGCAACCACCTGGGAACGTCGGGTGGCGGTCCGGATATCGATGACATCGGCGGTGCCTCTCGTTGGCCTGCGTCTCCACCGTGCACCGAACAGGTAAGTGCTGCAATTACCTCAGAGGTAGTGGCCTGACGCGCGCGTGCCCGACACACTGGTTGGCGTGACGGGTGTGGACGGACCTCCGACAACGTTCGGAACGATGATGCGGAACTGGCGGCAACGACGGCGGCTCAGCCAGCTGGACCTGGCCCTGGAGGCTGACGTCTCCGCTCGGCACGTCAGCTTCATCGAGACCGGACGTTCGACGCCGAGCAGGGTAATGGTGCTGCGGCTGGCGTCGGTGCTCGATGTACCGCTGCGCGAGCAGAACCGCATGCTCATCGCGGCCGGCCTGGCTCCCGTGTACGCCGAGCGGTCACTCGACGCGCCGGACATGGCGGCAGTGCGGGCCGGTGTGCAGATGGTCCTCGACGCCTATGAGCCCTATCCCTGTGTGGTTATCGATCGCGATTGGTGGATCCTGCAGTCCAATCCCGGTGCGGCGGTGTTGCTCGAGGGTGTCGCGGCCCATCTGCTGGTGCGGCCGAATGCCCTGCGTATCGCGCTGCATCCGGACGGTCTGGCGCCGCGGATCCGCAACCTCGCCCAGTGGCGCACCCATCTGGTCGGGCGGCTCCGGCGCGAGGCCGCGTCTGGCGGCTCTGCCGCGCTGAGCGAATTGCTCGCCGAAATCGATTCTTACCCAGGCGGTTTCGAAGCTTCTGTTGACCTCGGTGGGGTCGCCGTGCCACTAGAGCTGGAGACGACGAACGGCCGCAGGCTGCGGTTCTTGAGTATGGTCACCACGTTCGGCACCGCGCTCGATCTCACCGCTGCCGAGCTGAGTATCGAAGCCTTCCTGCCCGCCGACGACTCGACTGCGGCGGCGTTGCGCTGACCGTCGCAAGAGTTCGCATCTCGTCGTGCCGAACTGTTGCGGCGCGCAGGGCCGCGCGACACGCTCATGGCCATGACAGCGACCACAGAAGCGCCCGCGACGATCTCGCGTCTTGCCGTGCCCGCCCTCGATGACCTGAGAAGCCCCGGCGTCCGCGGCTTCTTCGACAAGCAACTCCGCGACGAGGGGCTGACGTCGAACTGGTTCCGGGCACTGTCGCTCAACGAAGGCGACCTCGAGCGCCTCAATGCCTACCTGCTGCCGCTGTTGGGCACGGACGGACGCGGCGGACTCTCGGCCCGCGAGCGCGAGGTGATCGCCACCGTCGTCTCCGGCGAGAACCGGTGCGCGTACTGCCACACCAATCATGCGAACAAGCTCGGCAAGGTGGCCGGCGACTGGTCGTTCGGTCAGCGCGTCGCCATCGACCATCATCAGGTCGCCGAACTGACCGAGCGGGAACGCGCACTCGGCGACCTCGCCGTGGCGGTCAACAACAACCCACAAGCCATCCGCGACAACGACTTCGCGCGCCTACGTGACCTCGGCCTCGACGATCACGAGATCCTCGAAGGCATTTCGATCGCGGCTTTCATCGGGGCAACCAACCGCATCGGAATCGCGCTCTCGGTGCCACCGAATCCGGAATACACCGGCATTCCGGCCGGACACGGGCACTCAACCGCATAGAGTCGAGCGCCATGGAGAATCCTGCGACCCGACATCTGATGGCGGTCGTCGTCGGCAGTATTGCCGTCCTCGGCGTCGCGGGCTGCTCGACACCGGAACCCGCGCTCGGTGGCACCACCGCCACCGTGTCACTCGACGGCACCGACACCGGCGGCGCACACGCTGTGCGCTGCCGACAGACGGGCCGCACCTGGTACATCGAGACACCGGAGAAGGAGAACGGGTTCACCGCGGTGCTCTCGACGGAAACGGGCATCACCGCGAAATCGGTCGACTTCCGCAGGTTCGGCGGTTTCACCGGGACGTTCTGGGCCGACAACATCGGCGACGCCGAGGTGACGGGTGGCGGCGGCAGCTACACGATCAGCGGCACCGCGGACGGGGCGTTCGACGACAAACCCAGCGACGCTGTGTCGGCGAAGTTCCGGATCCAAGCCGACTGCTGAAAGGTCAAGCGTCCAAGCGGGCGAACCGATTCTGTCGGTACTCCTCGACGCAGGACTGCCTGCGGACCTTGCCGCTGGTGGTGATCGGAATCGACCCGGGGGCGACGAGAACGAGATCCGCGACTCCGAGCCCGTGCGACGTCGAGATCGCCGAGGTGATCTCGCGCTTGACAACGGTGAACTGGTGCTCCACGTCCTCGGCGGAGTTGCCCCGCTTCTTGTATTCGATGACGGCGACCAGCTGCTCCACGCCGTCCTCCGGAACGGCTATCGCCGCGACGCGGCCTCTGGTGATCTCGGAGATCGTCGCCTCGATGTCGTCGGGTGCGTGATTGCGCCCATAGACAATCAAGAGATCCTTGATGCGGCCGACGACGAACAGCTGTCCGGCGGACAGGAACCCCAGGTCCCCGGTCTTCAGCCAAGGACCTTCCGGTGTGCCTTCCGACGGCTCGGCGAGGGTGGCGCGGAAAACGCGCTCACTGTCCTCAGGCTTCTGCCAGTAGCCCATACCGACGTTGTCGCCGTACACCCAGATCTCGCCGGTCTTTTCCTCCGGGCACTCGATGCGGGTCTCCGGATCGACGATTCGCACCAACGGCGTGATCGATGACAGCGGCGTGTCGTAGGCGACCAGTGGTGTGCCGACACCGTCTGCGCACCGCTGCGCCTGGCCGTCGGCCAGCTTCTCGGATTCGAAGTGAACGATCTCGGGTGGCCGGCCCGGCCTGCAGGTCGCCACATAAAGCGTTGCTTCCGCAAGCCCGTACGACGGCTGTATCACCCTGGGATCAAGATTGAAGGGGGCGAACCGGTCGGTGAACCGTTTGGTCGTCGTGGGATGCACCCGCTCGGCACCGCTTTGGATGATGAACACGTCGCCGAGGTCGTAACCGGCCATGTCGGCGTCTGATGTCTTGCGTGCGGCGAGTTCGAAGGCGAAGTTCGGTGCTGCCGTAAATGCCTGAGAGTTGCTAGCCATCAGGTGCATCCAGCGAGCCGGCCGCTCCAGGAACGACACCGGGCTCGTGACCACAGTGCTGATTCCCCCGTAAACCGGCGTGCATATCCCCAGGAGCAAGCCCAAGTCGTGATAGAAGGGCAGCCACGACACAACGGTCATGTCCGGTGGGGCAACCCCTCCGTGATCCGCTGAATAGTCGGAGGTGATCTGTTGGATGTTGGTCAGCAGGTTCGTATAGGAGATCATCACCCCGGCCGGGCGCCGGGTCGATCCGGAGGTGTACTGCAGATACGCCGTGGTGTGGTAGTCGTCGGTGTGGCCGTTCGACGTCCCGGCCCCGGACCGAATCGGGGCGTCCAGGTCCAGCGCGTCGACCTCGATGATCGATGGAGCGGATTGTCCGGGCTGCGCCGTGACTCGACCGGCGACATGGCCGACGACAGCCGATGTCGTGAGAATGGCAGTGGGTGAGGCGTCGCGCAGCACCGAATCGACACGCTCGTCGGCGACGCCGCCGAGCGGGACCGACAGGGGGACCGCGATGAGTCCGGCCTCGAGTGCGCCGAGGAAGCCGACGATGTAGTCGAGGCTCTGCGGCGCAGATATCACGGCACGATCACCTGGTGACGCACACAGCCGCAGCTCGTTGGCGACGTTGCGTACTCGCCGATACAGCTGCGGCCACGTCAGGGTTTCGGCAATACCGGCCGGGTCGCGCTCGTAGTCGATGAACGTGAAGGCCTTGTCATCCGGCTGCAGGCTGGCACGCTCCCGCAGCAGAGCCGGAAGGGATGTCTCAACCACCTCTGTCACTGTCACGCGAAGTAAATTACCGCAGCCGTCAATGCCACATCCTGGAAAGGACTGAAGTCACGTAGCGGCTGTCCCTCGACCGAAGAATTCTTGACTGTGAGAGGGATGGTGGGGCGCCCTGCCCGGTCAGCTTCGAATCGCGTATTAGTCGGTTCTCATCACCGACACCGGGCCTGTCGGATAGGGGCTGTCCGATAAACGGTGGCTCTGATCCGCATCCCTTGGGCGTTCGTAGAGCGTGATCGCGAACGCATTGCCTGCAGTTTCGCCGAGCCGTCGTCGTGCGCAGGACGCTCGGCAGGGCTGTCCGGGTCCCAGTCACTTGCCACACCTCAGTGACATGACCGAGATCGCCGAAACTTAGCTGACCAGGGTTGGGTTGGCGTGTGGGTCATGTAGCGAAGGTCAATTCTGAAAGTGCGTCCGGTGTTGCTGCGCTGGCTGCTAAATTTGCGCAGGCGTCAACCTCCCTGGGGTGCGATGTCTGGACAGGTGGGCGCCGCGCGGCGCATCGGTCGTTTGCTATGAGGAGTTGTCTCTGATGGTTGCGTTTGACGGTGCCGATGGTCGGGCTAATGGTTCGGGCGCGGCGGCTGGGTCGTCGACGGGGGCATCGGACGCGGGTGTCCCGATCGCGGTGATCGGGATCGGCTGTCGGGTTCCGGGTGGAATCGAGTCCCCGGAGCACCTGTGGGATGCGTTGCTTCGCGGCGACGATCGAGTGACCGAGGTTCCGCGTGAGCGTTGGGACATTGACGAGTTCTACGACCCACAACCGGGGGTGCCGGGTCGGACGGCGTCGCGCTGGGGGGCGTTCCTCGACGATGTCGCCGGTTTCGATGCGGAATTCTTCGGGCTCAGCGAACGCGAGGCGACCGCGATGGATCCCCAGCACCGCTTGTTGTTGGAGACGTCGTGGGAGGCGATGGAGCATGCCGGTCTGACTCCGCAAGACGTTCGGGGGTCGTCAGGCGGGTGTGTTCACGGGGCTGACGCACTATGACTATCAGGTCGTGTCGACCGCTTCGGAGGCGATGTCGGGGCCGTACGGATTCCCCGGTAACACGTTCGCCCTGGCCTCCGGCCGTATCGCTTACACGTTGGGATTGCAAGGTCCGGCGGTGTCGGTGGATACGGCGTGTTCGTCGGGGTTGTTCGCGGTGCATGCGGCGTGCCGCAGTCTGATGGACGGGGAATGCGATCTGGCGTTCGCCGGTGGGGCGTATGTGATGGTGGATCCGCGCAAGTTTGTAGCGGGCTCGGCGGCGGGGCATTTGTCTCCGACGGGGCGTTGTCATGCCTTCGATGTGGCCGCTGACGGGTACGTCGGCGGTGAGGCGTGCGCGGTGGTGTTGCTCAAACGACTCCCTGATGCACTGCGTGACGGGGATCGGGTGCTGGCTGTGGTGCGGGGCACGGCGGCCAACCAGGACGGTCACACCGTCAACATCTCCACACCGTCGGTGACCGCGCAGACCGCGGTGTACCAAGCCGCTCTGCAGGCTGCGGGGGTGGACGCCGCTGGTATCGGCATGGTGGAGGCCCACGGTCCCGGCACCCCGGTGGGTGACCCCATCGAGTACACCAGCCTCAGCGCGGTGTACGGCATCGACGGACCCTGTGCGTTGACGTCGGTGAAAACCAATTTCGGTCACTCCCAATCGGCCTCAGGGATTTTAGGGTTGATCAAGGCGGTCCTGGCGCTGCAGCACGGTGTGGTCCCCAAGAATCTGCATTTCACCGCGCTGCCCGCGGAGTTGGCCCGCATCGACACCAACCTGTTCGTGCCGCAGGAGACCACGGCATGGCCGACCGACGGTGCACTGCCCCGGCGGGCCGCGGTGTCCTCGTACGGGGTGTCGGGCACCAACGTGCACGCCATCCTGGAACAAGCCCCCGACAGACCGGCGTCCGACAGCCCCGGGGTCGACAACGCCGGTGGATCCGATCCTGAAGCTGCGGAACCACCGTTGTTGTTTGTGTTGTCGTCGACCTCGGCGCCGGAATTGCGGCGCACTGCGGGCCGGTTGGCCGACTGGGTACAGGCCCACGACAATGTCGAATTGCCGGACCTGGCCTACACATTGGCGCGCAGGCGGGCACACCGCCCGGTACGCGCCGCGGTGGTCGCCGGCAGTCGACCGGAGTTGACAACGGCATTGCGAGACGTCGCCGACGGAGACAGTCCGTTCGAGGCGGCGGTGGGCCATGACGACCGGGGCCGGTGTGGGTGTTCTCCGGGCAGGGTTCGCAGTGGGCGGGCATGGGCGCGACAGCTGCTGGCCACTGAACCGGTGTTCGCCGCGACCGTCGCCCAGATCGAGCCGCTGATCGCCGCGGAGTCGGGATTCTCGGTGACCGAGGCGATGACCGCGCCAGAAGTGGTGGTCGGTATCGACCAGGTGCAGCCGACCTTGTTCACAATGCAGGTCGCCCTGGCCACAGCGTTGCAATGTGCTGGGGTGCATCCGGGCGCGGTGATCGGGCATTCGATGGGTGAGACCGCCGCAGCGGTGGTCGCCGGCGCCCTGTCGCTTGAAGACGGCGTGCGCGTCATCTGCCGGCGTTCGCGGTTGATGGCCAGTATCTCCGGGTCCGGTGCGATGGCATCGGTGGAGTTGCCGGCCAAGCAGGTGCTCTCGGAGTTGACGATGCGCGGAATCAAGGACGTGGTGGTGGCGGTGGTGGCATCTCCACAGTCCACCGTGATCGGTGGTGCCACCGAGACGGTGGCCGAGTTGATCACCATGTGGGAGGGCCGGGATGTGATGGCGCGCCAGGTCGCCGTCGACGTGGCCTCGCATTCCCCTCAGGTCGATCCGATTCTCGACGAGCTCGCCGGAAGTGCTGGCCGACGTCAAGCCCCGTTGACACCGGAGATCCCCTACTACTCGGCGACCGGATTCGATCCGCGCGAACAGCCGGTCTGCAACAACAAATACTGGGTGAAGAATCTGCGCAACACCGTGCGGTTCTCCGCGGCGGTGCGCGCCGCGATGGAGGATGGGTACCGGGTTTTCGCCGAGTTGGCACCGCACCCGTTATTGACCGACGCGGTGGAGCAGACCGCGGCCAGCGTGGACGTACCGTTGGTCACCCTGGCCGGGATGCGCCCGAGAGCCTGCCGAACGGCGTCGCCAACGTTGTCGCCGATCTGCACAGTGCCGGTGCCGTGGTCGATTTCGCAGTACCCTATCCCGCAGGGACAGCTGTTGGATGCGCCGTTGCCGACCTGGACCCGTCAGCGGTTGTGGCTGGACTCGGAAGGTCAACAGGGCGGTGGCCGCGGGGCGCACACCGTGTCTGTGCATCCGCTGCTGGGTCCGCATGTGCGGCTGTCCGAGCAACCCGAACGTCATGTCTGGCAGGCCGATGTC
>CAWCMF010000027.1:0-371555 GCA_963796545.1 uncultured Actinomycetota bacterium | reverse complement strand
GAAGTTCTCCCTGCTGTTCTCCTCGAAGATGGGCTGGCCCTGGACTGCGTCCTCGTAAGGGCCTGGCGTGCCGTAACTGTCGCGTGGATTCGCGTTCCACGGCGTCGGCGGATACGGGTGGTAGTTCGCGATCCTGCCGTCGCGGATCACCATGTGGTGGGACAGCACACCGCGCACTGCTTCGGTGAACCCGCAACCGATGCCCTCGTCCGGTACCTCGAACTTCTCCCAGGTCTTGGTGTGGCCGGCTCGGATCTCGACCAATGCCTTCTCGGCGAAGTGCAGCGCGCATGCGGCGGCGTAGGCCTGGAAGTAGGTGCGGGCACGGTTGCGCTCGAGGGTGTTGCTGCCGTACTGCGGGATCTTCCACTCGAATTCGACCGGCCCCTTCAGTGCGGTCTTCGGCAGGTTGATCTGCACGCTGTGACCGGTCGACTTCACGTAGCCGATGTCGACCAGGCCGGCCAGCGCAGTGGACCACAGCCGCGCCAGCGGTCCGCCGCCGGTGTCGAGCGCCAGATGATCCTTCCCGTCGAACCAGCGCGGCGACATCACCCAGCTGTAGTTGTCGTCGAAGTCGCGCTTCTGCGGTTTGGGGTTTGTGTGCTGGTTCCATGGGTGCCGCCGATCCACCGGGTTTCCGAGCGGATCGGTGTTGACGAACATCTCCTGGTCATCCCAGTCGTCGTAATACGAACTGCCCAAAAGGATCCGGATACCGAGGTTGATGTCGACCAGCGACGTGGTGACGAGCTTGCCGTCGACCACAACGCCGGGCGTGACGAACATCTTGCGGCCCCAGTTCTCCATGTCCTTGTAGGCGAAGTTGCAGTGCTCGGGGTCCTGGAACGAACCCCAGCAGCCGAGCAGCGTGCGCCGCAGGCCCACCTGGTCGTATCCGGGAAGCGCGTCGTAGAAGAAGTCGAAGAGGTCGTCGTGCATGGGTACGACCTTCTTCATGAACTCGACATAGCGCATCAGTCGGGTCATGTAGTCCGTCATCAACTGGATCGTCGCCGTGGTGCCCACGCCGCCCGGGTACAGCGTCGAGGGATGTACGTGCCTGCCTTCCATGAGGCAGAACATCTCTCGTGTCCACCGACTGACCTGCAGCGCTTCGCGGTAGAAGTCGCCGGTGAACGGGTTGAGCGCGCGCATGATGTCGGCGATGGTCCGGTACCCGTGCATGTCGGCGTGCGGCGACTGGGTATTCTCCGCCTTGGCAAGCACGCTCGGGTTGGTCTCGGAGACCATCTTCTCGCAGAAGTCGACTCCGACCAGGTTCTCTTGAAAGATGTTGTGGTCGAACATGTATTCCGCGGCCTCGCCGAGGTTGACGATCCATTCGGCGATGTGCGGCGGCTGCACGCCGTAGGCCATGTTCTGCGTGTAACACGAGCAGGTGGCGTGGTTGTCGCCGCAGATCCCGCAGATGCGACTGGTGATGAAGTGGGCGTCGCGGGGATCCTTGCCCTTCATGAAGATGGAGTAACCACGGAAGATCGACGAGGTGCTGTGGCACTCGACGACTTCGCGATTCTCGAAATCGATCTTCGTGTAGATGCCCAGGCTGCCGACGATCCGGGTGATGGGATCCCATGCCATCTCCACCAGTTGGCCGGGATCACGCTTCACATGGGACGGCTCGGGAATGATCGTTGTTGACATCGCAATTCTGCTTCTTTCGTCTAGATGCGCTGCACCAGAGGATCGTTCGAAACCTCATTCGAAACTCTCGGACGTAGCGGAGCGCACCAGAGCGACCGGCACCTACCAGGTGCGGGTTGCTCCGGTTTCGAGTGTGCGCCCGGGATGCCGCCACTTGGGCTCTTTGTCGACGGTCTTGCCGGTGACGTGGCGCAGGCTGCGGATGACGGAGCCGTACAGGCCGGATGCGGCGGTGGACACCTTGCCGCCCGGCGGTTCGTCCATGAACGGCATGAACTTGTCCGGGAAGCCGGGCATGGTGCAACCGATGCAGATCCCGCCCACGTTCGGGCAACCACCGATGCCGTTGATCCAGCCGCGTTTGGGCACATTGCACTTGACCACGGGACCCCAGCAACCAAGTTTCACAATGCATTTCGGTGAGCCGTACTCGGTGGCGAAGTCGCCCTGCTCGTAGTAACCGGCCCGGTCACACCCCTCGTGGACAGTCTGACCGAACAGCCATTGCGGCCGTAGCGCGTCGTCCAGCGGAATCATCGGTGCCTGGTCGGTCGCCATGTAGAGCAGATACGTCAGCGTCTCGGCCATGTTGTCCGGATGCGCCGGGCAACCCGGTACGCAGACGATCGGGATGCCGGCCTTGCTCTTCCATTCCCACCCGAGATAGTCCGGCACACCCATGGCTCCGGTCGGGTTTCCCGCCATGGCATGGATGCCACCGTAGGTCGCGCAGGTGCCCACGGCCACGATGGCTGTTGCCTTGGGCGCCAACCGATCCAGCCATTCGCTGGTGGTCATCGGTTGACCTGTCGCCGGGTCGTTGCCGAACCCGCACCAATACCCATCGTTGTGAAGCTGCTCGTTGGGGATCGATCCCTCGACGACCAACACGAACGGTTCCAGTTCGCCTCTGTCTGCTTTGAAGAACCATTCGAGGAAGTCGTCCGCACCTCCGTTGGGCCCACACTCGAAATCGATGAGGGGCCAATGTACGGCGATTTTGGGTAGACCGGGGAGAGCGCCCAGGGCGATCTCCTCGATGCTGGGCTGTGTGGCGGCAGTCAACGCCACCGAATCGCCGTCACAACTCAATCCAGCGTTGATCCATAACACGTGGATCAAGGCCTCTTCTGCTTTGACTGCTGCCTCTGTAGGCATCGCCACAGCTTTCCGAGCTCCGGGCTGGGGAGCCCTGCGCCGATGGAGTCGACCTTCGGCCCACTTGCGCGACGCTAACTCTTGGGTCTACTCCGGCGGTTTTGTCTTGTCAACGCCATCTGGTGACTCTGCTCATTTTCCGCGCCAGTTTGCCAGGATCTCGATCCAGTCGTACCAGCCGGAGACGCGATCACCCGTTGTGGCCGACAACGGCAATATATTGACGTCGGCGTTCAGCGATCGGGCGCATACGCCGAACGCGTCAAGATCGAAGTCCACGTACGGCAACAGGTCCGTCTTGTTGATCACGACCAACCCTGCCGCCGCAAACATGTGGGGGTACTTCAGCGGTTTGTCTGCGCCTTCGGTCACCGAGATCACCACGACTTTGCTGTTCTCGCCGAGGTCGAACATGGCCGGGCAGACGAGGTTGCCGACGTTCTCGATGAACAGCAGCGACCCAGGTTCGGGGTCGAGCGTGTCAAGGGCTCGGCGCACCATGTCCGCGTCGAGGTGGCAGCCGGCTCCGGTGTTGATCTGCACCGCGCGGGCACCCGCGGCCTTGATCCGATTCGCGTCGAGCAGCGTCTCCTGATCTCCTTCGATCACCGCGATCGGCCGCTGCCCGCCGAGATCGCGGATGGTCCGCTCGAGCAGGGTCGTCTTGCCTGCGCCGGGTGAGCTCGTCATGTTCAGGGCCAGGATGTTGCGCTCGGCCAGCCACCCGCGGTTGTGTTCAGCGACCAGATCGTTCTTGGCGAGGACCTTCTGCTCCAGGGTGATGGTCTCGGTGTGAATGTGGTCGTGTGAATGGTGGTCATGCGGATGGTCGTGCGGATGGTCGTGCGGATGGTCATGGTGGTGGTCGTGACCGGCCAGCGTGACGATCGCACCGTCTCCTCCGCAGCCACAGGTTGCGCACATGGTCAGCTCACTTCCATCGAGAGAATTCTCATATCCCGGCCCTCGAGCACCTCGACATCGGCACTACCGCACGGGCACAACAGGATCGGGTCGCTCAGCTCGAACCGGGCGGCGCAACTGCGACACCGTGCGGCGCCAGGCCGGACGTCGACGTCGAGCGTTGCACCGTCGGCGACGGTCCCTTCGGTCGCCAGGCCGAAACAGAACTCCATCGCGGCCGGCACGATCGCGCACAGCGCGCCGATTTCCAGCTTGACGCTGTGCACCTGCCGGCCGGCGGCGTGCTCGCACACCGCGTCGACAACACTCTGGGTGATCGCCATCTCGTGCATCGTTGGCCTCGTTCTGGCCGGGGTGAGCCCCACGATAGGCCGGTGGCAGGCCGTCGTCCACGAATCGATGTCGGGCCGCGGCACCTTCATGAGTCGGGCCACGGCACCTCCATGAAAGGTGGCGACGCCGTCGAGGCGCGGGCTCAGGCGATGACCGTGCGGTAGTCCTCGTGCTGCTTACCGATATCGAGCACTGTGGCGGGCAGCCCATCGTCACGGGTGGCGCTGAAGCCGTAGGCCATACATGCAGAGCAGATCACGGCCGGTGGCTTGCGGGCGGTAGATGTACGCGGCGAGCTGCTTCACCTCCGGCGGGGATCCGGACATCCTGCGGTGTCGTCATGCTCAGAATGCTGTCCGTCGGCGTGTCCACTTGAATCGAACACCTGTTCGTCTACTGTGGTGATCGTTCGACACGGTTACTTGTCGGTGCCCCGGCCTAACGTCACGGCCAACCGACCGAGAACCGGTCAACAACGACTACCGGAAGAGGAATCACCATGGCGCAGCAGGCACCCGATCGCGAGAAGGCCCTGGAACTGGCGCTCGCGCAGATCGACAAGAACTTCGGCAAGGGTTCGGTGATGCGGCTCGGCGACGAGGTGCGGGTGCCGATCTCGGTCATCCCCACCGGTTCGATCGCCCTCGACGTCGCGCTCGGCATCGGCGGGCTGCCGCGTGGTCGCGTCGTCGAGATCTACGGGCCGGAGTCCTCGGGTAAGACCACCGTGGCACTGCACGCTGTCGCCAACGCGCAGGCCGCCGGCGGCATCGCGGCGTTCATCGACGCCGAGCACGCGCTGGACCCGGATTACGCCCAGAAGCTGGGCGTGGACACCGACGCGCTGCTGGTCTCCCAGCCCGACACCGGTGAGCAGGCGCTGGAAATCGCCGACATGCTGATCCGCTCCGGCGCGCTCGACATCCTGGTCATCGACTCGGTGGCCGCGCTGGTGCCCCGCGCCGAGATCGAGGGCGAGATGGGTGACAGCCATGTCGGCCTGCAGGCCCGCCTGATGAGCCAGGCGCTGCGGAAGATGACGGGCGCGCTGAGCAACTCGAACACGACCGCGATCTTCATCAACCAGCTCCGCGAGAAAATCGGAGTGATGTTCGGATGTTTTTCCTATGGCACCCGGGTTCAGTTGGCTGATGGGACTACCGAGAAGATCGGCAAGATCGTCAACCAGAAGATGGACGTCGAGGTGATGTCCTACGACCCGGTCAGTGACCGGATCGTCCCGCGCAAGGTGGTGAACTGGTTCAACAATGGTCCGGCGGAACAGTTCCTGCAGTTCACCGCCGAAAAGTCGGGTGGCAATGGAAGGTCACAGTTCGCGGCCACGCCCAACCATCTGATTCGGACCCCTGCCGGCTGGGCTGAAGCCGGTGATCTGATCGCCGGTGATCGAGTCATGGCCTCCGAGCCGCATCTGCTCAGCGAGCAGCAGTTCCAGGTCATCCTGGGCTCATTGATGGGCGACGGCAACCTCTCACCGAATCTCCGTGACCGCAACGGAGTTCGCTTCCGGATGGGGCACGGCGTCAAACAGGTCGACTATCTGCAGTGGAAGACCGACCTGCTGGGCAATATCAAGCACACAACCCGCGAGAACGACAAGGGCTCGCGATTCGTGGATTTCACACCGTTGCCTGAGCTCGGCGAACTGCGCCGTGCGGTGTACCTCGGTGACGGCAAGAAGTTCTTGTCCGAGGACTACCTCAAGGCACTGACCCCGTTGGCACTGGCAGTCTGGTACATGGACGACGGGGGATTCACTGTTCGGTCCAAGGGGCTGCAGCAGCGGACCGAAGGGGGCAGCGGGCGCATCGAGATCTGCGTGGAGGCGATGACCGAAGGTTCGCAGACTCGGCTCCGCGATTATCTGCGTGACACTCACGGTCTCGACGTGCGGCTCCGGTACGCAGGTGCGGCAGGCAAGGCGGTGCTGGTGTTCTCCACCGCCGCCTCGGCGAAGTTCCAGGAAATGGTTGCGCCGTATATGGCTCCGTCGATGGACTACAAGCTGCTGCCGCGGTTCCGTGGTCTCGGCGCGGTGGCTCCGCAGTTCGTGGAGCCGAGCCAGCGGTTGGTACCGGCTCGGGTGCTTGATGTCCACGTCAAGCCCGACACCCGGTCGATGAACCGATTCGATATCGAAGTTGAGGGAAACCACAACTATTTCGTGGACGGTGTCATGGTGCACAATTCTCCCGAAACCACCACGGGCGGTAAGGCATTGAAGTTCTACTCCTCTGTCCGCCTGGACGTGCGCCGCATCGAGACCCTCAAGGACGGCACCGACGCTGTCGGTAACCGCACCAGGGTCAAGGTCGTCAAGAACAAAGTGTCGCCGCCGTTCAAGCAGGCCGAGTTCGACATCCTCTATGGCAAGGGCATCAGCAGGGAAGGCTCGCTCATCGACATGGGTGTCGAGCAGGGCTTCATCCGCAAGTCCGGATCCTGGTTCACCTATGACGGTGAGCAGCTGGGTCAGGGCAAGGAGAACGCCAGGAACTTCATGATCGAAAATCCTGAGGTGGCCAACGAGATCGAGAAGAAGATCAAGGAGAAGCTCGGTATCGGGGCCGTGATGACCGATGAGGCAGCCGATGACGCTCTTCCCACTCCCGTCGACTTCTAGTCCCTCGGGCGCCGCAGGCGAGTCCGACGACAAGCGTGCCGAGCAGGCGCGGACACTGTGTCTGCGCCTGCTCACCGCGCAAGCGCGGACCCGCTCCGAGCTGGAGGCGCAACTGGCCAAGCGCGGATACCCCGACGATGTCAGCGCCTCGGTCCTCGACCGACTGGCCCAGGTCGGCCTCGTCGACGACGAGGATTTCGCCGAGCAGTGGGTGCGGTCGCGGCGCGTCAACGCGGGAAAAGGCAAGCGCGCCTTGGCTGCTGAGCTACGCACCAAGGGTGTCGACCCCGAGGTGATCGATGCCGCGTTGGCCGACATTGACGCGAACGCCGAACGCACCCGCGCCGAACAGCTGGTCCGCGACAAGTTGCGTCGCGAGAAGCTCGGCGACCCCGGTGACAGGGACGCGGAGAACAAGGTGGCGCGCCGGCTGGTCGGAATGCTGGCCCGGCGTGGGTACCACCAGTCGATGGCGTTGGACGTGGTCACCACGGAACTGGCGAATGAAAGGGAACGCCGGAAGGTGTGAAGGGGGCTCATCGATTGCCGGACTTCTCATCGCAACTCGTGCCTCGCCGCTTGATCGTCGCCCGGCCTCCCCGTCTCACACTATTGGGGCTTGCGGCAAGACCCGGGTCAGACCCGACGGCTACGTCGCGTGGGTCGCCGAGGGCTGCGCGGAGACGCTGCGCGAAGCACTCACGACATGGTGCGGGGCGACCGCCATCGCGGTGCGGTGAGATCGAAGGCGTGCAGAGTCGGGGGTAGCGTCGATTCCAATCACGCGCCGCGGCTGCGGTCGCCCAGCAGTTCCAGCGGCTCGGCTTCCATCGGCGCGGGGCCCTTACTGGAGCGCCGGAGGCGCTTTTCCAGCCACGTCGCGAACAGGGACAGGGTGAAGTTGAGGGCGATCATCAGTGCCGCGATGACGATCAGGGCCGGGATGTAGTTGCCGTAGGCCGAGCCGATCACCGTGCCTTGACGCACCATTTCGACGAACGTGATCTGGTAGCCCAACGCGGTGTCCTTGAGCACCACGACCAGCTGCGAGATCAGTACCGGCAGCATCGATGTGATCGCCTGGGGGAGAAGGATCGAGCGCATCGTCTGACCCCAGGTCAGCCCGAGTGCCGACGCTGCCTCGCCCTGCCCCTTGGGCAGCGAGTGCACACCGGCACGCACGATCTCGGCGATGACGGCCCCGTTGTAGAGCGTCAGCCCGGTGATGACGCCGGCGAGCGCCAGATGCTTGGAGGGGAAGACGTCGTAGAACGCGAACAGGAAGTACGCGAAGATCATCATGATCAGCACCGGCACCGCGCGGAAGAACTCGACGAACACCGATGACGCCCAGCGGATCCCGGTGTGCGTGGACAGCCGGCCCACCCCCAGCAGGAGGCCGAGCACAAGCGCAAGCACGATCGAGACGGCGGCTGCCGTCAGGGTCCCCTCGATACCGGGCAGGACGTAGGTGCGCCACAGGTCCGGGGTAAGGAACGGTTCCCACTTCTCGGAGGTGAGCTGCCCCCTGGAGTTCAGGCGCGAGTAGACCACCCATCCGACCGCGAGGACGACGACGACGGTCACCGCCGAGATCACGTGGTTGCGAATTCGCGCGCGCGGCCCGGGCGCATCGAACAGGACTGAAGACCCGGCCACTAGCGAGCCACCGCCAATCTCTTGCCCAGCCAACCGAACAGCAGACCCAGCGGCAACGTGAGAATGACGAACCCGAGTGCGAAGATCCCGCCGACGACCAGCACCGCCGCGGTGTTCTCGATCATCTCCTTCATCAGCAGCGCCGCCTCGGCCACACCGATCGCCGATGCGATGGTGGTGTTCTTCGTCAGCGCGATCAGCACCGAGCCCAACGGGATGATGACCGCACGAAAGGCCTGCGGCAGCAGCACGATTCGCAGGTTCTGTCCGAAGGACAGGCCGAGCGAACGGGCTGCTTCGGCCTGGCCCAACGGGACCGTGTTCACGCCGGAACGCACCGTCTCGCACACGAAAGACGCGGTGTAGACGGTCAACCCCAGGACCGCCAGCCGGAAACCGCTATCGGCGATGAACGTCTCCGACTGCCTGCTGGCCATCGTCAGGCCCAGCGTCTGGGACAACCCGAACGAGGAGAACAGGATGATCAGCGTGAGCGGGGTGTTGCGCACGATGTTGACGTACGTCGTGCCGATCCAGTTGAGCATCGGCACCGGTGCCAACCGCATCGCGGCCAGCGCCGTGCCGAGCACAAGAGCACCGACCGCCGAGAAGACCGTGAGCTGGACGGTCGTCCAGAACGCGGCGAAGATCTCCGCGCGATACTCGGTGAATACCTCCACGTGCGGCTCCGGTGGCTACCTGTGCGCTCAGTTGTCGAGCGGCGGAGGAGCCGGCGCGGTGATCCCGGCCGGACCGAGGTTCTTGTCGAACGCTTCCTTCCAGGCGCCGCTGTCCGCCATCTTCTTGAGCGCGTCGTTGATCTTGGTGCGCAGCTCGGCGTCATCCTTCTTCAGGCCGATGCCGTAGCGCTCCTCGGAGAACGTGTCGCCGACGATCTTGAACGCGCCGGGGGTCTGCGCGGCGTACCCGGCGAGGATGACCTCATCGGTCGTCACGGCGTCGACCGCACTGTTCTTGAGCGCGTCGATGCAGGCCGAGTAGGTGTCGTACTGCTGCAGCTGCACCTTGGGGTACTCGTCCTTGATCTTCTGGGCCGGTGTCGAGCCCGAGACTGAGCAGAGGATCTTGTTGTTCTCCAGCGACGCCGCGCCGGTGATGTCGTTGTTGTCCGCCCGCACCAGAAGGCTCTGCCCGGTGATCAGGTACGGCCCGGCGAAGGCGACCTTCTCCTTGCGCGCATCGGTGATCGAGTAGGTCGCCGCGATGAAGGTGACCTGGCCGTTCTGGATCAGCGTCTCGCGCTGCGCCGACGGCGATTCCTTCCACTCGATTTTGTCGGGGGCATACCCGAGTTCACCGGCGACGTAGGTGGCGACGTCGACGTCGAACCCGCTCATCGTGCCGTCGGGGTTCTTCTGGCCGAGGCCGGGCTGGTCGAACTTGGTGCCGATGACGATCGTGTCGCCGCCGCCGCCGCCACCGCTGCCTCCGTCACCGCCACCGCAGGCGGTCGCAGCGAATGGGAGCGCGGCAGTCAGGGCGAGTGCCCCTAGGACTCGCTTGGAGAAAAACTTCGGGGACATGACGGTGTTCCTTTCGCCGGGGTTCCGGTGGGGATCAATGATGGAGAATCTTGCCGAGGAAGTCCTTGGCACGGTCGGTCTGTGGGTTGTCGAAGAATTGGACGGGTTCGGCGTCCTCGACGATGGCGCCGTCGGACATGAAGACCACGCGATTGGCGGCCCTGCGGGCGAACCCCATCTCGTGGGTGACCACGATCATCGTCATGCCGTCGGTGGCGAGACCAACCATCACCGACAGCACCTCGTTGATCATCTCGGGATCGAGCGCGCTCGTCGGCTCGTCGAACAGCATCACCTTCGGATCCATCGCCAACGAGCGGGCGATCGCCACGCGTTGCTGCTGGCCTCCCGACAGCTGAGCGGGGTACTTATCGGCCTGGTTGGCCACGCCCACCCGCTCGAGCAGGCTCATCGCCTTCTCCCGCGCCTTTTCCTTCGACGCCTTGCGCACCTTCATCGGCGCAAGCGCCACGTTGTCGAGAATTGTCTTGTGCGCGAACAAGTTGAACGACTGGAAGACCATGCCGACGTCGGACCGCAACTGTGCCAGCCGTCGTCCCTCCTCGGGCACCACGGCACCGTCGATCGTGATCTCGCCCGAATCGATGGTCTCCAACCGGTTGATGGTGCGGCACAGCGTCGATTTGCCCGAACCGGACGGCCCGATGACGACAACGACCTGGCCTTTGCCGACGTCGAGATCGATGTCCTTGAGGACGTGGAGGGCGCCGAAGTGTTTGTTGACCGCCTTCATCGAGACCATCGGCACATCAGGGGACTCCCTGGGGCTCTCCATGCGTGATGACCTTACCCAGGCAGAGCCCAGCTTGCCGGTAACTCCGCGATCCGCACCGATCACCGCGGGTGAGGCCGACATTTCAAGGTGATTTAGGCGACCGCGTCCCGCTCCGTAGGATGGGGCGGTGACTTCCACGGTGACGCAGCAGGTGAGCGGGGCTTCGCCCGCGCAGTCGTCTTGCAATGCACCGGGTCGGCGAACCTTCGAAGTGCGCACGTACGGCTGCCAGATGAACGTGCACGATTCCGAGCGTCTCGTCGGCCTGCTCGAACAGGCCGGTTACCAGCGCGCCGGCGAGGGCGCGGATGCCGACATCGTGGTGTTCAACACGTGTGCGGTGCGGGAGAACGCCGACAACAAGTTGTACGGCAACCTCAGTCACCTCGCGCCCCGCAAACAGGCCGACCCGCACATGCAGATCGCCGTAGGCGGATGCCTGGCCCAGAAAGACCGGGATTCCGTGCTGCGCAAGGCCCCCTGGGTCGACGTCGTGTTCGGCACCCACAACATCGGCTCGCTGCCCGCCCTGCTCGACCGGGCCCGTCACAACCATGTCGCCCAGGTCGAAATCGCGGAGGTACTGCAGGAATTCCCGTCGTCTTTGCCGGCAAGCCGCGAATCTGCTTATGCGGCTTGGGTTTCGATCTCCGTCGGGTGCAACAACACGTGCACGTTCTGCATCGTGCCGTCGCTGCGGGGCAAGGAAGTGGATCGACGGCCGGGCGACGTGCTCGCCGAGGTCCAGTCGCTGGTCGACCAGGGCGTGCTGGAGATCACGCTGCTTGGGCAGAACGTCAACGCCTACGGAGTCTCGTTCGCAGCGGACGAGCGCTTGCGCGAGGACCCGGCGACGTGGTCGGATGAGCCGCGGGACCGGGGTGCGTTCGCCTCGTTGTTGCGGGCGTGCGGCCGGATCGACGGACTGGAACGCGTGCGCTTCACCTCACCGCATCCCGCCGAATTCACCGACGACGTCATCGAGGCGATGGCCGAGACGCCCAACGTCTGCCCGACCCTGCACATGCCGCTGCAGTCCGGCTCCGACCGGATTCTGCGCGCGATGCGGAGGTCTTATCGCGCCGACCGCTACCTGGGCATCATCGACCGCGTCCGTGCCGCAATCCCGCACGCCGCGATCACCACGGATCTCATCGTCGGATTCCCCGGCGAGACCGAAGAGGACTTCCAGGCCACGCTCGACGTCGTCGCCGCATCCCGGTTCGCCACTGCCTTCACGTTCCAGTATTCCAAGCGGCCGGGCACCCCGGCCGCCGAGTTGGACAACCAGATTCCCAAAGCTGTTGTCTCCGAGCGCTATCAGCGTTTAATCGATCTTCAGGAACGAATCTCGCTGGAAGAGAACGCCGCTCAGGTCGGACGTCGTGTCGAGTTGCTGGTCGCCACCGGCGAGGGACGCAAGGACGCGGCCACCGCAAGAATGTCCGGCCGCGCCCGCGACGGCAGGCTGGTGCACTTCGCGCCCGGCGCGCTGGGCAGCCAGATCAGGGCCGGAGACGTCGTCGTCACCACCGTCACCGGTGCCGCCCCGCATCATCTGATCGCCGATGCGGGCCTGATCGACCACCGCCGCACCCGTGCCGGCGACGCACACGCCGCCGGGCAGAAGCCCCGAACTGGTGTCGGGCTCGGCATGCCGGGCATCGGCATTCCGGCGCCCGCACCGATCACCGCAGGGTGTTCGCGGTGAGCCCGGAAGCCCGGGAGGGGAACGGGTTCGAGGACTTCAAGGGCGACATCGACGCCGCTGAGCGGCGCGTGGCACGCGAGATCGATCCAGGCGCAAGGGCCTTGGTCGTCGCGATCCTGGTGTTCGTACTGCTGGCCACGCTCGTGCTACCGCATACGGGCGGTGCAAGAGGGTTGGACGTGCTGACCGGTTCCGACGCCGCGATCGACAACGGCATCACGCTGCCGCTGCGGGTGTTCGCGTGGTTCTCGATCGTCTTCGGGGTGGGATTTTCGATGCTGGCGCTGCTGACGCGGCGGTGGGCACTGGCGTGGATCGCACTGGCCGGATCGACCGTCGCGGCGTTTCTGGGGCTGCTCGCGGTGTGGTCGCGTCAGACCGCGCCCGACCCCTATCCCGGTCCGGGGATCGGGCTCGTCGTGGCATGGCTGGCGGTCATCGGTCTCAGTTACCACTGGACCAGGGTGGTCGCCAAGCGTTCGGCCTTGCAACTGGCCACCGAAGAGCGCCGGCGCCGGGTGATCGCCGAGAGTCAGCGCAAGGGCCTGCTCGAGACGTTCACCGACGAACCCGGCCCGCCGAAAACCGGCACCGACGGCGAGCCGTCGACCTGACCTCCCCGGGTCAGCGCTTCTTGCTCAACGCGTCCGCTGCCGCGTCGGCCCACTGCCGCCACTGCTCGGCGCTGGCACGCGCCTGCTCGGCGTCCTTGGTCCGGCCCGCCGCGGCCGCCTTCTCCGCCTGACGCTCGAACTGCTCGGCACGGACCCGGAACTGATCGGCGCGCGCTTTGGCCTCGGGGTCGACCCCACCCGTCGGGGTGTCCCGGATCTTCTTCTCCACCGCGCGGAATCGGCGTTCGAGGTCAGCGGAACGCTCACGCGGCACCTTGCCGATGGCGTCCCATTTGTCGCCGATCGTGCGCAGCGCTGACCTGGCCGCGTCCACATTGGAGGTGTCGATCCGTTCCGCGTCGGCCAGCAGCGCCTCTTTGGCGTCGGCATTGGCTCGGAACTCCGCATCACGTTCGGAGGTGACCGCGTTGCGGGCGGAGAAGAACTTGTCCTGGGCGGCCTTGAAGCGCTGCCACAGCACGTCGTCGACGTCCTTGGACGCGCGGCCCGCAGCCTTCCATTCGGTCAGCAGATCGCGGAACGTGCCAGAGGTGGGGCCCCAATCGGTGGAGCCGCACAGCTCTTCAGCGCGCTCACACAGTGCCTCCTTGGCCTGCTTGGCACCCGCACGTTCCCGGTCGAGATCGGCGAAATGCGAGCCACGACGGCGGTTGAAGGTCTCGCGCGCCGCCGAGTACCGCTTCCACAGCGCGTCGTCGACCTTGCGGTCGAGGCCGGTGATCGTCTTCCACTCGTCGAGGATGGCCCGCAGCCGGTCGCCTGCCGTTTTCCACTGCGTGGCGTTGGCCGCCATGTCCTCGGCCTCGGCCGCCAGCGCTTCCTTGCGGGCGGTGTTCGCGGCGCGGACCTCGTCGCGTCTGGCCTTCTCCTCCTGGGTGGCGCTGTCGGCGTGCTCGACGATCGCGGCCAGACGGGCGGCAAGGGAGTCGACGTCCCCGAGCACGTGGGCTTCGGGCAGGCTCTCGGCCAACGTCTTGGCTGCCGAGCGGATCTTGCGGGCATCACCGGACCCCGACGCCAGCCGGGTCTCCAGCAGCACCACCTCGGTCTGCAGGTCGTCGAAGCGGCGCCCGAAGTGGGTGAAGGCGGCATCGGGGTCGCCGGCCTGCCAGGACCCGATGGTGCGTTCCCCGGCAGCCGTGATCAGCCAGACCGTTCCGTCGGGGTCCACGCGTCCGAACCGGTGCGGGTCACTGACCGGCACCGAGCTGACCGTAGGGGCCGCCGCTGGTGCGGCGGGACGAGGTCCTGGACGTGCCGGGCCCGGCTTCGGCCTGGCAGTAGCGGACGGCTTCGGGGCCTTCGGGGCTTCCGGTGGCTCATGCCCGGACGTGTCCTGCTGGCCGGCGTCCTGGGATCCGCCAGGTTCGGTGATCGTCATGTCGGTTACCTCGTGCCCTCCGCGCAGTTACCCGCGCACCTGCCGCGCAGCGCGGCGCCTACAGCTGTCTCGAACAGTGTCGATGGTTGTCAAGGTTATTGAAACAGGTTGCCCGGCGCCGCGCCCCCGCCTTGGGCATCGCTGGTGCTTAGGCTCTGTGCGAAACACCCGAGAGAGGGAGCCGATGGCGAAAGCGGACATCGCCGCACTGCTCGCCCTCGCCGCTGCTTTCTTCATCGCGGTCGGTGATGTCATCCATCAGCGTTCGGCCCATGAGGTGACCGATGATTCGGTCGGCCACCTGCAGCTCTTCCTCACGCTGTTGAAGGACGGCCGGTGGTGGCTGGGCAGCGGTGTCGCCGCTGCCGGCTTCGCACTGCAGGCCGCGGCGCTGGGTCTGGGCTCGGTGCTGTTGGTACAGGCGCTGCTGGTCACCTCGCTGCTGTTCGCGCTTCCGTTCAACGCCTGGTTGTCGCATCGGCGCGTCACCCGCTGGGAATGGGTGTGGGCCGCCCTGCTCGCCGGGGCAGTGGCTGTGATCGTCACGATCGGAAACCCCACCTCGGGTTCATCCCGGGCCTCTCCGGACACCTGGATCTGGGTGGCCGCGGTGCTCGGCCCTGCGCTTGCGTTGTGCGTAATCGGATCGCGGGTGTGGTCGGGGCCGGCCGAGCGCGATGCTGATGGCCGTGGTCTCCGGCGCGCTGTGGGGGCTGTTCGCCGTGCTCACCAAGGCCGTTGTGCACCGCCTCGACGTCACGAGCCTGGAAGGCGTGCTCGAGTTGGTGCGCACCCCCGAGCTGTACGCCTGGGCGGTGGTGGGGATCCTCGGCACCTCGACGCAGCAGGCGTCGTTCCGCGCCGGATCGCTGACGGCCTCGCTGCCCACCATGACGGTGACCGAGCCGATGGTCGCCTGTGCGCTCGGCGTGGTGGTTCTCGGCGAGACGCTGCGTCCGGGTGAGGCGGGATCGATAACGCTGATCATCGCGGTGGCGGTGATGGTGGTGGCGACGGCGGCGCTGGCCCGCGGGGAGGCGGCCACGCAAGAAGCGGTTGAGCCGTCGGACGACGATCGAGCGGCGTGGGGGCACCGCCCGCCTGCGGGGAGTACGAGCCGCGTTAGGATCGGATCAGATGGTTAAGTTGGGCGGTGCTGAGCTCCATCGCGATCGTCCCGTCCGCCCCGGTGATGGTCCCCGAACTCGCCTCCGCCGCGGCCGCCGAGACCGAGGAACTGCGCGCCGCCGCGGTGTCCGCAGCGGAAGCCCTGCCGTCGCGCTGGATCGCTGTCGGCGCCGCGCCCGCTGACGGCGTCCACGGCCCTGCGACAGCAGGCACGTTCGCCGGCTACGGCGTCGACGTCCGAGTGGGGCTGGCCGCCGGGTCCGTCGGCGCAGAGCCGGCGGCGCTGCCTTTGTGCGTTCTGATCGCGGCGTGGCTGCGCGGCGTCGCCGGGCCG
This sequence comes from uncultured Actinomycetota bacterium, assembly GCA_963796545.1. Classification (GTDB taxonomy): domain Bacteria; phylum Actinomycetota; class Actinomycetes; order Mycobacteriales; family Mycobacteriaceae; genus Mycobacterium. The sequence goes on along the minus strand of CAWCMF010000027.1, from coordinate 355,640 downwards.
CAGGCCGGTGTCGAGGCCCACGCCTACCGCACTGATCACGACCCCGAGACGGCCGTCCGGTTCGGCAGGCAGCTGCGTGCGCAGATCGACGCCGCAGGCGACGAGGTGGGCGTGCTCGTCGTCGCCGACGGCGTCAACACCCTCACGCCGTCGGCTCCGGGTGGCTACGACCCGGATTCGTTGGCCATCCAGGCCGCGCTCGACGACGCGCTGGCGGCAGGCGACGTCGAGGCGCTGGCCCGCGTGCCCGCGACTATCGTCGGACGGGTGGCCTACCAGGTACTGGCCGGACTGGCCGGAGCCGGGCCGCGATCCGCCAAGGAGCTCTACCGCGGTGCGCCCGTTCGGCGTCGGCTACTTCGTCGGCGTCTGGGCCCCGTGACGGCCGTGCGCCGCTGGCCATCGTCGGCCCGACGGGACCGGCAATCGGACCTCGCGCTGGCCATCGCCGATGCACTCGGCGGCGACGTCGCCGTCGAGGTCGTCAACGCCGACGCCATGCAGCTCTACCGCGGGATGGACATCGGCACCGCCAAACTGCCGTCGCGGAACGCCGCGGGATTGCCCACCATCATCTCGACGTTCTCGACGTCACCGAGACCGCGACGGTGGCCCGCTACCAGCAGGCCGCGCGCCGCCGATGTCGAGGCGATCACCGCGCGGGGAGCGTTCCGGTCATCGTCGGCGGGTCGATGCTGTACATCCAGTCGTTGCTCGACGAGTGGACGTTCCCGGCCACCGACCCGCAGGTGCGGGCCGGTAGGACAGCGCCTTGCCGACGTCGGCGTCGCCGCGCTGCACGAGCGAGCTCGGCGCGGTCGACCCCGCAGCGGCCGCGTCGATCCTGCCCACCGACGGCAGGCGCATCGTGCGGGCGCTGGAGGTCGTGGAGCTGACGGGTCAGCCGTTCGCGGCGTCGGCGCCGACGCATCGGAACGCCGCGGTGGAACACCGCGATCATCGGATTGGATTGGGATACCGAGCTTCTCGACGACCGATTGGCCCGCAGGACCGACACGATGTTCGCGCGAGGGACTGGTCGACGAGGTTCACGCATTGGTCGGCCGCGGGCTGCGCGACGGCGTCACCGCGGCGCGGGCGCTCGGGTACGCCCAGGTGCTCGCCGACCTGGACGCGCGGCGGCGACGGCGCCGCGGCGCACGAACCGACGTTCATCGGCACGCGCCGGTACGTGCGCAGGCAGCGGTCCTGGTTCCGCCGCGATCACCGCATCACCTGGCTCGACGGTGCCGCGTCCGGCATGTCGACGAGGTGTCCGCGTCTGGCGGGAACGGCGCGAGAGCGGAGCGACCGGGGGAATGATTCGGCGGGCAGGAGCGGAGCGACCGGGAACGACGTATCCTGACCAGGTGATGTTCGCCAAGGGGCACGGCACGCAGAACGATTTCGTGCTGCTCCCTGACCTGACCGCAGAACTGGCGCTGACGCCTGCCGCGGTCACCGCGCTGTGCGACCGCAGGCAGGGGATCGGTGCCGACGGACTGCTGCGCGTGACCACCGCAGGCGCTGCGCGCGCCGCCGGCGTCTTCGACCGGCTCCCGGAGGGCGTCGCCGAGGACGACTGGTACATGGATTATCGCAACGCCGACGGCTCGATTGCGCAGATGTGCGGCAACGGTGTGCGGGTGTTCGCGCACTATCTGCGCGTCAGCGGGCTCGAGTCCCGCGCTGACTTCGTCGTCGGTTCGCTGGCAGGTCCGCGGCCGGTGGTGCTGCACCAGGTCGACAGGACGACCGCCGACGTCACCGTCGAGATGGGCAAGACCAACCAGCTGGGGACGGGCACCGCATCGGTGGGCGGGCGCACCTTCGCCGGGCTCGCGGTGGATGTCGGCAACCCGCACCTGGCCTGCGTGGACGCCACCCTTACCGCCGCCGAGCTGGCCCGTCTTGACGTGGCCGCGCCGGTGCAGTTCGACGCCGCACAGTTCCCCGAGGGCGTGAACGTCGAGGTACTGACCGCGCCGTCGGAGGGCGTGGTGTCGATGCGGGTACACGAACGCGGTGTGGGGGAGACCAGGTCGTGTGGAACCGGAACCGTCGCGGCAACCGTCGCGGCGCTGGCGCATCAGGGTGCACGGACCGGCGAACTCCGGGTGTCCATCCCCGGCGGAGAGGTCGTCGTCACCATCACCGACGCCAACAGCTATCTGCGCGGACCGTCGGTCCTGGTTGCGCACGGAGAGCTCGCCGAGGAATGGTGGGCGGCCCAACAGGTATCGTCTGCCGGCTCGCCGGCGTGAGGGAATTACCGGCTCGCCGGCGCGTGATACAGGTGCATGTTCAGTGACATTCGTGCGAATCTTGATTCGCCTATGACGTATCCCGAATCTCCCAACAAAATCCCCAGCGTCGGTGAGCTCGCTCTCGAAGACCGCGTCGCACTGCGCCGCGTGGCCGGGCTGTCCACCGAGCTGGCCGATGTCTCCGAGGTCGAGTACCGCCAGCTGCGACTGGAGCGCGTCGTACTGGTCGGCGTGTGGACCGACGGCACCGCAGCCGACGCCGACGCCAGCCTGGCCGAGCTGGCCGCATTGGCCGAGACGGCGGGCTCCGAAGTCCTCGAAGGACTGATCCAGCGGCGCGACAAGCCCGATCCGTCCACCTACATCGGCTCGGGCAAGGCGCAGGAACTGCGCGAGGTCGTGCTGGCCACGGGCGCCGACACCGTCATCTGCGACGGCGAACTCAGCCCGGCCCAGCTGAACGCGCTGGAGAAGGCGGTCAAGGTCAAGGTGATCGACCGGACCGCGCTCATCCTCGACATCTTCGCCCAGCACGCCACCAGCCGCGAAGGCAAGGCCCAGGTGGCGTATGCCCAGATGGAGTACATGCTGCCCAGGCTGCGCGGCTGGGGTGAGTCGATGTCGCGGCAGGGTGGCGGCGCAGGCGGCGGCGCGGGCGGCGGAGTGGGCACCCGTGGACCCGGCGAGACCAAGATCGAGACCGATCGCCGCCGGATCCGCGAACGGATGTCCAAGCTACGCCGCGAAATTCGCGACATGAAGCAGGTCCGCGACACCCAGCGCAGCAGGCGTCTTGCCAACGACGTGCCCTCCGTGGCGATCGTCGGGTACACCAACGCGGGCAAGTCCAGCCTGCTCAATGCGCTCACCGGCGCCGGAGTTCTGGTCGAGAACGCGCTGTTCGCCACGCTCGAACCCACCACCCGGCGCGGAGAGCTCTCCGACGGGCGCGAATTCGTGCTGACCGATACCGTCGGGTTCGTGCGGCATCTGCCGACACAACTCGTCGAGGCGTTCCGCTCCACGCTCGAGGAAGTCGTCGACGCCGAGCTGCTGGTGCACGTGGTCGACGGCTCCGACGCCAACCCGCTCGCGCAGATCAATGCGGTGCGCCAGGTGGTCAACGACGTCGTCGCCGAGCACGATCAGCGGTCCGCGCCGGAGCTGTTGGTAGTCAACAAGATTGACGCTGCAGATGATCTCGCACTGGCAAAGTTGCGGAGGGCGCTTCCCGACGCGGTGTTCGTGTCCGCGCACACCGGTGAGGGATTGGCTCAACTGCAGGCGCGAATGTCCGAGCTGATTGCGCCGCGCGACACTGTGGTCGACGTCACAATCCCTTACAGCCGAGGCGATCTGGTCAATCGTGTGCACGCCGAAGGGCGCGTTGACACCGTCGAGCACATCGAATCCGGGACCAGGATCAAGGCGCGGGTACCGATCGCCCTCGCAGCCGGTCTGACCGATTTCGCAACGTACTGAACTGGCCGAATGCGCTCGTACGGCAGTCGTCCGGTAGGATCAAGATCGACGTCGACTGCGGATGGCCCAAAGTAGGTAACCGCCCCAGAGAACGCCGACGCAAACCATCAGTTCTATCGAGTGGCGACACCGCCACTGTGTGCGCACTCCGCTGGACGATCTCCGTCCCGGCTGTCGGGCACACGCTGCCCGATAAGGCCGGAAAAGACAGGAAGACTCCACATGACCGCACCATCCTTCGCTGACCTCGGCGTGCCCTCATCACTGGTGAGCGTGCTCGCCGACCGCGGCATCGCCGAACCGTTTCCGATCCAGACGGCCACGCTGCCCGACTCGCTCGCCGGGCGTGACGTGCTCGGCCGCGGAAAGACCGGCAGCGGAAAGACTCTCGCGTTCGCACTGCCTCTGGTGACAGGGCTCACCGGCGGTAGGCGCCAACCGTCCCGCCCTGCGGGGCTGGTGCTCGCACCCACCCGCGAACTGGCCACGCAGATCACCGCATCGCTGGAGCCGCTCGCGAGTGCCGCGGGCCTCCGCGTCACGACGATCTATGGCGGCGTCTCGCAGAGCCGGCAGGTCGCCGCGCTGCGTTCGGGCGTCGACATCGTCGTCGCGTGCCCCGGCCGCCTCGAAGATCTGATGCGCCAGAAGGTCATCAGCCTCGACAGCGTGATCGCCACCGTGCTCGACGAGGCGGACCACATGGCCGACCTCGGCTTCCTGCCCGGTGTCACCCGGATCCTGGCCGCGACCCCCGCAGGCGGGCAGCGCCTGCTGTTCTCGGCGACCCTGGACAACGGCGTCGACAAGCTGGTGAAGCGGTTCCTGAACAACCCGGTGCTGCACTCGGTGGACGAGGTGGCCGACGCGCCCGTCCAGATGACCCACCACGTGTTCCACGTCCGCGGCGTGCAGGAGAAGAAGGATCTGGTGCACCGGCTCGCGTCGGGTACCGGCCGACGGATCCTGTTCATGCGCACCAAGCACCAGGCCCGCAAGCTGGCCAAGCAGCTCAGCGACTCCGGCGTGCCATCGGTTGACCTGCACGGCAACCTTTCTCAGCCGGCACGCGAGCGCAACCTCGCCGCATTCGCCAGCGGGGAAGCACGCGTGCTGGTCGCGACGGACATCGCCGCGCGCGGCGTGCACGTCGACAACGTCGAGCTGGTCGTGCACGTCGATCCGCCGATGGAGCACAAGGCCTACCTGCACCGGTCCGGCCGCACCGCCCGCGCGGGCAGTGACGGCGACGTCGTGACCGTGGTGCTTCCCGAGCAGCGCAAGGACACCCAGCAGCTGCTGCGCAAGGCCGGCATCACCGTGCGTCCGAGCGACGTTCACGCCGATTCGGCAGAGGTGCATAGCCTCGTCGGCGAGATCGCGCCGCTGCGCGCCACGGCTCCGAAATCTGCCCCCGCACCCCGGCCCGCCGGGAAGCGGCCCGATCACAGCGCCGGACAACAGCGCCGTGGTGGCCCGTCGCGCAGCAGCACCGGGGCTCCCCGCCGCCGTCGGCCGCGCAATCCCGCTCAGCGCGGAGCCACCACCGGCGGCTGATGTGCGCGCACCGGCGGTGGCACGTCGGTGTACTTCTCCACCTGAACCAGTACATGGGCGCCGGTGCATCCCTGTGCCAGCGATGACGTGCCGACATCCTCGGTGAGGACGTTGGGGTTCCCGTGGATGCACAGCGATTCCGGGTCCGACGGATCGGCGGGGTCGAACCAGGCGCCGGTCGACAACTGGACGACCCTGGGTCGCACGCGGTCGTCGAGCACCACTCCGGCCAGGCACGCACCCCGATCGTTGAACACCCGCACCACATCGGCGTCGGCGAGACCGCGCTGCGCCGCGTCGTCCGGATGCATCCGGATCGGTTCCCGCCCCGCGACTTTCGACTTCCTGCTGGCTGCTCCGCCGTCGAGTTGGCTGTGGAGCCGACTCGCGGGCTGGTTGGCCAGCAGGTGCAGCGGATAGCGGGCGGCCCGCGGACCGCCGAGCCATTCGGCCGGCTCGAACCAGCGGGGATGGCCTGCGCAATCGTCGTACCCGAACCCGTCGATGTCCGCGGAGAAGATCTCGATCAATCCGCTCGGCGTGCCGAGCCGGTGCGCCGAGGGGTCGGCGCGGAAATCGGCGAGCAGGGTCAGGCCGTCGTCGGTCGGGAGCTGCAACCGGCCCGCCCGCCAGAACTCGTCGAACGTGGGCACATCGAAATCCAATGCCGCCGACCACTTCTCGTAGAGATGGAGCAACCATTCCGTGGAACTGCGGCCCTCGGTGAACGCGTCCTCGAACCCGAGCCGCTTCGCCAGCATGGCGAACGTGTCGTAGTCGTCGCGAGCCTGCGCGTAAGGCTCGGCGAGCTTCGGCATCGCCATCAGCACTGGGTCGTTGCGCGAACCCGAAAAGTCGTCACGTTCGGCGAACGTCGTCGACGGCACCACGATGTCGGCGTGCTTGGCCATGGCCGTCCAGTACGGCTCGTGCACCACCACGGTGTCTGGCCTGCCGAGTGCCCGCCGCAGGCGTGGAAGGTTCTGGTGGTGATGGAACGGATTGCCGCCCGCCCAGTAGACCAGCTTGATGTCGGGGTAGGTGAGTCGAAGCCCGTTGTAGTCGAACGGTTCTCCGGGCGCAAGAAGCATGTCACTGACCGCTGCGACCGGAATGAACGACGTCACGGGGTTGATTCCCTGAGGCAACCGGGGCAGGCCGCACCGCAGCGGTGCCAGCCCCGGCTCGTTCATCGACCCGTAGCCATGGCCGAATCCGCCGCCGGGAAGCCCGATCTGACCGAGCATCGCGGCCAGGGTCAGCCCCATCCACGGCGCCTGCTCGCCGTGGCGGGTGCGTTGCAGCGACCAGCTGACGGTGACGATCGTGCGCATCGAGGCCATCTGCCGTGCCAGCGCGGTGAGTTCGCCGGCGTCCAGTCCGCAGATCGGCGCGGCCCACTGCGGTGATTTCGGCACCCCGTCGTCGATGCCGAGCAGATAGCGCTCGAAGCGTTCGTATCCGGTGCAGTAGGTGGCCAGGAAGTCGCGGTCGGCCAGCGATTCGGTGGCCAGCACGTGGGCCAACGCCAGCATGATCGCCACATCGGTGCCAGGCACCGGGGCATGCCAGTCGCACGGGCCGTCGACGTCGTCGCGCAGTGGGGAGATCGACACGATCTGACCGCCCTTGGCCCGGAAGCGGTTCAGGGCGTCGCGGGCCGGATGGGCGGTGGTGCCCCCGTGATTGACTCCGGTGTTCTTCAGTGCCACGCCGCCGAAACACACCATCAGGTCGGTGTGTTCGACGATGACGTCCCACTGGGTGGAGCGTTTGAACAGATCGTCGTGGGTGCCCACCACGCGCGGCATGATCACGCCGGTGGCGCCGAGGCTGTAGGAATGACGCGAAAAGGTGTACCCGCCAAGGCAGTTCAGGAACCGATGGATCTGGCTCTGGGCGTGGTGGAACCGGCCCGCGCTCGCCCAGCCGTATGAGCCTCCGAATATCGCCTCGTTGCCGTGGGTGTGGGTGACGCGGCGCAGTTCGTCGCCCAACAGCTCGATGAGCTCGTCCCACGTCACGGCGACGAAGTCGTCGGCGCCGCGGCGCGTGCTGGGCCCTGGTCCGTCGTCGAGCCAACCGCGTCGTACCGCAGGCGTGGTGACGCGCGAGATGTGCCGGACCGATCCGGGCAGGTTTCCCAGCGCCGGTGATGGATCAGCGTCACCGGCCAGTGGGCTGACCGACGCGATGTCCCCGGATTCGACTGTGGCGGTGAAGGCTCCCCAGTGGGTCAGGCTGGTCTGAGCTGGGCGCACGCCATGAGTGTAGTGCTGCGAGGGGCGCTCAGAGAGACGGCCAACCATCCGGTTGGATGGGTACTCGGAGTACGGCGGCACCACCGAAATCATCGGCCGCAGCCTCGGCGAACGGCGCGGGCTACGGCCAGCGACACGGTGATTGGACGCTCGTGCTCAGTGCACATTCTTTGCCATGATTCGGCGAGGTGACTTGGTTATCCACGCCTGCTGAAGCAAAGTGAACGGACGCGGTAACTTTCTCGGCATTTTGCAAGGGATTTTGCAGGAGAACCAGTCACCGACCGCGGGGAGGAAGAATGAGCCGGCAGCCCATGCTGCGCCTACGTACGGTCGGTCGCTTGACGATCGGGTTGTTGGGGGTCGCCACGGCGCTCCTGCTCGCCCCGACCGCGTCGGCGCAGCCCGAGGTCGACGCGAACAACGCCATCACCGCCGCGTGGCAGGCCGGTGGCGGAGACACCGGTCCGCTGGGCCCGCGGTCGGGTGATGTGTATCCGCTCGGCACGGGGTTCGCCCAGAACTTTGCCGCAGGCAAGATGTTCTTCACCCCGGCCACCGGCGCCCATGCCATGCAGGGCGCGATCCTGGAGAAGTACGAGTCGATCGGCGGCGCCGCCGACAGTGACCTGGGCTTCCCCACGATCGACGAGGGTCCCGGCCGTGCGCCGGACAGCCGCAACACCACGTTCAGTGCCGCCGACAAACCGGTGATCTTCTGGACCCCGGCGACAGGCGCGAGGGTGGTGCGTGGGCCTATCAACGCGGCATGGGACAAGCTGGGCGGCTCCTCCGGAGTGCTCGGGGTGCCTGCCGAGGACGAAACGTACGACACCTCGACGGTGAGTCAGAAGTTCACCGGCGGTCAGGTCTCCTACGACTCGGGCAGCAAGACCTTCACCACGGTGCCGCCTGATCTGGCCGGTCAGTTGACCGATCTGTCCATCCCCGACGATCCCGTCGCGGCGATCAACGCGGCCCGCCGGGCAGCCGGGGGTCCGATGGGTCCGCTCGGTGCCGCCGAAGGGGAGCCGTACGAGATCGGCGACGGCGGGATGGGCCAGGATTTCGTCAACGGCACCATCTTCTACAGCCCCGACACCGGCGCCAACGTCGTCACCGGGCAGGTGCTGGCCAAGTACGAGAGCGTCGGCGGCCCCGAAGGCGATCTCGGCTTCCCGATCTCCAGCGAGGAGGACGGCGGACTCGCGCCTGCGAGCAGGCTCAGCGCATTCGCCGCCGCCGACAAGCCAGTGATCTTCTGGACGCCTGACCATGGCGCGGTGATCGTGCGCGGGGCGATCAACGCCGCGTGGGACAAACTGGGCGGCGCGACCGGGGAGCTCGGCGCTCCGGTGGCAGATCAAACGCAGGACGGCGAGGTGATCACCCAGCGTTTCAACGGTGGCTCGATCTCCTGGGACTCGGCGTCGCGGAAGTTCAGCACGGAACCGGCAGGCCTCGCCCCGCAGTTGGCAGGCCTTGAGGTTCCCGGAGCGGAGCCGCCGCAGGCTCCGCCGCCGTCGGCGCAGCCCTCGGAGAACTCCGAGAATTCCGGGCTCAAGTGGACGTGGTGGTGGCTTGTGGCCATCGTGCCCCTGTTGCTGCTGGCCGGGCTGGGCGCCTTCGTGGTTCTGCGTCGCCGTAATCGCGGCGACCAAGACGACATCTTCTCGGTTGTGAAGCAGGATCACGACGGCCACGACTACGAGCCTTACCCGGTCGCCGAGAGTGGCCAGGCAGGCACTGAGGACGGTCGCGAGGACACCCTGTTCGGGGACCGCTACGCCCGTGAAGGTCTCGGATCACCGGAATCGGCCACATCGGCGACGCCGCCCCCTCCGGAGGGCTTCACGCCGCAGGCGGTGAGTTTCTGGGGTGCCCCCGTGGCGCACGACGCCGAATCGGAACGCGGTGACGAGTTCGACCGGTCGGACGTGGCGCAGGAGGACCCCGACGCCATCGATACCGCGCCGACGAGAGTCCTCACCGGGACCGAGGAGTCAACCCCGGCAGACGGCGTCGGTGATGAGGCGGACGATCAGGCCGACGACGTCGCCGACGACGACAACCGCTTCGACGACGACGGCGAAGACCTCGCCGATGAGTCCGACGACAACCGCTTCGACGACAGCGATGACCTGTCTGCTGACCGGGAGCCTTTGGTGCCCCCGGTTGTCGTGCATACGGCTGAGCAGACTCGGGATCCGCTGACCGATACGGGCCGCCACGCGCGGGTCGATCCCGACGAGCCGATTCCCCTGGGCACCGCCCTGCACATGCCGTACGACGACCCCACCGAGATTCCCGAGGGCTATCCGGTCAAGGCCGACACCAAGTCGGGCTTGTACTGGGCGCCGGACAGCGTCGACTACCACGAGGCCCCTGTCGAGATCTGGTTCGCCACTGAGGAAATCGCGCGCACGAACGGCTTCATTCGCGGCGAGTGAACGGGGTGGGCCGCGTAGCCGGCGGCCGGTCAGATCTTGCGGATGACGGTGACGACCTTGCCGAGTACGGCGGCGTCGTTGCCGGGAATCGGGTCGAACGCAGGGTTGTGCGGCATCAGCCAGACTTGACCCTTGGTGCGTTTGAACGTCTTGACGGTGGCCTCGCCGTCGATCATCGCGGCGACGATGTCGCCGTTGTCGGCGACGCTCTGTTGCCGGATGACGACCCAGTCGCCGTCGCAGATCGCCGCGTCGATCATCGATTCGCCGACCACCCTGAGCAGGAAGAGCGAGCCTTCGCCGACGAGCTCGCGCGGCAGCGGGAACACATCCTCGACGGCTTCCTCGGCCAGAATCGGACCGCCGGCGGCGATCCTGCCCAGCACGGGTACGAAGGTGGGCTCGGGGAGTGAATCCGACCCGGCGACGTCGGTGGTCACCACAGGGGTGGCCATCTCGTCGGACCCGCGGACGTCGACCGCGCGGGGGCGGTTGGCGTCGCGGCGGAGGTAGCCCTTGCGCTCCAGAGTGCGGAGCTGGTGGGCGACCGATGAGGTCGAGGTCAGCCCGACCGCATCACCGATTTCTCTGATGCTCGGCGGATAGCCGCGGCTGGTCACCGACGCGCGGATGACGTCGAGGATGGTGCGTTGACGTTCGGTCAGGCCGGTGTCACGGCTCCGGCCTGCGCCACCGGTGCTGCCACTGATGTCGTCGCTCATGAGCCCGAATGTAACCCGAGTCTCGGCAATAATCAAACATGTGTTCGAGGCGTGTCGGCTTCGAGTCACCCGCCATGTGCCCCTGCCCGACCGTGCCGTTCATGCCGAGGGTTCTTGTCGGTGGGATGGGTTAGCGTTCGCAACAGTTCGATCACATGTTCTATTAATCGAACACCTGATCGAGTACTGTTCGAACACAAGAGCGAATGACCCGCCCGGATCGAAAGGCAGACAGATGACCATTCTCGACGAACGCGAAACCTGGAACGAGTTCGAGCGCGCCCCCCGCCTGCAGGTGAACGACGGCCGAGTGCGGACCGTACCCGCGGCGCGCAGGCCACGGTCGCGCAGGCCCAGTGGAGCGCCGATGCGTCACCGCGGAACCGGCGTGCTGGTGTCGCGGGCGTCGCATCGCCGCCCGATCACACCGACGACCACGGTGATACTGGCGCTGATCGCCGCAGCGATCACGCTGTGGCTGGGTCTGGTCGGCCAGTTCGGCGGTGTGGTCGGCAGTGAGGCCGAGATCCCCGGACGTCTCGCGGTGGTTCAGGTGCACAGTGGCGAGTCGTTGGAGCACGTCGCGGAGCGCGTGGCGCCCGATGCCCCGGTTGCCGATGTCGTCGAGCGGATCCGCGAACTGAACAAGCTCGAATCGGTGGCCCTGGACGCCGGCCAGACGCTCATCGCGCCGGTCGCCTGACCTCGCACCCGCAGGCCCGAAACCGTCTGCTGCTCAAGCATTCTGAGGACCGTCTGATGAGGTATGCACCGTTAGGCCCAGCATTGGGCCGTCCTGGGGTGGCGCAGGTAGGCTCAATGGCGTTCGAAGCGGTTGTCTGTCGGTGCGGCGAAGGAGCGGTGATGCACTGTCCGTTCTGCCGTCATCCCGATTCTCGCGTGGTCGATTCTCGTGAGGCCGACGAAGGTCAGGCGATCCGCAGGCGCAGGTCCTGCCCCGAATGTGGACGCCGGTTCACCACCGTGGAGACCGCGGTGCTCGCCGTGGTCAAGCGCAGTGGGGTCACCGAACCGTTCAGTCGCGAGAAGGTCATCCGCGGCGTGCGCCGGTCGTGCCAGGGGCGCCAGGTCGACGACGACGCGCTGAACCTGCTGGCCCAGCAGGTCGAGGATGCGGTTCGCGCGACCGGCTCACCGGAGGTGCCCAGTCACGAGGTGGGCCTGGCGATTCTCGGTCCCCTGCGTGAACTCGACGAGGTTGCCTATCTGCGATTTGCCTCGGTGTACCGGTCGTTCTCGTCTGCCGAGGATTTCGAGCGAGAGATTCAGGCGTTGCGCGCCCATCGCGAGGTACCCGCAAAGAACTGAGCCGGCGGCTCAGTCGATCTGCCGCTGCCCGTCGTCCACCACACGTCCAGCCACCCGCACCCAGCCCTCCGCGCTCCAAGTGGTCTCGATGACCGACCCTTGGCCCTGCACGATGGTCAGGTCGCGGTTGAGGTATTCGGTGATCCGCACCGCCGCCGCGCCGGTCGCCTCGTCCTCGGGGATGCCCAGGTGCGGGGCGAACATCCGAGATCTGATCGTGCCTGCCGTCTCATCCAGCCAGGTCCACAGGTAGTGCTCGGTCTCGTCGGTGTAGTCGTCGGGGTCGGCGGCGGCCAACTCCTCCAGCGAGCCGATGTCGTACACGGAGAAGGACGGTGCCCACTCCGCGCGGGCGCTCACCGAGGTCAGGTCCCCGTCATACGCGACCTGAACCAGGCCGGCAGGCACCTGAAGCGTCTTGATCGGCATCCCACGGTCGTTGAGCCACCACGACACACCCACCGTGGGATGTCCGGCGAACGGCAATTCGGTGGTGGGGGTGTGGATGCGGGCGTGCGCGCTGTGCGTCCCCTCGGCCGGCAAGGTGACGAAAACGGTTTCGCTGTAGCCCAATTCGGCGGCGATACGTTGTCGGTCGGCGGGATTCACGGTGGCGGCATCCACGACACCGAGCAGATTGCCGAATCTGCCGTCATGGTCAGTGAATACGCGCAGCACAGTCACGTCAATGGCCATACGCCCGATGCTACGTGCGTGGGCGCACGGCGGGGTCAGGTTGCGCTGCGTTCGTCCGCGCCCATGGCGTCAAGCACCGCGACGCGCGTGTCGACGGACCCCGAGAGGCTGCCTTCGTTGATTCCACTTCGGAGTAGGCCGCGCAGGTACTCCTGGTCGTAGGCCGCCGGTTCGGTCGAATCGATGAACTTCTCGACCACCTCGACGAAACGGTCCGGGTCGTCGTGGAACGGGAAGTGTCCCGATCCCTCGAAGATCTCCAGCTGCGAACCCGGCATCGCGGTATGCGCCATCTCGGCGTGGCTGACGGGGATCACGGAATCGAGGCTGCCCCAGATCAGTTGCACCGGAACGGATTGCGTGAGATAACAGCGGTCGAGCATGGTGACCACCTGCCCCCGCCAATCGACCACAGCCCGCAACGTGCGCGCGAATGCCGACGAAGCCGTCGGCTCGGGAAGGTCGGCCAGGATGCGCAGCATGTCCGGGATGTCCCGACCCACACCGGTGGAACCCAGCACGTTTCCGCCGATTCGGCCGATCACCTGCAGCGCGGGCAGGACCAGAGGTAGCCGCAGCAGGGCGAGCGCCTCGGTGCCCATCGGGAGCGACGCAATGCGCAACGCGATGTTGACGTCCTTGGTGACGCCGCCGGCCCCGATCAGGATCAAGCGGTCGACCAGCTGCGGGAACTGGTAGGCGAACTGCATCGCCACTCCACCCCCGAGTGAATGACCGACGACGGTGACGCTGTCGATGTTGAGGACGCTGAGCAGATCCCTCATGCCGTTGGCGTACGCGGCCACCGAGTAGTCGGCACGCGGTTTGTCCGACTTGCCGTGACCGAGGAGATCGGGCGCGATGACGGTGAACCGCTGCGCGAGCTGCATCTGCACGCTGCTCCAGGTCGTCGAGTTGTCGCCGATGCCGTGGATCAGCAGGATCGCCGGACCCGATCCGGCCACCCGGAAAGCCCGGCGATAACCGTGAATCGTGCAGAACTGCAGGTTCGGGGTCAGCTCCCGCACGGGGCGCAGGTTCGGCTTGCGCTCGGTCATCGTGCGCACTCGCTGGTCACGGTCATGTCGCCCACCTCGTCGTCGGGACGGCTGTCAGCCGGTGATGTCAGGGCCTTCCCGTGGGTCGTCCCCGTTCGTCTTCGTCTCACCGGCCTGTTGAGCGAGGAACCGCTCGAACTCGGCGCCGAGTTCGTCACCGCTCGGCAGGTCCTCGTCTTGCGCCAGCAGGGACCGGTTCTCCTGTGCGGTAACGAACGCATCGTACTGGCGCTCGAGGGCCTCCACCACTTGAGCTACCTCGCTACTTGCGGCGACCTGCTCGTTGATCTTGTCGAAGACCTCGGCGGCCGCCTTGGACAGCTCCGCGGTCGGGATTTGCAGTGAACCGTTGCGGGCCACCTCGGACAGCAGTGTCTCGGCCGCCGACGGGTAATCGGTCTGTGCCAGGTAGTGCGGAACGTGCACGGTGAAGCCGACCACCTCATATCCGTGCTGGGCCATCCGGAACTCCAGCAGGTTGGAGACGCTGCCGGGCACCTGTACCTCGCCGACCCACGGCTGATGTTCGAGGATCAATTCTTTGTCGTTGGAGTGCGCGGTCAGCGTCATAGGCCGGGTGTGGGGGACTGCCATAGGGATGGATCCCAACCCGATGGCCCGGCGCACGCCGAGGCGCTCGGCCAGCAGTCGCACTGCGGTGATGAAGCGTTCCCAGCGCAGATCAGGTTCCAGCCCGGCGAGAAGCAGGAACGGTGTCCCCACGCTGTCATGCAGGGCGTAAAGGTTCAGCTGCGGCTCGTCGTAGTGGGTGAAGTGATCGGTCTTGAACGTCATCGACGGCCGCCGCGAGCGGTAGTCGAGAAGATCGTCGATCGCGAACGACGCCACCAACTCGGTGTCGAGGGTGTCCTTGAGATGCTGGGCCGCCAGCCGGATGGCGTGCCCGGCGTCCGAGAAGCCCTCCAGCGCGTGAATCAGCACCGGACCGCGGCCGTCGGGTGAGGACAACTGCGGGCCGGGAAACTCGAGTTCGTACATCCCGGTCTGCTCCGGCTGGTATTGCCGGCCCGGCTCGTGCGCGTCATCAGCCACCTGTTTTGCCTCCTCGCTGCGATACGTCGCATCATCGTGATGTCGGACGCACCGTGAACATCCAGTGTCTCGCACCTGCGCGGCGCCGCCACCCATGCCTGCATGGCGTCACCCATTTGTTCGAACGCGCACACCCCGATGTGACATTCCGCGGTGGGTGACCGCCGAACTACCCAGCTCGGTTGCCGCGGAAAGCCCAAAGGGGACCATCGGTGGACATGCGACCGTTGGTCACCGCTGGGTTTTCCCCCGGTGTGCGTGTGGCTCATTGTGGTCATGGCCGCGTTGCCGTCGTGTACGGCGGTGCCGCCGTCGCACTCGAAAGCGCCTGCGCAGATGCTACCGGCCGCGCGACCGGTGCCGGCCGACCCCAGGGTCGGGGCGGTGTTCATCGGCGGGGGAGACGTGCATCTGTGTAGCGGCGCGGTCCTGGCGTCGCCGTCCGGTTCATCCCAGGGTTCGATGACGACGCTGTGATGGCCGACGGCTGGCAGGTCGGTGCCGTCTACCTGGACCCGCGCTGGATAGCCGAGCAGGATCCGATGGCAGATTACGCGATCGCGCGGGTCAGCCGATCCGACGGTGCCCGGCTGGAATCGGTCGCCGGCTTCTCCGGCGCGCCCTGGATCACCGGGTCGACGGTGACGGGACTGATCGGCGGGCTGGACGGTGGCGGGTGCGCCGAGGAGGTCTCGTACTCGCCGCCGTTCGACGACGGGCTCACCGCGCTGGTGTCACGTGCGCAGGCGGGCGGCGGACCCGGCGACGAGGCGCCGTCGCTGTTCGAGACGGCTGCGGCTAGCGGCACCCAGCCATCAGGATCGGAACTGGTTGAGCGCGCGCAGCTTGTTCATCACGTCCAGCGCGGCGACCTTGTAGGCCTCCGAGAACGTCGGGTAGTTGAAGACCGCGTCCACCAGGTATTCGATGGTGCCGCCGCAGCCCATGACGGCCTGACCGATGTGCACCATCTCGGTGGCGCTCACCGCTGATCCGCCGGGGCGGCCTGCTGATCGTCATCCCCAAACCCGAATTCATCCCCAGTTGTGCCGCGCCCCAGCGTCATCGACCGTTCGGCGTCGGTGGCGGTTGACAAGTTTGCTCTATGGCCTCTACACATCACCCCGAATCCTCACTCGACTGCCCAGGTGCACTGATCGCGGCGATACCCGCCGTGCTCGGTTTCGTCCCGGTGAATTCCCTGGTCCTGATCACCGCTGCCGACGGTGAGATGGGCGCTGTCCTGCGGGCGGATCTGCCCGACGCCCCCGAAAGGCTCTCGCAGCTCGCGGATTTGGCCTCAACCTCGGGAGCCGAGATCGTCATCGCCGTCATCGTCGACGGCAAAGGTGCGGATTGCCCGATGTGCGTTGACGAGCACAGAAGGCTGACTGACTCACTGACGGGCGAGCTCGCCGATCGCGGCGTCGAGCTGATCGCCGCTCATGTCGTCGCCGAGGTTGCCGCAGGTGCCCGGTGGTGCTGCGTAGACGGCTGCGGAAATTCCGGGCTGGTCGAGGACCCGACGGCCTCGCCGACCGCTGTGGCGGCCGTCTTGGACGGCCGCCGCCTCTACCGGAGGCGAGAAGAGCTCGTCGAGGTGGTGGCCACCGCTGATACGGCGCGCACCGCGGGGCTGGCGCAGCTCATCGCACGGGCCGATGCCCCGGACGGGGCCCGGTCGGATCCGCAGGTGCGCGGCGACATCGAGCATGCGCTCGCGTGCGCCGAACAGAACATTCGCGGACACTCGCCGAGCGACGAGCAGCTGACGCGACTGGCGCTGGCGCTGGCCGACGCGAGGGTGCGCGACACGCTCTATGCGCTGGCCGTGGGGCAAAGGGCTGGCGAAGCCGAAGCGTTGTGGGCTGCGCTGGCACGCTGCCTGCCTGACCGCTGGCGGGTGGAAGCGCTTGTCCTGCTGGCCTTTTCGGCATATGCACGGGGTGACGGCCCGTTGGCGGGGATCTCGTTGGATGCGGCGCTGCGATGCGATCCGGGGCACAAGATGGCAGGCATGATGGACCAGGCGCTGCAGGCCGGGATGCGGCCCGAGCAGATCCGCGAACTCGCGCAGACCGGTTATCGGCTGGCCCGGCAGCTGGGTGTGCGACTACCGCCACGGCGGATGTTCGGCCGCCGGGCGGGTTAGTCCCCACACCTCGGCGGGCCCCCGGTCAGACCTTTTCGACCTTGACGGCGTGTGCCATCTCGTGCGGCAGCTCGACCTGCTCGTGACCGGGGATGACGATCATGACGCCACCGTGGTTGTTGACCTCGACCGTCACGCGTGCGTTGGGCACGACGCCGGCGTCCTTGAGCCGGGCGATCAGGTCGGCGTCACCCTGGACGTGTTCGGTCAGTTGACGCACGACGACGGCGACCGGCATGCCCGAAGGAAGCTCGGTGAGGCGCACCAGGCTCATCAACTCGTTGGCCAGCTCGTCACCGACGCCGAGTTCTGACAGACCGGGAATCGGGTTGCCAAACGGAGACGTGGTGGGGTTGTTGAGTACCTGAACGAGCCGACGCTCGACGTCGACGCTCATCACGTGTTCCCAGCGGCAGGCCTCGGCGTGTACTTCCTCCCACGGCAGACCGATCACGTCGACCAGGAGACGTTCTGCGAGGCGGTGCTTGCGCATCACCGCGACTGCCAGTGCGCGGCCTTTGTCGGTCAGCTCGAGGTGCCGGTCACCGGCCACATGCAGCAGCCCATCACGCTCCATCCGGGACACGGTCTGGCTGACGGTGGGTCCGCTCTGATCGAGACGTTCTGCGATGCGCGCACGCAGCGGGATCACGCCCTCTTCCTCGAGGTCGTAGATCGTTCGCAGATACATCTCGGTGGTATCGACAAGATCGTTCATTGCACACCCTCCGTCTGAGGTGAGTCTACCGGCAGGCCCGGCACAACAGCGGTGCTTCCTTTGAGCGACACGGCGCACACTGCAACCCCACAGGGCGCCAAGCAGAAGACCCGCCGGAGTATCCGACGGGTCTTCTCGGGGGTTGGCTCAGCTGGCGTAGGAGCGGAGACGGTCGGCACGCTCACCATTGCGGAGCTTGGCCATCACCTCACGCTCGATCTGACGCACTCGCTCACGGGACAGCCCGAACAGCTTGCCGATCTGGTCCAGGGTCCGGGGCTGACCGTCGTCGAGGCCGAATCGCAACCGGATGACCTGCTGCTCACGCTCGTCGAGCGTCGTCAGGACGTAACGGATGTCGGTGTGCAACAGCTCGGAGATGACAGCGTTCTCCGCCGACATCGCCTCGGCGTCCTCGATGAAGTCACCCAGCGGCGCCTCTTCGTCGCTGCCGACGGGCATGTCGAGGCTCACCGGATCGCGGCTGTGGGACAGCAGATCGGCGATCTTCTCCGCCGGGATGCCCGACTCTTCCGCCAGCTCGTCGTCGGTCGCGTCACGGCCGAGATTCTGGTGCATTTCGCGCTTGATTCGGGCGAGCTTGTTGACCTGCTCGACAAGGTGGACAGGGAGCCGGATGGTGCGGCTCTGATCAGCCATGCCGCGGGTGATCGCCTGGCGGATCCACCAGGTGGCGTACGTCGAGAATTTGAAGCCCTTGGCGTAGTCGAACTTCTCCATCGCGCGGATCAGGCCGAGATTGCCTTCCTGGATCAGATCCAGCAGCGGCATTCCGCGTCCGGTGTAGCGCTTGGCCAGCGACACCACGAGCCTCAGGTTGGCCTCAAGCAGATGACGCCGGGCCGCCTCACCGTCGCGCGCGACAGCCGCGAGGTCCCGCTTGCGGTTGTCGCCCAGCCGTTTACGCGTGGCGAGCAAATGGCGGGCATACAGCCCCGCTTCGATTCGCTTGGCGAGTTCCACCTCGTCGGCGGCGCTGAGCAACGCGGTCTTGCCGATGCCGTTCAAATAAACGCGCACCAGGTCCGCAGCCGGGCTCTGAGCGTCTAGATCTTGGTCAATCCGACTGCTGGTGGCACTTGCCATGACGGCCTCCTGATCGATCGAACTTTCATGGGCTATAACGCCCTGCGCGCGCAAAGAGTTCCCAGCCTTGCGCCGGTTCACACCTTCTGAGCTGCGGTTATCGGAGGTCGACCTGAGAATGTGCTGAGAACAGAGCGAGAAGATCCTCAGCGGGGAAGATCGTCGCCGAAGAGCTCCCCGCCAGGGCGTGGCTCGGTCGGGCGCAGGCCTTCGATCGCGGGCCGCTCGGCGGTCGGGAACAGCGGGATGCGTCGGTTCCCCTGATACCGGCGGGGTTCCTCGGCACGCCTGGGGGGCCGGTCGTTGGCGATCAGGACGGCCATCCACGGCAACGGAATCGAGAGCACGATGATTGCGAGCGAGATCAGGCCGTTGTGCCAGATCCCGTAGGCCGCCGCCGCGAGGATCAGGGCAGGGACACGGAAAGACATCAGCGTCAAATACTTGCGTACGCGCTGGCGATGCTGCTCTTCGTAGGCGGTGGCGGCCCGGGTGATCAGAACCGGACGGCCGTCGTCGTCGAAACTCAGCTCTTGGCCTTGTTTCATGCCTCCACTGTTCCACATCTACGCAGTGGTGCACCGGTCACGTTTCTTACCGATTCATTGCCAGGCAGAATAGGCGCATGGAAACCCAGACCATCGAGCGCACCGACACCGACGAACAGGTCGACGACGGGACCGACAGCGACACCCCCAAGTTCTTCCACTACGTGAAGAAGGACAAGATCGCCGAGAGCGCCGTCATGGGCACCCACGTCGTCGCGTTGTGTGGCGAGGTGTTCCCGGTGACGCGGTCGGCCAAGCCGGGGTCGCCGGTGTGCCCCGATTGCAAGCGGATCTACGAGCAGCTCAAGAAGTAGCCGCCTCGCCCGTGCCCGGGGAGGGACCTTCGGCGACGACGGTCGCCCCCGGTGGCGTGGCAGGCGCTGCCGGTGTCGCCGAGCCGTCTGCCGGTAATCCGTTGCCGGTGTTGAGCGATTCGGCAGCCTTGGCCTCCAGCCACCACCGGAACCGCTTGGCGTGAGTGTCCGGCGCCGGCCACTCCTCTTCGATCGCGGCATTGAATTCGGCGCCGATCATGATGGCGAAGCCGAGGAAGAACGCGAACAACAGGAACGCGATCGGCGTGGCCAGCGCGCCGTAGGTGTAGCCCGTGCTGGTGATCCAGGTCAGGTAGACCCGCAGGCCCCATGTCGCGATCAGGAAAACCAAGGCGGCCAGCACCGAGCCGCACAGCAGTCGATGGGACGGCAGCGGCCTGGGCAGCGACACGCGGTAGAGCACGTTCACCGCCACCACCAGCGCCAGGAAAAGCACGGGGTAGTAACCGAATTGCAGAACGTGGTCCCAACTGTCCGGAATGAACTCGGCGACCTTGCGCGGGCCGAGCGCAAGGAAGGGTGCGGTCACGATCGCGCCGACCAGCATCACGACATAGAGCCCCAACGCGTAGAACCGTTGCCGCACCGGGTGACGTAACGGCGTCTGATCGTGAGCCTCGGTGATCGAGTCGACGAACGCCGAGATGGCCGACGAGCCGGCCCACAGCGAGATCACGAAGCCCACCGACACCACTTCGCCGCGGGCGCCCCTGACGATGTCGCGCACCGTCGGCTCGATGATCTCCGCGACCACGTTCGGCGAGAAGAACCGTTCGGTCGTGCTGATCAGTTGGTCCTGGATCGTCGGCAGCGTGTCCGGTCCGAACAGCGGCGCGACGTAGGCCAAGGCTCCCGAGCATCCCGAGCAGCAGCGGCGGCAACGACAGTGCGCACCAGAAGGCAGCCTGAGCCGACTCGGAGAAGATCGAATCGTCCCAACTCTTGGCCAGCGTCCGGACGGTGATGTGCCGAACGTGGTGGCGCGACGGCTTGGCCTTCAAGTAAGGGCGCGCCCTCGGCTGCTCTGACTGGTCACTCATGACCAGTCCAGCATGCCCGTTCGTCGCCCTAAGGCTGCAGCGGGCTCACTTCCAGCACCGCAGCGAGTTCGACCAGCTTGGCCTCGTGCTCGTTGGCGTGATGCTGGCAGAACAACAGAACGGCACCCGAAGGAAGCTTGGCCCGTACACGAGCTGCGGCCCCACAACGGTCGCAGCGGTCAGCCTTGGTCAGTTCAGGGCTGGTGAGCGTTGCGGTCATGGCACCTCCATAGGGTGAAGCGACTTACGTCTACTCTGTCAGACGCTTGGGGTTCCGGCCTTGTTCCCCGGGGCTTTACAGGTGTGTCGTGTCTCACGAGCGCGTGTGTTGCGGCGGTGAGAGGGTGGCGGTATGAGCTCAGAGCTGTTCGTTCACCTGTGCGGCGCCGACGAATGGGAGGCCGCTCAGCGCGCCGGAGTGCATGCGCCCGAGTCGCTGGAGGCTGTGGGATTCGTCCACCTGTCGAGTGTCGAGCAGGTGCATCTACCCGCCAACCGGCTCTATGCCGACCGGACGGACCTGATGCTGCTCCGCATCGACGGTGCACGCCTTACCTCTTCTGTTCGCTGGGAAGCTGGTGTCCCGGCCGATCCCGATGGCTTGGAGTTCCCACATCTGTACGGACCATTGCCTGTCGCGGCTGTGATAAGTGTCACTACTTACCGTCCTGGCGCCGATGGGCGGTACGCGCCGCTGAGCGCGTAGTCACTGCTGGACGAACGCGTCGACCTCGATTTCCACGACGAGGTCGGGGGCGATCAGTGCCGACACCTCCACCATGGTTGCAGCCGGCCGGATGTCACCGAAAACCTCCGTGTGGACGGCTCCCACCTCGCGCCACGCCGAGATGTCGGTGACGTATATCCGTGTGCGCACCACGTCGGCCAGCGAAGCCCCCGCTTGGGCCAGTGCGATCTCGATGCGGCGCAAAGCTTCCCGCGCCTGCGCCGCCGCGCTGTCGCCCGGGGCGGTGGTGCCGGCGACTGCCACGTGCGGGCCGGTGCGAACCGCACGCGAATAGCCGACCGAGGATTCGAACTCCGATCCGGAGGAGATGTTGATGCGCTGGCTCACCGGCTCACCGTAAACGTGCAGGAGTGAGTGGGTCGCTGCGCGGAACGATCGTGACTCAATAGACTGACCTGCCGTGGGCATCATCTTTGGCTTCGCGCCGTGGATCGTTTATTGGGTTCTGGTCGGAAATGTGCCGTTCCATATCGCCGTGTTGGTCGCGCTCGGAGTGTCCGTGGCCGCCTTCGTCGTCGCGCGTGTCACGGGCTCGCCCGGGCGCACGCTGGAGATCGGCGCTGTCGCAACGTTTTTGATTCTCACGGCGCTCACCTTCACCGTGAGCCCGGAGTTCATGGAGCAGTGGTTGCAACCGCTGAGCAACGCTGGGATCTTCCTCGTCGCATTGCTCAGCGCCGTGATCGGCAGGCCGTTCGTGCGCGAGTTCGCCGTGGTGGGGCAGCCCAAGGAAGTGGTGGAGAGCGAGCCGTTCGCCCGAATCACCTCGGTGCTGACATGGATCTGGATCGTGGCCTTCGGCGGTATGACGGTGTCGTCCGCGATCCCCCCGCTTGTGCAAGGTGACGCGACGATCCTCGACACGAAGACGCCGTTGTCATTCGCGTGCTACTGGGTCGTTCCTTTCTCGCTGCTCGGTGTGGCAGCGTTGCTGACCCGGGTCCTGCCGGACCGGATGGTGCCGCCTGCGGAGGACATCGTGCGCAAGACGACGTTTGTCGCGTTCGCCGAGGCCGAGATCGACCAGCTGATCTACCTGGCCACGGAACACGCCAACCGCGAGGCCGGCGCAGGCAAGGAGGCGTTCGACGTAAGGATCGGTTCCAAGGGCGTGCCGCTCGTAGGCGACGAGACGCGCGAATCCTGGCCGTCGACCTACAAGGTGCGCGAGCGCAAGCGCTGACAGTCGGTGCGCCGACGGTAGTGATGCTGTTCTGGCGCAAGGAGTTTCGTCAGACCGCGACGGCCTCGAGTACCGAGATCGGGCTCACTGTCGGGATGACCCGGGTCAGCGCGAAGCCTGCCTGACGCAGTAGCTGCTCATACTCTGCGCGGGTGCGTGCGTTCGGTGCGCGGCGCAGGATGGTGGCCAGCACTGCGCCGTGCCCACCGCCCACGTCGACCACCAGGCGGGCGTCGGTGAAGTCATAGGCCTGCAGCGCAACATCGTTCGACAGCCCGCTGGCCGCCGTCATCGCGTTGTTGAACACCGCGGCGAATTCGGGGTCGGTGGCGCAGTATTCGAAGAACGGCATCCCGCGCAGCTTCTCGGCGGCAGGCCGGCCGGTCTGTAGGGAGTACAGCAGGCTGCCCCAGTCGGCCCAGCGCGCCGGGTGACCGATGAACAGCCGGCCGCCGACAGCCACGACTGGATCTATCGGGACGCCTACGTCATGCGGCGCCTGGAGAAGATCGCCACGCATGTCGGACCTGACGTGTTCGGCACGTAGCCCATCAAACCCTCCTCGGCCCGTCACCACCCCCACGGGTGGCGGGCCGAACCCTTGCTCTGAACCGATGCGACCCTCCGCCGATAAGTACTAATTTCATCACATGAGTCCCAGCACCGATTCCGACGGAAAGGCCGCACTGGCTCAGGGCGCCGGCTTCGCGCTTGCCGCCGACATTGCGATCGCTCGACTGATCCCGCACCGGCGCACCGCCATCGCAGCCGTCGGTCTGGTTGCGGCGGCCGCGGTCTATCCGCTATCACGGCGCAGCCTAAGCAGTGATGCCGGTGAGACGGTCACGCTGGTGGCGGCGTGCGCGGTCGCGGTCACGGCCCTACGATGCCCGACCGGGCCGCCCGTCGCGTACTGGGCGCCGGATGGGCGGCACACGCCGTGTACGACGCGGTGTTCACCCACGATGCCGCCATCACCCGACTGCCGGCGGCATACGCAGCGGCATGCGCCGGGGCCGATATCGCAATGGGTGCCCGTCTGATCCTGGCCAAAGAGGTGGAGCAACAGTCCTGGATGCGAGCCTGACGCAACTGAGGAGATTCCTCAGTCGCGCTCCCGGCCTTCGAGAAGCGGTGCCGGGTCAGGCCACGAGCGGTAATCCAGAGGCGGATATCGAGTACGCGGCGTTGCGCGACGCCGGGACCCATTCAGGCGTTCGACCTGTACGTCAAGAGGAACGTCGACAGGTCACGGCCGTCGCGTTACGTCGACGGCGTCGACGACGAGGCTGAATTGGTTCGCCGCGCGATCCGCCGCGGACACCGCCACTAGCCTGCTGCGGCCTCGCCATAAAGTCAGAATCTAGTGTCTTGACGTGTGTTGACGTGCGGGCACGCTGACTAGAGGGGTGTGTTGAGTGAAGAGCAGGTCATTGACCACCTGGCTGCCCGACTCGCTGGTGTGTACCGGGACGTGGAGCCGACGCAACTCTCAAGGGGTGGGGAACCCCACTGCGCGCAATCGAGTTGAGGTTCGACGTCGCCCAAGGACTAGCCCGACCGGGGCCCATCACCGGTTACTTGGATAGAGCCAAATCCTTATGCTTGGTCAGTCGCCCGCTGGCATGCCGCTCGATAAGCAGCGGAACAAAATCCCGTACCGGGCTCTGCGCGAATCGAACGACCTCACTCTGAATGATGGTCGCTATTTCTTCGGGCGGGATGTGCGGGTACTTGTCGATCAGGCGTCGCTCGACGTGAGCGATGAATAGCGCCTCGTTGTGCTCAACCATAAGCACAGCGTGCACCGGTAAATTGCAACGGTCAACCATTCCTTGAGGGCCGGCGTCACGCCACACAATGCGCCGTCCGCCAGGGCATTGACGACTTCGTCACAAGACTTGACGGGTGTCAAAACAGGCCTCAGAATGATTAGCATGATTAAGAAAAGTGAGCGAGAACTCCTCGCCGAGGCCGCAGAGCGGCTGGAGGGCAAATTCCCTCAACTGCCCCGGGGCTTGATCACCACTGCCGTCGACGATGCCCACGAGCACTTTGAACAGAGCACGATCCGCGACTTCATTCTGCTGCTCGTCGAACGTCGGGCATACAACGCGCTTGCCCTGTTTGCCGCGAACCCCGATCGATCGTTTGAGCTCGTCCCCGCCTGACCGGCGCTCAAAGCGGCTTGCCCGCTTCCGATCTATTACCACGTTTTCCACGCCCGGGCGGCGGCCGCAACTTCATCGAGCCCACGCCGGGCGGCCCATTTTGTGCAATCGGATTGCCTGTGGCACATACGATTTGGAATCTTCTAGCCCGTACGGAAAGAGAGCGCTAGGGTAAAGCGTTGCAGGACATAGCGTTTCGTACCGTGTGTGTAAAGGTCGTGACGTACGGGTACCGTCCGCCCACGGCTGTCCACGAGTTTGATTTTCGGCCAGGTTTCACAGTTCCCCCAGGTTCAGCCCGCGCGCTTCGGCGGCGGCGTGCTCGGCTGCCGTTGCCCGGGTGTAGCGGTCGATCATGTCGCGGGTCGACCACCCGGCCACCGCCATCAGGCCGCCCTCGGAGCCGCCGGCGGCCAGCCAGCGCGACGCGGCCGTGTGCCGCAGCAGGTGGGGATGGAACCCGGTCAGCTCGGCGCAGTGTCGGCGCGGTACTTCAGCGTCGGCGTGCGAGCCGGAGCAGGTCGGGTGCGGAGCTCGCCGAGCGACCGGATGTGCCGCGCGTCGTTGCCCGATCGGCGACGGGCGGCCCTGGCCACCGCCCTGCATTGCACGGTCGCGGATCACGGCGTCAGGCCGACGCGTGTAGGCCTCCACGACGACCTCCCCGGCGCGCATCCCGGTCTCGATCATCAGCCGCACGATCGCCTCTTCGCGCCGATCTCGGAAGTCGGTTCCCGGTGCACGCCTTGATCAGTCGCTTGATCTCGTCGCTCGGTGCAGCGAGTTGGTGACCTTCGTATCGAGCTTGGGCGCTCTTGAGTCCGAGCAGGGGATCGATGTCGACCTCGCCCTCCTCTCCAGCCACGCCCAGAATCGGCGCAGCGCGAGTTGGCGGGCCCGCGCGGTGGCAGGCTCAGCGCCGGCCTCGAGTAGGTCGCCGAATCCAGGTGCTTCACCATGTCGCGGTCGAGCGACGGGCGTGCGGCCGTTGCTCAGCGCACCAGCGCAGGAACGCCGCGCACCCCGTCGCCGTAGGACTTCAGGGTCTGCGGGACACACTTCTGCTCGGCGCGCAGCGCCAACTCCCAGGAGGCAGCAGGGCCGCCAGATCGAGGGGCGCAGGTTTGCGACGCGCCATGTCAATATCTCGCTGGCAGCGCTGTGCATGTCTACTATTTCTTGACTGACCAACAATCCGCTGTCAGGCCAATAATCTGGAGTGTCGCTCAGTCCAGGTAGTCGCGCAGCACCTGAGAACGGCTGGGATGGCGCAACTTTGACATCGTCTTCGACTCGATCTGGCGGATGCGCTCACGGGTCACCCCGTATACCTGGCCGATCTCGTCAAGGGTGCGGGGTTGACCGTCGGTCAATCCGAATCGCAGCCGAACCACCCCGGCTTCGCGCTCGGAGAGCGTCTCGAGGACGGACTGCAGCTGATCCTGCAACAGCGTGAAGGACACTGCATCGACCGCTACCACAGCCTCGCTGTCCTCGATGAAGTCGCCGAGTTGCGAATCACCTTCGTCGCCGATCGTCTGATCCAGCGAGATGGGCTCGCGGGCGTACTGCTGGATCTCCAGCACCTTCTCCGGCGTGATGTCCATTTCTTTGGCCAGCTCTTCAGGCGTGGGCTCGCGGCCCAGATCCTGCAGAAGCTCGCGCTGGATCCGGCCGAGCTTGTTGATGACCTCGACCATGTGCACCGGGATGCGGATGGTGCGGGCCTGGTCGGCCATGGCGCGGGTGATGGCCTGCCTGATCCACCAGGTGGCGTACGTGGAGAACTTGTACCCCTTGGTGTAGTCGAACTTCTCCACCGCGCGGATCAGACCGAGGTTGCCCTCCTGGATCAGGTCCAGGAACGCCATGCCACGGCCCGTGTAGCGCTTGGCCAGCGACACGACCAGGCGCAGGTTCGCCTCAAGCAGATGGTTTTTCGCGCGGTCGCCGTCGCGGCAGATCCACATGTAGTCGCGGCGCTGCGCGGTGGTCAGCTTCTCGCCCTTTTCGGCGATCTCCGCCATCACCTGTGTGCAGTACAAGCCGGCCTCGATGCGCTTGGCGAGCTCGACTTCCTCTTCGGCGTTGAGCAGTGCGACCTTGCCGATCTGCTTGAGGTAGGCGCGTACCGAGTCCGCAGAGGCGGTCAGCTCGGCGTCTTTTCGGGCCTGTCGCAGCGCCTCGGATTCCTCCTCGTCCCAGACGAAGTCGCCGGAGGCCTTGTCCTTCTCGGAGGGCTCGGGAAGCGAGTCGTCCTCGCCTGCGGCTTCGGGCTTGGCGGCTTTTCCGGCCGCCTTGGGTGCGGCCGGGCCGTCTCCCTCTGAGGACTCTTCCGAGGAGTCGTCGGAGTCGGCGCTGGCAGCCTCGTCGGTAGCGTCGTCTTCGACCTCGATGTCGTCGAGTTCGAGATCGGTGTCTTCGACGTCGATCTCGTCGCCGGGCTCGGCCTCGAGATCGGTGTCTTCGACGACGACGACGGCGTCGCCGTCGACAGCTTCAACCTCGGGGCCGGTGGCCTTCTTGGCGCGGCTGCGGCCTGCGGGAGCGTCCGCGGCCTTGGCGGCACGCGGTTTGGTCGCCTTCGCCGCGACGCTTTTGACGGCCTTCTTCGCAGGCGCCTTCTTGGCGGGGGTTTTGGCGGCGGTGCGCTTCACCGGCTCGTCGGTTGCCGGGCTTGCCTTGATCGCTGCCACGTACACCCTTTCGGTCGTGCGGCTCTTCAGGGGCGCACACGTGCGCCACCGAAATAGGTCGGCTATGTCGAATGTCGGCGTCGATCTCACGGCGTCATGTCGGGGTGGGATACTTCGCCGCTATCCGGTAGGCGGCCGCCGTCGACCATTGTAACGACAGTGTGGGTGAACGCTGTGCACAGCGGCAAATTTGACGCGCCTGCGCGCCGTTACTTGCCGGTAGCCGTGACGTCGATGTCCGCCGCCATCGCGGCGCCGACGATGCCCGCGGTGTTCTGCAGCGACGCCGCGACCACCGGTGTGCGGTTCTTGAGCAGCGGGATCCACTTGTCCGCCTTGCGGCTGATACCGCCACCGGCGATGAACAGGTCCGGCCAGATTGCGTTTTCGATGGCTACCAGCACCTTTGTGACCTCTTGCGTCCAGCGCTCGTAGCTCCACTCCTTCCGCTCCTTGACCGAACTCGCGGCGCGGTGTTCGGCCTCCTTGCCGCCCACCTCCAGGTGGCCGAACTCGGTATTCGGCAGCAGGACGCCGTTGTGGATCACCGCAGAGCCGATGCCCGTGCCGAATGTGAGCAACACGATCACGCCGGTGTTGTCGCGACCCGCGCCGAACTTCTCCTCGGCGAGCCCCGCTGCGTCGGCGTCGTTGAGGACCGTCACGGGTCGACCGCCCAGCACGGCCCCGATGACTTCCTTGGCGTTGAGCCCTATCCAGCCCTTGTCGACATTGGCGGCGGTGCGCACGATGCCGTCCACGACGACGCCGGGATATGTCACACCCAGCGGGCCCTCCCAACCGAAGTGCGCGACGACCTCGGCGATGGTTTCGGCGACGGCATCCGGTGTCGCCGGCTGCGGGGTCAGCAACTTGAATCGGTCACCGATCAACTGGCCGGTGTCGAGATCGACGATCCCACCTTTGACGCCGCTGCCTCCGACGTCGACGCCGAATCCACGGCGGTGCCCGCCGGAGCCCGATTCGGGGGCGGCCGCTGATGGTGATGAGTCGGCTTCGGCGGTCATGCAAGCTCCTCTGCGCAGGTGGGCGATACCAAAGGTCCTGGGCGCGCGCGGGGCCGCGCTGTCGGGCAGCTAGGGCGCGATGCCACCCTATCGGCTCGCCAATTGCGATGTGTGCCAGTCGCGCATCCCATGAGGTCGGATCGCACCGGATGTGCTGCGATGGGGCACGTGAACAATTCCATCGCGGCCACCGACGCGGTCTCGTTGCGCGAGGTGGCGGAGCAGCTGGCGGCCGAGGCTGCCGAGTTCGTGCGCAGGCGTCGCACCGAGGTCTTCGGACCGGGCTCGGCAGGCGTGGACCCCGCCAGTACGGAACATGTGGGTCCTGCGGTGCGCACGAAGAGCACCCCGACCGACCCCGTGACCGTGGTCGACACCGAAACGGAGCGGCTGCTGCGGAACCGGCTCGCCGTGTTGCGTCCGGGCGAGGCGATTCTCGGCGAAGAGGAAGGCGGCCAGGTCGGTGCTGCCAAGGGGCAGCTCACCTGGGCGCTCGACCCGATCGATGGCACCGTCAACTTCCTGTATGGAATACCGGCGTACGCCGTGTCGGTCGGAGTGCGACGCGACGGTGTCTCGGTAGCCGGAGCCGTTGCCGACGTCGCTGCGGGGACGGTGTACTCGGCCGCGCTGGGGCACGGTGCCCTCGCGCGCCGCGACGGTGTCGTCACCGACCTCCGGTGTAGCCAGGCCACCGATCTGTCCACGGCCTTGGTGGGCACTGGCTTCGCCTATCAGCGCGAGCGCAGGCGACGGCAGGGGGAGATCGTCGCCCGGCTGCTGCCTGACGTGCGCGACCTGCGGCGGTTGGGGTCCTGCGCGCTGGACCTCTGCATGGTGGCGGCGGGCCGGCTCGACGCGTACTACGAAGACGGCGTGCACCTGTGGGACTGGGCCGCGGCCGCGCTGATCGCCAGCGAAGCGGGCGCCGCCGTCAGTCCGCCCGCGTCAGCAGAGGGCGCGGGGCTGATGGTGGCCGCCGCGCCCGGGATCAGCGCGGCATTCGACGATGCGCTGCGTCGATGCGGGGCGATGTCCACGCGGTGAGCTCAACAGGTTCCGGTGTGGGCCCTGGTCAGCAGTTCGGCGTCGGCCGGCTGGGTGGCGTCGGGAAGCAGGCTCGCGAGGACGGCGTCGATGTCGTCACTGTGGGTCAACTCGGAGAAGTCGGTGCCGATCGCGAAGTCGACGGTGTCGTCGGTGCGCCCGTCCTGGAAGAGTTCGGTGCACGGAGCCACCAGCCAGATGGATGCCGCGGCCGCACGCCCCGCAGGGCCGAACCGGATCTGGCCCTGGCACTCGAGGCGTGCGTTCACATACAGCGGATCGTTGGCCGCCTCGGGTTCGGCGAACCCCAGATCGCGGAGCGCACCGGCGACCTCGGCAGCCTGCCCGCCCTGTCCGCTGGCGTTGAGCACGCGGATCTTGGTGTCGGCCAGCTTGGCGGGCGTGACGTCGATCATCGTCGAGCCCGACACCTGTTCGCCGAGCTCGCCGACGGGGGCATTTGGCTCGGCAGGCACCGGCGGATTGCAGACCGCGGCCTGCTCGACGTCCGGCGGTCGCGACAACGCGATCACCCACACGAGAAGGGCCGCGATCCCGAGAACGGCGAACATCGCGATCCCTGGGATGAAACTTCGGCGTCGGAACGGTCGGCCGTGTTTGTCGAACGCCGTGCCCTCGGTGATTTGCGCGACCACGCAGTGCACTCTAGAGCCCGCCGGGCCAGGTCATCGACTCGCTGGTCAACTATGCATTTCTGTAATGTGACACAAATCACATTAGAACCGGTGTCAATACGGGCACGAATCGTTTGGCGAATGCGTTCGACGCTGGTACAAAGCACTGCTGCAACAGCTTCATGGAGGGGACAAGGTATGGCCACGGACTACGACGCCCCAAGGCGCACTGAGACCGATGACGTCTCAGAGGATTCGCTTGAGGAACTCAAAGCACGGCGCAATGAAGCCCAGTCGGCCGTCGTCGACGTCGACGAATCCGAATCCGCTGAATCATTCGAGCTTCCGGGTGCCGATCTTTCCGGTGAGGAACTGTCTGTCCGTGTGATTCCGAAGCAGGCCGATGAGTTCACCTGCTTGAGCTGCTTTCTGGTGCATCACCGCAGTCGTCTCGCCAGCGAGAAGAACGGCGTGATGATCTGCACCGACTGCGCGGCCTGACCGCTACTGGCCGCGCGCCGTGCTCATTCGCGGAGCGCGGCGAGGACCTTGTCCGGGTGTTTGGCGCTGACCAGCCAATACGGGGTGGGATCATCCGGATCGTCGAGGACCAGCAGGACCATCGGGCCGACCCATCCCCGATGGACGACGAAAGCCGCCGGATCGAGCTGACGGCCCAGTGCGGCCGACTTCGCGGAACGGGGAACTTCCGCGGTGCGGCTGACGACCGACACCGGCAGGTGTGCGCTGCCCACCCACAATTCGGTGTCGCCTTCGTTGTCGACCACGCTGAGTTCGGTCCGTCCGAGCCCCACCAGCACCGCAGCCGCAACCGGCAGCAGCACGGCGTACGGAAGCCAGCCGGGCAGTCCCGTGATGCCCTGATCGACCTCGAGCGCGATCAGCGCAGCCACGCCGAGCCCCGGCAGCCACCACCACAGCGGCACCCGCAGACGCTCGCGATAGCGGACTGTTCGTGCAGTGGCGCGCGTGTCGGACACGGGGCCCAGAGTAATCTCTGACGTCGTGTCCAGTTCTTTGGCGGTGGTGCGGCTCGACCGCGACCTTCCGCTGCCCAGCAGGGCTCACAGCGGCGACGCGGGGGTCGACCTCTACAGCGCGCAGGACGTCGAGCTGGCCCCAGGGCAGCGAGCGCTGGTGCCGACCGGGGTGGCTGTGGCGATTCCGCACGGAATGGTTGGACTCGTCCATCCGCGCTCGGGACTTGCTGCCCGCGTGGGTCTTTCGATCGTCAACAGTCCCGGCACCGTCGACGCGGGGTATCGCGGTGAGATCAAGGTGTCCCTGATCAACCTCGACCCGGTGATCCCGATCGTGATCAGACGGGGAGACCGGATCGCCCAACTGCTGGTGCAACGCGTCGAACTGCCAGAGCTCGTCGAGGTGACGTCCTTCGACGAGGCGGGGCTGGCTGACACGACACGCGGCGACGGCGGCCACGGTTCCTCGGGTGGGCATGCCAGTTTGTAGATGGAGTAGACATGGCACTAACTAGAGACCGCAGCGAGAGGGCCGAGGCGCCCGAGGAGGTGGCATCGGTGGACACCGCCGACGACGAGCTGGACGGCCCGTTCGACATCGACGACTTCGATGATCCGTCGGTTGCGACGTTGGCGCGGCTCGACCTCGGCTCGGTGTTGATCCCGATGCCGGACGCTGGTCAGGTTCAGGTCGAACTCAACGAGACCGGGGCGCCCAGCGCGGTCTGGGTGGTGACCCCGAATGGCCGGTTCACCATCGCGGCGTACGCCGCGCCGAAGTCCACTGGTCTGTGGCGGGAGGTCGCCGCGGAGCTGGCGGACTCGCTGCGTAAGGACGCCCCCAAGGTCAGCATCGAGGACGGTCCGTGGGGACGCGAGGTGGTCGGGTCCGCGGGTGAGGGATCGGCGGTCGTCCGGTTCATCGGCGTCGACGGCTATCGGTGGATGGTGCGCTGCGTGGTCAACGGGCCTTTCGAGCTGATCGCCGAGCTGGCCGAGCAGGCCCGAAATGCGTTGGCAGACACCGTGGTGCGCCGTGGTGACACGCCGTTGCCGGTGCGCACTCCGCTGCCGGTGCAGCTCCCCGAGCCCATGGCTGCCCAGCTGGCCGCCGCGCAGCAGCAGGCCGCCGCGCAACAGCAGGGTGCTCCGGCCGCCGAACAGATGGCCCCGGTGCAGCAGGAGCCGCCGCAGCCCAACGCGCGCCGCACCACGATGGGCTCGGCCATGCAGCAGCTGCGCACCATCACCGGCGGCTAGGCCCAGCGCGAGGGCCGCGCGGGGTTCTCGGCATCCCGCAGCGCGGCCAGGCATTGGGTGCCCAGGACGCCCGCGCCCGCACCGATTTCTTCGAGTGTCACGGTGCGCAGCGCCGCCCGCGGAGCGGCAGACACCCATTCGACACCGACCTCCAGGGGGTGGACCGGGTCGTCGGTGGCCGACACCACTCCGAGCGGAACGGTCAGCGCCTCGAGTTGACCGCTGGTCGGCGCCACGTAGCGGGCCGCTTCGTCCATCGCGTCCGGCAGGGCGGGCCACTGGTCCAGCCACGAGCGGGTCAGCTCGTCGGCAAGCCATTTCGGGCTGGACGCCTGCATCTGCGCTGTCGTCGCCACCAGACCGTCGCGGCGCAACAGCTCGGCGGAATGACGGGCGGCCAGCGCCGCGGGCGCGGCATCGGGTTCACCGGTCCACGCGGGAAGCGCGGCGAGCACCGCCATCGCCCGCCCCGGATTGGCCAGCGCCCACTCGGTGGCGACGGCCGCGCCGATCGACACCCCGCCAACCGCGATCGGCCGGGGGGCGGAGGCGCGGGCAGCGTTGTCGAGCTCATCGCGGTACCCGGCGACGAGACGGTGGGGCTGGGGCGGCGGGGCGACCACTATCGCACCGATCTCATGAAGTGCTGTGGAAAACGCCCGGTACACGAAGTCGTCGTCGGACCCCGTGCCGGGTAACAGAACGGTGGTGACACCGCGCAGACTGATCGCCATGTTTCGATCGTGCCCGGTCGTGGAATCCTCCGTGGCGGCGACCCGCGCAACTGTGCCTCTTAGTTAGCTTCTCGGAACTAAGAGGTCTACCGTGGCGTTGGTTAAATGCATCCACAGAGGATTTGCAGTTCAGGAGAAGCCATGGCTACGGCCGAGGGGTATCTTCGACGGCTCACCCGCCGATTGACCGAAGATCCGGAACAGCTCGACGTCGAGCAACTCGGCGACGAAGCCGCGGGCACCGGCGCGCAGCGGGCGATCGACTGCCAGCGCGGGCAGGAAGTGACCATGATCGGCACCCTGCGCAGCGTCGAGTGCAATGGCAAGAGCTGCGCGGGCGGCGTCAAGGCCGAACTCTTCGATGGCACGGACTCGGTGATGCTGGTCTGGCTGGGTCAGCGCCGCATCCCCGGCATCGAGTCCGGCCGCACCCTCAAGGTGCACGGCCGGGTCGGCAAGCTGGACAACGGCGCCAAGGCGATTTACAACCCCCACTACGAGATCCAGAAGTGAGCGACCCCGGTACCGATCCGGGCACGCAGAGCTCACCGGCACGAGGTGCGGCCGTTCTCGAACAGATGGGCGGCATCAGCGGACTGATCTATTCGTCGTTGCCCGTGGTCGTGTTCGTCCCTGTGTCGTCGGCCTTCGGGTTGGTGCCTGCCATCGCCGCCGCGCTGGGAGTCGCAACGGTGATCCTGGTGTGGCGGCTGGTCCGCCGCGAGACGGCGCAGCCGGCGATCTCGGGGTTCATCGGCGTCGGTGTCAGCGCGCTCATCGCTTATCTGGTGGGCGCATCCAAGGGCTATTTCCTTCTCGGAATCTGGATGTCGCTGTTCTGGGCCATCGTCTTCGCGCTGTCGGTTGTCATCCGCAGGCCCGTCGTCGGATACATCTGGGGCTGGGTGCACACACACGACCGCCGCTGGCGCGACGTGCGCCGCGCGGTGCTGGCGTTCGATGCGGCGACGTTGGTGTGGGTGGCGGTGTTCACGGCGCGGTTCGTCGTCCAACACCATCTCTACGACGCAGACCAGACCGGCTGGCTCGGTGTCGCCAGGATCGCGATGGGGTGGCCGCTGACGGCCGTGGCCGCCCTGGTGACCTATCTGGCGATCAGGGCAGCGCAGCGCGCGGTGCGTGAGCTGGGGCCCGCCGAGGACGCCGAGCCCGACGAGGCTGCCAGGACCGCCACCGCCAGGACCGCGCCGACGACTCGGCGCGCAACACCAACTGAGCCGACCTCAACGCTGCTTCGGGTGCAACAGCAACTCGCGCAGCTCGTCCTCGGACTCTGACACCGCGACGAAAAGCAGTTCGTCGCCGCCTTCGAGAGGTTCGTCGCGTTCGGGGACGATGACGCGCGGACCCCGCAGGATCGTCACCAACGTCGCATTCCTGGGCAGTTCGAGGCGCTTGACCGGCTTGCCGCCCCATGGCGTGTCGTCGGGCAACGTGATCTCGACCAGGTTGGCCTGCCCCTTGCGGAACTCCATCAGCCGGACCAGATCGCCCACCGACACCGCTTCCTCCACCAGCGAGGCCAGCATGCGCGGCGTGGACACTGCGACGTCGACGCCCCAGGCCTCGTCGAAGAGCCATTCGTTGCGGGGGTCGTTGACGCGGGCCACCACGCGCGGCACGGCGAACTCCGTCTTGGCCAGCAGGCTGAGCACGACGTTGACCTTGTCGTCACCGGTGGCAGCGATGACGACGTCGAAGTCTTCCATCTTGACTGATTCGAGCAGGCTGAGCTCGCATGCGTCGCCGAGGCGCCAGTTTGCCGCCGGGATTGCGTCCACGTCGATGTGGTCGGGATTGCGCTCCAGCAGCGTGACCTCGTGCGATTCGAGGAGCTCGCGGGCGATGGAACGGCCGACCGCGCCGGCCCCGGCGATGGCGACTTTCATCGAATTGCTCCTCGCGTCCGCGTCATCCAATTGCTCCTCGCGTGCGCGTCATCGGAATTGCTCTTCGTATGCGCACCGCCTAGGCCTCCGGATCCTCGCTCGGTGGAAGCGCCGCAATCGCCAGGGCCTCGGCGATGTGGCCGGAGATCGCGGCGAGATAGACCTGATCGCCGGCCTGGATGACCGTCTTGGCGTCGGGCAGCGTGCCTGCACCGAAACGAATCATGAACGACACCCGTCCCGAGGTGGCGGCCTCCAGCTCGGTGACCCGACGGCCCACCCAGTTCTCGTGCAGTGCGAGCTCGGCGACGCCGACGTTCCCAGTCGGGTCCCGCCACTTCGTGGTCTCGGTCTCGCGGGTCAGGACATTCAGCAGTCGGTCGGTGGTCCAGGGGACCGTGGCGACGGTCGGAATACCCAGCCGCTCGTAAACCGCCGCACGCTTGGCGTCGTAGATGCGCGCGACCACCCGCTGGACGCCGAAGGTCTCCCTTGCGACACGCGCGGAGATGATGTTCGAGTTGTCGCCGGAGGAAACGGCCGCGAACGCCGACGCATCCTCGATGCCTGCGCGCACCAAGACGTCTCGGTCGAAGCCCATGCCGATTACCCGTTCGCCGGGGAAATCAGGGGACAGCCGGTGAAAGGCGGTGCCGTCGCGGTCGATCACCGCGACGTCGTGGCCGATCCTGGCCAGGCTGTCCGACAGGGATGCGCCGACCCGACCGCATCCCATCACCACTACGCGCACCTGACGGTCCTTTCCGGCCGAGGCTGATGCAACACCCGTGCACCCGGAACGCTACAGCTTTCCGACGGGCCTTGACCTTCAGGCTTACTCTTGGCAGTCGTGTCCAAGCTTTCGACCGCCGCAAGGCGCCTGGTGTTGGGCCGGCCTTTCCGCAGTGACAACCTGGCGCACACCCTGCTGCCCAAGCGGATAGCCCTGCCGGTCTTCGCCTCTGACGCTTTGTCCTCGGTCGCCTACGCGCCCGAGGAAATCTTCCTGGTGCTGTCGGTGGCCGGGCTGGCCGCCTATTCGATGGCCCCGTGGATCGGCCTCGCGGTCGCGGCCGTCATGCTGATCGTGATTGCGAGCTATCGGCAGAACGTGCATGCGTATCCGTCGGGCGGCGGCGACTACGAGGTGGTGACCACCAACCTCGGCCCGACCGCTGGTCTCACGGTTGCCAGCGCGCTGCTGGTGGACTATGTGCTGACCGTGGCGGTGTCGATGGCCTCGGCGATGTCGAACATCGGCTCGGCAGTGCCGTTCGTCAACGACC
Organism: uncultured Actinomycetota bacterium; assembly: GCA_963796545.1. Lineage (GTDB taxonomy): Bacteria > Actinomycetota > Actinomycetes > Mycobacteriales > Mycobacteriaceae > Mycobacterium. The sequence goes on along the minus strand of CAWCMF010000027.1, from coordinate 319,166 downwards.
ACAAGGTGTGGTTCGCTGTCGTCGCAATCCTGGTACTTGCGTCGCTGAACCTGCGCGGCATCCGCGAATCGGGTACCGCGTTCGCGATCCCCACCTACGCGTTCATGATCGGCATGTACGTCATGCTGGCGTGGGGCTTCTTCCAGATCTACGTCCTCGGCCACCCACTGCGTGCGGAGTCCGCCGACTTCGAGATGCACTCCGAGCACGGCGAGATCCTCGGCTTCGCGCTGGTGTTCCTGATCGCACGGGCGTTCTCGTCGGGCTAGCGCGGCGCTGACCGGAGTGGAGGCGATCAGCAACGGCGTTCCCGCATTCCGGAAACCGAAGTCCCGCAACGCCGCCACCACGCTGCTGCTGCTCGGCGTCGTCGCGATTACCTTGTTCTTGGGAATCATCATGCTCGCCAAGGCAACCGGGGTGCAGATCGCCGAGCGGCCGCACGAACAGCTGGTCGGCGCACCGGCCGACTATCAGCAGAAAACGTTGATCGCGCAACTGGCCGACGCCGTGTTCCACGACTTCCCGATAGGTTTGTACCTGATCGCCGGCGTCACCGCGCTCATCCTGGTGCTGGCCGCCAACACCGCGTTCAACGGCTTCCCGGTGCTGGGTTCGATTCTGGCGCAGGACCGTTACCTTCCGCGCCAGCTGCACACCCGAGGCGACCGCCTGGCGTTCTCCAACGGAATCCTGTTCCTGGCCTTCGGGGCGGTCGCGTTCATCGTAGCGTTCCAGGCCGAGGTCACCGCGCTGATCCAGCTCTACATCGTCGGGGTGTTCGTATCCTTCACGCTGAGTCAGATCGGCATGGTCAGGCACTGGACCCGACTGCTGCGTACTGAGACCGACTCGACCGCACGCGGTCGGATGATCCGCTCGCGGATCATCAACACCATCGGCTTACTGTGCACGGGCACGGTGTTGATCATCGTGGTCGTCACAAAGTTCTTCATCGGAGCCTGGATCGCGATCCTGGCGATGGGCGCGCTGTTCGCGATCATGAAGCTGATTCACAAGCACTATGCGTCGGTGGCCCGCGAGTTGGAGGCGAGGTCCGCCGAGACCGAGGACATCGTGTTGCCCAGCCGCAACCACGCGATCGTGTTGGTGTCGAACGCGCATATGCCCACGCTGCGAGCGCTGGCCTACGCGCGGGCCACCCGGCCGGATGTCCTTGAGGCCATCACGGTCAGCGTCGACGATGCCGAAACCCGTCAGCTTGTTCACAAGTGGGAGCACAGTGACATCAGCGTTCCGCTCAAGGTGATCGCCTCGCCGTACCGCGAGATCACCCGCCCGGTGCTGGAGTACGTCAAACGGGTCGGTAAGGATTCGCCACGCACCGTCGTCACCGTGTTCATCCCGGAGTATGTCGTCGGCCACTGGTGGGAACAGGTGCTGCACAACCAGAGTGCCCTGCGGTTGAAGGGCCGACTTCTGTTCGAGCCCAACGTGATGGTGACATCGGTTCCGTGGCAATTGAGTTCGTCGGAGCGGCTCAAGAAGCTCGAGCCACAGTCGGCGCCGGGCGACGCACGCAAGGGGTTCCTCGATTGACCGTTGACGGCGCAGGCGACGTTCTCACGCTGACGACCGGGGCCGCGGCCAACGGCGGCAGCTGTGTGGCGCGGCACGACGGTCGGGTGGTGTTCGTGCGCTACGCACTTCCCGGCGAGACGGTCCGGGCGCGTCTGGTCGGCGACCGCGGTTCGTACTGGAACGCCGAGGTGGTCGAGGTTCTTGAGCCTTCCGCAGAGCGGATCGACCCCCTGTGCCCTGTCGCCGGGGTCGACGGCGCGGGGTGTTGTGACCTGGCGTTCGCGGAACCGGCTGCGGTGCGTCGGATCAAAGGCGCTGTGGTGGCCAATCAGCTTGCGCGCCTTGGTGGTTTCCAGTGGCGCGACGAGTCCGAGGCGACGGCCGAGCCGGTCGGTGAGGTCGGCGCCACGGGGTGGCGGACCAGGGTGCGGCTCGACACGTCGGCCGACGGCCGCGCGGGCTTTCACCGCTACCACAGCGCGGAGCTTGTGCACCGGCTCGACTGCGCGCAACTACCCGCGGGAATGCTCGACGGGGTGGCCGACACGCAGTGGCCCGCGGAGGCTGCGGTGCACGTCGCCATCGACGACGACGGGAACAGGCATGTGGTCGTGGGGGCTAGTGGCAATCGCACCGCGGCCGGGGGTGACCGTCGGAAATCGGCAGCGGGATCACGCGGCGGCAAGCGGTCCGCGGCCGGCGGCATCCGAACTGCGGTGGCGGAAGGCGACTACGAGGCCGTCCAGCGGGTCGCTGGACGCACGTGGCACGTTCCGGTGACGGCTTTCTGGCAGGCACACCGCGACGCGGCCGCGCTGTACAGCTCCCTCGTTGCGCAGTGGGCGCAATTGGCGCCGGGCATGACCGCATGGGATCTGTACGGCGGGGCAGGGGTTTTCGCCGCCGCGCTCGCGCGGGCGGTCGGCGACACCGGGGCCGTGCTCACCGTGGACACCTCGCGCGGTGCGTCGCGGTCGGCCCGGGGCGCGCTGGCCGACCTCGGTAACGTCTCGGTCCTCACCGACTCTGTGCGGCGCGCCTTGACCGGTCAGCGTCAGCGCGCCGATGTCGCCGTGCTCGACCCGCCCCGCACCGGCGCAGGCCGCGAGGTGATCGACCTGCTGGCTGCCGCCGAAGTGCCCAGGATTATCCATATCGGTTGTGAAGCAGCGTCTTTCGCGCGCGACGTCGGACTGTACCGCGGCCACGGGTATGCGGTGGAGGAGTTGCGGGTGTTCGATTCGTTCCCGTTGACTCACCACGTGGAGTGCATCGCGGTGCTGCAACGACCCGGAGGCATCGATTAAAATGTCCGCCAGGTGTGCCGGGAAGTCTGGTCGGCGTGCATTCGACGACGACCGGTAGAGGTACACGGTGACACCTGAACCCCGCCACACCCGCATCCGCAGCGCCCTGTTCTCGCGCGGATCCTGGGCGGAGGCCGCCAGGATCAGCGAGATCCTGCGCAAGGAGACCGTCGGCGGAATCATCCTGCTGGTCGCTGCCGGCGCCGCGCTGGTCTGGGCCAACTCGCCGTGGTCCGAGCGCTATTTCGCTCTGCGTGATTTCGAGCTCGGGGGCCAGTGGCTGGGTCTGCACCTGAACCTGAGCGTCGGCGAGTGGGCTTCGGACGGGTTGCTGGCGATCTTCTTCCTCGTGGTCGGGCTGGAACTCAAGCGCGAATTCGTCGCTGGCGATCTGCGGGATCCCGCCCGGGCGGCACTGCCGATCGCTGCGGCGGTGGGCGGCATGGTGGCACCCGCGCTGATCTTCGTGCTGGTCAATCTCAACACCGGCGACGGCGCGCTGCGTGGCTGGGCCATCCCGACCGCGACCGACATCGCGTTCGCGGTCGCCGTCCTCGCCGTCATCTCCACGCATCTGCCGTCGGCGCTGCGCACCTTCCTGCTGACGCTGGCGGTGGTCGACGACCTGCTGGCCATCACGGTCATCGCGGTGTTCTACACCGACGACATCAAGATCCTGGCCCTCGCACTGGCCGTCGTGCCGCTCGTCCTGTTCGGCCTGTGCGTTCAGCGCGGAGTTCAGGCCTGGTGGTTGCTGGCGCCCCTCGCGGTGGCCACGTGGGTGCTGATGCACGAGTCCGGCGTGCACGCCACAGTCGCCGGCGTGCTGCTGGGCTTCGCGGTCCCGGTCCGGCGGTCGGCGACCCGCGACGGGCATCGGCTCGACGCGGGCATGGCCGAGCACTTCGAGCACCGGCTGCGGCCCATTTCGGCCGGTGTCGCGATCCCGGTGTTCGCGTTCTTCGCCGCGGGGGTGAGCCTCGGCGGTGCCGACGGTCTGGCGCGCGCGTTCAGCGACCCGGTCACGCTCGGGATCGTGCTCGGCCTGGTCGCGGGTAAGCCCATCGGGATTCTTCTGACGACGAGGCTGCTGGCGGCGGTTACGCGCGCCAACCTGGACGCCTCGCTGCGGTGGGTGGACGTGGTCGGCGTGTCGATGCTCGCAGGCATCGGCTTCACTGTGTCGTTACTGATCGGTGATCTCGCCTACGGTTCGGGCTCCGAACGTGACGAATTTGTGAAGATCGGCGTGTTGGCCGGATCACTGTCGGCGGCACTGCTGGCCGCGGTTCTGCTACTCACCAGAAACGCCTCCTACCGGCGCATTCACCGTGAGGAGACGGTCGATGAAGACCACGACGGAGTGCCCGACATCTACCGGACTCGGCAGGACTGACGACGACGACCGTGCGTAGACTGACGGGATGCTTGAACAGATCCGCGGTCCCGCTGATCTGCAACACCTGTCCGCTGCGCAGCTCGACGAGCTCGCCCGCGAGATCCGCGACTTCCTGATCCACAAAGTCGCGGCGACAGGTGGGCACCTGGGACCCAACCTCGGCGTCGTAGAGCTGACGTTGGCGCTGCACCGCGTCTTCGACTCGCCGCACGATCCGATCCTGTTCGACACGGGTCACCAGGCCTACGTGCACAAGATGCTCACCGGCCGGTGCCAGGATTTCGATTCGCTGCGCAAGAAGGACGGCCTGTCGGGCTATCCGTCGCGCGCGGAGAGCGAGCACGACTGGGTGGAGTCCAGCCACGCCAGCTCGGCGCTGTCCTACGCAGACGGACTCGCGAAGGCGTTCGAGCTGAGCGGGCACCGCAATCGCCATGTGGTGGCGGTGGTCGGCGACGGGGCACTGACCGGCGGAATGTGCTGGGAGGCTCTGAACAACATCGCGGCCTCGGGCCGGCCGGTCGTGATCGTCGTCAACGACAACGGCCGTAGCTATGCCCCCACGATCGGCGGGTTCGCAGAGCACCTTGCCGGCCTGCGTCTGCAGCCCGGCTACGAGCGTGTGCTCGAGGAAGGACGCAAGGCGGTCCGCGGCGTCCCGATGATCGGCGAGTTCTGCTATCAGTGCATGCACAGCATCAAGGCGGGCATCAAAGATGCACTCTCGCCCCAGGTGATGTTCACCGACCTCGGCCTGAAGTACGTCGGTCCGATCGACGGCCACGACGAGTCCGCTGTGGAGAGCGCGCTGCGTCATGCTCGCGCCTTCAACGCTCCCGTCGTCGTTCATGTCGTCACGCGCAAGGGCATGGGTTATGCCCCCGCGGAGAACGACGTCGACGACCAGATGCACGCGTGCGGTGTCATCGATCCCGAGACCGGCCTGGCCACCTCGATTCCGGGCCCGGGCTGGACGACGACGTTCTCCGACACCCTGATTCGATTGGCGGCCAAGCGTCGCGACGTCGTGGCCATCACGGCCGCGATGCCCGGCCCCACCGGCCTGAGCGCATTCCGTGAGCGCTACCCGGATCGGTTCTTCGACGTCGGTATCGCCGAGCAGCACGCGATGACGTCGGCCGCGGGCCTGGCGATGGGCGGCATGCATCCGGTGGTCGCGGTCTACTCGACGTTCCTCAACCGTGCGTTCGACCAGATGCTGATGGACGTTGCGCTGCACAAGCTTCCAGTGACGTTGGTGCTGGACCGCTCGGGTGTCACCGGTCCCGACGGCGCCAGCCACAACGGTATGTGGGATCTCTCGCTGCTGGGCATCGTTCCCGGCATGCGGGTGGCGGCGCCTCGCGACGGTGCCCGCCTGCGTGAGGAGCTGGCTGAGGCGCTCGACGTCAATGACGGTCCCACCGCGATCCGCTTCCCGAAGGGTGACGTCGGGGAGGACATCCCGGCAGTCGAACGGCGGGGTGGTGTCGATGTTCTCGCGCATCCCGCCGAAAACATGTCCGACGACGTGCTGGTCGTCGCTGTGGGTCCGTTCGCAACGATGGCGATGGCGATCGCCGAAAGGCTGCGTAACCAGGGGATCGGCGTGACGGTGGTCGATCCGCGCTGGGTGTTGCCCGTGCCCGCGGAGATCGCCACGATGGCCGCGCGGCACAAGCTCGTCGTCACGCTCGAGGACAACGGCGTGCACGGCGGTATCGGATCTGCGGTGTCGGGTGCGTTGCGGCGGGCGGAGGTCGACATTCCGTGCCGCGACGCCGCGCTTCCCCAGGAGTTCTTCGCGCATGCCTCACGCGGCGAGGTGCTGGCCGAAATCGGGCTCACCGAACAGCAACATCGCCCGCCAGATCACCGGCTGGATCGCTGCGCTCGGCGCATCGTTGGGTGAGCGCGAAGTCAGCGAACATCTCGACTGACCACCACTTCGTCGAGCATGTCGACAGGGTCACTGCTCAGGTGTAGTCAGCGCGCGTGCCAGCGCGGACACGGTCAGCTCGCGCTGCCACTGCCGAGCCGCAGAATCCCGGAGGAACGCATCGACGGCCGCCACCGGATCGTCGGCGGGCTGCCAGTCCCAGCACAGCCTGCGCACGATTTCCGGGGACAGGAGATTCTCGACGGGGAGCGAAATTTGTTGTGCGATTGCGACAAGCTCGGCGCGTGCGGCTTCGAGGCGGACCGCGGCCTCCGGTTTGCGGCGGCCCCAGCGGGACGCGGGCGGTGGGCCGTTGGACGGTTCCTGCGCGTCGGGTGGGTCGGTGGCACGGCCGCGGGCGAGCGCGTCCAGCCACACCTGCGCGCTGCGCCGCTGCTTGGATCCGCCGAATATCGGAAGCGCGGTGATTTTCTCGATGCTGTCGGGGTTGACGGTCGCGGCGCTGATGATCGCGCTGTCGGGCAGGATGCGACCGGGCGCGATGTCGCGGCGCCGCGCGATCTGATCACGGGTCGTCCACAACTCCCGCACCAAGGCCAGGGTGCGTGGGTCACGAACCTTGTGGATGCCCGACGTGCGCCGCCACCGGTCCCGCCTGGTTGGGCTCGCTTCGATCGTCCGGATGTACTCGAATTCCTGTCTCGCCCAATCGGATTTGCCTTGCTCCTGTAGCACAGCCGCGATCGCGTCGCGCAGGTCGACAAGCACCTCGACGTCCAGCGCGGCATAGTTGAGCCATTCATGCGGCAGCGGTCGTTTAGACCAGTCGGCCGCCCCGTGTCCCTTGGTCAGCTGCAGGCCGAGCAGCCGCTGCACCATGGCGGCGAGGTTGACCCGGTCGTAGTTGGCGAGCCGGCCCGCCAACTCGGTGTCATACAGCGAGGTGGGGCGCATCCCGATCTCGGCGAGGCAGGGCAGATCCTGATCGGCGGCGTGCAGCACCCACTCGTCGCTGGCGAGCACCTCGGCGACCGGGGCCAGGACTTCCATGGAGTCACCGCCGTGGCTGACGGGGTCGATCAGGACAGTCCCGGCGCCCGCGCGGCGGATCTGCACCAGGTAGGCGCGGTTGGAGTAGCGGAACCCCGATGCCCGTTCGGCGTCGACCGCGAACGGCCCGCTGCCGGAAGCCAAAAGATCTGCAGCCCTGGCAATTTCGCTTCGACTGATGGACAGTTCGGGCACGCCGTCACGCGGCGCGAGTAGCGGCTCGGCCTCGGGTTCGGTCGGCTCGGGACCATCAGACGCTTCGGCGTCCACAGAAGAGCCAGCCATCTCGGGTTCGGACATCGGGGTTCAGGCGCGCGAGCGCGAGCCCAGGTCGGTGACGCCTGAGGGGGGCAACCCTGCGGCGTGCTCGAGAACCTCACAGAACGCCTCCACATGGGGGCCGAGTTCGAGCGTGGTGGCGGTCCAGGAGGCGCGCAACTCAAGCTGGTGTGCACGGGGAGGGCCGGAGATGTCGCCGTAACGCACCGACGTCGTTGCCGTGACGGTGCCACCGAGGGCCGTGACGTGTTCGGCGCGTTCTTCCAAAGCATCCACGAGCCAGCTCCACGCCACTTCGGGCAACAGCGGGTCGACGGCCTCGGTGGAGTCGAGATCGGCCTGGATGTAGGCGACCAGCCGCATGGTGCCGTCCCAGGCCTCCGCGCCCTCGGGGTCGTGCAGCAGGATGAGCCTGCCGAACGCGTCGCCGTCGGAACGCTCGGGGATGATCGCCGTCTCGGCATGCTTGACCTCGGCGCCCAGCGCGTAGCTGAAGGGCGCGAGGCGCTGCGGCGGCCGGATCGGGCCGAGCTCGATCTCCGGTCGTACGGTGGTGGCATTCATCGCCGCCACCGCTTCGCGAAACTGAGCCGGTTCGGCGGTGGTCACGGCGTTTGACGCTAGTCCATTTGGGCAGGTCTGTGCTCATGGCGCGCCGATTGGGACGCGACCTCGGCATGGCAGCATGGGGGGCGATGAATACGCGCCGCGAACTGCCCGAATCCGCCTACCTCGCCGCCGTCGCCGGTCGCAAGCCCCCCCGGGTACCCGTGTGGATGATGCGGCAGGCCGGTAGGTCGCTACCTGAATATCGGGAGTTGCGGGCCAAGAACACGATGATGCAGGCCTGCTTCGACGCCGACCTGATCACCGAGATCACGCTGCAGCCGGTGCGCAGGCACGGCGTCGACGCGGCGATCCTGTTCTCGGACATCGTGGTGCCGCTGCGGGCGGCAGGCATCGGGGTGGACATCGTGCCGGACGTCGGTCCGGTCATCGAGCATCCGATCCGCAGCCGCGCGGACGTCGACGCGATCTCACCCCTGGAACCGGAGCAGGTCAGCCCGGTGGCCACCGCGGTCGGACAACTCGTCTCCGCGTTGGGCGACGTCCCGCTGATCGGTTTCGCAGGCGCACCGTTCACGCTGGCGTCCTATCTCGTCGAAGGCGGCCCGAGCCGTAACCACGAGCGCACCAAGGCGATGATGCTGGGGGAGACCGAGACCTGGCACGCGCTGATGACGGCGCTCACCGACGTCACGATCGCGTTCCTGCGCGTGCAGGTCGAGGCGGGCGTCGACGCGATCCAGGTGTTCGACTCGTGGGCGGGGACGCTGTCGCTGGCCGACTACCGCGCCTATGTGTTGCCGCACAGCGCCCGGGTGTTCGCGTCGCTGGCGGGCTTCGGGGTTCCGATGACCCACTTCGGCGTCGGCACCGCTGAGCTGCTCGGTGCGATGTCGGAGGCGGTCACCGGTCACGACGTGCCCGCGGTCGTCGGCGTCGACTGGCGCACGTCGCTGACCGACGCCGCCGCGCGGGTCCGTCAGGGCAGCGCGCTGCAGGGCAATCTCGATCCCGTGGTGCTCCTGGCGGGTTGGCCGGTGGTGCAGCGTGCGGTGCGCGCCGTCGTGGAGGACGGCCGCCGTGCCGTCGACGCCGGAGCGGTCGGGCACGTGTTCAACCTCGGACACGGTGTGCTCCCAGCCACCGACCCGGGTGTGATCACCGATGCGGTGGCTTTGGTGCACGAGCTGTGAGTGCGTCGTATTGCATTGTCGGCGGCGGCATTTCCGGTCTGGTGTCCGCCTACCGGCTGCGGGTGGCGGCCGGCCCGGATGCGTCCATCACCGTGCTGGATCCCGCCGACCGGCTTGGCGGCGTGCTGCGCACCGAACGCCTCGGCGGGCAGCCGCTCGACGTCGGGGCAGAGGCGTTCGTGGCGCGCAGGCCGGAGGTGCCCGCGCTGCTCGGTGAACTGGGTTTGTCCGGTAAGCAGATCGCGACCACTGGTGTGCGCCCGCTGATCTACAGCGAGGGCCGGTTGCATCAGCTCCCCGAGGACACCGTCAACGGCATCCCGTCGCGGCCGTCGGCGCTGGCAGGCCTGGTGGACGACGCGACGATCAGATGGATGCTCGACGAACCTCGCCGGCCGTTCGCGTGGCGCCCCGGCGCCGATCCCGCGGTCGCCGATGTGGTCGGCGACCGGTTCGGCGAGCAGGTGGTGGTCCGCTCCGTCGACCCGCTGCTGGCCGGGGTGTATGCCGGCTCTGCCGCGACGATCGGCATCCGCGCAGCGGCTCCGACGGTGGCGGCCGCGCTGGACGGCGGGGCCCGCAGCCTCACCGAGGCGGTCGCCGCGGCGCTTCCGCCGCCGCGGGGGGGTTCGGTGTTCGGCGCGATCGACGGCGGCTATCAGGTGCTGCTCGACGAACTCGTGCGACGGTCCGGGCTGACATGGGCGCAGGTCGCGGTGTGCGACCGTGGAACCGGCGGGCAGGGGCTGGGAGCTGGTCGACGACGAAGGATCCCGCTGGCGCGCTGACGGCGTGGTGTTGGCGGTGCCCGCACCCCGGTTGCCCGCCCTGGTCGCCGAATCCGCGCCGCGCAGCGCGGCGGCCGCGCGCCGGATTCCGGTGGCGTCGGCCGCCGTCGTGGCACTGGCGCTACCGGGCGGCACGCCGCTGCCTGACCAGTCAGGAGTCCTCGTTGCCGGCCCAGGACCGCTGCGCACCAAGGCCGTGACGCTGTCCTCACGCAAGTGGGGACAGCGAGGCAGCGCCGAAATGATCAGGCTCTCCTACGGCCGGTTCGGCGACGATCTGGCGCGCCGCACGGGTGACGAGGAATTGCTCACGTGGGCGGAGAAGGACCTGGCGACGTTGTTCGGGATCGCGGTGGAACCCGTCGACAGCCGCGTGGTCCGGTGGATCGACGCGATGCCCCAGTACGGGCCAGGTCATGCCGACCTGATCGCCGAGCTGCGCGCGGGGCTTCCGCAGGGGCTCGCGGTTGCCGGCGCTTACCTGGACGGCATCGGGGTTCCCGCGTGCGTGGCATCGGCAGCCGGGGCCGCCGCAAAGCTGGTCGTCGCAGAGCAGTGAACGGGCCGACGGACGGACGCGGTGGGAAAACCTGCCGTGGCACGATAGGTGCATGGCCAAGCTCGATTTCGACGAACTGAATTCCACGATCCGCTACCTGATGTTCTCGGTGTTCGCCGTGACGCCGGGTGCGCTGGGCGCCGAGGACGATGCGCGCGCGACGATCGTCGACGAGACCGCGACGTTCCTCAAACGACAAGAGGACAAGGGAGTCGTCGTGCGCGGGCTCTACGACGTCGCCGGGATGCGTGCCGACGCCGACTTCATGATCTGGACACACGCCGAGAACGTCGAGGCGCTGCAGGCCACGTACTCCGACTTCCGCCGCACCACCACCCTGGGCCGGGCGTCCACACCGGTGTGGAGCAATGTGGCTTTGCACCGTCCCGCCGAATTCAACAAGAGCCATATCCCGGCCTTCCTCGCCGGCGAAGAACCGGGTGCCTACATCTGCGTGTACCCGTTCGTGCGGTCGTTGGAGTGGTACCTGCTGCCCGATGAGGAACGTCGCCGCATGCTGTCCGAGCACGGGATGGCCGCACGCGGCTACAAAGATGTCCGCGCCAACACGGTGCCTGCGTTCGCGTTGGGCGACTACGAATGGCTGCTGGCGTTCGAGGCGCCGGAGTTGCACCGCATCGTCGATCTGATGCGCGACCTGCGCGCCACCGATGCCCGCAGGCACGTCAGGGAAGAGACACCGTTCTTCACGGGACCGCGGGTCGCCGTCGAACAACTCGTCGCTGCACTGCCGTAGTCGTTTGCGGAAATTCCGAGCCGATACGTTCGTGTGACGCCGCTCGGCGTCGTCTACCAGCCGATCTGCGCACCTACGACATCGTCGAAAACACCGGAACCACAACGCAATTGCTGGAGTCCGGGTGCGAGGTGGCACAGGGTTACCTGTACAGCCCGCCAGTGTCCGCCTCGGCGGTCGAGAAGCTGCTGGAAGCTCAGAAGCGGCGCCGAGAAGTCATGACTCCGACGGCGCCAGGCGCAGCGAGATCGAGTTGATGCAGTAGCGCTGATCCGTCGGCGTCGGATAGCCTTCGCCCTCGAACACGTGGCCGAGATGGCTGTGGCAGTTGGCGCAGAGTACCTCGACCCGAGGCATGCCCATCGAGTCGTCGTGGCGCAGGATCACCGCATCGGAATCGGCCGGGTCGAAGAAAGATGGCCACCCGCAATGGGATTCGAACTTCTCGCTACTGCGGAACAACTCGGCCCCGCACGCCCGGCACTGGTAGACGCCCTCGGTCGCGGTGTCGGTGTACTCACCGGTGAACGCACGCTCGGTGCCTGCTCGCCGGAGCACCGCGAACTCCTGCGGGGTGAGACGTTCCCGCCACTGGTCGTCGCTGAGGACCAGCTTGGGACCGGACGCAGAACTCGATTCAGCACCTGTCGCTGTCATGGTCTCAGGTTACTCGGCCGGCACGGCGGCGACGGGCGTGAGCTGCTTGCACCACGGCGGATCGATGCCCTCGTCGAGGCGGCCGTCTTCTTTGGCGTCGAGGTAGCGGTACAACAACACCGAGAAGACCACCACCGAGATCAACGACCACCCGTAGGTGATCTTCAGGTACTCCAGCGCGCGCCCGGTGGAAGGCGCCTGCCACAGCAGCCAGCGGTCCATCGTCAAAAAACCGTAGACGGCCAGCCACGCGATCCAGCTGCGGATCAACGAGTTCGGCAGTACCACCGTCATCAGGAACGGGAACAACACCATCGAGTAGTAACCCTGACCGAGGGACAACACCAGCCAGGATGTCACCAGCAGGACGCCCGAGGAGGTCAGCATCCAGAAGAACGGGTCGCGGGTGCGGTAGTGGCGATACAGCATCCACAACGACGCGGCGCCGAGCATGGCGAACGATATGCGCAGCAGAAGGATCAGCCATATCGGCAGACCGAAGTAGATGCCGTTGCCGAGGATTGAACTGTTGAAGTAGTCCCGGGTGGAGAAGATGTACGGCACGGTGCGCGTGACGAAGTTCATCGGATCGCTGATCAGCGGCCACGCGGCCAGATTGAACACCACCGGCACGGCGACGGCGGTGACCAACGCCCGCCACTGCCTGTTGAGCAGCGGCAGCAACAGCAGCGGAACCAGCAGCGGCTTGACCACCACCGTCAAGCCGATCGCGACCCCCGCCCACCACTCGTGGCTGCGGTTGCCGTCGAGTAGCCAGCGGAAGAACAGCACCTCGAGAAGCAACATGACGCCGTTGATGTTGCCGAACACCAGTGTGTTGGTGACGCTTTCGGTGCTGAACATCGCCAGCAGCAGCGCGGGCGCCGCCACCGAGGTCAGCGTGAAGTTGAACAGCCGCAGCAGGAAGTAGCCTGCGAGCACGATGGCCAGCGAGTTGAAGAAGATGAACCAGTTCCGGGAGGCGACCTCGGGCAGGTAGCCGAACGGGGCCATGATCAGCGTGCCGCCGGGCGGGTACAGGTAGTGCGGGTCGACGTAGTTGAAGTGCTCGTTGTAGATGTCCCAGCCGAACTTGAAGTTGATCACCGCCCGGTACACCGGGGCATAGTCGTCGGTGACGAAGCGGTTGAAGACGAGTATGTAGCTGCGGTGGATGACCATCATGATGGCCAGCGGCCACAGGATCGATCGCACCACTGACGCCGTCGTGGGAGGGGAGGTGCGAGGCCGGAAGGCGGCCAGAACAAGATCACGCACGTGACGCACCGTACACCCAGCCGTATGAGCGGTCTGTCAGGCCGGGCAGTAAGTGTCGGTCGACGGCAGCTCGCCGGACTTCAGGTACTCGATCACCGGGGGCAGCGCGCAGGACGTGTAGATGGTCGCGCCGTGCCCGACGCCCTGCCACATCACCCGCCGGTTCGACGAGCCGGCGTTGATCGCCGTCGCGGCAACGGCCGCCACACCCTCGTTGCCGACGATCGGGTTGTTCTGCACACCGAGCAGCAGCGTCGGGATCTTCAGATCGCTCGGGCTCCTTCGGAGCACTGCCGCTGGGCCAGTTCAGGCACTTCACCATGTCGAGTGCACCGACCGTCCCGAACTGGGGGTACATCCTGCCCCAGGCGACTACCAGTTCCCTGACCCTGTCCGGGGTCGGCCGGTTGAGTGCGTCACTGCAGGTGTTGACGAATTGGCCGTCCGTCTGGCGCAGCGTCTCGGCCTGGTTGATGAGGTTGTTGAGGCGATTGGTGTCACCGGATCGGGCGTCGGCGATCGCGATCGCGAGTTCGTTGCCCGCGTCGACCCGCCCGCCGCGGGGGTAACCCAACGCGGTCGAGATGGCGTCGGCGATCGCGGCCACCGACGCGCCGCCGGGTCCGCTGCCGTTTCGTGCCTGGGCCAGCAGCGCGTCGACCGCTGCCTTCGGGTCGGGACCGAGCGGGCAGTTCGTCGCCTGGCATTGCGTCGCCCACGCGTCGAGGGCGGTCTGCTCGCCCTTGACGCGCTGTTCGGTCGCGGCTTCGGCGGAAATGCCGAGCGGCAGTGGTGAATCCAGCACCAGCCGGGCCACCTTGTTCGGATGCGATCCGGCGTAGGCGAGCGCCACCTGCGCGCCGTTGCCGATGCCGAGCAGCGCCAGCGTCGGGCACATCCCACGTGGTGCGCAGCCGCTCGATGTCCTCGGCGGCGTGCGCGTTGTCGTAGGCCGAGTCGCCGGGGGCGATGGTGTCGGTGCAACTGGTCGTCGCGGTCATGGTGATGGCACCGAGATTGGCGACCGGGTCGTCACCGGACTGGAACTGGGCCTGCTCGAACATCTCCTGCCGGTCGAACAGGTCGCGGCAATCCAGCGCACCCGACATGCCGATGCCGCGGCGGTCCACCGAGACGATGGGGTTGGTCTTCAGTACGTCCGCGCCCGCGCGCGACAGCCATACCGGGAGCTGGACCGACGACGGCAGGTCTGATCCGGTCATCATCACCAGCGGACCGGCGTCGGCGGGGGTTTGGACCGATGTCGCCCGGACCACGCCGACGCTGACGGTCCCGGTGGCGCCGTTGATCGAGTCGAGGTCAGCGTCATAGCTGGCGCAGTCGAGCTTGACCCCGGGCAGTGCCTCGACGGCTGCCGCGGCGAACACGCGGGAGGTGCAGTCGCGCCACGAGAGGTCGTTCTTCGGAGCTTCGATCGCCGGCGCGCCTGGCGGCTGATCGCTGGTCTGCGGGGAGCCCTGTGGGCCCGCCCCCGAGTCGGTGGCGAAGCGGGGATTGGCGGCCAAACCAGGCGAACAAGCCGCCAACGCCAGCGTTAGGACGACAGCCGGCACCACACGACGCATGGGACCACAGTACTGATCGGCTAATGGGGGGTGTCTTCAGCGCCACGCCGCCGGTCGCGGGTGTAGCGCAGGTACAGATAGCCCGCGCCGTCGGTGAGCGCGTGGCGCAACTCCATACCGCTACGCACCTCGCCGGTACCGGTCACGATGCGACCGGCGTCTCCGCCCACCAGCACCGGCGAGACGGTCACGCACAGCTCATCGAGCAGGTCCTGCTGGGTGAACAGGCCCAGGATGCCGGGGCCGCCCTCGGTGAGCACGCGCACCAGTCCGCGCTCGGTGAGCAGCGCCAGAGCGGAGCGCAGGTCCACGGAATCGGGCTCCGGGCCGGAGGCGTCGACGACCTCGGCGAGCGTCCCCAGGCGTCGTCTGGTGTCAGCCACCGCGCCGCTCGACGTCAGCACCAGCGGCGCGACCTCGGTGCGGTGAAACAGCTTCGAGTCGCGGTCGAGCAGCCCCGAGCGCGTGAGTACGGCGATCGGCGGTACCTCGGCCTGACCCCGGCGCTGGCGGGCGAGCCGCTCGGCGGCACCCAACTGCACGCCCGAATAGTTCTCCACCCGCGCTGTCGTCGCCCCGACGACGATGACGTCGGCGAGTTCGCGCAGCGCCGCGAACACGGCCCGGTCACCGGCGGCGCCGAGGAAGCCGGACTTTCCGGCGGTCGTCGCCCCGCCGTCGATCGAGGTGATCATGTTCCCGCGCACCCAGCACGACCGCATGTCGTCGGGATAGGCGTAGCGCTGCGTGAGGCCGTGCTGGCTGACCTCGCCGGTTTCGCCGAGGAGTGTGAACTGCGTCCCGTCACCGTCGCCGGACATACGCAGAATCACAACACGCCGTTAAGGTGCCTGCATGCACGGGTCCAGCGATGTCGAGCATCTGGTCGATCGGCATCCCAGCGTCACACCGGAACGACTGATCGCTCAGCTGATCCCGCCGCCCACGTTCGCCGACGTCAGCTTCGACACCTACCGACCCGATCCGGCCGAGCCGTCGCAGTCGGCGGCGGTCCAGACCTGCCGCGAGTTCGCCGAGCAGGCGGTGCAGCGCCGGGCAGGCAAGAAGAAGTTGTTCGGCAAGCGTGAGGTGCTGCCCGGGGTCGGGATCTATCTCGACGGGGGGTTCGGCGTCGGCAAGACGCACCTGCTGGCGTCGTCGTACTACGCGGTGGGCGGGGCCGGCGAGTACCAGCGGGCGTTCGCCACATTCGGTGAGCTCACCCAGCTGGCCGGGGTGTTCGGCTTCGTCGAGTGCATCGAGCTGCTCTCCGATTACGTGCTGCTGTGCATCGACGAGTTCGAGCTCGATGACCCGGGCAACACCACGCTGATCTCGCGGCTGCTGTCCGCGCTCGTCGAGCGCGGCGTGTCGGTGGCCGCGACGTCCAATACGTTGCCCGAGCAGCTCGGCGAGGGCCGTTTCGCCGCGCAGGACTTCCTGCGCGAGATCAACACGCTGGCATCGATGTTCACCACCGTGCGGATCGAGGGACCGGACTACCGGCATCGCGACCTGCCGCCTGCGCCGGAGCCGCCGAGTGACTCCGAGGTGGCCGAGCGGGCTACCGCGGTCAGCGGCGCGACGCTCGACGAGTTCGACGCACTGTGTGCGCATCTGGCCACGATGCATCCGTCGCGCTATCTGACGCTGATCGAGGGCGTGACGCAGGTATTCATCACCGGCGTCCACACCATTGACGACCAGAGCGTGGCGCTGCGGCTGGTGTCTCTGACCGACCGGCTCTACGACGCAGGCATTCCGGTGGTGTCATCGGGTGCCAAGCTGGACACCATCTTCAGCGAGGAGATGCTGGCAGGCGGGTTCCGTAAGAAGTACCTGCGCGCGACGTCGCGTCTGCTGGCGTTGACGGCCGCCGGTCAGGCGGGGCACACCATCACGTAATCCTGTTCGATGTGGCCGCCGAGCCGGAAGGACTTGGTGCCGGCGATCGTGAAACCGTGTTTGGCGTAGAAGCGTTGCGCACGCTCGTTGCGCTGGTTCACGCCCAACCACACCGACGCGGCACCGAGTGTCGTCGCGTGCGCCAACACCGCGGCCATCAGCGCCGCGGACACGACGCCGCCGTGAGAGTCGGGCAGCACGTACATCTTCGACAATTCGACCGCCGGACGGTCGGTGACGGCTGAAGTGACATCGGGATCGTCGGGCACGCCCCGAATCATCATGGCGTAGCCGAGAATTCGGCCGTCCTCGACGGCGGTCAGCACGGTACGGCCGGGGTCGGCGAGGTAGCCGGCGAACCGTTCGGGGGACAGGTTCTCGGTGATGAAGGCTGCCACGTCATCGGGTCCCACCGACGGTGGGCAGGCCAGCGGGAAGGTGCGGGCGGCGACGTCGGCGAGTTCGGCTATCTGGGACGCGGTCGCCGGCTCGACGCTCAGGCCACGTTCCACTGGGCCAGATGGTATCCGGAGATCTTGTCGATGAGCACGACGTTGGACACCAGGTCGCGGTAGCAGTCCCACCAGACGCCGCCGGTGAAGGTCTGACCCACCACCGCGGTCTGCATCATGTGCTGCAGCGCGTCTGGGGCATCGCTGTTGCGGGCCTCGTAGGCATCGCCGGTGGGTGTCACCCCTCGGAACGAGAAGGTGATCGCCATCGCATAGGGCGTCGGCACCTGGACCGGGGCGATCGTGACGTCGGCGCGGTACACCTGATAGCGCGGTGCCCGCGGCGGATAGCCGAATCCCGGTGGGGGGACCGAAGGCACGATGTTGTTGACCGATACGTCGGCGACCAGGCCTTTGTATTCCACTCGCAGCGTCTCACCGAGGCGCCCGATGGGAACGTTGGCTGCGGAGGCCGGCGGCGCGACGACACCGCCGAGTGCGGCCAAGGTGGCGATGAGGAGCACGAGCCAGCGACGCATGCCTCGCATGATCGCACACCGGTGAGGAGACCTGGATGGTCTTGGGTGTCAGGACGTCCAGGGCCCGACGCCGCCGATCTTGTCGATCCGGATCCGGGTCAGGAAACCGGCGGGCGCGTCCGCAGGCGGGAACGCAGTGCCGGGGGCGGCCAGCGTCTGCGCCAGCCCTGCAAGAAGTTCCGGCGCGCCACCCTCGACGATGCGCGCAGTGCCGCTGATCGCCAGGTAAGGCCGCATCGCTTCGCCGGGGCCCTCGGGCGAAATGATCGTCACTGCGACGCGCGGATCCCGGCGAACATTGCGCACCTTCTGGTGCTCGGCCAGGTGGGCGGTCACCAGCTCGTCCCCGTCGGAAGTGGATTGCAGGGCAACCCAGACGAGCGTCACCTGGGGGCTGCCGTCGGCGTTGAGGGTGACGAGCGTGGCGTCGGCACCGTCGCCGATCAGGGCGCGGGCGGCGGTGTTGAGTTCCATGCCAGGTTCTACCGTGCCGTCGGCCGATTCATTCCCTCACGCCGCCTCCAGATCCAGCAGGGTGGTCTTCGCGCGGGTGCCGCCGACGTACTGACCGGTGGTGCCGTCGGAACGCACCACCCGGTGACACGGGATGACGACCGGAAGCGGGTTGTGGGCGCAGGCGGTGCCGACGGCCCGCACGGCTCCGGGTCGGCCGATGGCGGCGGCCACCTCGGCGTAGCTCTCCCGCCGCCCGTACCGAATGTCGCGCAGGTGTTCGACGACGCTGCGCCGGAATCCTTCGGCGAGGCTGAGGTCCACGGGCACGTCAAAGGTGGTGCGCCGCTTGGTGAAATACTCGTCGAGCTGGGTGGCGACGAGGTCCAGCCGGGCCGGCGCGTGCAGGATGCGTGGGCTCACGGCGTCGGCGAGCCGTGACAACACGGCATCGTGGTCCTCGACGTCGAAGGCCACCCGGATCAGACCCATGGTGGTGGCAGCCAGGAGCAGGGTCCCGACGGGCGTGTCGATCGTGCGGTACGCCACGTCCAGGAGCCCGGAAGGTTCGGCCGCGGCGGCCAGTCGGTCGTGGAGGCGCTGCAGAGTAATGTGCTCGTCGGCGAAAGCGATGTCGAAAGTGTTGTCACTCATGCTGTTTCGTCCTTGCGATAGCGCGTGCGGAGGGTCTTGATGCCGTCGGCGGCGGCCCGGCGCGCGGCGTCGGGTGAGTTGCCAAGGATGGCGGCGATCTCGGTGAAGGGCAGGCCGGCGATGTGGTGATACGCCACCGCACGACGTTGCTTGTCGGGGAGCCGTTGCAGTGCCGCCCAGAGGTCCGGGTCGCGGACTGCGGGGTCCGCGCCGGCGGCGGCGCGCTCGGGCAGCGTGTCGGTGGGAACGGCACGCCGCGATCGAGCCCGCCCGACGTCAAGGGCGCGCCGGTGCGCAATGGTCACCAGCCAGGCCTCGACGTTGGTGTCCTCGGGTAGGTCGGGATACGCCCGCAGGGCTGACAGAAACGTTTCGGACCAAGCGTCCTCGGCGTCGACGGGGCCGACGACCGCGCGGCAGACCCGCAACACCGTCGCACCATGGCGGGCTACCACCTCTTCGAACGGACGCACCTTCACATCATGAAGACGCCTGGACATGCCCGGATGTGAGATCACTTCTTGGTGAGGGACTCCAGTGCCTCCACCAGTTCACGCTCGAAGCGGTCCAGGTCGATTCCGAGGCCGTGCAGCACGCCGTCATCGTCTTCCTCCTCGTGAAGCGCGAGCAGGATGTGTTCGGTGCCGACGTAGTTGTGTCCCAACCGCAATGCGTGACGAAACGTCAGCTCGAGTGCCTTCTTGGCACGCGCGTCGAACGGGATCAGGGCGGGGACGCCACCGACGCTGGGCGGCAACGTGATCCGGTCGGCGACGGTAGTGACGTCGATGCCCTGCCCTGCGACCAGGCGCGCGGCCAGGCCGGTCGGATCGGCGAACAGTCCGAGAATCAGGTGTACGGGCTGAATCTCGGGGTTGCCCGCCTCGTGGGCCTTGTTCTGCGCGTGCACGATCACGGTGCGGGCGCGTTCGGTGAAGCGGCTGAACCCGGCGTTGGGGTCGAGAGTGGCGGAGTCGGTGGGTGTTTTGGGGACGAACCGTTTCTGGGCGGCCTGTTTGGTGACGCCCATGCACTTGCCGATGTCGGTCCAGGACGCGCCGGAGCGGCGGGCCTGGTCGACGAAGTGGCCGATGAGGTGGTCGGCGACTTCACCGAGGGCTTCGGCGGCCAGCACGGCGTCGGTCAGTTGTTCGAGCGGCTCGTCGTGGACATGCGTGATCACCTCGATCAGGTCGTCGAGCCGGACGGGATGGCTGATCTTGGCGGCGTCACTCATTCGTCAACCGTAGGTTGACGAATGAGTGACGTCAACCGTGGGTTGACGATCGGCCGCGCGGATAGCCGCGCCGCACGGTGCGGTCGAGGATGCCCAGGGTGCCACGCAGCGCGAGCTCGGAGACGATCGGAAAGATGTCGGCGTCGCGCCAATGCTGATCGATGTCCGACCAGTCGTAGAACGACGTCACCAGCGTTCCGCGCTCGGCGGGTTCGAGCCGGTAGCCGTAGACATGTCCGATCTGCGGCTGAATATTGCCCAGGATGGTCCACGCGATCAGCTTGTCCGGCTCGAACTGCGTGATGTGGACGGTCACGTCGTAGCGGCCCAGCTCAGGGAAGTCGTTGAGCGCCTCGCGGTCCATGTGGACGACGAAAGTGTCACCGACTGCGCGAACCGGTTCGCCGTCGGCGTCCTGCAACATGCCGGTGGCGTCGATGGCCACGTGACCCTGCGGGTCACACAGCACGGCGAAGATATCGGCGGCGGGGGCGGCAATCGTGCGGTGCACCTCGAGGCGATCAGTCATGCCCCGATGGTGTCACGCAGTGGCATGGATCACTGAAGTGTTTCGTGAGGCGCGGGGTTCGGGAACCCGAACGGATGATGCGGGGAAACGAGAAGACCACCATGCAACCCAGGATGTTGCGTCGGGCGTTGGACTTCATTTGGGACAACGCCCAATACGACATCACGATTCGCGACATCGCGTCGGCAGCCGATGTGACGCCGCGAGCGATCCAATACGCCTTTCGCGAGCACATGGACACCACGCCGCTGGAATTCCTACGCCGGGTCAGGCTGGAGCGGGCTCACAAGGAACTGAAATCGGCCGACCCGGCCTACGACACCGTCACGTCGATTGCGGGCAGGTGTGGTTTCAGCCATCCCGGACGTTTCAGCAGCGCCTATAAAGAGGTGTTCGGCACGGAGCCGAGCAGGACGTTGCGAAGCTCGTAGGTGAGGGTGTCTGCGTAGTCGAGGGTCTGCGTCACATCGGGGTGAAGCCGACTCCGTTGAACTTGCCGGCCTGCCAGCTTCCGTCCAAACACACCAGCGGCCTGCCATCGGGGGCCTGAGCGGCCGAGTGCGGCTTCGGGCACCGACCCCCGATGTCCTGGACGCCGAACAGTTCGTAGCTGATCTGCCAGAACCCGGTGTAGATCGGGGGCCACTGGTTGGGAATCCACCGGCACTGCAACGCTTGGCCGCCTGGACCGCGTCCGAACGTGAAGCGATCCATGCTGGTGCAGGGTCCGGTGAGGTGCGCGTCGTAGTTCATCCCAGGGACGTCGGTGTCGTAACGCGCAGGGTCGTCGGGGAATATCGGTCCCGGCTGGGCAGATGCGGCGGGAGCTGCGCACAGGGTGGCAGCGGCGAACGCGGTCGCAACGAGCAATTCGCGGATCATCTTCCACCCCTACGTCGTCAGAAACCGTACCGGCGTACCGCGAAACATTAGCCGCTGTGGTGTGGGTGTCGTGAGCTTTCGGTCCTGCGAGAAAACGATCTCGGCCCGCCACCGGGGGGTAGGTGGCGGGCCGAGCGTATCGGGATCGTCATGCGTTCGCTTCTCAGGGGAACACCCGTGAAGTTATGACCCAAACCTGAGAAGGGGCTGATAGCCAGTTAGGTCTCTGCTTCGAGACTGACGAGTGGGAGGACGGTGTCACCGCTGTTTCACGCGGAGCACGGATGCTGGAACCCAGTGGGTGACGGGGTCTGTCTCGCTGCCATGTTTGACGCGGTAGGTGACGAGGCCCCACCACCGCCCTTGCTCGCTCAGTCCCCAGCAGATCAGCTGCCCTTCCACGATCGAGTCCAGCTGGAGACCCTTCGGGTGATATCGGCCCTCGCAGTGCGGCTCTCGCGGGAACATGGCGACCAGGTCGACCAGGACGGGTTGTGGCGGATGCACACGGCGGAACACGGTGCGGAGCGGCTGACCGCCGTGACCGATCTCCTGCATCGCCATCGTTCGATCATATGTTCGATAGGGATCATGCGTTATCGGCTTAGGCCGCTAGGGCGGTAACCGGGACGTGAGTGGTCGTACGGTCCGCAGCACGGCGGTGAGTTGACGTGGAGCACCGGCGTTTTCAGTCCGCGCCGGCGATCGGGTGATAGATTTCGATCTGCACCGACTCGGCGGGGGCAGAAGCCATGCAGACAGCCAAGAACACGATTTTGGTGACAGGTGGCGGGTCGGGGATCGGCCGTGGTCTGGCTGAGTCGTTCCATCGTCTGGGCAACCACGTGATCATCGCCGGCCGCCGCCGCGAGCAGTTGGAGAGCGTGGCAGTGGCCAATCCCGGAATGCAGTTGCTGACCTTGGATCAGAGCGATGCGGCAGACATCGAGCGTTTCGCCACTGAGGCAATACAACGCCACCCGGAACTCAACGTTCTGATCAACAACGCGGGTATCCAACACAGCGAGGACCTCACCGAGGGCCGGGTCGCCGAAGCGGAGGCCATGATCATCACGAACCTACTTGGTCCCATACGCCTCACCGCTGCTTTGCTGCCGCGCCTGCTTGCTCAGCCTCGGTCAGCCGTTCTGAACGTCACCTCGGCGTTGGCGTTCCTGCCCAAGGCGCAGGTGCCAACCTATTGCGCCACCAAGGCCGCGATGCACTCCTACACCCAATCGCTGCGATTTCAACTGCGGAACACGGCGGTTCAGGTGATCGAGATCGTGCCGCCGGGAGTCCAGACTGGTCTGCGCGACGAGCGAGTCAACGAACCCGACGCTATGCCCCTCGATGAATACATCACCGAGACCATGGCGCTGCTGACCGAGGAACCCGAGGCGACCGAGATTGTCGTGGACGCCACGAAACCGCTTCGGTTCGCTGAACGCGACGGCGTGTACGAGCAGCGCTATACCGACTTCAACACGTCGCGCTCGCCCTGACGGGTGGCGGCGCGACATCTCCGGTTGGATTGGGCTCGGACCTGCTGCTAGCCATGCCGAGCGCGGTGAGCGCGGTGTGCCGACTGACCTCTTCGCAAATGAAAGTGACGAAAGGCGGCAACGATGGCGGTGACCGACCTGCTGATCCAGGCCTCGAGCGTGGCCGTCGTCGTGTTCGTGGTGTCGAGCACGCTGAGTGTTGGGCTGAGCCTGACCGTCGGCCAGATCCTGGCCCCGCTCAAAAACGCCCGGCTGGTCGCGCTTTCCCTCGCGGCGAACTTCGTCCTGGCGCCCCTGGTAGCGCTGGGACTCTGGCGCGTGCTCGGACTAGACGAGCCGCTGGGGATCGGCCTGCTGCTGTGTGGCCTGGCGGCAGGCGCGCCGTTTCTGATCAAGCTCGCGGAGTTCGCCAAGGCCGATCTGGCCTTCGCAGTGGGCCTGATGGTGCTCCTGATGGTCGTGACGGTGGGCTACCTGCCCCTCGCTCTGCCGTTCTTCCTCGAGGGAATCACGGTCGACCCGGTGAAGATCGCGCGGTCGCTCGTCGTGCTGATGCTCATCCCGCTGGCAGTGGGTCTTCTGGTCCGGGCTCGCCGCCCAGGCGCGGCGGGCCGCATCCGACCCACAGTTGGGTGGATCTCCAACATCAGCATGATCCTCGTCGTCGTGTTGACCACGGCTGGTCACTTCAAGAGTGTCCTATCGGTATTCGGTACGTTCGGCATCCTGGCGGCCGTCATGTACACGGTGGTCTGCGCGGGTATCGGGTGGCTCCTCGGAGGACCCGGTACGGGCACCCGGGGGGTGCTGGCGCTGGGAACGGCACAGAGAAACGCGGCCGCTGCTTTCGTGGTCGCAGGGCAGAATTTCGACGACGCGAAGGTCGTCGTGATGATCACCGTCGTCTTGATTGTCGAGTTCCTGATGCTGCTGCCGTTTGCCCGCGTCCTCGCGAGGGGCCGCTGAAGTGTGGGCCCGAGTGGGGGAGCATGTCTCAAGGAAAGCGGAACTCGCATGAGTACGAAGAGTCTTCACCGAGTGGGCCCCTGAACCATGTTGCGCCACAACCCAATTGAGGGTGATATATCGCAGGCCGCGGTATCACGGTGCCCGCTGAGATCGCTTCATGAGCTGTCATCGCCAAGCTCCGGCTGGACGTCACGCCAACCCCACGCTCGTGGGTGGCTCGGATGACGAAGCGGCCGACACGGTCAGTGCCTGACAAGAGCGACTCCAGGTCAGAGGCTCGACTCAAGAAGTGCCTACTCAATGCCTGACCTCGCTCGATTGCAACGATGAATACTGGCTTCGCCGAAGAAAGATTCATCTACGGGGGCCTTACCACCGGGATAGCGGCTACCCAGCCGACGGCGTCGACCACACCTTGTCGATGCTTATCTTCAACCGCGTACTGAACGCGGCGAGATACTCGTCGCCCATCCCGATGCTGAGGGCGTAATCGTGGTACTTGGCCTGATATTGCTCATCTGCGAGCGAATCGGCCCCGACCGCGTCGACCCTGGCCGCACCGGCGATCACGATGGTCCCCCTACCGTTGCCATCGGAATCCAGATTCAGGCTGACCTGCGGGTGGGCGTTGATGTGCGCGATCTTCGCTGCTTTCGGCATCGAATACACCGTCACATCCTTGCCGTCGAAGAAGTACCACACGAGTCGCGGTATGGGCTGGCCGGATTTCGCCACGGTGGTCAACCACACGTAGCGATCCGATTCGAGCCTACGGGAAACCTCTTGCGTCAGTTCGACTGTCATGATTGCGAATATAGTCCTTAACCAGTGCGTTCGGTCCTGATCGTGGTGTCGCCGTAGCGTTTACACCACCGTCGAATCGGTGTGGACGACTTGTCAACGAGACGACCCTGAGCGCCTGCAGATTCAGCCCCGCGAGCTCGCCGTGGTGTCGAACTTCTCCTGCATCGACTGCTCGACCAGCACCGCTGCGGCCATCTCGTCGTGCTGACCGGACATTGCGGGCCTCGAAGCTATCGCCCGCAGCTCCGCCCAAGGAGTCATAGGATCGACACTCCAAATGAGCCTGAGTTCTGTGGGGGAATCATGGGTGCAGTAGTGGTCGGCGGCATCATCGTTATCGGGATCGGCACCATTTGATATGTGATCTACAGGGAGACGCACAGACCGGTCAGCCACGCGCCGGATGCAGGGGCGCCTGACGGGGGCACGCAGTAGCGCTGCGCTCACAGCGTCGGCGCGCGGCCGATCATCGCAGCGTCGTGACGTTGGCGTTGACCGACGGTGATCATGGTTTTTCGAGACAAGCGGTTTGCGTCGTTGCGCCTGGTGGCGGAGAGGGGAAGCACCGATCTGTCTCAGTCGCATCAACCCATCGTTTTCGAGACACGCGGATGCTGCGGAGGGTCCGGCGAGCGCCAAGTTCCGGACCCAAGGCACCGCGCGTTGGCTGGCGGGTGCAGTGTTGCAGATGTCGCCTATTTCGAGACAGCGTCCAGTTCTGCACGGGCCTGATCGATTTGGTCATAAGCGTAGTTCGCCATTTCGGCGGTGGTCATCGTCTCGCCCTTATGGGCGAGCGATTCGTAGATCTGGTCGCCGAGAACCTCGCGCAGGTGGATTATCCCGGTGCTGATCTCCGGCACGACTGATCGCGAGTAGGGCATGTCGGCGAATCCACTCATGGTCGCGGCGACTTCGTAGTGCCCGAGCCGGTTGAAAAGGGCGGCGAGGGCAGCCATGACGGCACGGATCGTGGTGCTGTTGCCGGAGTCATGCAGGTGGCGGATTGAGACAAGGGAGTAATCGAGCGCGGCCAGCGGATCGCCGTGTTGGGCTTCAAGTCGGGCCAGACGGGACGCCAGGTAGGTCTCGATCGTGCGGTTGCCGCTGTCTTGAGTGATCACCACGCCCCGAAGCATGGCCTCCCGCGCACGGGCGGGATCGGCGTCGAGGAAAGCGGTGCCGTAGGCCCACAGGGCCAGCGAGAGCGCCCACGGGTTGTGGGTGGCTTCGGCGGCGTCGAGCAGACCCTTCGTGGCCGCCATCGCCTCGTCCTCGGAACCCGCGATCTTCAACGCGATGACCAGGGCCGCCCTGGTGAGGGTGTGGGTGTCGCGACCGCCCCCGAGTTGGGCGCGGTACCACTCGACCGACCGTTCGGGCTGGCCGATGTACACGTATGCACCGCCAACCCAGCCCTGGATGCCGTACGGCACCTCGTCGCGGTCCGTGCCGAGAACCATCTGGGCGGCGTCGCTGTAGCCGACAGCGGCCTCGATCCTTCCGGCCATGTAGCACTGCGACGCCATCAGATACAGGAACGCGAGTCGGGGGTGGTCGACGGCCTTGGCTGGTTCGATGAGTTCTTCGGCCCAGGCTATTGGCTCGTTGTTCTCGATCAGATAGCCGAGAAGCCCCGCATAGGTGGCGATGGCGGCAGCGGTGTCGAGGTCGCCGCGGTCGGCAGCCCAGCGGAAGGCGGAGCGCAGGTTGGCCAGTTCGGCGGTGAACCACGTGTAGGCCTCGCGTTGGCGGGGGCTGTCCCACAGGGCCATGATGTCGGCTTCCCGACCGGCGAAGTGGCGAGCATGGGCGATCCGGACCTCGGTGGCCTCGGCGCCCGCGACGAGGTGTTCCTCGGCGAACTGGCGGATCGTCTCCAGCATCGAAAATCGGGTCCGCCCGGTTGACCGGTCGGCGACCAGCAGCGACTTGCGCACCAAAGCGTCCAGCAGATCCAGGACGGTGTACTCGTCGATGTCATCGAATCCGGCTATCGCGCAGGCGCTTTCGAGGTCAAATCCACCGGAGAACACCGAACACCTTGCCAACAAAGATTTTTCGGCGTCATCGAGCAGGTCGTAAGACCATGCCACCGCGTGACGCAGGGTCTGGTGGCGCTCCAATCCGCGTCGTGATCCCACCAGCAGTTTGAATCGGTCATCGAGGCGATCACGCACCTCTGCCGCCGTCATCGACGCCATCCGCGAGGCCGCTAACTCGATCGCAAGGGGGATCCCGTCGAGGCGCCGACACACATCCTCCACGGCGGTCGTCTCATCGGCCGCCGTGTCCGACACCATGCTCTGAGCGCGTTCGACAAATAACTCCACTGCCGCATCGGCGTCCAGTGAAGGCACCCGCCACAACTGTTCGTCGGCGACGCCGATTCCCTCACGACTGGTGGCCAGAACCTTCACGGTGGCCGACGCCGCGAGGATCGCTGCGACCAGATCCGCGACGCTGTCCACGACATGCTCACAATTGTCGAACACCAACAACCGCGACCGGCCCTCCAAAGCCGAAGCCACCGACTCGCTGACGCTCTTGCCCGGTTGCTGAGTGATTCCCAACACCGCCGCCACCGAATCCGGTACCGCCGCCGGATCAGCGACCGCCGCCAACTCGAAAAACCAGACCCCGTCGACAAATTCATCGGCCAGCCGGGCCGCGACTTCCATCGCCAGGCGGGTCTTGCCAACTCCGCCCACCCCGGTCAACGTGACCAACCGATGCGAGCGCATGGCGGCCTGAAGATTGGCGACCTCGGCGTCGCGGCCTATCAAGCGCGTGATCGCCGGACGCAAATTTCCGGGATTCGAGTCGACTCCACGCAATGGCGGAAAGTCCGTGCGCAGAACCGGCGCCCGCACCTGGAACACACCAACCGGGATTGGCAGGTCCCGCAACCGTCGCGGTCCCAGATCGAGAAGATCAACACCGGTGAGCAGGACCGCCGTCGACTCGGCCACCAGGATCTGACCGCCGTGCCCGGCGGCCATCACCCGCGCGGCCCTATTGAGCACCGTCCCGAAGTAGTCCCCGTCCCGCAGTTCGGCCTCGCCAGTCGCCAACCCCATCCGCACCGGCAACTCCAGCGCCCGCTGCGCGGCCACCGCAGCGTCGATGGCCAACCTCGGCGAGGAGAAGGCGGCACACACTCCGTCACCGGTGTGCTTGAACAAAAAACCGTCGTGCCCCTCGATCGCGGAGCGCAACACCTTGTCGTGTGCGGCGAGAGCATCCGCATGCCTTCGGCGTCGGTCTCCCACCGACGAGTCGACCCCTCGACATCGGTGAACAGGAACGTCACCACCCCCGAGGGTGGTCCCCCCTTCGACACCCGCACAGGATGTCACAACAGACCCGTGCCCACCTCGTACATCGAGGGGTCCGGCCCGGTCACGCGATACACGTGTTTCTGAGGCGACTTCCGTCGAGCCGCAGATGTCGTCGTTTCAAGACCTTGATTTCAAGGGCCTAGCTGTCGTGATTGCCGCTCTCTGTGCGGTAGAGGTCTCACGGCGGGGGTTTCCCGGCAGAGCAAACCGGGACCATAGGGAAATCATGAGGTCATATTGAGGTCACAAGTGGCTGCAGGAGACCTAATAACGGCAGCTAGAACGTGGTGCGCGATACTGGGATTGAACCAGTGACCTCTTCCGTGTCAGGGAAGCGCTCTCCCGCTGAGCTAATCGCGCCGGGAACACCTTGGAGGTGGAGACGGGAATCGAACCCGTGTGCACGGCTTTGCAGGCCGTTGCCTCACCACTCGGCCACTCCACCGCTGGGTTTGATACCACTTGCAACCCCGAGCGGATGACGGGATTCGAACCCGCGACCCCAACCTTGGCAAGGTTGTGCGCTACCAACTGCGCTACATCCGCGTGCCACGGGCGAGATCGTCGCCCGTCGCGATGCAGAACGATAGTCCACCCGCTTAGGCGTACACAAATCCCTTGCTCGCTTCGGCGCGCCGAAGGTCAAAACAGCTTGTATGCCTGCCGGGAAAGGATGAATCCGTGGCCGTCGGAGTTCGAGCAGCGCATCCCGGACGACTCGCTGTTGCAACTCATGCCTCCGCCGGCCTGATACTCGCCGTAAGCCATGGCCGGACCGCCGCCCAGAGCGGTGTCGCCGGCGCACACGAAGGTAGCGGGGCCGGTCGGATGCACCAGAATGCCCTGCCCGTAGTCGGTGTCGGCTGGGCAGGCGGCGGGCCGAGGGGGAGGTGACCAGTTCCGTGCGGCGATATCGCAGCGGAGGAGGTCATCGGACAGCATGCATCCGATGTTGCCGCTCGGGGAGGTGAACCCCACGATGTGGGCCCCGGCGACCGGAGCGCAGAACAACGCCGCGCTCGCCAACACAGCCGCCATTGACAATCGATTCATCGCACTCCGATCAATAGATCTTGTAGCCCTCGCGGGACATCGAAAACCCCTTGCCGTTCATGAAGTCCTGGCAGGCGACGCCGGCCGGAGACATCTGGCAGCGGATCAAATCCACTTGCATTTCTTCGCGGTACGGCAATACCGTGCCGGCGCCGAACGTGCTGTCGTTGGCGCACACAAAAGACGCGCCTGCGTCGTTATCGGCGCGGAGGGCGATGCCCTGCCCGTATTCCTGTTCGTAGTCGCCGAACTCCGGGCAGTTCGCCGGCCGCCGCGGCGGGGAACAGGTGCGGTCGCGGATGTCGCAGCGCACATGCCACCATCCATGTAGCACGCGATGTTGCCGCTCGGCGAGGTGAAATTGACGCTGTCGGCCAAGGCGGGCGGGGCGACGGCGATTGCGGCCGACACCCCCACTGGGGCGGCCAGCGCCCAGCGCTTCATGGCGGGGACAATATCTGTGAACAGCCTGCTAGGCGCCCTTTAAGGAGCGAATCTCTGACGGGCGGATTCTCGGGTGATCCCGGCGCGTGTTAGTCTTCTGCCTCGTTCGCCTGTCGAACTCCCGGTCTCGTAGCTCAGTGGGAGAGCGTCCGCCTCACACGCGGAAGGTCGCTGGTTCGATACCAGCCGGGACCACCAGGTCACCGCACCATGCGGTACATGTGCACTTCGGGGAAATGGCTATCGGGGCGGGTCGCCGCGCCAGCTGAAGCTGTTGACGTACTTGCCCATATCCAGCGCCAACTGAAGGCTGGCGGCCGAAGGCTTGCCGGAACCGAAGTCCGGCCCGAAGGCGCGATACGGCCCGACCGCACCCGCGATCAAGGCCAGGTCGTTCTTGACGGCGACCATCACGATGGTGCGCATCCGGGTGGAACTGCTCATCGCACCCTGCGGCCAGATATCAGCGGCCAACCCGTATCCGCGTTGGTAGCCGACCATGGTGTTCGGGATTTCGTAGGCGGTCTTGGTGTCCGGGAAGGTCTCGTTCACCAGGTCGACGGCGATCTGTTGCGCGCTGCGCCCGCCCGCGGGACGGCTGAACAGCTGCATCGTGCCGCCGTCGCCGGCTTGCAGCACGGCGGTGACCCCGTCTGCGTTCTTGGAGACCTCGTACGCCGATCCTTCGGCCGGGTAGGACACCGAGAATGCCCCGTCGGCCGAGGTGAACCGGGGGTTGATCTCCACGGCACGGTTCATCGGCGGGCTGCCGCAATCTGGCGGGCATGTATATCTGGGCGCGGGATTGGAGATCAGCCCGGACAGGCCGACGAGCCCACCGGCCAGAACAACGATGGTGGTTCCGAGCGCCAGCGCCACTGTGCGGAACGACGTCGTCGGTGTCTGGGTCGCCTCGAACGTGCCGGAGTGTATCGAGTAGCCGGGCAGCAATCCTACGACGATCTCCCCAGCCGCCGGGTCGTCGGCAAGCCGGATTGGGCGATCGTCGCGCCGCGGCCTGGCGTGACCGCCGTGAGCATGCCTGCATGGCAGCGCCGCACCGGCGCAGAACGGCGCATCGGGCACAACGTGATTGCACTCGACGCACAGAATGGGCTCGTCGGTGTCGATCTCGTCGTGCGCCTCGTGTAGCAAGGCCAAGTGTAGGCCGACCCGGAGCGCGAACAACGCAATCCCGGTCAACGTCAGATGCAGTGCCAGCTGCCACAACTGGGGAAGGCTGGCGACATCGACCACACCCAACGAGGCGTAGATGGCGGTCACCACGACCGCGATCAGCGATGAGGGTGGCTCGGACGAACCCGCGGTTGTTGTGCACCTTGGCCGGCGGCCGGGTGAACCAGAGCGCGGTGCCGATCAGGCCGCCGACGGCTGCGGCGGTCAGCGGCATGGCGATTCCGCGGATGCCGGCTTCGACGAGCAGCCCGTCCAGTGGGCGGACGCGGCTGATCATTCCGTTGGCGAACTGGGGTGCGAGCCGCGTCAGGGTGGCCGCCGCGGTGAACGTCAGGGCACCCAGCGCACCGATGGCATAGCCGTCCAAGGCTTCCCGGTTGCCTCGCCACGTTAAGCGGGTCACCAGCGCCGGGGCCAACATGAGCAACATGCTGCCCACCGGCACCCCGATCCCGTCGCGCAGGATCCGTCCGCCGGCGATACCCGCGCCCAGCGGTACACCATAGGCGCGGGCAACGGCGGCTCCGGTCAGCAGCGCCCACCCGACGCCCAGGATCACCCCCAGCGACGTCGTCAGTGCCAGCGTGCTGCGTGGGATGTCATGGGAGACACCGGATTCCCGTAGGTATAGGCCAAACAGCAGAGGAAGGCCGAGTGAGGCGACCGCGATGAGTGCGGCGGGCATACGCAGGAATATCGCGACGGCCATGGCGGCCGCGAGCAGCCCGAAGCCCATCAGAAACACCTTGCGTGATCGCGGCGTCAGGTGTGGGAAGAGCGAACTGGTCAGCGCCGGTGAGAGCAGTCGCTGTCCGGGTGCGGCGCTGAAGGCACGCGCGCGCAGCCAGTGTGGGCCGTCCCCGCTGCGGTGTTCGTCCAGCGGCATGCCGCAGAGTCCGCAGTATTCGCCTGCGGGAACGTCGATCTGGCAAACCGGGCATTCCACCATGCCTAGGAGCGCTCATCAGTGCCGTCGCTTCTTCGCGCGAGCGCTCATCAGCCCTGCACCTTCTGGGCGAGCTCGAGGTTGCGAACAAGATTGTCGATATCCGGGGTGCCGAGTCCGGTGACGAGGTCGTAACCTGGGCCGGCATCGTCGACGGCGTTGCCTCCCAACGTGACATCGCGGAATGCCGGGCGGGGTGCGCCCTCGGCGATGTGGTACAGCAGCGGGTTGATATCGCCGATCAGAGTTCCGTTGTTCTCCAGCAGATACTGGTTCATCAGCGCGGTCAGAGCGGACCAGATGGGCGCCGACTGTGAGGTACCGCCGCCGACGACGATCTGATCGCCGAGCACGAACTTCACGCCGGTGAAGGGGTCGGCCACCGCAGCGATGTCCGGTGTCATGCGCTTGCCGTTGTGGCGTTCGGATGCGACCGCGACGGATGCACTGCGTTGCCAGGGTGGCATGTCGAAGAGTGCCGATACGCCGCCGCCGGTGCCCTGGGACAGCGGGACGTCGAACCAGGTCTGCTCGGACACCCACGTCCCGTCGGCATCGGTTGACAGGGTGGTGCCGCCGACGCTGGTCATCTCGGGCAGCGACGCGATCGAGTCGAGGCCCACGTCCTGTTCGCTCGGGGGCGACGACCAGTCTTGTCCGCCACGGCATTCCATGCCGGCCAGGTCACCGCTGGCGTTGTAGGCGGTGGTGCCGTGGGAATGGGCGGTGCGCAGCGCGGACCGGACCGGAGCCAGATCGGCGGCGGTGATGAGTTTGTCGCAGCCCCAGCCGATCGAGAAACTCCAAACCGCGCCGGGAAACTGTCGGTCGGTGTCCTCGAGCATCTCGCCGATCTTGCGGTATCCGCCGCCACCTTCCACGGTGGGTCGTGCATTGACCACAACCTTGCGCGCATCGGGTGCAATGGCATGTGCCACTTGAAGATCCATCGACAGCTCGCCGCGCGGTTCGCCGGGTGATCCGCCGACGACCTCCGGGGTGAACTGCGGCAGGCCGAACGTGCTGGCGAACTTGTCCAGGTCGGATTGCTTGAAACCGTCGAAGGCGAAGATCACGATGGTGACGCCCCTGCCGGTGAAGCCGGCCCTGGCCAGATCGTCGGCGTTGTAGGTGGTCAGCAGCGTATCGGGGGACAATCCGCGGTCGGGGACATCGAGCGGAATGTGATCGGGTATTGACATGTGATGCGGGATGTAACTGAGGATCCGGCCCATTTCCGCTACCTTTGCCCGCAGGTGCTCGGGCACCGCGGGCTGGTGCGGTGAGGCATAGAAGAGTTGACCCATCCTTCCCCGATAGTCACGCACGGAGACGTCGAACGCCTGCCCGACGGCGTCGGGGGATCCCTCCACGATGACCCAGTCGTCGCCGGGGCGCCACCGGACCGACAGCGACCGATCCTGGGCCCAGTCGATCAGCGCCGTGGGCCGAGATTGGTCGGTGAGACTGGCGGTCACCTCGATGTGCTGCTCACGCGCGGGGCCGAGATCGGTGGACGCATCCAGCAGCGATGCGTAGGGACCCTCGATGAGGTTGTCATCGGGGCGGTGCTTGCTGACGGACAGGCCAATGCCGACGAGCACCGCTCCGACGAGAAGCAACGCGGTCAGCGAGCGAACGGTCACCGTTTGTCATGCCTCCCGCACGAACTCAGGGCGTGCCCGGACAGGGTCCGGGCACGCCTCGTTCACTGACCGTACTTGTCGCGGCCCGGGTCGACCGTCGGCTGAGGCGCCACGACCGGGGGAGTGAAGATGCCCGGGCCGTCAGGGTTAGGGGCCTTCTCGGTCGGGCTCAGCGGCGGCGGCGTGGTGGTCGTGGTGGTCGTCGTGGTGGTGGTGGTCGACTCTTCGGGAGCTTCGCTTTCAGTACTGCATCCCGCGGTGAAGCCGATCATCGCGATGACGGCACCACCGCCAACCGCTGCCGCGATGCGACGACCAAGACGATCTGATGCCATGTTCGGTCCTTTACTGTTCTGTCCGTGGTGCATGTCCGGTCGCGCTTATCCCGCAAGACCCGTCAGGGATCGTATTCCCAAATCGAGGGGTCTGCGGTCCGTGCAGCGAAACGTGCGGAAGCTGACGTTGCGCCATCCTGTCCGTCGACTGATCAGCGGTCGCCTAGAACCCGAGGCTTGACGACAACAATGCGGGGCGCTGCGGTCTCGACAGCTCGAAGGGCGAACGAGCGGCCCATATGCAATGGCAACAACCGGCAGCCGAGTTCGAATTCAACAGTCCAACCGACGAAGCCGAAAAGACATTCGTGAGATGAGTCGGTCGAACTGTTTGCCTGCAACCACCGGGGCGGCATCGCCACGGCGCCGCACACGGAACGACTGACCCCGGGACAGGCCCCGCCTGCTGACACTGAACGCGAACTTGGAGATGACCGCTTTCGTCGACGCGGTTGATGTGCTGCTGAAAGGCGGGTACTTCGCGATCGAGGCGGCGCGGCCGGCGGTGTTGGCGCATGGCCACGGGAGCGCCGTCGTCATCACCAGCTCGGGGCAGGAGCCAAATCAGTTGTTCGTAGAACGCCCGCCGACTCAACAGCCCGGTCAGTGGGTCATGGTCGGAGCGCACGACGTCCGCGCCAAGCGTGCGGGCTACCGTGTGAATAGCAAGCGGCACAACGAGATTGAGCTCCACAGCAGCCAGAAGCCCACGATCGCGATGATCGTCTCACCGCTGAGGGACATCTGCACGGCTTAGACGGCACCCACCGCGATCGCACCGCGACGTGGCTGAGGATGTACCTGG
Source organism: uncultured Actinomycetota bacterium (assembly GCA_963796545.1). Classification (GTDB taxonomy): domain Bacteria; phylum Actinomycetota; class Actinomycetes; order Mycobacteriales; family Mycobacteriaceae; genus Mycobacterium. The sequence goes on along the minus strand of CAWCMF010000027.1, from coordinate 284,608 downwards.
ATGTGTGGAAGAACGCGAGGTAGCCTCCGGCAACGGCCATGCTGGTCGTGGGGGCGACAAATCCCGAGCAGCGGCTCGGCTTGCAGCAGTGCGGCTGCGGCGATGAAGCCGTTACCTGCGAGCGCAACGAAGGTCAGCGATTGCCTTCGGCTCGGCCACGCGCTGACCGGATCGATGAGCGACCCCGACGATGACCGCCCGTCGCAACGGTAACCGTAAGATCCGCCGCCGTAATCAGCGACCGCACCGTTCCGCAATGACTGTGCAGAAATGCCTTGGCTCATTCTCGCGCAACAACACCGAGTTGAGTTCCGTCAGTGCGAGCGTGGGATCGCTGTAGTGTAGTGCAGCCGACCGCAAGGTGTAGCGGATCAACGAGGTCACGACCGCCGCACCGGCGCCATGGCCGAGGACGTCACCGATGAAGGACGCCCACCTGATGGTGGTCGTCTCCTCGTCATTGGCGTTCACCGCCATAGGCGCGCTGTTGCGGATATGCGTTCACCGCGAGCTGGGCTACGTCCTCGGAGCGCTGGCGACGGTGGCCAGCATCGCGTTCACCACGATGTGGCTACGAGGGTGGCGACGTCGAGGAGATCCGTCCCAGCGGGGGAACTCCTCGTCGGCGCGCTACCCGAGGCGACGTTCGACGTCTGCAGCGCCACGTTGCGTCCCGGCCAGATATTGCTGTTCTACACCGATGGGCTGACCGAGGCACGCCGCGGTGAAGATCCGTTCGACGAGGTCTCGCTGATCAACTTCGTCGCAGAGTACGCGTGGGGGCGTCTCAAGTCTGATGGATGCGATCGCCACGCTGATTCCCAAACTGGATCCGCGCAACGACATCGCGACAATATTTCAGGCCGACGACAACGGGCAGGAGGCCCGTTGTCGTCGGCCTGAAGTGTGTGCCATCTTTCGAAGTGCACCAATTGATCTCAGCCGGCTGCGGGGGCTGCCGCAGCCGGCAAGCCTAGAACCAGACTTTTCGACCCCCGACCGGGCGGCCGACCGCGCCGAGCACCCACAGGATGATGCCGATCACCACGAGTATCCCGCCGATGGTGTACAGCAGCGACAGACCGGTGAAATAGCCGATCACCAGGAGAATGATGCCGAGGACAATCATTGCGAATCCAATCCAGGCGTAGGAACTAGCTAGCGAACATTGCGTGCAACGAATTGCCGCATCCGTCGATTTCAAACGCGATTCCGCATCACGATCAAGACACGCAGCGAGAGTGCCGCATGTTTGCCGAGCGCCGACCTGGGGTAAAGACAACTACCGGTTCAGGCTCGAGCCGCATATCCAAAGCGATGCGGTGAGGGTTGGTGTTGTCATGTCTGGGCCAAAAACGAACTATGCCGAGGTGACGGATCTGTTCCGTCAGCTCAGAGCTCTAGACGAGGGGTCAGCGGCGTTTCGTCGCCAACGTGAGGTGATAGCGGAACGGTGCCTGCCCCTGGCTGAACATATCGCCCGCCGCTACGGCGGACGGGGCGAACCGCATGATGATCTCGTGCAGGTTGCCCGCGTCGGCCTGGTCAGCGCGATCAATCGATACGACGTTGACAACGGCGCGGATTTCCTGTCTTTCGCTGTACCCACCATGATGGGTGAGGTTCGACGACACTTCCGCGACCACGGATGGGCGGTAAAGTGCCTCGCGGCATCAAAGAGCTTCTGCCCCAGCTGAATAGGGCGCGTGCAGAGCTCTCTCAGCTGTTGGGTCGGGCGCCCAATGCGTCCGAGATCGCCGAATTTCTCGGCATTGAACGCCAGGCAGTCGTGGAAGCGACGATCGCCAGTGGCAATTACTCGACCATGTCGACCGACATGACCTTCGGTTCCGATGATGACCACCTCGCGCTGAGCGATACTTTCGGTTCCATCGACACCAACCTGGACAAGGTGCTCGATGTCGAGAGCGTACGTCCTCTGCTTGCTGCCCTTCCGGAGCGAGAGCGAATAGTGTTGCGGCTGCGTTTCTTTGAGAACATGACACAAACGCAGATCTCCGAACGCATCGGGTGCTCGCAAATGCATGTGTCACGGTTGCTGACCAAGGCGCTCGACCGCCTGCGCAACCAGGTCAACGAACCTCGTCTCGCGAAGGCCTGCTGAGTCCAAGGACTCCGAGGGTCGAAATGCCTTGCCCGGCGGTCCCCTCGGCACCGTGGTCTGGGCCGAGGGAACCTCGTACCTGGGCGACCCCGGGGTCGCCTGAGCACGTCGTCGATGGATGGCCCGATAGCGCAGACGCGAAACATCGGCAGGCGACGGGGTATCCCGGATGGGCGCGCGCGTCGGCTCACACGGCAATCGCGGGCTGCGATGCCGCCTGCTCTCGTCTCGTGAACAGGTCGCGAAAGTTTCTCGAATCCGCAGGCAATGGTGTGAAATAGCCAACGCGCGAGCTCGGGCAGCAAGCGTTGCGTGAGCAGATCGAGGCGATCGGGGGCCAGGTGTTGAAGCCTCGGTGAGGCCTGAATCAATCAATGCCTACCGCGGACGTGAGGAGCAAAAGGGGATACCGCGGACGTGAGGAGCAATTAGAGGTCAGAAGAAGCCCTGATTCGGCAGCGGAGTTCCGTTCAGCGCGTAGCGGCCGACCGCCACCGCTTTGAGGGTCTTCGGGTTATGGGCCGCGATCGCACGGATGTTGCGCCAGTGCCGGTCCAGGTGCTTGCTGCGGTGCACCAGCGAGCCGCCGCCGACATCGAACAGTTCCGACGCCGCCCGGTTGGCGAGTTCGTCGATGACGACCTTTGCCTGCGCGTTGTACAGCGAAGCACGCAGTGACAATTCAGGTTCCGCCGGTGTGCCGTGTGCCTCATACGCCTCTGCCAGGGCCGCGCCGGCATTGAGGACCATGGACTCCGCCGCGAACGCCTGGCTGTGCAACAGGCCGACGCTGTAGGCCACGATCGGGTCGTCGGACGGCGTGTCGGCGACGGCGTGGTAGAACGGCCGCGTCTTGCCGCGAACCTGGTCGACGGAGTCGCTGGCGACGCGCTTCAGGATTCCCGCGATCATCGCGCTGAGTTGGATGTGGAAGAACGTCGACCGGTACGGCAGAGCGTCCCGCGGGAACTTCCCTTTGGCGAAGTAATCCTCGGGGTCGATGGCGACGTCGTCGAAGGTCACCGTGCCGCTGCCGGTGAACCGTTGTCCGAAGCCGTCCCAGTCGTTGGTTCGCACCACACCCGCGCGGTCGGTGGGGATGATCACCTCGGCTTTCGTTCCATCGACGTCGGTCGCGCCCACGATCAGCCAATCCATGTACAGGCTGCCGGTCGTGTAGTGCTTCGTCCCGTTGAGCCGCAGCCCTCGGGGCGTGGACGTGATCGTCGTCTTGTAGGGGAAGTCCGTGGCGCCGGCCTTGGCGGCCAGTTCCGTCGACGCCGAGCCGATCAGATCGCCGCGAGCCACCCGCTCCAACCACTTCGCGTCCTCGGGTCGGGTGCTACGCAACAGGTTCTCCACGACGCCGAAGTGGCTTCGGATGATATGGGCGACGTTGGAGTCCGCTGCAGCGAGCTCGATGAACACCCTGAACGCCTCGACCAGCGTCGCACCACCGCCGCCCTGAGCGGCAGGCACGCGCAACGCACCCAGCCGAGCCCGCTTCACGGACTCGATCGCGGCGTACGGCAGTTCGTCGCGTTCGTCGCGCTCGATGGCGCCGTCACCGATATGGTGGATCAGCTCTCGTATCGCCGGCGACCCATAGGTGACAGCGGTGGTGGCTTCAGCAAGTTCGGTCATCAACATCCCCTGATCTGGCTGGTCCCCGGTCGCTTCGCTCCTGCCCTCCGGCGCGGCACCTCAGTCTCAGTTCCCGGCTTCGTGGGATCAACGAAGATCCGCTACACGAAATACGTAGCTACTTCCCGTTCATCGGCGCGGCGGGAGCGCCGAGGATGGCCAGGTGACAGAACGGCGTCTGCATCTCAACGTCAACGGCAACGGGTTGGCGAAACCGCCGAACAGCTGGCGGCGCAGTGATCCGCCGACCTGGTTTCTCGACTTCGGCTCGTGGGAGAAGCTCGGACAGATCGCCGAGCGCGGACTTCTCGACGCGGTGTTCCTCGCCGACCACCTGGGTGCCACCGAATTCAGCAAGCCGTGGCACGCGTTCGAGCCGTTCATGCTGCAGACGGCCGTGGCGCGTGCGACGACCCACATCGGTGTGATCGCCACGCTGTCGGCGACGTTCTATCACCCGTGGGACGTCGCGCGTCGCGCCACCACGCTGGACATCGCTTCCGGTGGCCGGGCAGGGGTGAACATCGTCACCTCGGGTGAGGACTCCGCCGCGGCGCTGTACGGCCGGAAACCGTTGCCGGACCGGGACTTCAGATACTCGCGCGCCGAGGAGGTGTTGATCGCCGTCAAGCGCCTCTGGGATTCCTGGGATCCGCAGGCTCTGGTCGCCGACCCTGTGACCGGTGAGTTGGTGAACGACAGCTTGGTCCCGACCGTGGATTTCGACGGCGAATACGTGGGTTTCAGCGCAAGGTTTCAGTTCCCGCGTTCGGTGCAGGGACGGCCCGTCATCGTCCAGGCCGGTGCGTCGCCACGGGGCATCGAGCTCGCCGCTCAGCACGCCGACGCGGTGTTCTGTGCCGCCAACACCGTGCCGACCGCGCAGGCATTCTACCGAAATCTCAAGGCCCGCACCGCCGCCCACGGTCGCAATCCCGACGAGCTGCTGATCCTGCCGGGTCTGAACATCACGCTCGGCAGCACGGAGGCCGAGGCGAAGGCGCGGCGCGCTGACGTGGTCGGCCCGGTGGTAACCGACGGAGCCGCTGTTGCGGCGTTGGCCGGCCATCTCGGAGTTCCCGTGGAACTGGTCACCCTGGACTCGACCCTGCCGTGGGACTACATCGATTCGCCCCAGTGGCGTCCGCGCAGTGTCGGTAGCGCGAACTCGGTGCTGTCGGTCGCCCGTCGTGACGATCTGACGGTGCGACAGATTCTCACCCGCCGCGCGAATGCCCAGAACGCGATCGTCGGCACGCCCGAGCAGGTCGCCGACGAAATCGAACTCTGGTTCACCGAGCGCGCGGCGGACGGCTTCAACGTCAACTTCGACATCTTCCCGTCCGGCCTCGAACAGATCGCCGACCACCTCGTGCCGGAGTTGCAGCGGCGGGGAATCTTCCGTAGGGAATACGAATCCACCACGCTGAGAAGCCATTACGGTCTGCCGCCCGTGGTGTCCGAGACGCGGCGCACCGCCGCGGCCACGGCGTGATCGGGAGGGTCGGGGTGAGCACGCGACAACTGCACCTGAACGTCAACGCCAATGCGCTGGGTCGGGCGCCGGGTGGTTGGCGCCTACGCGCGGACCCGCTCGGCTTCCTCGACATCGGCGAATGGGAGAACCTCGGCAGGACCGCCGAGCGCGGGCTGCTCGACGGGGTGTTCCTGGCCGAGACCTACGGCTTCGGGGAGCAGGACTTCACCAAACCGTGGAACGCGATCGACCCGTTCATCGTGTTGACCGCGATCGCCAGAGCGACCACGCACGTCGGCCTCGTCGCGACAGTGTCCTCGACGTACCGGCACCCCTATCACATCGCGCGGCTCGCCTCGTCGCTCGATCTCGTGTCCGGTGGCAGGGCTGCCATCAACGTCGTCACCACGCAATCCGGCCGTGCCGGTGCGCAATTCGGCCTCGATGCGCATCCTGACCGTGATGCCCGCTACGGTCGTGCCGACGAGGCGATCGAGGTCATCAAGCAGCTGTGGGAGTCGTGGGAGGCCGACGCGCTGGTCGGTGACAAGGATTCGGGGGAGCTCACCGACCTGTCGAAGGTGCGCGAGGTCGACTACGTCGGCCAGCACCTTCGGGTGAACACCTGGTTCCAGGTGCCGCGCTCACCGCAGGGACACCCGGTGGTGCTGCAGGCCGGCGCATCCGAGCAGGGGATCGACCTCGCCGCGAAACACGCCGACGCGGTGTTCTGCGCCGAGCACAACCTGCAGCAGGGCAAGGAGTTCGCCCGCACAGTGAAGACGAGGGCGCGGGATGTCTACGGCCGCAACCCCGACGACATCCTGATCCTGCCCGGCCTGTGGCCCGTCCTCGGCAGCACCGAGGCCGAGGCACGCGAGCGGCGGGACCTTCTTGCCGGCCTCAACACCGACAACGGCGATGCCCTGGCATCGCTGGCCAAGCAGCTCGGGCTACCGGTGGACAGCCTCCATCTCGACAAGCAGCCGCCGTGGGATCACATCAACGCTCCTGACTGGACACCGACCAGTTTCGGCTTCGCCAACTCGGTGCTCCACACTGCGCGTATCGAGAACCTGACGGTGCGCGACATGGTCGACCGGCACATCGCCGGGGGCGGGCACCGCATGGTGGTGGGCACGCCCGAGCAGGTTGCCGACGAGATCGAGGCGTTCTTCGTCGAGGGCGCCGCGGACGGGTTCAACCTGAACCACGACTTCTATCCCGACGGACTCGATCTCATCGTCGACCACCTGGTGCCGGAGTTGCAGCGCCGCGGGCTGTTCCGCAAGGAGTACGAGTCCACCACGCTGCGTGGGCATCTCGGGCTGCCGGTGCCGATCGCCACTCCGGTCTGACTGGCGAGCAGACACGAACTCGCACGACCCACCCCGGAATCGCGCGAGTTTGTGTCTGCTCAGCCGGTTTGCAGTTGAAGGTTGCTTCGGCGCAGGTGCGCCTCGACGGTGTCGAGAACCTCGCTGACGGTGAGTGCGTTGACGTCGTCGGCGAGTCCGATCGCGCCCGCGAACCGCAGGAGGTGTGGCAGTTTGTGACGCACCCGGTCGATGACCCACTCCAGGAAATCTCCGTCGGCTACTGAGTCGAATCCGACCCAGTGGTTCTGGACGCCCGGCGTCAGATAGTGGTAATGCTCCTCGCCGGGGAAGATGTCGAAACGCAGATGCTCCAGCCCCGTGGCGGTTTCGAACACATGCAGCGTCGGTCCGCCGGCCCACGGTGCGTCCTCGCCGTCCTCGAAGAGTGCTCGGCCTTCGACTCCGAAGGTGATGGCTCCGGCGGGGTAGTAGGTGGTGGACTCGGTGACGACGGGCAGAGGGTCGCCCTGGTAGAGCTTGCCGAGGCGGGTGGTGGTGAATCGACGTGCGGCCATGACGATCAGGCTAGAAACATCGGTCAACCCCGTCCATGATTTATCTCGCTGTGCGCCAAAGATTATCGGCCAGATTCCGGCACCGCTACGTGGCGGACGCCCTGAGTCACCTTGCCGCGCAGCCTGACGTGTGGCTCACGTCCAGGGACGACATCGCCACGCATTACCTCACTCAGGGCACCGGTTCACCAGTCGCCGATGCCGGGTCCTGACGGCCATCCGCCGTCGAATGGTGCGGCCGTCCCGCCGACGATGGCCTTGGTGCTGTCGCGCACTTCTCCGGTGGCGCTGACGACACCGGCGTCGGCCAGGCGCGTCTCCGAGACGCCGCGTGCGACACCGAAGTCGTTGATACGGATCACCGAGAACTCCGAGGCCTGCCTGCTGTGTACGGTCGGACCGGGACCGACCTCGTCGATGTCTGCGGCGGCGGTCGCGCTGCCGAATCCGGCGAACGCCGCGCCGAACGCGAGCGCCGCGATTCCCGCCGCGCGTGTCCGTGATCTGCGGGCGCGGAGCTTGGATTGCTGTGTCATCTGTATTCCTTTGGGTTCAGGACCGCGTGCGATGCCGGCTGTCTCAGGTGAAAGGCTGTCAGACAAACGAATTCGGCGCTGGTAGTGATATCGCAGGCTTGGCCATCAAGATCGAAACCTGCAGCGTACGGGGTTGAGTGCAGGCCCTCGGTGTTTCATTCACGTTGCGGGGAAGGACTGTTCGTTCTTCGGTGTCCACTCCGACGGGAGATGGCTACAGAATGGGTGCCGTTTCTGACGCGTCATCGTTTGATGACGCCTCAGACATGACCTGGCTTACTGCATGCCGCTCGCGGCAGACGCTAACGGCGTGATGTCTCCTGTTCCCGATTGCGGTCGTAGAACGACTTCGCCGTCGTGCCGTTGACGATGAAGTCGCCGATGACCCTCGGCTTGTAGACGACCGGGTTGTGTGACGCCAGGGTCCGGGCGTTGCGCCAATGCCGGTCGAGGCTGTCGCCTTCGCGGATCGCCGAGGCGCCGCCGGCGTTGAAGATCTGCGCGCCGGCCTCCAGGACCGCCTCGATGATCGTCACCTGAGCGGCGGACACGTCGACGAAGTTGCGCGCGTAGGCGTCCTCTGCGTCAATGCCTGCTTCTGCCAGTAGGTTGGCGCGCTCGAGACCGGTGGCGACCTGGACCAGCAGCGCATCGGCCGTCTGCGCCTGCCGGTACAGATGTCCGACGACGGCGAGCACTTCGGGATCGTCGGCGGCCCGCGTCGACAGCGCGTGCAGGTTGGTGCGCTGGCGCGATTGCACCAGCGCCACCGCGTCGGCCACGATGTTGCGGGCAATGCCCGCGAGATTGGCAAGGTGTACCAGCTGTACGAAGGCCTGGATCGACCGCAGATTGGATTTGGACCGGCCGAGATCGCCGTCCTCCTGTACCGGAACCGCGTCGAAACGTGTTGTACCGCTTCCTGTCAGACGCTGACCGATGCCGTCCCAATCGTCGGAGTGGGTCACCCCTGGATCTCGTGCAGACACGACGGCGAATGTCACGTCACCATCAGCAGACCGATCGGTCGCGGCGGCGACGCGGATGAAATCGGCGTACAGCGCGCCGGTCGAGTAGTACTTGACGCCGGAGATGACGGCGCGACCGCCCACCTGGTGCAACCGGGTGCTCGGCAGGAAATCCGGGCTTTCGGTGGCGGGTTCGGACTGTGCGTTGCCGAAGATCGCTCCGTCGGCGATCCGGCCCAACCACAGCTCACGCTGCTGCGTTGACTCTGAGCGCCGTAGGATCTCGACGGTGGTGAAGTGACCGCGCAGGATCTGCGGCACGTTGGAGTCGGCCTTGCCCGCCTCGGCTAGGAGCTCGAACAGGGTCGGAAGGTCGATCCCGAACCCGCCGTACTCGACGGGCACCCGAAGACGCCCGAATCCCGCAACGGCAAGCGCATTGATCTCCTCGCGCACGGATTCGCCGGAGCGGCTGCGCGCGGCAGCCTTGGCGGCGAGACGGCCGAAGATGCGGTGGAACTCGGCCAGGCCGGCCTGGAATTCAGCTGACACGTTGCCCTTTCATACGATGGCGCCCTTCAGCTGACCGTCACGGGGACATGCCGGGGGTCGCGGAGGCCGAGGCGTTCGCGGATGGTGGAGCCGTCGTAGGCGGTCGGGAAGGCGCCTTCGGCCTGCAGAAGCGGGATGACCTCGCGGTTGAACTCCGCGATCCCGTCCGGCAGGACCGGGATGTGGATGTTGAACCCGTCGACGGCGCCGTCGCTCCACCACCGCAGGATGTCCTCGGCGACGTCACGGGGTGTGCCGATCGCGAGTCGGTGTCCGCCTTCGACCCGCCGTACGAGTTGACGCGGCGTGATGGTCTCCAGGCTGGTCAACTCGGAGAAGGTGCGGACGAAACCGACGGGGCGGAACTGGTCCTCGGAGTAGGCGAACAACTCAGGACGCAGCGGCTTGTCCGGGTCGATGCCGGCCTCCAGGTCGAGAACCGCGGTGCGCTTGAGGAAGTCGGCGATCAAGCCGTCCTCGCCGTGATGTCCGTGCAGGGCCTCGTGTTTGCGGTAGGCCTCCTCGCGCGTCTCCCCGAGGATCACAGTGAGTCCGGGCATCAAGCGGATGTCGTCGGGCGGGCGGCCGTGGGCGTTCGCGGCCTCCGCGAGTTGCGCCCGGTAGTCGAAGGCAGCCTGTTCGTGCAGCAGCGACGCGTACACGATGTCGGCGTGCTTGGCGGCCAGGTTGACCCCGGCCTGGGATGCGCCGGCCTGGGCGATCACCGGGTGGCCCTGCGGGCCGATCGGCACGTTCAGGGGGCCTGCCACGTCGAAGAATTCACCGTGGTGGTCGACAGGCCTGGCGGTGTTCTCGTCCCACAGGGTGCCCGTCGGGGTGTCACCGTCGGGGGCGTCCCAGCTGAGCCACAACTTCTTGACGACGTCGAGGAACTCGTCGGCGCGGCGGTAGCGGTCGGCGCGCGGCGGTAGCGGAGCCGCGGAGAAGTTGGCGGCGATGTCGGGGTTGAAGCTGGACACCACGTTCCAGATGACCCGGCCGCCGGAGATGTGGTCGAGCGTGGCCAGCCTGCGGGCGAGGTTGTAGGGCGAGTTGTACGACGACGACGCGGTGAGAAAGAACCCGATGTCAGGGACGGCCGCCGCCACGGAAGCGAAGAGCACCGTCGGATCGAAGCTGTGAAGTGGGCGGGAGGTGTTGTCCCGCTGCAGTGCTGGGTGGTCGGAGACGAAGACGATGTCGAACACCCCATCGTGGGCCAGCTGCGCGGATCTCAGGTAGTGGCCCCAGTCGCTGAAGCGGCCCCAGTCGGTGCCGGGCGCTGCGTAGGACCGGCCTGCCGAGCCGGTGCTGTTCACCGCGACGCTGAGGAACAGTCGCCGGCGCTCCGAAGATGTGGTCACACAGGTCCTTTCACCGCGATCAGGCTGCGCCGGCATCGCGCGCGGCGGCGGACGTGGCGGTGTTCGGGTAGGGGAGGTCGAAGCGGTCGCGGATCGTCGCGCCGTCGTACTCGGAAGGGTAGGCACCCTCGGCCTGGAGCAGGGGAACCACCTGATCGACGAAACGGTCCAGGTCGTCGTGCAACACCGGAAGGTGGACGTTGAAGCCCGCCACGGCACCGGAACTCCACCAGTCCAGGATGTCGTCGGCCACTTGCCGCGGCGTGCCGATCGTGAGGCGATGCCCGCCCGCGGGCCCCGTGCGGCGCACGATCTGGCGGGCGGTGACCTCCTCGTTCTTGAGCAGGTCGGCCAGCGCCGTCGTGAAACCGACCGGACGCTTCTGGTCCTCACTGGGAGCGAACCACGTGGGATCGAGGGGACGGTCGGGATCGAGATTCTTCGGTACGGCAGGATGGTTGAGCCGCTGTCGGGTGACGAACTCCGCGACGAGGTCCTCCTCGCCGGAAGCGCCGTTGAGGACCTCGTGACGCCGGTAGGCCTCCTCACGGGTGTCGCCGAGCACCACGCCGAGCCCGGGGAACAGCCGGATGCCGCCGGGCGCACGACCGTGGGCGATGGCGCGTTCGTCGAGCCGGGCGCCGTAGTCGAACGCTTCCTGCTTGGACAGCACTGCGGCGTAGACGATCTCGGCGTGCTTGCCCGCGAAGTCGATGCCCGCGGGCGATCCACCCGCCTGGCAGATGACCGGGTGGCCCTGCGGACCGATCGGCACGTTCAACGGTCCGGTCACGTCGAAAAACTCGCCGTGATGGTTGATCGGGCGGGCGCTGGCGTCATCCCAGAGGCGGTCTTCTGGGGCATCACCTTCCGGGGTGTCCCAGCTCAGCCAGAGCTTCTTGACGACCTGGACGAATTCATCTGCACGCCGGTATCTTTCGGCGCGCGTCGGCAACGGCGCCGATCCGAAGTTGGCGGCGATGTCGGGGTTGAAGTTGGCGACGGCGTTCCAGATCACCCGGCCGCCGGAGACGGTGTCGAGCGTGGCCAGCCTGCGGGCCAGGTTGTACGGCGAGTTGTAGGTCGACGATGCGGTCAGCACGAACCCGATGTCGGGCACGGCGCCTGCGATGGAGGCGAACAGCACCGTCGGGTCGAACACGTGCGTCGGCGCGCGCGAAGCATCCCGGGACAGCGCCGGATGATCGGAGACGAACACCGCGTCGAGCACGCCGCGGCGCGCGATCTCCGCGGAGCGCCGGTAGAAGTCGAAGTGGTTGAACCGGTTCCACTGCGTACCCGGCCATTTCCACGACTGCGTGGCCGATCCTGTGCCGTGGATGGCGACACCGAGGTTGAGACGTCTGGTCATGGTAAGGCCTTTCAGGCGCTCGCCGCGGTGGCGAGTTGTTCGCGCAGACGGCGGCCAGGGATGGCATCGAGCAGTGCTCGGGTGTAGGCCTGGCCGGGGTCGGAGAAGATCCGTTCCGTCGGTCCGGTTTCGACGACCCGTCCACGGCGCATCACCGCGACGTGGTCGGAGATGGACCGCACCAGGTCGAGGTCGTGGGAGATGAACAGGTAGGTGAGGCCGAGCTCGCGCTGCACATCGTCGAGCAGGTCGAGAATTCGCCCCTGGGTGACGACGTCGAGAGCCGACAGCGCTTCGTCGAGGACGACGATGGGGGAGCGCGGGGCCAGGGCACGCGCGATGGCGACGCGTTGTTGCTGACCGCCGGAGAGCTCGCGCGGCTTGCGGGTGGCGTAGGTCCCTGACAAGCCGACCTGATCGAGCAGTTCGCTGACCCGCCTACGGCGGGTGGCCCGGTCGCCGAGTCCGAAAGAACGCAGGGGTTCGTCCACGATTTGTTCGACAGTCAGCCGAGGGTCCAGCGCGACTTGCGGGTTCTGTTGCACCAGTTGGATATTGCGCCAGACGTCACGACGCGCACGCTTCGACAGGCCGGTGACTTCGCGGCCGCTGACGTGGACCTGCCCCGCGTCGGGCTGGGTCAGGCCGAGGATCAGACGCGCGGTGGTGGACTTGCCCGAACCCGACTCGCCGACCAGCGCGAAGGTGGTGTTGGGTGCAAGCTCGAACGAGACGTCGTCGACGGCCTTGAAATGGCCGTTGGGCCCGTGGGTGAAGATCTTGGTCAGGCCGCTGACCGTGACGATGGGATCGCCGATCGCTGCCGGAGTCTGGGTACGCGGCCGTGCACGGTCGCCGAGGCCGAAGGCGCTGGTGATGAGTTGACGCGTGTAGTCATGTTCAGGGGTGAAGACCAACGCGTCGACCGGACCGCTGTCGAGAACCTCACCGTTGCGCATCACGATCGCCCTGGCGGCGTGGTCGGAGGCCACCGCGAGGTTGTGCGTGACGAACAGCACTGCGACGTTGGTCTGCGCGGTGAGCCGGTCGAACACCTCGAGGACCTGCTTCTGCACGGTGACGTCCAGCGCCGAGGTCGGCTCGTCGGCGATCAACAGTGCAGGCCGGAGTCCGAACGCCATCGCGATGAGCACGCGCTGCTTCATCCCGCCGGACAGCTCATGCGGATACTGGCGCAACCGCTGGTCGGGGTGGTCGATGCCGACCAGCTCCAGCAGTTCGATCGCCTTTGTTCTAAGTTCGCTGCGGGACAGCCTCTTCCCGTCCCGGTGCAGCCGGAACACCTCGGTGATCTGACGGCCGATCGGCTGCACGGGGTCCAGCGACGTCGCAGGATCCTGCGGGACCAGGGCCACGATTTTGCCCCGCAACCTCACCAGGTCGCGTTCGCCCAGCTCGGTCAGATCGCGGCCGGCAACCCGGATCGATCCGCTCTCGATCGTCGCCCCGTCGGGCAGCAGGCCGATCGCGGCCCTACTCAACGTGGTTTTGCCCGAACCGGATTCGCCGATGACGGCAACGACCTCACCCGCTCTGATGCTGACGTTGGCGTTGCGCACCGCGGGTGCTGCCGCGCCGCGGTAGGAGATGGTGAGATCCCGGATCTCCAGGACGGAGTCGCTGTCGGGCAGCGTGACCACGCTGGTGTGGCCTGCGGTCAGTGTGGTCGTCATCGGGTGAACTCCTCGATCAGATCCGGAAGCGGCGTTGCAGGATTCGGCCGGCGCGTGATACCGCGAGCACCGCGATGAGCACGACGAAACCGGGCAGTGTGGTCAGCCACCAGGCGTTGGCGAGGTAGTCGCGGCCCTCGGACAGCAGGGTGCCCCACTCGGGCGTGGGCGGCGGTGCGCCGTAGCCGAGGAAGCCGAGCCCGGCGATGTTGAGGATGGTGGCGCCGAGCTCGGTGGGGATGAGCGCCACGATGGGGCCTGCTGAGTTCGGCAGCACGTGACGGAACAGGATCGACGCCGACCCAGCCCCCGAAATACGCGCCGCGTCCACATATTCGAGTTGCACCACGCGCAGCGCCTCACCACGCGCGACGCGGGCGAACGGTGCGACCGCGGCGATGCCGATACCGATCGCGACGTGGACGGTGCCGGGTCCGAAGGCGGCGACCACGCACAGCGCCAGCAGGAAGCCGGGCAGCGCCAGCAGCACGTCGACCACCCGCATGATCAGCGCGTCGATCCCGCCGCGTAGGACACCGGCGGTCACGCCGAGCACGGTCCCCACGACGAGGCCGATCGAAGTGCCGATGACGGCGCCGTACACGGTGTTCCTGGTGCCGTGCACCACTCTGGTGAACGTGTCGCGGCCGGCGCGGTCGGTTCCGAACCAGTGTTCGGCACTCGGCGGCAGGAACTTCAGCGCACCGTCGCCGACCAGGGGATCGTGGCTGGTGAACCAGCCGGGGACCAGCGTCCAGGCGATCACCGTGAGCAGCACCAGCGCCGCGATGATGGTGGCGATATCGCTGGGCTGCAGCCTTTTTCGCGCGAGCCGCGGTGCCGGTGGCCCGGGTAACGGGGCGGGGGCACGAACCTCGGGTGCGATCGTCATCCCCGTGCACCCCCGGACGTCAGCAGGATGCGCCGGTCCAGCACCGGGTAGAGCAGGTCGATCACGAGGTTCACCACCACGTAGACGCCGGCGATGATCAGGATGAATCCCTGGACCAGCGACACGTCCTGTTGGGAGACCGCAGTCTGCAGCACCCGGCCGATGCCTGCCCTCGCGAACACGGTCTCGGTCACGACCGTGCCGCCGACCAGAGTGCCGAGCACGGTGCCTGCCACCGTCAGGCCGGGTCCCGCCGCATTGCGGGCCACGTGGCGCCAGAACACCCAGTGCTTGCCTGCACCTTTGGCGCGAACGACGTCGACGAAATCACTGGCGAGCACCGTCTCGACGCTCTTGAGAAGTACCTGGGCAACTGCAGCTGACAGGGGCAGGCCGAGCACCAACGACGGCACCAGGATCGAGGTGAGCGTGCCGTCGGGGAATGCGGAGATCCAGCCGAGCCGGAACGACAGCACGTTGAGGACGACGATGCCGACCCAGAACACCGGTGCGGCGGCGAACAGCGGCGGCAGCGCCACGACGGACGCTCGCAGCCAGCGCCAGTTCGCCAGCGAGGCTGTCGCCACGATGGCGGCGGCGATGAGCAGCGCCAAAACGAAGGCAGTGCCTGCCAACCGCAGTGTCGGGCCGACCGCGTCGCCGATCGCGTGGGTGACGGTCTGGCCGGTGCTCATCGAGTAGCCGAGGCCGCCGCGCACCACATGCCCGAGCTCGATGAAGTACCGCTCCACGACGCCGTAGTTGTAGCCGTAGTACAGCTTCATCTGCTCGACGGTCGTCGGGTCGATGACGCCGGTGTCGTCGGCGGCGAACATGTCGATCGGGTTCGACGGCAGCAACGTGATCGCGATGAAGGTCAGCGTGTAGGCCAGCCACAGCACGACGACGGCCTGGAAGATCCGTCCGCCGACGTACCGCAGGAGCTGACGGGATCCGGTGCTGCCCCAACCGGTCAGCACCTGACCGAGGTGATCTCGACGCCGCCCGTGTCCGTGGCCGATCGCTGTGGTCAGCGCAGTCACGGCTTCTTCCACGCGTTGTAGAAGTCCGGATACGTCTGGGTCTGGAATGTCACGTGCACGTTGGGTGATGCCCCGAAGGTCTGGGCCTCCTCGAAGTACGCGATCACGTAGGAGCCCTTGATCAGCGCCTTCTGCTGTTCGACCTGAACGGCTTTGAACTCGGCGTCATCCTTGGCCTCCAACTCACGGTCATACAGGGCGGCGAGCTCGGGAGGTGAACCCAGCAGCGCGGTGTTGCCTGGTCCGCCGAAACTCTGCCCGAGCGAGATGATCGATGTCCTGCTGACCACCAGGGGCACGGTGACGTCCTTGTTGGCGGACGCCGCGAACGACGGGTCGTTGCGCACGTCGAGCACCACGCCGAGCTCCTTGCGCCACTGCTGCGCGATGTACTCCCACGCAGGACCCAGCGCCACCTGCTGGGCGCTCTGCGGCACCGTGAGGTGCAGCTGTGTACCGTTCTTGGCGCGGATCCCGTCGGAACCCTGCGCCCAGCCGGCTTGCGACAACAGGTCGCGCGACTTGTCGGGGTTGTAGGTGAATTCCCCTGCCAGGTCGATCGCGTTGGCGTTGTTGACGTTGAGGATCGAGATCGGCGGCGGGTAGCTCGGCGAGAGGGCGTCACGGGAGAGGCCGTCGCGGTCGATGCCCAGTACGAGGGCCTGACGCACCAGCGGATCCTTGGTGAACTCGTTGTCGACCCGCAGCCCTGCGTAGTTCGCCGTGCCCAGCGGCGGCCGGTACAGCAGCAACTGGTAGCCGGAGGCCTGGATGACGCCTTCGTCCGACGGCTGGATGCCCCGGGCGACGTCGACCTGGTTGGACGTCAATGCGCCGGTGCGGAGCCCGCTTTCGGGCAGCACCTTCCAGACGATCTCGTCGAGGTAGGCCTCGCCCTGGTTCGGCGAACTGGCAGGCGCCCATTGGTATCCGGGGCGGCGCGCCAGCACTGCGGACTGGTTGGGGACCTGTGACTTGAAGACGAACGGTCCCGCGCCGACGTGGTTCTCCGGCCGGCCGGCCTCTTCGAGGTCCAGCGCCAGCGTCTTGGCGCCGAGGATCGGTGAGTTGAGCCGCGTCGTGTCGACCAGGAACTGCTGGTTGGGCTTGCTCAGCACCACGGTGACGGTGTCGCCGTCCACCTCGACGTGGTCGAAGCCACGGGAAAGCTGCTGGTGCAGCGAGATTCGCAACGCCTCGTTGCCGCGGCCGTATAGGTCATAGTTCTGCGCGACGATCTCGGGCGTGAGCGGGGTGCCGTCGCTGAACGTGATGCCCTTGCGGATCTTGAAGCTGAACCGGGTGTTCTCGTCGTTCTTCGTCCACGATTCCGCGACCCACGGCTGCAGCTGCTTCTTGTACGGGTCGAAGTAGAGCAGGAACACGTTGGTGTGGAACGTCAGATTGCCTGCGCTGTACGTGCTGAGCTTCTGTGCCTGCCACGACGTGACGGCCTCGGTGTCGGAGAACGTCAACGTGCCGCCGCGGATCGGATCACCGGTCGGTCCGCTGGGGCTCGTCGCGGGCGCCTGCCCGCCCGGGGTGCCGCAGGCCACCAGAAGACCGGAACCGAGCACGGCGACGGACAGGCCGAGGAAGCCGCGGCGATCAAGGTATACGGGCATTGGATGTGGTCTCCGTCTGTGCGAATCTGTGATGATCAGCGCTTGTGTCGTAGTCACACGACCGAGCGCGGTGGTTGTCGGAAGCTCAGCGGCGGGGGAGAAGCCGGGCACAACAACATGGACACGTCACGTCATCGAGTGTCGCCGGACCAGCGAGGATGAACAACGAACTCCGGCTACACGAACGGTTAAGCGATTTGGGCGTGCTTGTCGCCGCGAGCGGTGATAAGCACGCCGAAGCCGCTTAAAGAACTGCGTAGTGACGTCGCCTTGTTCGGAACAGGCCCGGCGCCCACGCTGGTCCGGTGGGTACAGACAGGAAGCTCCGGCTGGCAGCGCACGGGATCGGCTTGGCGCCCAGCTTCTCCACGCAGTCCGATCCGGTGCGGCGCAAGTACGACCTCACCGCGCTCGTCGCCGCGGTGAAGCTCCTCGAAGAAGCCAAGTTCGACGCGATCTTCGAGGCCGATGCGGTGTTGTTCGACATCGACGAAACCGCTTCGGTGTACACCACATTGCACGCCGACGCGACGGCGGTGATGGGCGTACTGGCCGCGGTGACTCACCACATCGGTCTGGTGTCCACCGCGACCACCACGTTCAACCTGCCCTACCAACTGGCCCGGCAGTTCCAGACGCTGGATCAACTGTCGGGCGGCCGGCTCGGATGGAACGCGGTGACGTCCTTCGGCGGGGAGCGCCAATTCGGCCTCGCGGAACTTCCCGATCAGGGTGTCCGGTACCGGCGCGCCGAGGAGTTCATCGAGATCGTTCAGGCATTGTGGCGGGGCTGGGGACACGACGCCGTGACCACAGACGCCGCAGGCAGGGTCAGCATCGATGGTACGAAGATCGAGGAGGTCTCGTTTCATGGCGAATTCCTCAGTGCCGAAGGCGCACTCGGGATTCCTCGATCACCACAGGGTTGGCCGGTGCAGTTCCAGGCGGGCGCCTCCGAGGAGGGCCTGAAGTTCGCGGCGCGCCACGCCGAGGCGATCTTCGCCGCGTCGCCGGATCTCGACCATGCGCGCAACTTCAACGCCCGGCTGGCAGCCGCGGTGGCCGCCGAACGCGGGAGTGCCGCCGTCAAACCGCTGGTGTTCCCCGGGGTGTTCCTGATCGTCGCGCCCAGCGAGGTGGAGGCGAAGGAGCGTGAACGCGCGATTGTCGACACTCTCGACCTCGAGGCCGGGCGGCGCAGTCTTGCGCTGGCCTTCGGTGCGGTCGTTGCGCGGGAGCGGGACTCCGCGACCGGGATCGACCTGTCGGATCTCGGGCTCGACGAGCCGATCCCCGCCGAGCGCATCGAGGCACTCCCGGACGCGGAGACCCTGACACGCAGGCGCAGCAGATCGGGGTTGTACCGCCGGCTGGCGCTGCGCGGTCTGACACTGCGGCAGCTGATCGTCGAGCATCTGCAAGGCCACGCCCATTACCGGTTCACCGGCAGCTACGACCAGGTGGCCGACGAACTGCAGCTGTGGTTTGACACCGGCGCTGCGGAAGGCTTCGTGCTGCGGTTCACCGAAGGTGCCTACGGCGCCAACGGATTCGTCGAACACGTGGTTCCCCGGCTGCAGGACCGCGACCTGTTCCGCCGGGAGTACGAAGGTGCCACGTTGCGCGAGAACCTGGGCCTGCCCCTACCCACATGACCACAGGAGACCAATGACCACGCAGGACCGCAGCCTCATCCTCAACTCCGTGATCCGCGCGATCGGATTCACCCAGGGTGGATGGCGGCACCCGGAAGCAACACCGGAGCGCGCGCTGGACCTGACGTACTACCAGGAGTATGCGCAGATCTCCGAGCGCGGTCTCTTCGACGGCCTTTTCGTCGCCAACACGCCCGCGGCCCGCAGCAACGACTGGACGACGCTGTTCTCGCCACTGGAGCCCGTGGCTCTGCTGTCGGCACTCGCCGCCACCACCACCCACATCGCCCTGATCCCGACATTGTCGTCGACGTTCAACGATCCGTTCAACGTCGCACGCCAGATAGCCACCCTCGACCATCTGAGTGGTGGCCGCGCAGGCGTCAACATCGTGACGTCCGGATCTCTGGACGCGGCAAAGAATTTCGGCTTCGATGAGCTGCCCGATCACGAGTATCGGTACGAGCGCGCTCATGAATTCCTCGAGGTGCTGTACCAGCTGTGGAACAGCTGGGACGCTGACGCGCTGATCGTCGACAAGGCCGCCGGCGTGCAGGCCAAACCCGGGGCAGTGCAGCCGATCGGCCACCGGGGCAAGCACTTTGCGGTACACGGCGCCCTCGACGTGCCGCGCTCGCCTCAGGACCGTCCGCTGGTGTTCCAGTCCGGCGGTTCGGCCCCCGGCCGCCGGCTGGCCGCCGCCTATGCCGACGCGGTGTACACCGCGCAGCGCACGATCCCTGAATCTCAGGAGTTCCGTGCCGAACTGCACCGAATCCAGCGGGATCTGGGCCGGTCGGGCCCGTTCGTCAAGGTGCTTCCCGGTCTGATCCCGGTTGTCGCGAGCACCGACGAAGAGGCCAATGCGCTGTACGACGAGATCAGCGCGCTGAATCCGCCCGAACGGTCAGTGGGCATCCTGGAGCAGCGGCTGAAGGTCGATCTCACCGGCGTCGGACTCGACGACCCGTTTCCCGTGCACCGTCTTCCTGATGTCCAAAGCCTCGCGGGGGAACGGAGTTTCCACGAGATCGTGCGCAGCCACGCCGACGCGGGCGCGTCGCTACGGGGGATCCTGCGCGTCACCGATTCCGGTAACGCCCATCTTCGATTCGTCGGGTCGGCCGAGCGCGTCGCCGACGAGATCGAGGCGTGGTTCACCGCGGGTGCCGTCGACGGCTTCAACATCAACCCGGCGATCACGCCGACGGGGCTGACCGATTTCGTCGATCAGGTGATTCCGCTGTTGCAGGACAAGGGGATCTACAAGCGCGAGTACCGCGCAGGCAGTGCCCGGGAGGCCTTCGCCTGAGCCGCTCAGCCGCTGTGTAACTGGGCGCGGTTCGCGACCAGATACTTGTACAGATTCCAGGACAGGCCGCTGACGTCGCGTGCGCTGATCGTGACGAAGTCGGTGGTCACGAGGTTGATCACGAACTGTTCCTCACCGAGCAGCTCGGTGTAGTCGCGATACACCGCCAACGCCTCAGGTGAGCGGGGGTCGGCGAGCGCCGACATCCTCTGGACCGCGGCGGTGTAGTCCGCGGAGGTGAACCCCGACAGATTGCCTTCGGGTTTGAACGGGGCGGCGCCGGTGGCCAGTGTGGCGGGGACCGACTGCCCGAATCCGTGCGGGTTGATCCACAACTGCCGCTCCGGTGATTTCAGGAACGTCGAAAAGCCGGCCTGTTCCCGTGGATCGATTGTCACCGGAATCCCCACGTCGGCGAGGTTGTTCTGGATGATGGCAGCGATCGTCGGCGCGGAGGCCAGGCCGGTGCCGTAGCTCAACAGCAGCGGTGCCGACGGTGGTCCGCCCGCGCGGTCCAGCAGTGCCCGGGCGCGGTCGGGATCACGCCGATAGCGCGTCGCCGATTCCTCGGTGTATGCCGGCGATGACGGTGACCACGGCGCGCTACCCGCGATCGCATTGCCCGCGAAGACATCCGCGGCGATCCGATCGCGATCGACCGCAGAGGCGATCGCCTGCCGCACCGTCCGGTTCGACAGGTAGGGGTCCTCGACGTTGACTCCCACGTAGTAGGCGACGTCGTACACTCCTTCGCGGATCACGTCGAAGCGGTCGTCACCCCCGAACATCCGAACCACGTTGCCGATCACGTCGCGCACCACATTGGTCTGGCTGGCCCACAGCGACGCGAGGGGCTCGCCCTGTCGGACCAGGCGCACGCTCGGGATCGTGGCAGGCCCACCCCAGTACCGGTCGTTGCGAACCCACCGCGACTGCTGGCCGCGTGTCCACGAGTCGTACCGAAACGGACCCGTCCCGACGAAAGCGTTGCCCGCCAACAGCTCTCGCTCGGTCTGCGAGTCGGTCAGCAACATGAACTCGAACAGGTCGAACAGGTTGGTGAGCGGATGTGCCAGCGACAGCACAGCCACATGAGGATCCGACGTGTCGACCGCCGTGATCACCTTCGCGGTGGCCTGCAGTTGGGAGCCCGCAGAGTCCTTCGCCAGGTTGGCGATGGAGTACGCGACGTCAGCGGAGGTGAGCGGGCGGCCCGAGTGGAACGTGACGTCGGGGCGCAGCCGCACTTCCACGGTCCGCCCGTCGTCGCGGATGTCCCAGCCCGTTGCGACCAGCGGCTGCGGTTGCAACGTCTCCAGGTCGTACGCGGTCAGGGTGTCGAAGGCCAGCCGACCGATCGCCATCGACGTGATCGACTGCGAGAAGATCGATTTGGGATCGAGATCACTGAGCATTCCCAGGGTGATCCCGCCGTCGCCCTCGCGTGCCTGCTCGACGGCGGATGTGCAGGCCGCCGTCGCTGCGGCCACCGACCCGCCGAGAACGAGTTTGAGCAGAGTGCGCCTGTCAAACATCGGACCTCCCTGCTTCGCGCGCCTCGCGTCGCGAGCGCTGCGCCACCGGATCGGGAATCGGCACCGCCTCAACGAGCCGCCTGGTGTAGTCGTCCTCCGGTGCGTGGAAAACCGTTGATACACGCCCTGATTCGACCAGACGCCCCGCCTGGAGCACACCGACCCGGTCGGCGACGTCGTTGACGACCGCCAGGTCGTGGCTGATGAACAGACACCCGAACCCGTACCGGGCGCGCAGTTCGGTGAACAGATCGAGCACCGCGGCCTGCACGGAAACGTCCAGTGCGCTGGTGGGTTCGTCGGCGACCAACAACCGCGGCGCCAGCGCCAGCGCCCTGGCCAGTGCGACGCGCTGCCGCTGGCCCCCGGAGAGCTCCGCGGGCCGCCGCATGGCGAAGGCGGTCGGCAGATGCACCGCCTCGAGCAGCTCCTCGACACGTCGCGCCCGCTGCGCACGGTCCTTCATGCCGTGCACGACCAGGGGTTCGGCGATCGATGCACCGACGGAGAGGCGCGGGTCAAGCGATGCGGCGGGGTCCTGGTGGATCAACGCCAACCCGCGCCGCAGTTCGCGGACCTGCGCGCGGGAGGCGTGCGCCGGGTCGACACCGTCGATCTGCACCGTCCCGGCGGTGGCCTTGGCCAGACCGAGCGCCACCCGTCCGATCGTCGTCTTCCCGGACCCGGATTCACCCACAAGGCCCAACACCTCGCCGGCGTCTAGGGTGAGTGAAACACTATCGACAGCAAGGAATTCCGGGCTACCGCGGCGCGGTGGATACCGCACCGACACCTCGTCGAACGACAACAACGGCGATTCGGACGTCTCGGTGGCTTCTACCGTCGGCGCACCGTCGGACCGCAGCCGAGGCACCGCCGCAAGCAGGGTCCGGGTGTAGTCCTGCCGCGGCTGGGTGAACAGGTCGGCGACGGGCGCCTCCTCGACCACCTCGCCACCGCGCATCACCACGACACGATCGGCGATGTCGGCCACCACGCCCAGGTTGTGGGTGATCAGCAGCAACGCTGCACCGCGGGAGTCCCGCAGGTCGTCGGAGCAGCGTCAGGATCTCGGCCTGCACGGTGACGTCCAGAGCGGTGGTCGGCTCGTCGGCGATCAACAGCGCCGGATCTCCACTGAGCGCGAGCGCGATGACCACGCGTTGCTTCTGTCCACCCGAGAGCTGATGGGGATAGCAGCGGATTCGCGTGTGAGGTTCGGGCAGTTCGACCTGCCGCAGTAGTTCGATGGCGCGGTCGGTGGCGACGCGACTGTCGAACTTCTCGCCGTGCCGTAATGCGTGTGCGCGCAGTGCCTCCCGCAGCTGGGTGCCGATCGTCTGGACCGGGTTCAACGCGTTCTGCGGTTCCTGGAACACCATGGCTGCCGCGGTACCGCGCAGGGATCGCAGCGTCTCGGCGGGCGCGCCGACCACCTGGGTACCGGTCAGCTCGATGGACCCGGAGGCATGCGCGCGATCGGGGAGCAGGCCGAGCACCGACAGCGCGGTCAGCGATTTACCCGATCCCGACTCACCGACCAGCGCGACGATCTCGGCCGGCTCGACATTCAGGCTGATGCCGCTGACCACCCGCTGGGGGCCCTCCGGCGTCTCGAATTCGACGTCGAGCCCACTGACGCGCAGCAGTCCGGATCAACCACGGCGCATCGCGCCCAATGCCTGGGACACCAGCAGGAATCCCAGCACCAACGCCACGACCACGACCAGCGGGCCGAACGCGAAGGCCGGGTTCCACACCAGGTAGTAGTTGCGCATCGAGTCGCTGAGGATGGAACCCAGCGACGGCTCGGGCGGCTGGACCCCGATGCCGAGGAAGCTCAATGCCGATTCGAGGAACACCGCGAGCGACAACGACAGCGCCAACTGAACGACAAGCGGTTCAACGGTGTTGGGAAGGATGTGCCGCCGCAGGATCCAGGCGGGCCGTGCGCCGAAGACCTCTGCGGCCTCGACGAAGGGTAGTTCACGGACCCGCAGGATCTGCGTGCGGATCAGCCTGCCGAACAGCGGGATCTCGGACGCGATGATGACGACGACCACCGTGAGCTTTCCCGGCCCGAGAACGGCGGCCAGCGCGAGTCCGAGGATGACCGCCGGGAAGGCGAGGATGACGTCGAAGAGACGTTGGGTGAGCTGATCGGCGAACGGGGAGATGCTGGCGAGCAGTCCGATCAGCGCGCCGACGACGGCGGCGACGGGCACCGCGATCGCGATGATCGTCAGCGTGGTCCGGATGCCGTAGAGAGTGCGCGAGAAGATGTCGCGGCTGAGCTCGTCGGTACCCAGCAGGTGGGCCGTCGACGGTTGCAGCAAGCTCTCACCGGGTGGCTGCGCGAGAGGGTCGGCCGTCGCCAGTAGCGGGGCGAGTAGTCCGGCTGCGATGACGACGACCAGAAGGACCGCGCCGACCAGGCCCTGCCCGTGGCGGAAGGCTGCGAGGGCGGGCAGTCGCCGCAATCGGGCGCCTGCGCCGCTCACGTCGCCTCCCGCCGGCTCGCGCCGACCCTGATGCGGGGATCCATCAGTGCGTGGATCTGATCCGTAATCAACTGCAGCACGACGAAAATCGTGACCGACACCAGCAGCAGGATCTGGACGAGCGGGTAGTCGCGGCGGTTGAGACCCTCCTGCAGCAGCCCGCCGATCCCCGGCCAGGCGAAGATCGCCTCCACGATCACGGCGCCGGAGAGCAACGAGCCCGTCTGCAGACCGAGCACGGTGACGGCGGTGGGTAGCGCGTTGCGCATCGCGCCCCTGGTGATGATCCGCCACTCCGACAGGCCCAGCGCACGCGCAGTGAGGATGTACGGCTGGCGCAACTCGGAGCGGAGCGACTCGGTGAGGAACCGTGTCAGCGCGGCACCGACCGGAAGGGACAGGCACACCGCGGGAAGAAGCAGGTACTGCGCGGTGATCGACGGATCGGCGAGCAAGCCGTCAGGCGGCAATCCCATCGCGGGCAGGACAGGAAAGAGCAACGCGAAAATCAGCACCAGCAGCACGCCGGTGACGAAGGTGGGCAGGGCCACCGCGAGGGTGTTGCCGGCGTTGACAAGTGCGGTGACAACGCGGTTGGGCCACGCGACGGCGACCGTCGAGATGACAAGGCTGGCCACGACAGCGATCAGCAGGGCCGCGGCCGCCAGGACCAGAGTGTTGCGCAGGCCGTCAAGCAGCAGGTCGGAGATGGGTCCTCCACGACCGAACGACTGCCCGAGATCGCCGGTCAGCACGCCAGACAGCCAATGCCAGTACTGCGCCCACACCGGTTGGTCGAGGCCCAGTTCGGCGCGTAGCGATGCCAGCTGTTCTGGCGTCGAGTCGGCCCCCAGAATGGCCGTGGCTGGATCGCCCGGGATGAACTGCAGCACGCTGAAGATGACGATCGAGGCCACGAAGAGCACCAGCAGGGCCGTTGCGATGCGGCCGAACAGGTATCGGGCCACGGTGTCAGCGCTCTCCTGGTGATCCGGTCAGGTCGTTGACGACAGCCTGTCAGGTGACGCGGCCCGTTGGGTAGCGCACACGCCGGAGCGAACCCTGGCAGGCGCGGTCACGGCTTGAGGCGGTCACCCGTCCTGAACTTGTGGGCGAGGAACGCTCCGACGACTGCGGCGGCGCCGATGACGACGAACAGCGCCAGTGGCGCGGAGATGTCGGCATCGCCGAGCATGCCGTGCCGCATCGCCTGCACGGCATAGAACACCGGGTTGAGATAACTCAGCGCCCGCCAGGCAGGTGCCAGGTCGTGCACAGAGTAGAAGACGCCGCCGAGGAAGCACAGCGGCTGCACGATGAGCACCTGGATCGCGGCGACGTGCTCCTGGGTCTGGTTGTACATCCCGGCGATCATTCCGGCCTGCGCGGCGAAGATCAGCACCGCGGCGAAGGCCGCGACCGCATATCCGGGCCTTGCGATGTGTGAGCCGGTCAACGGCATCGCGATGAGCAGGATCGCCGACGAGATCAGAATCCCTCGCACCATCGAACCCAGCACCAGTGCCAGGTTGATCTCCCACCAGCGCAGGGGACTGGCGAGCACGGCGTTGATGAACCGGTCCTTGCGTGCCTCGAACAGCGACGCGGAGCCCTGGATGTATCCGGCGGTGATCACCGCGAGCACCACGAGCCCGGGAAGGATGAACTGGTCGTACGGGACGCCGCGCACCGGGGAGATGCGGCTGCCGAGAGCCAGCCCGAACACGAAGACGAACAGCAGCGCCGCGAGGACCTGGCCGGCGACGGTGTAGTACCACACCTTCATGTACCGGACGATCTCGCGCTGCAGCAGCCAGGTGAACGCGGGGCGCTGAGACTGGTACGGCTGGTCGTACGGGGTCAAAGGTGCTGTGCGCAACCAGTTCTCGCTCACCGGGCCGCCTCGGTCGGTGACCCCGCCATCGCCCTGGCGTACACCTCGGCGAGGTCGGCGGCACCGAATGCGGCGCGCAACGCGGCGGCGCTGTCGCGCGAGATCACCCGACCGGACCGGATCAACGCGATCTCGTCGCACAACGCCTCGGCCTCTTCGAGGTAGTGCGTGGTGAGCAGGATCGTGTGACCGCTGCGGTTCAGGTCGCGCATGTAACTCCACAGGTCCGACCGCAACTCCACATCCACCCCGGCGGTCGGCTCGTCGAGGATCAGCAGCCGCGGCCTGTTGATCAGAGCCCGCGCCACCAGCAGGCGTCGCTGCATACCGCCGGACAGTTCGCGGGGCCGCTGCCGTGCCTTGTCGGCCAGACCGAGCAGCTCGAGCAACTCATGGGCGCGGCGGGTGGCTTCCTTGCGTCCCAGACCGAAATACCCGGCGTGGTAGATCAGCACCTCGACGTTGGTCAGGAAGCGGTCGAGGTTGACCTCCTGTTCGGCGAGGCCGACCAGAGCCCGTGCGGTGCGGGAGTCGTGCGGGTGGCCGAAGACGCTGATGGTCCCTGCGGTCGGGCGCAGCAGATTGCAGGTCGCCGAGATCAGCGTCGACTTGCCTGCACCGTTGGGCCCCAGCAGCCCGAAGAACGCACCGTCGGGAATGTCGAGATTCAGATCGTGTAACGCCGTGAAGCCGGAGGGGAACGTCTTGCGCAGTCCCCGGACGGTCAGAGCGCACGGTGCCTGTGTCTCCGCCGCCGAGTCCGCCGAGAATACTGCAGACACTGTGAAGCCACCTCCATGATCGTGGGATACCGAGAAGCTACCGAACGGCGCCGCGCCAATAGTTAAGTCAGCGCGACCTATTCCCGTAGCGCGAGCGGATTGTTCCGCACCCGGCCGCACTCCAAACTCGTCGGTACTTGAAGCGACTGGAGGGCATCACAGATGACGACCGTAGCCACCGCCACGATCACCGCTGACGGACTGCACGAGCTCCTCGGCACGGACGGCGAGTATGCGCTCGTCGACGTGCGGGAGGCGGGGGTGACCGCCCAGCAGGGGTCCATACTGCTCGCGGTGTCGCTTCCGCTCAGCTCGCTGGAAATCCGTGTCCGCAACCGCATTCCGCGCCTGTCCACCCCTGTGATCGTCTACGACGGGGGTGACGTCGCCGGGGAGGCACTGGCCGAGCGGGCGGCGGCGCGCCTTTCGGCGCTCGGCTACACCGACGTGCGGATCCTCGACGGCGGGCTGCGCAGCTGGGCAGACGCCGGTCACAAGGTGCAGTCCGGCGGCGACCACGTCATCGGGCAGGCCTTCGGCGAGTGGATCGAACACGTCTACGACACACCGCACATCACTGTCGCGGACTTCCGCGCACGGGTTGCGGCAGGGGAGGACATCGTCCTGCTCGACAGCAGGCCGATCACCGAGTTCGAAAACCACAGCCTGCCGGGAGGCACCTCGATCCCCGGTGCCGAACTGGTGTACCGCGCCGCCGAGGTGGTGAAATCGCCCGACTCGCTGGTCGTGGTGAACTGCGCGGGCCGCACCCGCAGCATCCTCGGCGCGCAGGTCCTGATCAACGCGGGTCTGCCCAACACCGTGGTGTCGCTGGAAGGCGGTACCCAGTCCTGGGTGCTGGAAGGACACGAGCTCAACCACGGCACGTCCGTCGCCGCGCCGACACCCGGTGAGACAGCGCTGGAAGCAGCGCAGGCGGCCGCGGCGAGATTCGCACAGCGATTCTCGATTTCCCGCATCGACAAGGCCACACTGGCACAGTTTCGCGCCGAGGCCGACACCCGGTCCCTGTATGTGCTCGACGTGCGCACGCCCGAGGAATACGAGTCCGGTCATCTCCCCGGTTCGCGGTCGGCGCCGAGCTGGGACGTCGCGCCGTGGACGTTCCGCCACGTCGGGACTCACAACGCGCGCATCGTGCTCGTCGACAACGATTCGGTCCGGGCCACGGTCGCGGCGTCGTGGATCACGCAGATCGGCTGGGGTGAGGTCTTCGTGCTGGAGAATGCCCTCGACGGTGAGGAACTCGAAACCGGCCCTGCACCGATCCTGTTCGACGTTCCTCAGGACGGCTACGAGCTGGTGGACCCCGCCGCCCTGCAGGCGGCCCTTGGCGACGTCACGGTACTCGATCTGTCTCTGAGCCCTGCCTACCGGACAGGACACATCCCCGGCGCGCACTTCGCCATTCGGTCCCGGCTCGCCGCCACCGCGGCGGACATCCCCGGTGCCGGGCCCATTGCCCTGACATCCGAGGATGCGGTTCTGGCCAGATTCGCGGCCGCCGAGCTGTCCGGCTTGACCGACCGTCGGATCCAGGTGCTCGACGGCGGCACCGCGGCGTGGAAGGCGGCGGGTCTGTCGTTGGAGACGGGCAACGAGAACTGGCTCAGCCAACCTGACGACGTCGTCGCTTCCGGATGGCGCGAGACCGATCCGGAACGGCGTAAGGCCGGCTTCCGTCGTTACCTGTCATGGGAATTGGGTCTGGTCGCCGAACTTGAGGCCGACGACACCGTGCCGTTTCGGAAGTTCGACTGACTGGCTGATCTGATCGGAGCGTGCCATGGCCCCACGTCGCGAGTACCTGAACCTCGTCCTGTTCGATCGCCCGAGCGGCTGGGCCGACAAACAACCCGCGCACGGCTCGACACCGGGTTCGGCCTTCACCAGGATCGTCGAGTTCGCCCAACAGGCTGAACGCGCACGGTTGGACGCGTTCTTCAAGGCGGACTTCCTCGGCTTCGACAAGAACAACATCATCAACGACCCGAGCCTGCTCGGTGAACCGCTGGCGGTCTCTGCGGCGCTCGCCTCGGTCACCGAACGGATCGGGTTGGTCGTGACGGCGTCCACCTCGTTCTTCGAGCCGTACAACGTCGCCCGCCAGATCGCCACGCTGCACAACGTCAGCGGCGGACGCGCGGGCTGGAACGCGGTCACGTCGTTCAACGGGGAGGTCAACTTCGGGCCCGACGTGCTATTCGAGCCCGCCGAACGGTACGCGCGGGCAAGCGAATTCATCGAAGTGGTGGTGAAACTCTGGAACAGCTGGGAACCCGATGCGCTGACGTTCACCGACGGCGCGGCCCCCACCGTGGATCCCGGCCGCATCCACGACATCGAGCACGTCGGCAAGTACTACGCGGTGCAGCAGGCACTCGACGTGTCCCGCCTGGTCGACGACCTCCCCGTGGTGTTTCAGGCCGGAGCCTCCGAAGAAGGGATCCGGTTCGCCGCGCGCTTCGGTGAAGCGGTGTTCGTCGCCACCCCCGATCTCGCCCATGCCCGCTCGTACTACGAGAGTGTGAAGGAGCTGGTGATCGCGCATGGTAGGCACCCCGATTCACTGCGGGTGCTGCCAGGGATCAGGACCTACATCGCCGATACCGAGGAGGAGGCCTGGGACGAGTACCGCCAGGTGTTCAAGGAACCGAACTACTACGAATCCCGGCGCAAATTCGTCAAACGCGAAGCGCCGACGCTGATTCTGGACGATCTCGACCTCGACGACGTCATTCCCGCCGATCGTATTCCGAGCCGCGAACTGATGGCGACCAACTTCCGCCGGGTCAGCCGCGGCCTGCTGCTGCGCGATCTCGTCACCGAGGTCGACGGCGTCACGGTTCGTGATTTCCTGCAACGCATCCGGGGGAGCGGGCATCTCGACGTGGTCGGTACTCCGGAGCAGGTGGCCGATGTGTTCGCGGAATGGTTCACCGTCCGCGCATCCGACGGCTTCACGCTGCACGGCGGCAACTCGTTCGACCGGTTCACCGGCGAGGTGATCCCGCTGCTGCAGGACAAGGGTCTGGTGCGGCGTGAGTACGAAGGCCAGACGCTGCGCGAGAACCTCGGGCTCACCGCGGATCTGGCGCGTTAGGCGACGCTGAGCGTCGTTGCGCGCGCCAGATCCGCAGGCGCTCAGTAGTTCACGGTGCCGAGGAGTCCGCCACCGGCGGCGACCGCGTCGCCGGTGATGCTGATGCTGCGGGGTGAGGCCAGGAACGCGATGACGTCGGCGACCTCCGTCGCGTCGACCACGCGCCCGATCGCGTTGTTGGCAATCTGCTTCTCGTAGGTCGCCAGGTCGACGCCCGCCTTGTCGGCCGCCGCCCGGTACTGCGGCGTCTTGGACTCGGTGCGGGTCTGGCCGGGATGGACGACGGTGACGTTGACGCCGTGCGGACCCAATTCGTCGGCGAGGTTCTTGGTCAGCGCCGCGACGCTGACGTTGCGGATGCTGCGCACGATCGAGTGCGTCTGCCGGTAACCCAGGCCGCTGACGTTGATGATCCGGCCCCAGCCCTGGGCGACGAGGTGCGGGGCGACCGCACGCGCGGTGCGAAGATAGCCGACGACCTTGATGTTCACGTCACCCCAGAACGCCTCGTCGGTGGTGCCCGCGAGGTCGGGGAAGCCCGCGCCGATCGACTGATTCGAGGCGTTGTTGACGAGAATGTCGATGCCGCCGAGCTCTTCGACCGCGCGGGCCACGAGGTTGCGCACCGACTCGTCGTCCCCGGTGTCGGTGACGACGGGAATGGCGCGACGCCCGCTGCGTTCCGCGACCTCGGCGGCCGCCTTCTCCAGCGTCTCCTGTGTGCGGGCGGCCAGCACCACATCCACTCCTTCGGCGGCCAGCGCGTGGGCTACGGCCAGGCCGATTCCCTTGCTACCGCCGGTGATGATCGCGCGCTTGCCAGTCAGCTGCAGATCCATGTCGATACTCCTTCGTTGTCGATGATCGTGGTCAGAAGAACGCGCCGTTGGGCAGGCTTTCGCCGGTGAGCACGTGCGCACCGATGGCCCTGGCCTTATAGGTCTTCGGGTTGTGAGCCGCCAGCGTACGGATGTTGCGCCAGTGCCGGTCCAGGTGCGAGCTGCGCCGGGCCGCGGTCCCACCGCCGACGTCGAACAGGTCGCCCGCAGCGCGCAGGGCGAGCTCGTCGACGACGACCTTGGCCTTGGCCGCGCGCAGGGCAGCGCGCAGCGACAGGTCGGGTTCCGAGGCGGTGCCATGGCCGGCATAGGCGTCGGACAACGCGTCGGCCGCGGACAGCACCAGCGCCTCGGCCGCGAATGCCTGGCTGGCGAGCAGTCCAACCGACTGTTGCAGGATCGGGTCGTCGACGGGCCGTTCGGAGGCGGCGTGGTAGAACGTGCGCTGCTTGGTCCGGACCAGATGCGCGGCGTCGCGGGTCACCCGGCGCAGGATGCCCGCGATGACCGCGGTGAGGTACAGCTGCGGGAAGGTCGCGGAGTAGGTGGAGCTCGCCGTACAGGGTGCCCCGGCTCAGGAAGTTGGCGCGGTCGACGGCGACGTTGTCGTAGCGGGTGGTGCCGCTGCCGGTGAACCGCTGTCCGATTCCGTCCCAATCCTTGTCGACGAACACGCCGGGCGTCCGGGCGGGCACGACGACGCGGACCGAGTCACCCTCCGGGCCGGTCGCGCTGACCACCAGGTAGTCGGCGTACAGGTTGCCCGTGCTGTAGAACTTGGTGCCCGACAGGCGCAGGCCGTCGGGTGTCTCGGCGACAGTGCTCTCGAAGTCGCGGGCGCGGCGACCGGCCTGCTTGCGACTCAGCTCGGTGGTCGAGGTGCCGAACAACTCGCCCGCCCTGACCTGTTCGAGCCAGCGGGCGTCCGGGCCGTCGGGCTGGCGCAGAAGGCTTTCGGTGAAGTTGAAGTGGTTGCGCACGCTGTGTGCGACGTTGGGATCGACTTCGCCGAGGGCGATGACAGTCTCGAACAGCTCGGTCAACGTCGCACCCCCGCCGCCGTCGGACACCGGCAGCCGAAGCGCGCCGAGCCTGGCGGCGCGGATCACCTCGAACTCCTCGAAGGGATGGCGGTCGTCACGGTCCCGCTCGACGACTCCGGAGTCGATGTAGTCGAGCAGCACCCTCAACTCGGGCGAGCCGACGGTGACCTGTTCAGTGAAAGCCGGCTTCTGTAAAGGTGTTTCGGCGGTTATGGACATTGAGCTCTCCTTCAGGGTTGAGACGGGCTTCAGTTTGAAACGGGCTTCAGGGCTGAAACGGCATTTGCGCCGAGATGAACTTGCCTTCGTACGTGCGCGCCAGGTAGTCGGCGACTTCTTTGCTCTCCAACGCATGCGCGAGCGTCGACACCCGTTCGTCGCCGGCCAGCCGCGATGGCGCCACCAGAACCCGGGCATAGGGGTTGCCCGGTCCGTGCTCGATGGTCAGCGCATCCTTGGACGGGACGAGGCCCATCGACGTCGCGGTAGTGGGATCGAACACCACGGCGTCGAAGTTCTTGTAGATGTCGGCGGCGTACTCGCTGAAGTCCAGCTGGCGGATGCTCAGATGCCGTTGTGATTCCAGCACATTCGCTTCGGTGATCGACAAGTCGGCGACGGTGAGGCCACCGAAGGCGCGGTCGAGCTTGACGAGATCGGCCGACTGCATCAGGTACAGGCTGCGGGCGAATCCCGCCTTGGTCTGCGGGACCGCCACGATCGCGCCGTGCGGCAGGCTCTGGCCGGTGATCTTGTCGGCCCCGAGGGGTGAGTTGACCCAGTCCTCCGTCGGCGCCAGGTTCTTCCACCTCGAGGAGTACAACGCATACGGAGCGACGTCGACCTTCGACACGATGCTCAGGGTGTCGTGGCCGTTGGTCTCCTGATTCCCCAGGAAAGCCGGTTGCGTCTGAGAGAACGCGAGATCGGCCTTGCCGTCGGCGATCTGGGCGTTCACATTGTCGGGGGCATCGACCAGCTCGATCTTCACGTCATCTGCCAGCTTGGCCTCGACGACGAACTCCAGCACGTCGCGGTAGCCTTCGCCGCCCACCTGGATCCGTAGCGTATCGCCGGCGGCCTGCCCGTCCTGGTACGTGACGGGCACGTCCTCGGCGCACCCTGATACCAAGACGGTGACAATCACCGCCATCGCCATCAGCGTCCGTAACCTCGTCATGAGTACCTCTTTCACAGCACCGTGTAGAAGAACGACGCCAGCTTTGGCCCGGTACCGTCGTCGAAGCGCACCGTCACCTTCCAGCGTCCCGCCGACGGCACGATCAAACCATCGCTGCGCCAGTGGACTTCGCCGTTGTCCGATCGGACCGGCGACATCTCCACCGGAAGCCGCGCGACATTGGCTTGGGCCGAGGACAATTCGACGCCGAGGTCGACGGCATCGGGTCCCGCGTACCCGACCGTGATGACCTGAGTGCCGCGGCGCACGGTGTCGATGCCGACGTCGAGGACGTCGGAATTGCCGAAGTCGACGGTGGTGGCGACATCGGTGGTGTAGCCGTCCTTGGCCGGCGTCAGCGACGACAGCGATGACGTCAGCGCGATGGCCGCGATCGCGAAGACGGCCTCGACCACCAGCGTGCGGCTGCGCGCTGTAGACGCGGCGGCACGGGATTTTCGGTAGACGACGTATCCTGCCGCGATCGCGGCGATGACGACCGCGACCTTGGCGGTGAGCGTCAGGCCGTAGGACGTGGTGACGAGGGCGGCCGGCGGTCGCACCTGGAATACAGCGAGAACTACACCGGCGGCAACCAGCAGCGCCACGTGTCCGAGCGCCACCCGGTGCCAGCGCTGCAGAGCCGGAAGCGCTTTCGTCACCAGTGCCATCGCGCTCACCCCGCCCAACCACACCGCGACGGCGTACACGTGGACGAACGTGAGAAGGAAGGGCAGCGGCCACAGGTCGGTGGATCCGCCGTGCCCGCCGAGTGTGACGGCCGTGATGGCCGTCGCCGCGTAGAGGAGTCCGAGGATCTGCGTCGGGCGATGTCCGTTGGGCGGAAAGGCCAGCGTCAGCGCGGCCAAGCCCACGGCCGCCGCCAGTGCGGTGCCGAATGGGGTGGCGACGATCGTCGTCACCGCCGACCACATCGTTTCCGGCGAAGCGTCCGACAGGCCTCCGGCCTGTTCGACGACCAGGATCAGGAACCGGCCGAGTAGTCCACCCGCGAGCAGTATCGACCCGATCCGATAGACCACGGAGAATCTGCGCGACCCGATGACGTCGGGCCAGGCCCAGCGCGTGGCCAACAGCACTCCCGCCGAGAGCACAGTCCCGAGGTAGACCACGATCTTCACGGGGAGGACGATCGAGCGGTCGACCACCGATTGCCCACCCAGCTCCGACCAGTCGCCTTGTTCGGTCGTCGTGCCGACGGTGAAACGGATGGACAGCGAGACGACGTGGGTATCGGCGGACACGACGCGCGCGGTGGCCAGGTAGGCACCGTCGGACAACGCCTCCGCCGGCTCGATCAGGATGCGCGTGCGCCCTTCGTCGAGGCGTTGGGAGGCAAGCGGATAGCGCGTGCCGTCGGCATCGATGAGTTGTGCGGAACCTTCGACGAGAGACACCGGCTCACTCAGCTCGAAGCTCAGTACTGCCGGGGACTCGTCGGACTGCGCGCCATCGGCGGGGGTGCTGGTGATGAGCGTGGCATGCGCGGCCGCGGGGGCGGCTGTCCCCACCGCGACTGCCGTCGTGGTGAGCATCATCAGTGTCCACAGCAGAATTCGGAACGTGCGGCTTCCCGGCGACACTCACGGGGACCCGGTGCCACGCTGTCGTCGCAGCGACAGAGCGAGCAAACCGGCTGTTCCGAGGGCGACCACCAGACTGGCCAGTGACGTGATCCGCCAGAACCAGGATTCGCCACCGGTGTGGTCTGCGGAGGCGTGGGCGACGTCGGCGGTGATCGGCTGCCGGTCCGCCTCGGAGGACAGCGCCGCGGCCGGATCGGGCGCGGTGCTGTGCCCGTCGTTGCCGTGGTTGTGGCCGCCCTCGGCAGCGCCGAGCGTGACGACCGGGGCCGGATGCTCCGGCTCACTGTCCTTGTCGACGGCGATCTCGTTCCAGGCCACCACTTCGCCGTCGCTGTAGGTCTGGTCTGTCAGCAGCGCGACGGTGTCGACGTTCTCCGGCCACGGTCCCGCCGAGAACGTGAACTGGCCGAACTCCGACGGCTTGATCCCGTTGGCGTGGTCGACGGCACGCCACGTGATGGTGGTGACCCGTTGGCTGTTTCCTGCCGGCTCGGTCTGGACGGTCGCGGTCCACCCGGCGATCGGCAGCGTGCGCGCCGTCGCCAGGTCGACGGCCTTGGGCAGCGTGACGGTCAGGCCGACGGTGGATGTGTCAGCGGATTCGGTCGGCACGATGAGCCGCACGATCCCGTAGCCACCCTTGGGGGGTGCCAGCCCCTCGTCGATACGGACATGCGCCGCCGCAGGCGCCGCGGCGATCAACGCACCCACGGTGATTGCCGCGGACAGCGCGACGAGTCGGCGTGTTCTCTGCAGGTAGGACATGACTATTGGTTCCAGTTCTCGGCGATGAGGCGGTAGGACGTCTGGCGGTCCTCGGGGGAGTACACGATGGTGCTGATCAGCAGCTCGTCGGCGGAAACACTGTCAGTCAGTGCGCGCAGCCTTTCCACGACCGAGCCCGCGTCACCGGCGAAGCTCAGTGCGCGGGAGTCGGCGAACTTCGGGCTGTCCGGCACGGCGAAACCGTCTCCGGTGGCCGGCTCCGAAGGCAGGTAGGTGCCCCGGGTCCGGAGGCTGGCCAGTGTGCGCAGGAAGGTCTCTTCCAGCGTGCGCCCCTGGTCGGCACTGTCCGCGGCGATGGCATGGGCAGATACCCCGACATAGGGGGCGCCGAGTCGCTTCGACGGCTGGAAATGCTCGCGGTAGCGGGCCACGGTGCCGACGATGTCGTTCTTGATGCTGTGGGCATTGACGTAGAGCGGAAGACCGAACTTCGCGGCGAGCGTTGCGCTCCAACCGGATTCACCGCCGAACACCGCGAGGCCGAGGTCCTCCTGGTAGCCCGGCGACACCCGGTACTCTTCGCCGCCGACGACTGCGACGGGCCGCTCGAGGTAGTTGAGGATCTCGCGAATCCGGGATTCGTCATCCGGGCACCGACAGCGGCGCGTTCGACAGGTAGCCGAGCAGCTCGAACAGGAAGTCCGAGCCGTTCGCCGGAACCTCGACGTCGCGCTCCTGCGTTCCCGGAAGGGCGGTGACCGCGGCGAGCACCTCGCTGATCTCCCGGTACGGCGCCGACTTTCCATACCCCTGCTTGGATCTGCCGAGACCGAGCACCACCCGTCCAGGAGCCACGGCCGCCAGCGAGCCGAACTCCTCGGCGATCTCCAGGCTGGTGTGGAACGGCAGAACCGTAGCCGCCGAGCCCAATCTGATGCTTCGGGTCGACTCGAGCGCCAGCGCGATCAGGATCGCCGGCGCCGACGACGCGCGGCCTTGGTCGAGGTGATGTTCGGCGAACCAGTACCCGCGAAAGCCGAGATCCTCGACGTAGCGGGCCAACTCGATGCTGCTGCGGATCGCGGCACCGGCGTTGGCGCCCCGGGGGATGGGCACCTGGTCGAGTACCGAAAGCTCGGTCATGTGTTTCCGTTCTGGATGGTGGACGGGGCGAGCGGAGCGACGAAGGAACGGGGCGAGCGAGCAGGGGAATGGGAACGGATGTGCTACTTGCTGGTGAGGCCGAGTTGCCATGCGGTGACACGCTTCTCGACGGCGGCCAGGACGAGGTTCAGGGTCACGCCGATGATGCCGAGCACCACGATCCCGGAGTACATCGCGGGTATCTGATAGCCCTCCTGGCTGGATCGGATGTAGATGCCGATTCCTTCTGTGGCGCCGAGATACTCGGCGGCGACCAGCGCGGTGAACGAGTAGGAGGCGGCCAGCCGGATGCCCGGGAAGATGTTGGGCACCGAGGCGGGCAGGACCACCCGGGTGAAGATGTAGACCCTGTCGGCGCCGAGAGTGCGGGCAGCGTTGACCAGGATCCTCTCCACACCCTTGACCGCGTTGACCGTGCTGATGAACACCGGCCAGAACGCCGCCCACGTCACGATCGCCACCTTGGATTCCTCGCCGATCCCGAAGAACAGCAGGAAGACCGGGAACAGCGCGAGAATGGACAGGCTCCTGAAGAACAGGAGAACAGGCTCGAACGCCTTCTCCAGCGGTCGGATGGAGCCCACCAGGATTCCCGCGACGACGCCGAGGCTGGTGCCGATGGCGAAACCGGACAGGCCGCGCCGCAGGCTCGGCCACACCTGTTCGCGCAGTTCACCTCCGGAGGACAGCCCTTCGATCAGCTGCGCAATCACCTTCTGCGGCGGGGTCAGGAACTTGGGGTCGAGAACACCGGTCGCGGTGGCCGCCCACCAGGCGAAGAGGAATCCGAACACCCCCAGCGTGCCGTAGAGGTACTTGTCGTACTTCGCCAGCCACGCCCGCCACAGCTTCGGAGGTGGTACCGCCCCCGACTCCGCGGTCGGAGGGACCGATATGTGTTGTGTGCTGGGGACTTCAGTTGTTACCAACTTCGACCTCCTCCTTGAGGATCTGGGCGACCTGACCCCGGATCCGCCCGAACTCCGCGCTTGCGCGCGAGTCGTCGTTGCGCGGGCGGGGGAGATTCACGTCGATCAACGCCTTGACCGCGCCAGGGCGCTTCGTCATCACCGCGATGCGGTCGGACAGAAAGATCGCCTCGTCGATCGAATGGGTGACGAACAGGATGGTCTTCTTCCTGGAGCCGGACTCCCAGATCCGGAGCAGCTCGTTCTGCAGGAACTCCCGTGTCTGGGCGTCCAGCGCGGCGAACGGCTCATCGAGAACGAGGACGTCGGGGTCGTACGCCAGCGAGCGGGCGATCGCCACCCGCTGGCGCATGCCGCCGGACAACCGATGGGGTAGCAGATGTGCGAAGTCCTCCAGCCCAACGGTTTTGAGGATCCTGTCGGAGATCTTGCGGCGGTCTGTCGACGACACAGACCGCACCTTCAAACCGACCTCGACATTCCTCTGCACCGACAGCCAGGGGAACAGGGCGTAGCTCTGGAACACCACGCCGACGTTCTTGTTCACCCCGCGCACCGCGGCATCGTCGAGAAGCAGTTGGCCGCCGTTGTAACTCTCCAGACCGGCCAGAATGTTGAGGAAGGTCGACTTGCCACAGCCACTGGGTCCGAGCAGCGCGACGAACTCGCCCTCGTGGATGTCCAGATCGAAGTCGCGCAGGACCTCGATCACCGAGGCTTTCTCCCCCTTGCGGCCCTTGCCGATATGGGGGAACTCCTTGTGCAGGCCCTTGGACTGGATCTTGACGGTTCGGTCGGTGGATTCAGCGGTGGGCAGGTCGATCAGTGGCTGTGCCATGTCGGTCTCCTTCGGCGCCAGAGCGCCAGGTAATCCTCAGATCTCGGTGTCGGTCAGGACTTCGGTGTTGTCGGCCTGCGATTCGATCAGCGCGGCCGACTTCGCGTACGGGTTGAACTCGTTGGTGGCGACGTCTTCCGGCTTCAGCGCTGCCTCTTCGGGAGTCAGCGTGCCGACGCGCTCCGCCAGTCCCCACCAGAAGCCGGTCTGCTGCTTGTCCAGGATCAGGTTGTTGGTGAAGTAGTACTTGGTGATCTGTTCCTTGGGGAATCCGGTCAGGCGGGCGACCAGTTCGCGGTACTCCTCGGGGTGGGCGTTGGCCCAGTTGGCGACCTTGGCGAGGACGCCGACGAACTCACGGGTCTGTTCGGGGTACTTGCGGATGAACTCGCCACTGGCGCTGATCGGCGCCAGCCCGCCGTCGTTACCGGAGTTGTTGAAGTCCGAGAACGCGACCTTCAGTGCCGGATCGGTGCGCAGCACCCCGTTGAGTGGCGGGTGGATGACGGCCAGTGCAACCTCGCCCTGTTCCAGTGACTGCGGCATCTGGCTCTCGGCCTGGGTCAGGAACTTCACCTTGGTGATGTCGACGTCGTTCTTGACCAGGAAGTCCTTCAGGATGAACTCAGCGCAGCCCTTCAGCGAGTTCAAGGAAACCGTTTTGCCTTCAAGGCCTTTGAGGTTGTTCTCGTTGATGTCCGAACCGGCCTTGACGAAGTACTCCATGTGCGGTTCGTCCTGGGTGGTGTAGGTCCGCGAGGCGATGACCTTCAAATCCACTCCTGCGGCGACCGCCGACAGGGATCGGTTGAACATGAAGGACGCGAAGCTGACATCCCCGGTGCCCAGCAGGGCGGGCAGCTGTCCGGAGTCGACGTCGCCCAGGTACTCGGGGCGCAGACCGGTGCCCTCCCACAATCCGAACTCGTCGGCGATCTTGACCAGAGAGGGGGCGTTCTTCGCCTCGACCCACTTGAAGTGGACGGGATTATTCGGGTCGGACGGGACCACCTCCTGCGCCTGAGTCGAATCGCTCAAGGAGCAGGAAACCAGCGCTGTCGCTGTCATGGCGGCTACGACGAGCGCCGTGACGCCCTTCCGGAAGCGGTTGTGTGACTTCATCGTGTGCCTCTCAGGGGCTGATAGTGTTCGAACAGGATCCTGTGAGGATCATCGTCGGTTCGGCGTAGTCGGCCGACAAGGAAATGTGACTACCGGAATGTTTAAGCGCAGCTACACATTCGCTGTGCCTCCCGAAGGCTGCTCACCTGCGTGCCAGGATTCCGGTCAGATCTTGGTGTCTGTCAGGCCTCGGCGTCGCCCGCCGAACAGCCGGTGAAGAACCCCGCCGCCATGACCGCGGCCAGCAGAGCTGCTGTGCCGCGGCGGATCCGGGTACGCACCGGTGCGACGGGTTGTGCCATGTCGACCTACTTCGAAAAACGATGATGATGATTGGGTTGATTCATGGTGCGGTGCCCTGCCTAGCCGTACAAGAGATAAATACCGCGACGATCTTTAAGTTCTCATCCGGCCCTGGTCAGCGATCCGCGTCCGGCAAGTCCGGCGAGCACCTCTGCCGCGTCGAGTGAACGCGGTGGCCTGCCATGGCGGGCGTGCTCGGCCGTGACGCGCTGAATGACCTCGTTGGCCGGCGCGGATAGCCCGTGAAGTCTCGCGAGCAGGACGATTTCACCGTTGAACCAATCGGTCTCGACATCGGTGTGCCCGCGGACCACGCTCTGCCAGGTGGATCCGTAGTAGTCGTCGCGCAACCGCCCGCGCAGAAAATCTCTGCGACGCTGACTGTCCCGCTCGGCGCTGATGTAGGCGATACCGACGGAGTCGAGGACATGCTCAGCTTCGGCGCGGGCGCGTGCCACCAGTTCATCGGCCGAGGCGCCCGGCACGAACGCCGCGGTCACCCCATTGCCGAGGTTCGCGACCAGCTTGCGGTACTTCCACGCCATGATGTCCTTGCGGACCTCAGAGAGAAACTGCGCGCCGCGCAGAGCATCCGAGAGTTGCTCGGCGGTCTCATCTCCGCCACTCGGATACCTTCCGAGATCCAGGATTCCGGCCACCGGGGCGCTCTGCTGGACGACGACTCCGGGTTCCACATGAGCGGCAGACACCACCACGGCGACGCCGTAGACGTTGACAAAGCGACGCAGCACCGCAGACTCGTTGGCCACGCCGTTCTGCGCAACGAAGATCGGGGTGTCGACGCCGGCGTGTGCGGCCAGGTCGTCCAGGGCCGCGGCGGTCTGGTGGCTCTTGACCGCCAGGATCACCACCGGGTCGGTGGTCCAGTCGATCTCGGCCGCCCCGGCGGCGCCGGAAAGCGGGACCGTCTCGGTGCCCGTCCCGGTGACGACCTGGAGGCCGGCGGCGCGGATCTGGTGGAGGTGGGCGCCGCGTGCCACGGCGGTGACATCCTGGCCTGCCAGATGCAGCCGTGCCGCGATCAGGCCGCCGATCGCTCCTGCTCCATAGACGACGATCGGTCGGTGGGACGTTGACACGTTGGCACCTCGGTTTCGTAGTGTCAGTCGGCTTTCGTGGTGTCAGTGGGCTTTCGTGGTGTCAGTGGGAAGTAAGCCACCGGGCTGCGCAGCAGCGGCAGCAATTGGTCGCCGATTCTGGCGACCTCGGACTGGTACGGCGTATCCGACAGCACGAAATGGGTGACGCCGAGATCCGCGTAGCGCTGCAACGCCGTGCCGACGTCGGCTGCCGAGCCGACGAGCCAGGTGGTTCCTGCGCCGCCACCACCGAATCGCCCGGGGGTCGTGTACAGGCAGGAGTCGAGCACCTCTCCTCGGTCGGCGAGGTCAAGCAGGCGCTGCTGACCCACGGCGGCACGGGGATTGCGGCCGTGCAGGTCGGGGCGGCCTGCGATGGTGGCGATCTTCGCTTCCGCGTCGCGCCAGGCCTCCTCGGTGGTGTCGCGGACCAACGTGGTCACGCGGAGGCCGAACTCCAGTGGGGCGTGCTCCCGGTCGAGCGTGTCGGACAGCGATCTCAGCCGTTCGATCCGTTCGGCGACACCGTCGAGGGGCTCGCCCCAGAACAATTGGACATCTGCTTCGGTCGCCGCGACAGCCTCGGCGGCGTCGGACGCGCCACCGAAGTACAGCCGGGGATGACGGCCCGTCTCCGCCGCGAACGGCCGCGGCGCCACCGTCGAATGCTCGACAGAGAAGAACTCGCCCCGGTACGTCACGTCCTCGTCATGCCAGAGCCTGCGGACCAGCTGGAGAAACTCGCGGGTGCGGTCGTAACGGCGCGACTTGTCGAACTCGCCGTCGCCGTACGCGGCCAGATCGTCGGTGCCGCTGACGATGTTGATGAACAACCGGCCGCGGCTGAGCCGATCGAGTGTGGCTGCGGCGCTGGCGAAGTGCGCGGGATGCCAATAGCCGGGCCGGATGGCCACCAGCGGCGTGAACCGGGTGGTGCGCGCCGCGATCGCGGTCGCGACGGTGAACGTATCCGGGCGACCCCATCCGGTCCCGATCAGCGCACCGCCCCAGCCGTGCTCCTCAGCGCTCGACGCCAGACCTACCGAGTAATCGAGGCTGCCCCAACCGTCCACGGTGTCGTCGCCGCGATGGCCCGGCGCGACGGTATTGGGGATGTACCAGAGAAGCTCGGGGTCCGACGGTGCTGTCATCGTGACGACTCCGCATTGCGGAGATCTTCGAGAACCAGGTCGCGGGTGATGGACTGCGCCAGCCGAGGCACCCCGATGCGCAGGCTCGGGACGTCGCCGACAGGTCGCCCGAAGCTGACGTTGGCCCCGATGCTGAACACACGGATGTCGGACAGCCACGGTGCGGTGCCCGGCTGCTTCTCGGTGAGCTCGTAGCTGTGGCCGAGATACGGAGCGACGCCGAGCAATTCGTTCTCCCTGCCCGCAGGCGGGGTGTACACGTCCTGCCACAGCGCGATGTGCGGTGCGATGGTGGCGAGTTCGCTGCGGGTGCGTGGATCCTGTTGGTACCCCGTACCGGCGATGACGAAGTCGAAGCTTCGGGCACCGTCCGCCGCTTCGACGAGCACACGGCCGTCGGCTTCGGAGGCCGACGTCCAGGGAGCGGACACGTGCAGGTGGTAGTTGTCGAACGCCGCCGCACGCCGGACCGAATCCTCGGGCACGTTCGCGCCCTGCGCGGAGGCCTTCCAGCGCAGTTCCCACCGCTGCGCATCGGGAAGCAGATGGAAGACGTCCTGCACCAACGGGTTCGGCCGGTTGGCCAGATTGGCGACCACGACCTCGGGCCGTCGCGTGTAGACATGGACTTCCGCGGCACCCGCCTCCAGCGCGGTGGCCGCGGCGTCGTAGGCCGAGGCCGCCGCCCCGAGTACCGCGACCGAGCGCCCGCGCAGCGCCCCGAAGTCGATCGCGTCGGCGGTATGCGCCCACAGCGACCGCGGCAGGTCCGTGAGGACCGAGGGGACATGCGGGCCGCCGGTGCCTGCGACACCACCGGCGAGGACGACCTTGCGTGCCGTCTCGGTCCAGCGTTGCCCGTCCTCCTCGAGGCTCAGGCGCAGTCCGGTATCGGCCGGCGCGATGTCGGTTACCCGCACCCCGCGGCGGATCTGGACTCCGGTCTGCCGCTGGAACCATGCCAGATAGTCGGCCCAATCCACGGTGGGGATCCGGTCGATGTCGTCGAAAGCGGCTGTACTGTTCTGGCTTTCGAACCAGGCGCGAAAGGACAGTGCCGCGTTTCCCAGCTCTGGGCCCGAGATCGTCTTACCGGTGCGCAGGGTCCGCATCCGCGCTCTGGCCCGCCATGCCGAGTCCGACTCCGACCGTCCGGCGTCGATCACCGAGACGCGGGCGACGCCGGCGCGGAGCAGCGCGTGCGCGACGGTGATGCCGCTCTGGCCGCCACCGATGATCGCGACGTCGTGGTCGACATCCTCACGGTGCGCGATCCAGTTGTTACCGTCCAGGCCGAGCAGCCGAAGCGACTCTCTGGCAGCCACGTCGGCGAGTGTTTCCTCGACGAGTTCGGGGGCACGGGTCAGTTCGGCGGTCATCCGGCCACCGCCTCTGCGAGCAGATTCGAGTTGGCGGGACGATCCAGCCCGTAATGCCCGCGCAGCGTCGTCTCGGTGTACTCCCTGCGAAACAGGCCTCGTTCCCGCAGGATCGGCACCACATGGTCTACGAACAGCTCCAGCCCCGAGGGCAGCACCGGCGCCATGACGTTGAAACCGTCTGCGGCGCCGGCCCGGAACCACTCCTCGATCGTGTCGGCGACCTGTTCCGGCGTGCCAGTGAAGGTGCGGTGACCTCGTCCGCCGCCCAGTCGCCCGATCAGCTGGCGGACCGTGAGCTTCTCACTTCGCGCCAGCTCGACGATGAGCGTGTATCGGCTCTTGGCGCCCTCGATCGCGTCCTCGGGCAGCAGTTCCGCCGGGAGCGGCCGGTCGAGATCGAGTTCGTGTATCGCCACCCCTAACGTCTTCGCC
This sequence comes from uncultured Actinomycetota bacterium, assembly GCA_963796545.1. Classification (GTDB taxonomy): domain Bacteria; phylum Actinomycetota; class Actinomycetes; order Mycobacteriales; family Mycobacteriaceae; genus Mycobacterium. The sequence continues at coordinate 240,803 of CAWCMF010000027.1, read as the reverse complement.
AGCTGTCGATGGGCATACTCGGGCACGATCGCCTCCTCTAGTTCACGGTCTTTGGCTGCAGCCTCGGCTTCGGTGCTGCCGATCACCGGCACGATGCCGGGCAGGATCTTGATGGTCTCCGGGTCGCGCCCCGCCGCGGCGGCGCGCGATTTCAGGTCGGTGTAGAACGCAAGGCCCTGCTCGAGGGTCTGCTGGGCCGTGAACACCGCCTCGGCGTAGCGGGCCGCGAAACCCCGGCCGTCCTCGGAGGAGCCCGCCTGGACCAGCAGGGGGTATCCCTGGGGGGACCGCGGAATGTTCAGCGGACCCTCGACGGAGAAGTGCTGCCCCCGGTGCGCGGGTGGGTGGATCTTCGCGCTGTCGCCCCAGAGCCCGGACTTCTTGTCCGCGACGATCGCGTCGTCTTCCCAGCTGTCCCAGAGCTTCTGGGCGACACGGACGAACTCGTCTGCTCGTGAGTACCGGTCGGCGTGCGCAGGAAGGTCGTCGAGGCCGAAATTGCGCGCCGCCTCGGACGTGGCTGTGGTGACGATGTTCCATCCTGCCCGCCCCTTGCTGACGTGGTCGAGGGAGGCGAAGCGGCGAGCGAGGTTGTACGGCGAGTTGTAGGACGTGGACGCGGTGGCGATCAGACCGATCCGCTCGGTCGCCGAGGCCAGCACGGTCAGCAGCGTGAGAGGTTCGAGAACACCCAGGGGCCGGCGCCCGACGTCGCCGTTGAGCTGAGGACTGTCGGCCAGGAACACCGAGTCGAACGTCCCGCGTTCGGCGGTGGCTGCCAGGTGTAGGTAATGCGCAACGTCCGTCGCGGCGTACGGGTCGCTCTCGGGGAGGCGCCACGACGCCTCGTGGTGGCCGGTACTCATCAGAAACGCGTTCAGGTGCAGCAGGCGTCCACCCAACGTGGGAACCCCTCCGTGGTATCGGTGTGTTTCGGGCGTCTACCGAGCCGGCAGACGGTCTGACAGGTGAAGAACGTATCGACGCAGCGCGCAAAGATCAGCGCACTTTGCCTACGGGAAAGGTGTAGTGGGACTGCGTTGATCAGCGCTCCTGGCTGCCGCAAGCTGATCGGCATGACGAACATCGTCGAGCTTGCCCCCGTCTTCGCCGAGGCCGATAGCCGCGATGGCGTCTTCGTGCAGGGGATCTGGAATTCCCGTAACGCGACCGTCGCACTCGCGCATCAGCGCGGCCATTCGTATTGGCGTCCTGCCGAAGGCGGAGTCGGCCGTGATGAGCTCGATGCGGCGCTTGAGCTCGCCGACGTCGTGGTCATCGCGCCCACCGCGGCGGCGGCAACCGGGATGCGGCAGCCGGTGGACGGCGCCGAAGCGGGCCGGATCGTCGGGCATCGGCTGCTTGACGGATTGAGCGCCGATCGGCCGGATGTTCACGTCGTGTTGGTGTCCCACTTCCTCGTCGGCCACGGTGTGGCGCACCACAATGCGAAACCGCAGACGTGGGGATTACGGGCGCTGGAGGCACACCTGCGCGGCGGCCGCAATCCGTGGACGATCCTGCGCCCGACGTGGCTGTCGACGATCCACGACGCGTCGTACCAGATCCGGCTGAGCGGGGACCAGCACGCCGATGGATTGGTCAGCACAGCCAGCGTGGCCGCGGCGGTGGTGGCTGCGGTGGAGAATCCGCGGGTGTCGGCGGGACGAACCGCAGCGATCTTCAACTTGAGCATCCCCGGTGCCGGTGACGCTGGTATCGACGACCTGGCCACCCAATTCTCGGGTCTGGACGCAGATTTCGAGGCCAAGTACGCACTGCAGACGGTGGGTGCGTGAGTGGTCACCGCCGCCCAAGCGGACAACACGAGTGGGAGGCGACCTTCGGGCGCGATGAGCGCGGGCGACCGGTACCGCCGAGCAGGCACCTGCTGATCCTGGTCGATGTCATCGGCAGGCCCGGCCCGGCGGCAGCCCGGCAGTTGGAGGCCGCGCTGACCGAGCTGGAGGACCGCTACGCGCACGGGCGTGACGGTCTGCTCTCGACGGTCGGCTGGGGGCCGCGCTGGTGGGACCGCCACACCGAACATGTGGGCCTGATCGGCGCCGCAGCCAGGATGTCGCGGTGGGAAGACCCCGTCATCGACACCGCGGACGCGGTGTTCCACCTCGCCGGCGACCACCAGGACATCCTCGACGACGCCGAGCAGACCCTCTTCGGGAACTCGGACACCGGTCAGGGTGAACATCTTTCGGTCCGTGAGGTCCGGCGCGGCTTCGTCGGGGCGGGCCTGCCCACCGAGGCGCTGCCCGAGTTGGGAATTCCCGCCACCTCGCCGCTGCTGTTCGGGTTTCACTCCGTGCACCGCGGCAACCAGGCGCCCGAACCCAACATCACGATCGATCGTGGGCCGCTGGCCGGGGGCACCACCGCGCATGTGAGCAGGATCGAACTCGATGTGGTCCGCTGGCAGCAGCGGGACCGGGACGAGCAGGCCGCACTGCTGTACGCGCCGACGGTGTCGGCCTCGGACGCCGAAGCGTTGGTCGACGACGCGCCGAGCGACTACGAACGCTACGAGCAGACCGTGCGCGAGCACGGCATCGTCGGCCACGCGCAGGCCGCGGCCCGGGCGCGTGTCGACAACGTCCCTGTCATCAACCGTCGTGACTTCGCCACCATCGACGACGGCAGGCCGGGAACACATTTCGTCTCCCTGCAGCGAGAGCTGCGCGACTTCAACAACACCCGGGCGATCATGAACGGGGCCGACGGGTCCAACTACCACAAGTCGGTCGGAGCACGCAGGCGCAACGGGATCAATGCGTTCTTCGACGTCACCCATCGAGCGACGTTCGGCATCCCGGCGCGTGCGGAACGCGCCTATCCACACCACAGGAGCTAGCCATGTCGGTGACCACGCAGTTGGACGACGCCGCCACCGATGCGCTGCGGGACATCCTGGCCGACCCGTCGTTGCCCGTCGCGACGACGCTGACGGATCATCCGGGCGTCGACGGCACGCGGATCGCAGCGCTGCGGGAGGCGCACGACTACCTGATCGGCAGGCGACTGGGCGCCGCGGTGGCACGCTCGGCGCAAGACGGCGCGGCGTTGATCGACAACCTTGCCGACGTCGACCCTGCGTTGGCCGCCACGCTGCGCTGGCACAGCGTCGTGGTGCCGCTACTCGTTTCCCTTCCTGGTTCGCGGGCCCGCAATGCGGTCCTCGGCGACGTGCACCGTGGTGAGCTGCTCACCTGGGCGTCGTCGGTGCGGTCCTGGACCTGGCACACGGGCAACCCGCCCGATCAGGCCAACCCCGTCGGCAAGGTGGACGCAGAGATCGAGGTCGATCACCACCCCGGTCTATACGACGCAATTCTGTTGTGGGAGGCGCAGTCCCGCGTCCTCGTGGTGATCCCGACCCACCGCGACCGGCAACGCTGGGAGCCCGTCGAGGACGGCGGTGACAGGATCCGGTGGGCGGTACACCTCAACCGGGTGAGCTTGCACCTCGATGAACTGATCCCGTTGGATACCGATCCCCGGGCACTTGCCCACTGGCCGAGCGGAGCACCTCGATGACCGGCGTGATCACCACGCGACCTCCCGCCGTCGACTCACCCGAACTGCAGGTGGTGATCGACGAGATCGCCGACGACGCCCGCCGCCGACGCACCGAAACCGGTGGAGACCGTCAGCCGCACGCAGCGCTGCGGCTGGTACGGGAGCACCGCCTCGGCGCAGTCCGGGTACCTGCCGAACTCGGGGGAGGCGGCTACAGCAAGCGTGACTTCTTCCACCTGGTGATCAAGCTCGGCGAAGCCGATCCGGATGTTCCCCACATCCTGCGTGTGCACTGGGGTTTCGTCGAAGACCGGCTGCGACGGCGCAATGCCGAGCAAGGCAGGCCGTGGCTCGGACAGATCGTCGACGGCGTGCTCTTCGGCGGCGCGAATTCCGAGCTCACCGACCGTCCCGCCGGGACGTACTCCTATGACACGGTTCTCGTCGCCGACGGCGACCGGTACCGGTTGCGCGGCCGCAAGTTCTACAGCACCGGCAGCCTGTACTCCGACTACCTGCGGATCACCGCCAACGACGCCGACGGAAAGCAGGTCAGCGCGCTGATCCCGGCTGACCGCCCCGGCGTGATCCACGCCGATGACTGGGACGGCATCGGCCAAGCCCAGACAGGAAGCGGCACAACCATTCTGGATGATGTCGTAGTCCATCCCGACGAGGTCATCCCGTTCGAGAGCTGGGAGGATCAGCAGCGACCCCGCCAGTCCCAGCCGCAACTCATCCTGCACGCGATCGCCGCGGGGATCCTGCGGTCGGTAGCCGCTGACGCCGCCGAGGTCGTCCGCACCAGGCGTCGCAGCTATTCATGGGCCGTGACCGAGGAGCCGCGGCACGATCCGCAACTCCTGCAGATCATCGGTGGCTTGTCGTCCACCGCATTCGTCGCCGAAGCCACCGTGCTGGCGGCCGCCGATGCGCAGGACCGCGCGGCCCGGTACGCCTTTGAACACGGCCGCGCCGACGAGGAGCTCGAGCACGAGGCGTCTGTGCAGGCGGCGAAGACCAAGGTCGGCATCGAGGAATTGGCGCTGCGGGCGGGTGGCGACCTGTTCGGCGTCGGTGGTGCATCGTCGACCAGGTCTTCGGCGCACCTGGACCGGCACTGGCGGAACCTGCGAACGTTGTTCTCGCACAATCCCACCGTGTACAAGGCGCGTGTGCTCGGCGACAACCTCGTCAACGACACCCCGCTGCCGCGGATCGGCTTCTTCTGATCGCAGCCGACCCGCGGCAGCGGTCACGATGCGACGCTGAGCTCCTCGTTCGCCGCCTCGGGCAGTGCCGCGGCGGCGATCGACCGCAATGTGCGCATCACCGTCGCGATGTTGGGATCGCGCTGACGGCCGGCCCGGACCACGGCGCTGATCGTGCGGCCGCCAAGTTCGAGGCCAGGCGCGATCAGGTGTTCGAGTCGCTGCGGTACCGACAGCCGCGGCACGATCGCCGACGCCAGCTCCGTGGCGGCGAGATCGCAGATGTTCTGCGCACCGATGAGACGATGCTTGACCTGTGGTGTGAAACCCGCACTCTCGCTGGCCCTCAGGACGGCGGCGCCAAGGCCGGAGGTCTGCGGGCCCGTCACCCACTGACCGTCGGCCAGCGCGGCCAGTCCGGCCTTGGTGATCCGGAGGTGAGCTTCTTTGGGGGCCAGCAGCACCAGAGGCTCGAACAACAACTCCTCGCTGGACAGCCCGCCCACCGACTCGTCACCGAAGAAGTCGTACCTGCAGGTGATCGCGACGTCGATCTCGCCCTGGCGCAGCAGGCGCAACGCATCCGAGCTCGTGACCTGCTGAACCTCGATGCGAAGATCGGGCTCGGTGGTACCGAGACGCTGCATCAGTGGCGCGGCCAACATCGGGACTCCCATGTTGAATGCGCCGATCGCGACCTGGCCCGCGGTGCGGTCCCGGGTGGCGGCGACCGCGCTCATCGCCTCGTCGACCGCGTTGAGCACGCGGCGCACGTGGTCGACGAGCACCTGCCCGCTGCGGGTCAGGCCGAGCGTGCGGCCCTCCCGCCGGAAGAGAATCGCCTCGGCCTCCTCTTCGAGAACGCGAAGCTGTTGGGACACAGCTGAACTCGTGATGCCGCGGCGTTCCGCGACAGCGGTGACCGACCCCAGGTCGGCCAGGTCGCACAGCAGCATCATGCGGCGAAGGTCAAGCATCGCGCACCTCCTTCGATGGGGAAGTGGCTTTCGGGTCGGCGGGGGAGAGTACTGATGGCATGCTGCAAAACCTCACGGACACAGGTGCGGTGGGTAGTCGGCACGACGACGGTGCCGGGCTGGGGACTGTTGCGCGAATCGCCGCGACGGCGGCTGGGGGGTGTGACGAACGTTCTCGGTTTGAGGCGCGCAGTCAGCGGCAACAGACAGCACTACAGGAGCGCATCAGATCGACGTAGCGTCGAGCGAAGAGTTCCACCGGAATCACGGATGTGATGGTGGCACAGCAGGCGGGCGGCGCGATAGCGCCCGAGTAGCGCTGCGCCGGCCCGCAGTGGCTCTGAACTGGGGTTATTGCGCCAATGCTGCAGGAATCACCGCGGATGTAATTCCGGCGTGATCCAGCAGACGCTGCGCTTCGGCGAAAACCTCGGCCGACAGCGGCCCGCGCCGGGCCGCACGCACGTTGTCCCGGACGTGGTCCGGGTCGGCGGTTCCGGCGATGATGGTGGTGACACCGGGCGTCGAGATCGCATACCGCAGCAGGAAGCCCTGCTCGCTGTCGTCACCGCGAAGGTCGTCGAGTCCGGTCTGCGCCCACGTGATCGGGCGTCCGTCATCAGTGAGCTTCTCCCGCTTGCCCGCCTGAGCGACCCCACCACGCACGATGATGCCGATACCGCGGCGCCCGGCCAACTCGATGCGGCTCTCCAGCGTGCGTTCCAGCGCCGAGAACGGAACCTGGAACGCGGAGAAATCGTCAATGGTCAGATGGTCGTCGATCGCGGGCAGGGTGGACGAGACCCCGAACGCGACGATCTTGCCTTCATCACGAAGGGCGCTCAGCGTTTCGACCACGCTGTCGTTGCGCAGGACTTCCAGCGGCGGACTGATGTGCAACTGCAGCAGATCGATACGGTCCGTGCGCAACCGACGCAGGCTCTGCTCGACGCCCGCGCGGATATTGCTCTCTGAGTAGTCGTGAGCCAACGGCCTTCCGGGAGTCGCGTCGGGCTGGAAATCCAGCGGGCACCCGGCCTTGGTGGCGAGCACGTATTCGTCGCGGCGAGAGCCGATGTGGGTCCCGATCCGCTCTTCGCTGAGTGCGTAGTCGATGGAGGTGTCGATGAAGGTGATGCCTTCGTCGAGCACGGTGTTGAGCACCTCGGCGGCCACCGACTCGTCGAGAGGGCGCGGGTTGCGATGAGGCGTGCCGCGCAACTCCATCGCGCCGAAGCCCAACACGCTCACCTCGGGTCCGTTCTCGCCGAGCCGGCGCAGCTCCAGATCGCTCACTGTTTTCTCCTCGCGTCACGTCCGTGCGGACCGAATTGCCGAATGCCTTGCGACGATGATGCGTGCGCCGCCCTGAGGTGATCAACGTCGGCGGGCTACCGGCTTTCTTAACGAAAACTTCGGGGTGCCCGGCTGCGGTTAAGAACCGCTGAAGGTTTCCGGTAGCCGATCGTTGTTGTTTCGCGGACATGACGATCCCAGGCTGAGGGTGCGCCCCCACCCGTCTCTCGATCAGAAAGTCAGCCCATGACCGAACTCAAGGACAGCGGTATCGACACGGGATTGGATGTCATCCCGGTCGCCGGTTACATCGGTGCCGAAGTCAGGGGAGTGGACCTACGTGGTCCGCTGGAACCCGCTGTCGTGCAGGAGATCCGCGATGCCCTGTTCCGCTACAAGGTGATCTTCTTCCGTGACCAGCAGATCGGTCACGCCGAGCAGGTCAGCTTCGCCAGGAACTTCGGCAAGGTGACCCCCGCGCACCCGCACGAGGAGAGCCCGCCCGAAGGCTTCCCGCAGATCCTGCCGATCGACAGTCGCCGTTACGAGTCCACGCTGGGCCGCAAGAAGACCTCGTACGACAGCAGCTGGCACACCGACGTCACCGCGCTGGTGAATCCGCCTGCGGCGTCCATCTTGCGCGCTCACATCCTGCCCCCGCACGGCGGAGACACGGCGTGGACCAATCTCGTTGTGGCATACGAGAACCTGCCGACCGAGCTGCGCGAGCTGGCCGACAAGCTGTACATCAGGCACCAGTTCAACACCAAAGCTGCAGCGGGTAGCCAGCGGGAGCGCAAGGTGCAGGAGGCCAATCTCGCCGCCTGGCATCCCGCCGTGCGGGTGCATCCCGAGACGGGTGAGCGCGCCCTGTTCGTCAGCCCGGGCTTCACCCGGGGGGCGCGCGAGATCCGAGGCTTCACACCGACGCAGAGCGAGGCCATCCTCAAGCTGTTCTGGGAGGAGGCGACGAAGACCGAGTACACGGTCCGCTTCCGTTGGGCCCCAGGCAGCGTCGCTTTCTGGGACAACCGGGCGACGGCACATCTGGCGATTCCCGATGCCGGTCACCTGGGCTACGACCGGGTGCTGTACCGCGTCACGCTCGAAGGTGACGTACCCAAGGGCGTCGACGGCCGCGAGTCCGAGCTGATATCCGGCCAGCCCTTCTACGGGTCCGAGTAATGACCACGTCAAACACTGTCGTCGGCAGCCCGATTCCGTCGCTTGACGTCAAGCACATCGTCATCACCGCAGAAAAGCTGCGCAAGAAGATCGAGTCCGGCCGCGACGTCGTCGTGCTGGAGGTGTGGCGGGACGGCAGACCGGAGGGACAGGTTCGGATCCCCGGCGCCCGCGCGGTGGCCCTGACCTCCGATCTGGTGGGCACGCCGTCGCCGGCGGAGGGGAACCTCCCGTTGCCGACTGCCGAGCAGGTCCAGGCGGCGGTGCAGCGCTGGGGGATCAACGCCGACTCGATCGTGGTGGCGTACAGCCAGGAGAACCCCGCACTGGCTGCCCGCGCCTGGTGGACGCTCAGGTGGGCTGGTGTGCCTGATGTCCGGGTGCTCGACGGCGGGACCGATGACTGGGTCCGTGCAGGCGGTGAACTCGTCGGCGACGAGCCCGCGCCGGCGGCCGGGACCTTCACGGTGAGCATCGGTGCGCTGCCGACGCTGGACGCCGACCAGGCCGCGTCGTTGGCACGGGCCGGCGCCCTTGTCGATGCGCGTAACGCCGAGGCCTTTGCGGGCGCGTCGGGTGGCGGGCACATCCCGGGAGCGCGGAGTCTGCCCGCCGGACAGTTGGTCGATGGCCAGTCCCGTCTGTTGGGTGACGACCAACTGCGGGTTCGCCTCACCGCCGTGGGCGCCGATGGGACGACGCCGGTCGGCGCATACTGCGGCGGTGGCACCTCGGCGACGCTGACCGTGCTCGGGCTGGCGAAACTCGGGATCACTGCCGCGCTGTACCCCGGGTCGTTCTCGGCCTACAGCAGCGACCCGCAGCGACCCGTCGTGTCCGGCACGGAGGAGGGGTAACACGATGAGCTCCCTCGATCATGCGTATGTCCTTGACATCCATACGCATTGGCGTCCCGCCGGCTGGCAGCACAGTTCCTCACTGGACGCGGACGAACCCGACCCCCGGGAGGACCTCGACGCGCTGGCGGCCGAAACCGTCGCCAACGGAATCGACCTGCGGGCCCTGAGCGCACCTCTGGAGCAGTTGTTCGGCCCGGACGGCGACGTCGGCACCGCCGAGATCAACGGCGTCAACGACAACCTGGCCGACGCTGTCCGGGATCGTCCAGGCTTCCTCGGCCTGGCCACGGTGGACGCCTACTCCGGAGAGGCGGGCGCCGAGCAAGCGCGCTACGCCATCGACGAACTCGGCCTGCACGGCATTGTTCTCGACTCCGCGCGCCACGGCCGGTTCCTCGGTTCCCCCGAGGCACTGCCGACACTGGAGCTCGCCGCACGATTGGCCGTGCCGGTATTCGTCCATCCTGTCGCCGCACCACAGGTCGACGCACTGCGGCAGGTCGCGGGGCGGGCGGGTAATTCGGCGGGCCGCGGTCTGCAGAACGCGGTGGCGTTCCTGTCCGCGTTGCACGCAGATCTCCCGAACCGGCTGCCCGACCTGCAGCTGGTGTTCACCACCCTCGGCCACGGCGGATTGCTCTACGCGGCCGACCAATTGGCGCAGTACCGGGCGCAGTCGGGTGATGGCACGCTGGGAGCGAACCTGTACTTCGACACGATGCGGTTCAGTGCGCCGGTCCTGCGCTACCTCGGGGACGTTCTCGGCGCGCAACGCATCATCGTCGGCAGTGACTGGCCGATCCACCGCGACGCCGAACGCACCCACATCGACACCACCCTCGCCGCAGCAGGCTTCAGCGCATCCGAGCAGGACCTGATCCGCATCGGCAACGCCCGGCGGCTGTTCGAACTACGCACCAGCGCACTCGCCGCCTGAGCGGCGCGCGACCGATTCACCACCCGATAGAAACGGACAACCATGACAACGCTTCCCACTCGCCGGCTCGGTGACGGCGGCCTCGAGGTCTCGACAATCGGATTGGGGTTCATGAGCTTTCGAACCTCCGCGGACGAGAGCGAGGAGAAACTGGCCAGGGACGTCGTCGACGCCGCCATCGATCACGGCGTGACGTTCTTCGACAGCGCCGACATCTACGGCCCGGAGTTCAGCGAGATCCTGCTGGGCCGCGCGATCCGGGGTCGCCGGGACGCGCTGACCATCGCGACGAAGTTCGGCAACACCCTCGACCGGGCGACCAACCCCCGTGCGCTGGACGGTCGACCCGATTACGTGCGCACCGCCATCGAAGGATCGCTGCGCAGGCTGGGAATCGACCACGTCGACCTTTACTACCAGCACCGTGTCGATCCCGAGGTGCCCATCGAGGACACCGTCGGAGCACTCAAGGAACTCGTCGAGGCAGGAAAGATCCGTCACATCGGTCTGTCCGAGCCGGGCCCGCAGACGTTGCGCCGAGCCCATGCCGTCCACCCGATCACCGCCATCCAGAACGAATGGTCCTTGTTCACCAGGGATATCGAGAACGACGCCCTTCCCGTCGCCCGTGAACTGGGTATCGGCATCGTGCCCTACTCGCCGCTGGGGCGCGGGTGGCTCTCCGGCCGCGTGCAGACCGAGGCCGACATCAGCGGCACGCACCGCAAGCACCCGCGCTTCGCCGCCGACGCGTTCGACCGCAACCGTGAATTGGCCGACACCGTCGCTGCGGTCGGCTCCGAGATCGGCGTGACGCCAAGCCAGGTCGCGCTGGCCTGGGTGCTGTCGCGGGGGCACGACGTCGTGCCGATTCCGGGGACGCGTCACCCGGAGTACCTGCAGGAGAACCTCGGCGCGGTCGGTGTCGAACTCTCCGCTGAGCAGGTTGCGAGGCTGGAGACGATCGCGAGTCAGGTCGCCGGGCACCGGTCTCAGCGCCCGGAGAACCTGGGCACCGAGGCGCCGGTCGGCGCTCTCGCTGCCGACAAGTCGTGAGCCTCGCCGCCAGGTACGGAGCTACTGACGCGGCCACTGCGCTTCTCACCGACACCGTCGCTTTGCAGCTTGCGCACCGCTCGGTGCGCAAGTTCGCGCCGGAGCCGGTCTCCGATGAGCAGCTGGCTGCGTTGGTCGCGGCGGCGCAGTCCGCGGCCACGTCGTCGAACCTGCAGGCGTGGAGTGTGATCGCCGTGCGCGACCGAGATCGGAAGGCCCGGCTGGCGGCGTTGGCGGCCGACCAACGGTTCATCGACGAGGCGCCGCTGTTCCTGGTCTGGGTGGCCGACCTCGGGCGGGCCCGCCGGTTGGCGGTGCGGTCCGATGCTGCACTCGACGGTGCCGACTACCTGGAGACCACGATCATCGGGTTCGTCGATACCGCTCTGGCCGCGCAGAACGCGGTCGTGGCCGCCGAATCTCTGGGCCTGGGAACGGTGTTCGTCGGTGCCGTGCGCGACCATCCTGATCGGATCGCCGACGAACTGGGCCTGCCACCGCACACCGTCGCCGCATTCGGGCTGGCGGTCGGTGTCCCGGACCCGACCGAACACGCCGGTGTCAAGCCGCGCTTACGGCAGGACGCGGTGCTGCACCACGAGCGGTACGACGCTGCAGCGGCGGATACACACGTGCCGGAGTACGACGACCGGATCGCTCGGTACAACGCCACGTACGGACTGCCAGGCAACTGGACTCAACGGGTCCTGGCCCGGCTTGCCGGGCCGGAGTCGCTGAAGGGCAGGCACGTCCTCCGTGATCACCTGCAACGACGGGGGCTTGCGTCACGCTGAGGTGACCCGACTCGAGGTCCGTATTCACGAACTGCGTCAACACCCCCGCGTGTGGGTATAAACCCTGGCGATGGCGCACGTCAGCCGGCTCGCGGGAGGTCACAGATGGTCGAGTGGCTGGATCGCGTGCAACAACGAAGCCGTATCGCGAGCTTCATCATCGCTGTCGTCTACAAGTACATCGACGACCAGGGCACCTACCTCGCCGCGTTGATCACCTACTACGCGTTCGTCTCGTTGTTTCCGTTGTTGTTCCTGCTCACCACCGCACTCGGCGTCGTGTTGTGGAACCGGCCGGAGTGGCGGGCCGAGATCGTCGATTCTGCGATCAGCCAGTTCCCGCTGATCGGGGACCAGTTGAGCCGGCCCGAATCGTTGAGCGGCGGAACCACGGCGGTCGTCGTCGGCGTCCTCGGCGCGCTCTACGGCGGACTCGGAGTCGGCCAGGCATTGCAGAACGCGATGGATTCGGTGTGGTCGGTTCCCAAGTTCGTCCGGCGTGACCCGATCAAGTCGCGCATTCACAGCCTGCTGCTGCTGATCATTCTCGGCTCGGCGCTCATCGCGACAACGCTGTTGACCGGTCTGGGCAGAAACTGGGCAGGCCTGGGCTTCTTCGGCACCGCGGGAGTGGTCGTCGGTTCCCTGGCTCTGAACACCGTCGTGTGTGTCGTCGCCTTCCGGGTGACGACGGTGCGGCCGCTGACGGTGCGTCAGGTCTTGCCGGGGGCAGTGCTGGCGGCGGTGTTGTGGCAGATGCTGCAGTGGTTCGGTGCGACGTATGTGGCCCATGTGGTCGCGTCCGCGAGCGTGACCAACAGCGTCTTCGCCATCGTCCTGGGCATGCTGGCCTTTCTGTACCTGGTCTCCACTTCGCTGATGATCTGCGCGGAGATCAACGTGGTGCGGGTGGATCGCCTGTATCCCCGTGCACTCTTGACACCGTTCACCGACAACGTCGACCTCACCGATGCCGACCGCAAAGCTTATTCCGGGCAGGCAGAAGCACAACGTGCCAAGAGCTTTCAGCAGGTCGACGTGACATTCGGCGAGCCCGAGCCCGAGCCCGAGCTCGACGCCGAGCCTGAGCCCGTAGATGCGCCGGAGGTCGCGCAAGAACCGCAGAAGCGACGTAGCGTGCGTGCAGCGGTGCTCACGGCGTTCGGCGGCGGTAAGTCGAGACCGCGACCCGTTCAATCGCCCTAAAGGAGAAGCTATTTCGTGAGTATCGCCCGCAGGACCAGTTCCGTCGCCCGGCAAGGCGTGAAGGTGCACCGCAGGGTCGTGTTTGCCCAGGCATTGTTCTGGCCCGCCCTGCTCGGCGCCGGTCTGGCGGTGGGCGTTCTGGCGCTCGCGATCCGGCGCTCCACGACACGGAACGAGTCGAGCCCGCCATCGGCTATGCCGCCGACCGTCCGCTGAAGCCGATCACCAAGGCGTTGGTGAGCGACAGGCGTTGCCCTACCGCGTGACCGCGTCCTCCGCGAGCGCATCGGCGGCCTCCCGCAGCAACACCTCCTGCGCCTCCTGGTAGATGCTCCAGGCATCCTCGGGTGAGTCGCCGACCGCGGTCAGCCCGACGCGTCCGCATTCGGTGAGGCAACTGATCATGTGGAACACCACCCCGGTCCGGCGCGACTGGTCGAAGTGCAGGTGGTGGCGCACGATCGCGTCGAACAGGTCATCGACGCTCAGTGCCTTGAGGCGGTCATCCTCCAGATGGTCGGTGGCAACCAGGTATTTGGCCGCGCCGCCGAGCGTGCGGAACATTCCTTCTTCGCCGTTGTAAGTGCCGTCGGTGAGGAACTGCAGGGTGAGGAAGGGATGCGTGGTTCCCCCCTTACGGAGGTTCAGCTCGATCGCATACGGCGTCCACGTGCCGTCAGAGTCCTGGACGACGACGAAATCCACCGCGAAGCGGCCGAGGACGCCGAGGCCGGCCAGGTGGCGTCCGATCACCATCGCGGGCTCGGCGATCGCAACCGCATACCGTGAGTCCGCGGGGAAGATGCAACCGAGGTAGCGCTGACCGCTGGCGCCACCGAGTAGCTGGTCGTGCGTGGACAGGAGTTCGACGGATCCGTCGGGCAGTGCGCGCATCTGGACGCTGGGACTTGTCAGCTCGATGCCGGTGATCCGCTCTTCGACGATGCCGCCGAATCTCTCGAAGTCTCTCAGATAGGCTGCGGCGGAGAGGTCTTCGGACTCTGGAACAAGGGCTGTCACCCGTTCGGTGATCACGGTGGCCTCCTCGGCTGAACCAGGTTCGGGCAGCCCGCGCAGGTCCAGCGATGCGTTTCCGGCCCCCGAGACCCCTTCATTGAGCTTGACGATCGCCAGCGTCAGAGTCGGCCGCCGCGCGCGCATACTCTGCACACCCGCGACGATCTCCTCAACCGTGTGAAGGTCTTCGGCACCCACCGGACATTGGACGCCCAGGTCTTCGAACAACCTCCGGCAGCCGGTCTTGCTGCCGAGGTCGGCGTGCCGGGGGTCTGCCCCGTAGGTCGGAATGCCAAGGGACACCGCAACGTCACGTTCCCGCGACGTGGTGTTGTACGGAACCAGATGACTGCGTTCGGTATTCGGGATCAGCGATCGGAGCTGACGCAGCAGCTTCGGTCGGGCTAACAGCTTCGAGCTCAGCGGTACCGGCGACGCGTCGTTGACGGACACCATGGTCAGCCGGCTTCGGGCGTGACTCGGGATGACGCCGGGGAGCAACCCGAGATAGTACTCGATGATGGACTCCGAAACTGGTTGCGACGTAACGTAGATCATCCGCAAATGCGGCTGACGCAACAACAGCAGCAGGAACAGTGCACGTTCCTCCATCGCCTGCATCACGGTGCCGCTGCGGCTGGTGCTCGACTGCGCAAGACTCACCGATGGAACGACGACGACCGATTCGTCGTCGAGGTCGAGCCTCATGGCATCCCATACCGCCGGCATGGACCGTTGTAAATCGTCGAACCGTTGATAGCGTTCGTCTTCGGTCAGCTGTGAGAGCGGTCGACCCGCGACCGGTGCTTCGGTCATGATGTCCCCTTCGGTAGTGCGCTGATGTTGTGGACCCGCACAGAGCGGCTGAATCCCTTGGGCTGCATGTCGCCGACGACTTCCGAGGTGCAGCCGAGGTCTTCAACGGCGGCCAGGACCCGGTCGGTCACCAACACCTGCCAACCGGCGGCGTCGGAACAGAGCCGGGCGGCGAGATTGGTGACGCTGCCGATCGCCGAGTAGTCGAACCGGCCCTCGAAGCCGATACGGCCGAGAGTCGCAAATCCCTGGGCGATCCCGATTCCCAGCGCGAGATCGTGACCGTCGCGCCGCCAGCGTGCGGACAGTTCCTTGACCGCGTCCCGGATTTCCAGCGACATCCGCACGGCCCGCTCGGCGGCGTCGTCACACGGGACGGGGTCGTTGAAGAACACCATGATCCCGTCGCCGGTGAACCGCTCCAGCGTGCCCTCGTAGGCGTGCATGATGGCCCCGATGGCGCGGTGGTATTCGGCAAGGACGCCCATCACCTCCTCGGGTTCACTCGTTTCGGCGAAGGGGGTGAAGTTGCGCAGATCGGCGAACACCACGACGATCTCGCGGCGATGGCTCTGCAACAGTTTCTCCTCGCCCAGAACGAGTTCCGCCAACTGCGGAGAAAGAAAATGGCGAAGGCGGTTGGCACGTTCCAGTTCGGCGACCTGCTGGGTGACCCTGACTTCGAGTTCGGCGTTCCACGCGGCCAGTTCCCGGGCCTGCCGCTTGATCGTGTCGTGGTAGCGCTTGATCCGCGCCAGCGAGGTGACCCGAGCAAGCAGCTCGCTCTGGTCGAACGGTTTGGTCACGAAGTCGTCGGCTCCGGATTGCAGCGCCGCCAGGCGCTGTTCTCTGCCGCTTGCGGTGATCATCACGACCGGCAGGAATTCGGTGTCCGGATTGGCGCGGATCTGCCTGCACACGGCGTGGCCGTCCATGTCGGGCATCACGATGTCGAGCAGCACCAGATCGACCGGCTCGTTCTGCAGCAGGGCAAGGGCTTTCGCTCCTGACGGAGCGGTGAGAACCCGATGGCCCCTGGGTGACAGAACTGCGTCCAGCAGCCGCAGGTTCACCGGCTCGTCGTCGACGGCCAGCACGTTGATCGGTTCATCCATCACTGCACCCCCTTGTCGCTGGTTGCCGCGGCAGGCAATATCCGGGCACGGACCAGCGCGGCCAGCAGCTCGTCGCGCCCGACCGGTTTGCGTAGGTACGCATCGGCTCCCAGCGCCAGCGCCCGCGGCCGGTCGTCGACCACGGACGCGACGACGACAGGTACCGCGGCGGTGGCGGGGTCCGCCTTGATCTCCGCGAGCACCTGCCAACCGTCCATGCGTGGCAGTTTGATGTCGAGCACGACGCCGGTCGGACGGATCCGCCGGACCACGTCAAGGGCCTGCAGGCCGTCGCGTGCCCGGATGGTCCTGACCCGTGAGCCGTCGAGGTATACCTCCATCAGGTCCAGCGAAGCGCGATCGTCGTCGACCAGCACGATCACCAGACCCTGGACCGGAGACGTGACGGCGACTGCCTGTGCCTCCGAGGGAAACACAGGGATAGAGAAGTTGAAGGTACTTCCTTCGCCCACAGTGCTGTCCAGCCAGATCCGCCCGCCCATCAGCTCCACGATGCGCCGCGACAGCGTCAACCCGAGGCCGGTGCCCTCTCCCTTCGAAGGTCCCCGCCTGCCCTGCTGGAAGGATTCGAAGATCCGTTCCCGGTCTTGAGGAGCGACGCCGACGCCGGTGTCGGAGACGGTGACCACGAGATCGGTCTCCGCGCGTCGGGCACCGACCGCGACGCGACCGCCATCCGGGGTGAACTTGACCGCGTTGGACAGCAGGTTCAGCAGGACCTGTTTGAAGCGCAGCGGGTCGGCGTGGATGGTGTCGAGATCGCTGTCGATGTGCACGGCGACGTCGATGCCGTGGGCGGCGGCCCTCTCCCGGACCATGGCAAGCGAGTCGCCGACCGCACTGCTGACGGTGAAAGTGCTCGGCTCGAACACCATCTGGCCTGCCTCGACCTTGGACAGGTCGAGGATCTCGTTGAGCAACTCCAGTAGGTGGCGGCCCGAGTTCCAGATGTCGCGCAGGTACTCGTCTTGGCGTTCGTTGATGTCGCCGAACATTCGGCCCAACAGCACCTCGGAGAACCCGATCACCGCATTCAGCGGTGTGCGAAGTTCGTGCGACATGCTCGCCAGGAACTCGGACTTGTGGTTGCCGGCGATCTCCAGCTCCCGGGTCTTGGTCTCCAGCTCCCGGTACAGGCGGGCGTTGACGATCGCCAGCGCGGACTGTCTTGCGAACGTCTCCAGCAGTCCGGTGACATCCGACGGGAAGCGACCTGTGCCGCGGCGGCGGATCACCAATACGCCGATCAGCGTCTCGTCGCTCAACATCGGCACGGCGAGCACCGACCGCCATCCGTCGCGGAACAGGATCTCCAGGTATGGGTCGCGCTCGGCAGCAGCCAGGTCCGGGACCTGTACCGGTTGGTGGGTGGATGCGGTCCGGCCGATCAGGGTGGACTCGCGGTGAATCGTGATGGCGCGCAACTGTTCGAGCATTCCGGGGCTGGTTCCGGAGGTGCCCCGCACGGCGAAGGTGTCGTTCGCCTCGTCGTATTCGAGGATCGAACCGCCGTCGGTGCGTAGCGTGATGTCGCCGAAGCCGAGGTTGGTCAACCGCACGGCGTTCCCGACGATGCGCTCAAGGACTTCGTCGAGATCGAGGCTGGAGCCCACCACCTTGTCGACGTCGCGTAGGGCTTCCAGCTGGGCGACCTTGTTCGCGAGCTCGGATCCGCGGGACTCCAGCGAGCGCAGCAGGTCGACCTGGCGCAGCACGATCGCTCCCTGGACGGCGAACTCTTCGAGGCGCTCACGGTCGCGGTCGTCGAACGGTGCCACGTCGGTGCGCCACATCGACAGCACACCGACGACCTCGTCCTGCAGCATCATGGGGGTTGAGAGCAGGGTGCGAAACCCGGTGATGCTCTGCAGATCGTGGCGTCCGTATCCCGAATCGCTGAGGACGTCGGCAACCTGATGGGTACATCGATCCTCGACTGCGCGCCCCACCGTCGATGATCTGTTGCGCGCGATCGGATGCTCGATCAGATGTCGGCGATAGTCCTCGGGGGTGGAGGCGGACACCCGCGACACGCGGAACGCATCGCCGTCGGCGACGAACAACTGCGTCGCGGTAGCCCCGCACAGCCGGGCGGCGTACTCGACGATGGTGTCGAGCACCGCCCCCGGATTGGTGACGTCGCGGCCCAGCGCCGCAAGGATTTCGCGACTGGCCGCGGACTGTTCGTGTGCGTCGCGCAGTTCCCGGTCGCGTATCTGAAGGTCGCTCGGGGTAGATCCGACGGCATTGTCAGGCATGGGGATCAGGCCTGCCGGATGGTGATGGTGGTCCACGCGCCGATATGGATCCGGTCGCCGTCGCGGAGCGGAGTCTCGACACCGTTCCCCAGGTAGTCGTCGCTGTTGTTGAGGCTGGTGCCGTTCGTCGAACCGAGGTCGGTGACGGTGAGCCCCGAGTCCTGGACGCGCAAAACGGCATGCTGAGTGGACACCCCGCGGTCGGCGGGGTGGATGGCGAGGTCGATCTCGGGTTCGACGCCCTGGTCACGATTGCGCCGCCCGATCAGGTTTCTGGTTCGGCGAAGTGCGATGCGGCGTTCGGGGTAGTAGTCGGGGAATTCGACCGAGTCGGGTCCGCCGCGTGCCAGCACGCGCTCGTAGAATTCGCGGTCGGCGGTGACCAGGGCCGTCCACCCGTTCGGCGAGGGCTCACTGCGCGACGGTGGTTCGCTGTCCTGCTGTGGCGCGGGCAACGCTGAATCATGGCCGCAGCCTTCACAGAAACGTCCACTTATGGGTGCCTGGCAGGAGGGGCACGTCGCTGCCGGTTGTGTTGAGGGCGCCGGGTCTGCCACCGGCGCTCCGCACACGTCGCAGTAGTCCTCGGCAGTAGAAGCGTGGCCGTCGGGGCACGTCGCCATCAGGCCTCCTTGCGCACGCGCGCGGTCCGGGTGGACCGTGCGTCGAGGGCCATCTCGTCGGCGGCTGCGACTGTGCGGCGCAGCCGTGCGGTTCCGTTGTGCTCGTCGATCTCGATCACGTTCCGCAACAGCCTCGCCGTGCCCGCGTTGCCAGACTCCACGGCGAGCTCCATGGCCCGCTGGAGCGTGGCGGCCGCCTTCACGTCGTCGCCGTCCTTGCGGGCGCTCAGTCCGTCCTGGACCGCCTTGGCGAGTTCGGCCTGCCCGGTGTAGTGCGCCACGCGGCGACTGATCTTCGCCGACAGCGTGGTATCGGCCGTCCAGGTCGCCTTGACCAGACCCTCGGCGAGCGTCTGGCCGTCGGCCAGGACCGTCACACGGGCGGCCAGCTTCTCGCGCCCGACCGCTGCAGGTTCGACGTCGACCTGGATGTGATAGTCGCGCTCCTCAGCTCCCCATGCGCCCAAAGGGTATTCACCACACTGGCTTCCCACGTCGACGCGGCGATGGGTGAGGTCTTCGACGGTGGGCGCAACCTGTTTGACGAATGCCACGCGGGCTCCGGCCGGGGTCCAGAGCCGCAGCGTGAGGTCTGGAATGGTCTTGGCCATCGATGCCTGCATCATGGCCGCGAAATCGGCAGGCAGTTGCGCCGGGTCCGCGATGATGTCGACCGTCCCGAGCAGCGTCGACGCGATGGTCCGTAATTCCGCGACCTGCCAGTCGGTCCCCACGCCCCGGCAGTCACACGTGAACACGCCTTCGCTGCGGGCTATTTCGGTGCTGAGCTGATGGGGCTCCTCATGTTCGTTCTTGCCGTCGGTGAGCAGGATCGCGTGGGCCAGTGCCCCCGGATGTTGGCCGGCGACGTCCCGGACGCACTCCAGCCACCTGCCCATCGCCGTCCCGCCACCGGGCCGAAGACCGTCTATGGCGTGCGCCGCCTCAGCTCTGGTCTGATCGGAGGCCCTGACCGCCGGTCCGTCGGCGGGATAGACAGAGATGGCCTTGTGGGTTCCGGCGATGATCGTGAAGTAGGTTCCATCGCGCAGCTCGCTGATTGCGGCCAGCGTCGCGCCCTTGGCCGCATCGAACTTCCCTGCCGGGGACTTCATCGATGACGAACAGTCGATGATGACGGCCTCGATCCGTTCGAGTGCCTGGCTGCTGTCAGTGCGATCGTCGGGACCGACCGCGGCCGAGGCGATGCTGACGATCGCATCGACGGTTCCCGACCCGTCCGCGAGATACGGGTTGTGATCGATGTCGACGCCGATGCTTTGTGGCTCAACTGAATTCATGATGACCTCCGATCGGTACGACGGCGACGGTGATGTTGTCGTGGCCGCCGGCGGACAACGCATGGTCAACCAATGCGCGGGCAGCTGCGAACGCGTCCACCCCGGTGCAGAACCGCGCGATGTCGTCGGCGCCGGGAAGGTAGTTCCACAGTCCGTCGGTACACAGAACGAGTGCACCCGGCTCGGTCGCGACGATGGTGTGCACGCTGGATTCCGGCCACGGCGTCGATTCCGCATCGCCACCCAGCCACCGGGTCAGCACGTGGGCGCCTGCCAGTACGGCATCCGAGTCCGTGTGCGCGCCTGCGGTGATCAGTTCCTGGGCCACGGAATCGTCGGAGGTCAGCTGTTCGGCGGTGCCGGGTGGATCGGGCAGCCAGTAAGCCCTGCTGTCGCCGACGTTACCGACGCTGATCCGCACCGAGCCGTCGTCGGACGCGACGACGACAGCTCCGGTGTAGGTGCACGACGGTGCCGTGTCGGGATCCGCGCCCCCGGTACGCGCTGCGGCCTCTGCCGCACTCGCCAGCCCGGCCAGGACCGCCGCGGGCCCTGTGCGGCAGGCGGTCAGTGCCGCCAGCATCGCATCGACACCCGCGGACGACGCGGCCGTCGCGGCCAGGTGGGCCGCGGGGGAGGCCGACACGCCGTCACAGACGGCGACGGCCATCGCCGAACCGCGTTGTCCGGTCGGTCCGGTCACCCCTGCGGCGGCGGAGTCCTCGTTGCGCGGGTGTCCGATCCCGCGGTCGGTGATCAACGCGATGCCGCCGACGCCGGCTTCATCCCGGTCGGGCCCGGTGTGCAGATTCCCGCACACCGCGCAGTAGCCGTCGGCGAAAGATTCACTGCCGCAGTCCTTGCAGGCTCCCTCGCGGGAATCGGGCCGGGATGGAACACAGGCCTGCGCGAGGACCGCCAAGCTGCTGCCACAGCTCTCGCAGAACCGGTCGTCGGCGGTCACCGGCGCGGCACACCGTCGGCACCTCGTCTGATCACCACTCATAGTCGCGTCCTCGGCCGCACGGTGTTGGCCTGCTCCACCAATTCGATGCGCTCCCAGAGGTCGTCGCAGTCATGGGCGAGGGTGCGGTAGCAGCGTTCCATCCCCGCCCGCAGCCCCCGCTCCGTGAAGTCACTGCCGAGCAGCCGCGTCGTCGTCGCCGTATTGCCTGCTTCGAGCCAACTCAACGCCGCGGTGAGGATCTTGAGGTGGACCGCCGCTTTGGCCGCTGCGGACTGCAGATCCACCGCAGAGGCACGTCTGCCGGCCTCGGCCACCGTCCGTTCTTCGAGGCCGCCGCACGACTGCTGGTCGAGCAGGATCTCCACTGCGGTGGTGCCTGCCAACGTGAAATACGCTGTCGCCGGAGAGATCCGGTCGAGGGTCGCGATCGCGCCGGCTCGGTCTCCGGCCCGCGCCTGTTGTCTCGCAAGACCGAACGCAGCGCTGATGTAGCTGTCGTCGGTGCGCCAGATCGTTGTGTAATACCGGGTGGCCTCGGAGAAGGACGCCCGCATTTCCGCGGTGGCGGCGAGGGCCATCTTGGGCGCGAGCTCTCCGGGTAGCGCGCTGAGGACGTCGTCGAAGTCCTTGTACGCCTGGTCGTGATCGCCTTCGAGCAGCGCGCACTGGCCCCGGTACCATGGAATCCGCCAGTCGTCGGCGAGCACCTCGCTCAACTCCGCGATGCGACGTCGGGCATCCGCCGAATCGCCCAACTCGAGCGCTGCCCGGACCAGACGCAGCGGCACCTCGACCGAGGACCGATTGGCTTGTTGCGCACCGCCGCGCGCCAGCTCCAGTGCGTATTCGAGTTGCGCCGGAGGCGTGCCGGACGTGGTGGCGAGGACCGCGGCACCCGGATCGTGTGGGTCCACCACGGGCACGGGCAGGGCAGCGACCACCTCCGCGGGATTCACGACGACGCGATGCCCGGCACCATACAGTCCGCGCTGGGGGCTGAAATGGCGCGATTGCCGTGCGGGCACGGCAGCGCCGTCGGCCGCGGCGATCTCGTGCAGCACCGCGGTGAGCTGATCGGCCATCTCCTCCATCGACGAGAAACGCCGCGACGGCTCCGGATCGGTGGCCCGCGCGATGCAGCGATAGAGGGAATCATGTTGCGCCAGTACCGGTACGGACTCTGGCGAAGGCAGCCGATCGGAAAATCGGCCCTTCTCCTGGGGCATGTCCATCACGAGGACTGCCAGCGTCCGCCCCACGGTGTAGACGTCGGTGGCGACGGTCGGTCCGGTCCAGGCGATCTCGGGTGCCTGATAGCCCGGGGTGCCGAAGATCGGACAGTCGCAGTCGTCCATGGCGACGACGGCACCGAGGTCGATGAGCTTGAGTTGCTCATCGGTCTGCATCACGTTGTCGGGCTTGAAATCGCAGTAGGCCAGCCCTTGGTCGTGAAGATAGTCGATGGCCGAAGCGATCTCGATGATATAGGCGACGGCCTGTGCGGGCGGCAGGGGACCGTTTCGCGCCGTGCGGATCTGCTTGAGCGACGTGCCGCCGACGTACTCCATGACGATGTAGCCGACCGGCATGCCGGTGCTGTCACTGTGCTCGACGAAATTGTAGATGCGGACGATGTTCGGGTGTTCCACCTCGGCCAGCGCCAGCGCCTCGGCGGCCGCGGCGGCCATCGCGTCAGCGTCCCCGGAATTGACCAGACCCTTGAGCACCACCCACCGGTTGTGCACGTTGCGGTCGATCGCCAGGTAGATCCAGCCGAGACCTCCGTGCGCGATACAGCCCTGCACCTCGTACTGCCCTCCGACGAGATCACCGCGGGCCAGCTTGGGTACGAATGAGTAGCGGGTGCCGCACTGACTGCAGAAGCCCGATGCGCGCCCCGGCTGGCCCTCTCTGCCGCGTCCAACAGCGCTGCCACACTCGGGATTTCCGCAATAGCGGTGGTGTTCGGCCACCTGCGGATCGGTGAGGATGGCCTCGGCCGGGTCACCTTTGGGGATGCGGGGAATCGCGACGATACCCGCGCCAAGGCGACCCCGCGAGCTTGACGATCGCGACGGCCCACTGCGTGACGATCGCCCCGAGCGCACGCTCCCGTTGCCTGCCGCTGCCGTCGCAACGCTCAGGGGTTGCGCTGTGGTCGCCACGCTGGCGGACTCCGCGGCGGGGGCGGTGCCGCACACGTCGCAGTAGCCGTCGAGTACGGTTCCGCCGCAACCAGGTTCGGTGCATGTCATGTCAGACCCCGCTTTCGCGCGACAATCTCCTGGTAATCGGTGACCGCGCGGGTGGCGGCCCGCAGATCACACGGTCTGTGGGCGAGCAGCCCCTCGGCGAAGCTCCCGGCCGCCAGCACCTCCCGGTCTTCAGCGATCCCGAGCCGCGCCGCCTTCGCTTCGTACGCGCTGAGCCTGCCCTTGAGCTCGGCGCGTCGGTCGAGCAGGCCGACTGCAAGGACCTCGTTGTCGTGCGCTTTCCGCAGTGCAGCGGCGATGAGGCCGCGCAGTGCGCGCAACCCGGCCGGGTCGGGGTCGACGAACGAACGCAACCTGTTGCGAAGTGCCCCGACGTCATCCCCCGGCACTGGGAGGGGGCTGGTCACCACTCTGCTCTCTGCCCGGCGTCGCGCGTCGGCCGCGCTGTTGACAGCGTCCTGCAGGTTGTCCAGGGTCGCGGCGGTCACCGCCAGCGCCGCGGGCCAGTCGGACTGCATTGCGGCATCTTCCGCGAACTCGGCGGATCGCCGATCGATGCCCTCGGCGATCTGATCGACCCGCGTGCGTACGTCGTCGGCTGTCAGCGACAGCGGATCGGATGCCGACACGGCGAGCAGATCGGTGATCTGTTCGGGCATCGCTACGCCCAGCGCATCGAGTTGGTTGATCAGGGGTGCAAGCTCTTTCGCGACCTGGCTGCTGATCTCGGCGACCGCGCAGAGAAAATCGATGACCGCGGGGAACGCGGTGCGGATCCGACGCGCCGAGTCGGCCAGCCCCACGAACTCGACTGCCCCACCGAGATCCCCGCCTGCGGAGGACGCGAGCGAGATGCCGTCCTGCGTCACCGCGAGTGGACGTTGATGCAGAAGCCGGCTCAGCTCGACGACCTGCACCTCGGTCCGTCCGGAGTCGCCGGCCCGCACCGCCCTCACAGCATCGAGGATCGAGCTCATCCGGCGCAGGTCTTCCCACATCTGGTACACCGCGGGCCTCAACGCGTCCCAGCGCTGCGCGGTGACCCCGGTCGGCGGGTAGCGACGCACGTGTTCGAGACCATCATGGCTGTCAAGCTCCACCAATGCAGCCGACAGAGAGCTGAGTTCAGCTGTCTGCGTGTCGATCTCGCGATCGATCTGGTCCAATGACGTCATCGCAGTCACCCGTCCTGATACCGGGGGGCGGGCGGGCCGGGTGACGGTCCGAGGCTGCGCAGCCAGCGGTCGTACAGACGCTGCCAGGTGCCGTCGGTACGCATTTGTTCGAGCACGCCGTTGACGAAGCGGATGAGATCGATGTTGTCCTTGTTGACTCCTATGCCATACGGCTCCACCGCGAGACTCACCCCGCCGATCTCCACGGTGGGGTCCTGCTCCTTGAGTCCCGCCAGGACCACGTCGTCGGTGCTGATCGCGTCCACCTGACCCTGCTGCAGCAGCAACAGGCAGTCGGTCCACGTCATTGCCGCCACCAGAATCGGCCGTGGTGCCATGGCGAAGAGGGTGGACAGGGATGTGGTTCCCTGCACGGCGCACACCCGCTTGCCTGCCAGTTCGGCAGCGGTGTCGATGCCGGAGTCTTTCGCTGCGAGGATGCGCTGGTTGGCGTAGAGGTACACCGTCGAGAACGCGACGACGCGTTTGCGGGCGCACGTGATCGAGTAGGTCCTGACCACGAGATCGACTTGACCTGATGCCAGTGCGGATTCCCGCTCCTTGGCGTTGACCACCTGCAGCTCGATGCGATCCGGATCGCCGAACAGCGCGCGGGCCATCTCGCGGGCGAGGTCGATGTCGAAGCCTTCGAGCTGCCCTGTTGTCGGGTTGCGGAAGCCGGCAGGAAAGGTGTTCTGATCGACGCCTACGACGAGGCGCCCGCGTTCGACGATCGCCGCCATGGTGGAACCTGATGGCATCGCCCCGGGTTGGGGCAAGCGGTCGGGGCGCAGGCTCGCCTCACGATCACAGCCTTCGTCCTGCGATGGCGGAGGGGCGGCGGTGATCTCCGATGCGCCGGCCGGTGACACTGCAACGGGTCCGACCGTCACCGGTGGCGGCGCGGTCGGCGGGGAGGAGCATCCCGCGGCCAGAGCGAGAGTGACGAGCGCGGCCAGGACCCGGGTGATCACAAGAACTCCTTGAGCCGAGGCCACAGGCCGACGATCGCTGCGGCACTCGCCAGGGCCAGCAGTGCGAGTGTGCCTACCGGACTCCAGGCGAGGTACCTGCCTGCGGCCGCGATCCGCTCGCGCAGGACGGCGCGGGTGCTCTCGATCTCGTCGCGCAGACTGGCCTCCACAACAGCGAAGTGCGCGGCCGATCCGTCCGGTCGGGATCCGATGGCCTGGGCGACCGCGGCCGGGTAGTCCCCACTCAGGTAGGCATCGACGTGTTTCTGGTGGCTGGCCGACCATCGGTCGATGGCATCCGCCGCGGCGGTCGGGCCTGCGGCGACTTCGCGGACCAACTGATCAAGGTGGGTTTGAAAGGTGTTCTCGCTGCTGGTGATGTCGCCGCGGGCGATCAATTGCAGGGTCTCGTCGGTGCGCGCGCGCTGGGCGAGGATGCGGGCTTTCGCCAACTGCTCGAAACGCGCCGTACCTTCGACACGGCTGGCCTCAAGCTCTGCAGCCGCCAACTGCGTCGCCGCCACGATCCAGGCGATCGTCAGCAGGACCAGGGTCGCCGCGACGAGTAGGCCCGCGTTGTACTGACGATTGGTACGCCGCGCGAGGATCCAAGACCCGGCGGCGACGACGACCAGGACGACGACCAGCAGCGCGATGCCGGCCCAGGCCGCTGATCCGATATCGCGCCGCCCGTCCTCGACCGAGGCGAGATCGTGGGCGAGGATTTCCTCGGCACCGGGAAGCATCGCGGTCTGCATCAATGCCGATGCCTCACGCAGGTATGCCGAGCCGACCGGAAAGCCCTGGACGTTGTTGGCGCGGGCCGCCTCTACGAGGCCCGTGTAGGTCGCCAGTTCCGCCGAGATCTCGGCGACCGCGGTGCGGATCGCGGAATCGGTGGCTCCGGCGGTGACATCAGTCAGTGCCGCGGCGGAGGTGGCGACGGCCTGCCGATACCGTTCGCGCATCGCCGGCGTCTGGATCCCGCCGGACAGGAAGGCCGATGCCGCGGCGGCGTCGGCCTCCGACAGCGCCGCATAGAGGTTCTGGGCGGCGTAGGCGAAGGGCTCGGAACGCTCAAGAACGCTGTCATGTGCGGTGTTACGCCGGTTGAGGTCGGTGGCGCACACGATTCCAGCAATGACGCAGGCCACGGCGACCGCCAGCGCGATGAGCACGATGACGCCGGGCGTCGTGCGAGACAGCCGTCGCAACGACGGGACCGCGCGCCGGACGGGGGCGCTGAGACCGATCGGGGACAGCACGCTCATCGCAGCGCGCCAATGGCCAAGGTCATTGACGGGGGAAGTACCGTGGGCGAAAGGAATTCATGGGTGACCGAGCGGCGATCGTCGTGGTCCGCCATGTCATCTCACCTCGCTCGTCGACGCCCGAACTGGACAGATCCATCATCGCGCCGCGAGTGATCAATGTCACAGGTAGTGGACTACTGATATCGGACGTTCGCGAAAGACGACTACCCGCATTTGTCCTGCGCTGTCAGTACCTGCTGCTTTACGCTGTGCGAATGCGGTTGACGTGGCCTCTGGTCGGCCGCGAACGAGAGATGCGGCTCATCGAGGCCGCCTTGTTCGGGTCTCACAGCACCGGCGTGGTGATCACCGGCCCGGCCGGCGTCGGAAAGAGTCGCGTCGCGGCAGAAGCTCTCGATGCCGCCGCGGCCCGCGGTTGCGCGGTGCGTCGCGTCGTCGGCACCTCGGCCGGGCGCGGTTTGCCGCTGGGCGCGATGGCCGCATGGGCGGATCCGGCGGGCAGCCAAGCGCTGCAACTTGTGTGTGAGGTCATCGAGGCTCTGACCGCCACCGCCACCGCCACCGCCACCGCCCGACCCCGGTCGTCATCGGGATCGACGACGTGCACCTCCTCGACGACATGTCGATCTTCGTGATCCATCAGATCATTCAACGGGGCAGCGCCAAGCTGGTCCTCACCGTCCGGGACGGCGAAACCGTCCCGGACGGTGTGAAGGATCTGTGGAGGCAGGGGCACTTCGACTGGCTGGCGCTGTCGCCGCTGGACAGCGAGGAGACGGCGACCCTGTTGGCGATGAGCCTCGACGGATCACTGGATGCGGATTCGGCAGCTCGGCTGTATCAGATGACGCGCGGCAACGCTCTCTACCTTCGCCACATCGTCGAGCAGGAGGTCGCCGACGGAAGGCTGGAAGTACAAGGTGGCCAATGGAATTGGATCGGCGATCCGAACGTGCCGCACACCCTGGTCGAACTGATCGAATCCCGCATCGGCGCTCTGCGTCCCGAAGTGGGCACCGTCATCGACGTTCTCGCTGTCGGCGAGCCCATCGACCTCCGTGCGTTGCAACGCATCACCGATCCGGCAGCGGTGGAGGAGGCGGACGTGCTCGGTCTCATCGACCTCGAGCAACTCGACCACAGAGTCGACGTGCGGGTAGCGCACCCGCTGTACGGCGAGGTGCGGCGCAACCGGGCGGCGCCCACCAGGTTGCGCCGGTTGCGCGGCCTGGTGGCCTCCGAACTGGCCGCTGCCGACAACCGCGACGATGTGCCGGTCCTGGTGCGCCGGGCGGCATTGAGCCTCGATTCGGACCTTGCCCCTGACGGCGACCTGCTGGTGCGGGCCGCACATGGCGCGATCTGCGTGGCCGACCTGCCGCTGGCGATCCGACTCGCGGAGGCCGCTGGTCGCGTGTCGACAGGCCCTGAGGCACAGTTCATCCGGGCTCATGCGCTGTCATGGCTGGGTCACGGCGAGTCCGCGGAAGACGTGCTCGCCGCCGTCGACGTCGACCAGTTGACCGAGGACGATTTCGCGCGCTTCACGTTCTTCCGGGCCAGCAATATGTTGTGGGCACTCGCCGACCCGGAACGTTCGGAGAAGATCATCGACAGTGCATCGCACCTGACCGGGCGTCCGCGCCGGAGTGTCGACGCCATTCGCGCCGTGCACTGCTTCGCGACCGACCGTCCCGATGAGGCGCTGACGGCAGCGGAAGGTCTGATCCTCGACGAGTTGCCCGCCGCGGTCGGCGCGGAAACGGCGTGGGTGCTGACCAGCATTCACGGAGACGCGGGCCGCACGTCTGCTGCGCAGGCCGCCGCCGAAGCCGGAAGCGCGATCGTCCGAAGCTCCGATGCTCCCCATCTGCGCTTCAACATCGCCGACGCTCACGTCGGCGCGCTGCTGTTGGCGGGCCGGGTGCGCGACGCGCTGGAGCTGTCCGAGCGGGAACGCAGGCAAGCGGACGACCTGCCGGGCGCCGCGCAGCTCCTCGGCCTCGCGATCGCCGGCTGCGCCGCTCTCGGAGCGGGACGCGTCGACGTGGCGACCACATTGCTCCAGGACGCATCGGCGGGGCTGACGGCATCGGGCCACGCCATTGGCTGGGGGTACCGCTATCGCATTCCGCATGCTGTCGCGCTCGCCCTGCTTGGGCGCGTCGACGAGGCCGCCGCACTGCTTGCCTCGCTCGACGAGCTGGAACGCCCGTTCCGGTCACTGAGCGTCGAACTCGGCCTGGCCCGGGCCTGGGTGGCCGCCGGCCAGGGAATGATCAGCGAAGGGATCGGCATCCTCGGCCATGCTGCCGAGACGGCCGCGCGGGATGGGCAGTTCGCCGCCGAGGTGACGTGCCTGCAGACGGCGACACAGTTCGGCGACCGATCGCGGGGGCCACAACTATGCGAGCTCGAGTCGATCGTCGAGGGACCGCGCGTCGGACTCGCGGCGCGTTTCGCCACCGCGTTGGCGGATGGAAACCCGGCCGAGCTGGCCACCGTGTCCGAAGCGTTCGAGAAACTCGGCGATCGGATCGCCGCGGTCGATGCGGCCGCCCATGCCGCGATCGCCTACCGCCGGGACGACCTCCGCGGTTCGGCGATGAGCTGCGCGTTACGCGCCGACGTCATCGCTGCCCACTGCGGAGGCGTTCAGACACCGGCGCTGGCCGCGGCGAGTACGAAGCTCCCGTTGACCGATCGGGAGCGCGAGGTCTGCGCGTTGCTCCCGCGCAAGTTCACGAACCGTGAGATCGCCGACCGGCTCGTGGTTTCCATCCGCACGGTAGAGGGTCACATCTACAAGGCGATGACGAAGACCGGTGTCAACAGCCGGGAAGAGCTCGCGGCGCTGATGAAAGATCTCAAGCCCACGGACCACACCGAGAATTAGGCGGACCCTCACCACCCGCTGGTGGCCGCGCCGAGCCGCGACGATCCCGATTCACCGGTCTGGCGACACCCCGGAATGCAGCTCCACCTCTTGCGTCTTCACGACGAAGTGGACGGTCATCCCTGGGACCAGGCTGAGGTCGGCGGCGGCCGCCGCCGTGATGTCGGCCGCCAGCCCGGTGCCGCCGTCGGGTTGGTCGGTGCCGCGGACCCGCACCACGGTGCCGTGCACGTCGATCTCGGCGATGGTGACCGGTATGACGTTGCGTGGGCTGCCGTGTGGCGCGTCGATGTGCACCGCCACCGCAGTGGGCCGGAACAGTGCGATCGCGTTCGTGCCGGGCGCGACGTCGCCGATCCCCGAGATGCCCGAAGCCCACGCCGTCCGCAGCAGGCCGGGCTCGACGACGACACCGGCGACCAGGTTGATGCCGGCGATCCGGGCGGCGAAATCACTGCGCGGAGCGGTCAGCACGGTACGCGCCGGACCGGATTCGGCCACTCGGCCGTTCTCGATGACGGCGACCTTGTCAGCGATCGCGAGCGCGTCGAGCAGGTCGTGGGTGACGATGATCGCCGTCCGCTCCGGCTGGCGCAAGATCTCACGCAGCAGCCGGCGCAGCGCCGGTGCGGCCGTGACGTCGAGGGCCGCCATCGGTTCATCGAGCAACAGCAGCCGCGGTTCGGCAGCCAGCGCCCGCGCGATCGCCACCCGTTGCGCTTGGCCGCCCGACAGTTGTGCGGGCCGACGGTGCGCAAGCTCTTCGGCGCCGACCGCAGCGAGCCAGCGCTGCGCGGTGGCGCGCGCCTCGGCGCGTGACTGTCCCGCGCATCGTGGCGCGTAGGCGACGTTCGCGGCGACGCTCATGTGGGGAAACAGCATGGCCCGTTGGCTCAGCATCGCCACGCCCCGGTCGTGCGCAGGCACGAATGTTCCCGCCCTGGTGTCGGTGACGACCGTTTCACCCAGTTCGATCCGTCCGTCATCCGGCCGCACCAGACCGGCGATCAACTGCAGCAAGGTCGACTTTCCGGCGCCGTTCGGCCCGAGTACGGCCAGCACCTGCCCGTCGGCGACGGACACGTCGAACTCGACGTCGCGCTGCACGAGCCGCGCCTTCACCTGGACGCCGCTCACAGCGACCCCGCCAGGCGCCGGCTCGCCGATGCGATGACGATGGCCGCGGCGACCACGATGAGCAACAACGACAGTGCGACAGCGGCGTCGGCGTCGGTCTCGCGCTGCAGATAGATCTCCAGGGGGAGCGTTCGTGTGACGCCCTGCAGCGAGCCGGCGAACGTCAGCGTCGCGCCGAACTCACCGAGCGAACGTGCGAAGGCCAGCACCGCTCCCGAGATCAATCCCGGCAGCACCAATGGAATGGTCACGGTCCGCAGCACGGTGGTCGGTTTGGCTCCGAGGGTCGCTGCGATGTGTTCGTATCCGGCCCCGGCCGAGCGCAGCGCGCCTTCGAGACTGACCACCAGAAACGGCAGCGACACGAACGACTGGGCCAGCACAACGGCGGAGGTGGAGAACGCGATACGTACTCCGAGCAGTTCGAGGTGGTGACCGAGAAGTCCCTGCTTGCCGAACGTGTACAGCAGGGCGATCCCTCCGACCACCGGCGGCAGTACGAGGGGCAGGAGCACGAGGGCACGCAACACCGCCTTTCCGGGAAATCGCCCTCGTGCCAGCACCAGCGCCATCGGGACGCCGAGAAGCACGCACACGGCAGTACTGGCTGTCGCGGTCTTCAGACTCAGAACCAGTGCGGCGCGCGAGGATTCGGAGGTGATCAGTGGAACGAAGTTCGCCCAGTCGATCCTGAGCAGGATTGCCACGAGCGGCGTGATGACGAACAGCGCACCGACCGCCGCCGGCACGTAGATCCAGCTGGGCAGTCCGACCTGGATCGGTCCCGCCGTCCGCCGAAAGTTGGTCACGGAGCGGCGAAGCCTGCTGCCGACAACACCTCTTGGCCCTGCGGCCCGGTCACCAGGTCGACGAATTCCTGTGCGGCGGCCGGGTTGGTCGCCTCGGACAACGTAGCGATCGGATACGTGTTGACGGCGTCGCGGGATTCGGGGAACGGGATCGCGGTCACCTTGTCCCCGGCGCCTGAAGCGTCGGTGACGTACACCAGTCCCGCGTCGGCTTGGCCAGAGGTGATCTTGCCGAGCACATCGGTGACCGCCGACTCCTCACTCACCGGGGCGAGCGTCACTCCCGTCGCCTTTTCGACCCTCTCGGTCGCCGAGCCGCACGGTACCTGGGGTGCGCACACCACCACCTGCGTGTCGGGCTTGGCCAGATCGGCGAAAGAAGCGATGCCCTTGGGGTTTCCGGGTGGCGTGACGATTGTCAACGTATTGGTAGCGAAGTCGGCCGGCTCCCCGGAGATCAGACCACCGTCGACGGCCTTCGTCATGTTGTTGGTGTCGGCGGAGGCGAAGACGTCCGCAGGCGCACCCTGGGTCAGTTGCGCGACGAGGTCGGACGATCCTGCGAAGTTGAACGTGACTTTCGTTCCGGGATGGTCCTTTTCGAACTGTGCTCCGAGTTCGGTGAACGTCGATTTCAGAGATGCGGCGGCGAACACGGTCACATCGCCGGTGATCGCATCGGAGGTGGGCGGCACGGCGCTACTCGATGACAAGCCGGCATCGTTCTGTGACGACGAGCATCCCGCGACAAGCGCCGTGATGCCCAGTACCGCGGCGAGGCCGGCGACGGATTTCATGAAGTGCCTCCTGGAGTTTCGACGATGACCGTGGTTGCCTTGACCATCGCCACTGCGACGACACCCGGCTCGAGGCCGAGTTGTTCGGCGGATTCGGTACTCATCAGCGAGACGACGGTGAACGGGCCGCACTGCATCTGCACCTCGCTCATCACCCGATCTGCGGTCACCTTCGTGACGAGCCCGACGAATCGATTGCGTGCCGAACTGGCCACGCTGAGTGGATCCGGTGGGGGCGATGCCTGATCGCGGGCGAACTCGGCGAGGACGTCGCCGGCGATCACCTTGCGTCCAGACTCGTCCTTGTACGACGGCAGCGTGCCGCCGTCGATCCAGCGGCGCACCGTGTCGTCACTGACGCCCAGTAGCACCGCCGCGTCCTTGATCCGGATTGCCGGCATACCGCACCGCCTCTGCATCAGGCCATAGTCTCCGCGGATACGGAGAAATAAGCCTAATCAAACCACGAGTACGGTCGGTTTCGGGTCATCGATCCGTATCAACGGTGCTAACCAGGGGTTTCCCATGCGTCTGTCCACCAACCTCAGCCGGTGTGGGCTCAGCTGTAAGCGGTTGAACAGTTACGAAATTGGGCCGAACACTGCGTAATCAGCGCCGAGCGTCGAGAATGTTCGGATGCCAATCAGGCGATCGGTGGCGGACTGCCCGTCACCGGCCGGGTGGCACGCTCACCGCGATGATCGCGGTGTCGTCTTCCAGGCCCGTTCCGAAACTGTCGAGCAGTATCCGAAGGGCCTCGACGAATGTTGGAGCGTCGGTGGGCGTGTTGTCCCGGGCGAACTCGAGTAATGCATTGTGATCGTCGAAACGCCGGGTCGGGCCGACCCTGGCCTCGGTGAGTCCGTCGGTGTACATGACCAGCGTGTCGCCGACGCCGAGGTGCACCCGGGTCGACGCGAACCGCGGATTTCTGAAGATGCCCACCCCCTGGCCGCCGGGGGTCTCGATGTAGCGCGGCAACTCGTGTGCGGTCAGAAGGAGCGCGGGAGGGTGCCCGCCGCTGGCCAACTCGACGTCGAAACCGGTAGGCGTGGGTGTGATCACGCCGAAGATCACGGTGCAGAATCTGGGATCGTCGCCCCGAAACTCGTGTCGCAACACAGAATCGAGGTTGTGCAGAACGGCGGTCGGATCGTCGTCGTAGGCTGCCGCCGCCCGCAGTGTGTAGCGGGTCAGTGACGTGACCGCGGCGGCGCCCGCACCCTTGCCGGAGACGTCACCGAGGAAGATGCCCCATTTGTGGCGGGTGAGCGGGAAAAGATCGTAGAAATCACCGCCGACGTCGTCCGGTGACGCGGTGTGATAGTGCGCGGCGGCGACCAACCCCTCCGGGGGATTGAGGATCGGGGGCACGAGCGAGCGTTGCAAGGTCGCGGCCAGTAGCTGCACCCTCTCGCGCTCACGGTCGGCGATCCGGCGGGCGTCGAGGAGTTGACGTTCGTAGGAACGCCTTTCGCTCCCGTCCTGCGCCGTGATCCGTAGCGCTTCCGGCCTGCCCTCAGCGCTGAACTTGACGTTGGCGGTCACGAATACCGGCATCCTGACCTGACCGGCGGTGAGCAGATCCACAATGATGCCGCTGAGGGAGCCGGTCATCTGAAGCACGGCGGCGAAATGCGTTTCGTAGTGGATTCTGCCGCCGACGCTGAGGAGTTCCGGGAATCGCAGGCCGACAAGGTCTTCCGGTGCGCAGCCGACCCACGCACTGAACGTCTGATTGGCGAGCGTGATACGGCCGTCGAGCTCGGCGAGCAACAGGCCGCACGGTGCATTGTTGAAATAGTCGTCCAGCTGAGCAGGATTCATATCGTGTTGCCGCGGCTCATTTTTCACAGCTGATCGGCGAAGTCCGCGATCGCGGCCGCGGTGGCCTGGGGTGCACTCAGATGTGGACAGTGGCCCGTGGCATCAAGAGTCACCAGGGTGCTTCCGCGGATGTGCGTGTGACAGTAGGCACCCACCTCGCGCGGCGCCAGCGTGTCGTGCGCGCACTCGACGATCACCGTCGGGACGGTGACCCGCGATAGGTCTGGTCGATTGTCCGATAGGAAGGTGGTGCGGGCGAACGCGAGTGCCCGCGCTGGATCGGTGCGGCAGAACGTATCGCCCAGTTCGTCTTCGAGCTCGGGACGGTCCGGCGTCCCCATGATCACGGGCGCCATCACGCGCGACCAGCCCAGGTAGTTGCTCTCGATCGAGTCGAGCAGCTCGTCGATGTCTGAGCGCTGAAATCCTCCGCGGTAGTCCCGGTCGTCGAGGTAGCGCGGCGACGGGGTGAGCAGAATCAGCCCGGCGAAGGCTTCGGGGCGGGTCGCTGCCGCAAGGACGCCCATCATCGAGGCGACCGAATGGCCGACGAATACGACGTCGCGAAGGGCCAGCCCGTCGATGATCTCGAGGATGTCGTCGGCGTATTGCTGCAGATCGGCATACCGCTCGCTGTCCCACGCCGACGGATCCGATGAGCCCGAACCCACGTGGTCGAACAGGACGAGGCGAAACCGCTCGGCGAGCAGCGGCACGACGAGCCGCCACAGATTCTGATCGCAGCCGAAGCCGTGGGCCAACATGATCGGGTGACCATCGGGGCGTCCTTCCACACGGACGCAGTTCTTCACGGAGACGTCCATACGGCGATGATCCCATCCGCGTGTTCCGTATCCCGCTTTGGCCGGTGACGGATGTGTTGAGATGGTCTAAAGACACATCAGCAACTAGAGCACCAAGGCGGAGCATGACCGACGAAATCAACAACCCTGCCTTTTCGGCAGGCCGAAGTGTGGTCAGCGTGAGCAGCGACGTCGTCGACGGTGTGGTCGTGTTGGTGGTACGCGATGTCGTCGACGCCGCCACCGCACCGGAGCTCAGCTCGGCGATCGACGAGGTCATCGACCGTGCGCAGGCCGGGTTCGTCATCGATTTGTCCGCTGTCACGTTTCTGGCCTCGGCGGGAATGACCACCCTGATCAAGGCCAGAGAGCGGGCGGGCGACATGGGTTTCGCGGTCGTCGCCAACACCGCCGTGACCAGCAGACCGCTGAAGCTGATCGGTCTGGATTCGGAACTGAACGTGTGCGCGACCGTCGCCGAGGCGTTGCGTCGTCTGTCGTCCTAATCGTCGTCGAGCACAGAGAACGGCTCGGTAGGGTCCTCGACCACCGCCAGCTGGGCGGCGGACTCCGAGGGCACGACGTTGCGTGACAGTGCCTGTAAGGCACGCTCGGTACCGATGTCGCGGCCGGCGCGCTCGGAGAGCAGCCACCGCACCTCCAGCAGATCGCAGAACGCCTGGATCGGTGTCCCGGTGCCGCCTACCGCGGCGTGGGCCCGGTGCATGGTGGGGGTGGCCACCTCCATCACCCACAGCTGCGCGGCTGTGCGGTCGTCGACGTCGTGGCCCGCTTCGCGACACAGCTCGCACTGATATGCCTGCAGATCGCCGAGCAGGATGCGGGCCTGACCCTCGCCGACGTCCATGCCGGTCAGCCGCTGCAGCTGGGTCGCGTGATAGCGGCGATCGCCGACGGAGACGTGCAGACGAACCTGATCGTTTGCGGCGCCATCGTTTTCGATGGGCTTGACGACCGGCTGCAGCGACACCTCGTCGACGGCGAAACCGAGCTCGTTGAGTTTGCGGATCGTCGCCTTCCACCCGGTACCGGTCGGCGAACCCGAACGTGGGCTCGGCGTGCAGCAGCCCCCACAACTGCTCGTAGCGTTCCCTGATGCTGAATGCCTCTTCGATGAATCCCGTGTTCCAGCTCCGGTCTTTCGAGCTTGGCAGCCACGTCCAACAAACCCGCCGCGACGTTCTCGACGGTGATGTCGATGTCGTGGGTGCGTTGCCCGTCGGACAGCCGGGGATGGACCTCGCTGGTTTCGGCGTCGACGAGGAATGCCTGCAGCACCTGGCCGTCCCGGGAGAACAGCGTGTTGGCCAGCGAGCAGTCACCCCAGAACACGCCGTGCCGATGCAGTTCCACCAGAAGCGTGGCCATCGCGTCGAACAGCCGTCCGCGGTGTTTGGGCGCGTCCGGCGGCAGCCGCATGAACAGCCGCCGGTACTGCCACGAGCCGACGAGGTAGCGCGTCAGCAGGATCGCGGTGTCGAAGTCGGGCTGGAAGCACCAGGCCGGCAGGGCGGACCGCGTTGAGAGCCATGTCCTCGAGCCGGCGCAGTACGTCGTACTCACGCGCGGCAATTCGCGGCGGCAACTCCTTGAGTGCCCACAGCTCGCCGTCGGAGTCGACGAACTTCACCAGATGCCGGCTGGGGCCGACCGCTATATCGCGCAGATCGGACCCCCGGCGCCCGCCAGTCGGCCAGCGGACGGTCCCACGGCAGCGCCAGCAATCCCGGGCAAGGCGCCCGGAGACGAAGCTCAGGGGCCGCCATGGTGCGAGTGAATTGTCAGCTCAGCCGGCGCTCGCCGCGTGACGTCCCTGCGATTCGGGCTCATGCTCCTCGCGTGAGCGCCCGCCGGACTGATGCTCCTCGCGTGAGCGCTCGGTGGTGACCCGGGTGAGGTTGTCACCCGATTGCGGATCGAACAGATGCAGCCGCTCGGCATCCAGCCACAGGGTGGCCTTGTCGCCCGAACGGACCCGGCTCAGCGGATCCAGTTCGACGCAGATCTGGGTGCGCATCTGCTCACTGTCGAGATCGCTTGGCCAGCTCGGCCAGCTGGCGGGAGATCTCGGCCGATGCCTCGAACGGGACGAACGCGTACTGCTCGTTGCCCAGCCATTCGGTGACGTCGATCGTGACGTCGAATGTGACACCGCGCGAACCCTTGTCAGTGTCGACGAACTCCGCATCCTCGAAGCGCACCGGGCCGGATCCCGGCGATGTAGACGGTGCCGTCTTTCGCGTCCCCGAGACTGTCGCGCCACTCGTCGCGCAGCGGGACCGTCGCGAACGGCAGCTCGATCTCGTCGCCGTGCACCTGGGCGGGAACGAAGTTCATCGGCGGAGAGCCGATGAAGCCGGCGACGAACAGGTTGACCGGCTGGTCGTAGAGCTCACGCGGGCTCGCGACCTGTTGCAGCACACCCTTTTTCAGCACGGCCACCCGGTCGCCGAGCGTCATCGCCTCGGTCTGGTCGTGGGTGACGTACACCGTGGTGACGCCGAGCTTGCGCTGCAGGCGCAGGATCTCGGTGCGCATCTGGCCGCGCAGCTTGGCGTCGAGGTTGCTGACAGCGGCTCGTCGAACAGGAACGCGTCGGCCTCGCGGACGATGGCGCGCCCCATCGCGACGCGCTGGCGCTGACCGCCGGACAGATTGGCCGGCTTGCGGTCGAGATGCTCGCCGCAGTTCCAGCGTGTCGGCCGCGTCGTTGACGCGTTGGCGGATCTCGTCGTCGGAGAGCTTGCCCGCCAGCCGAAGCGGGAACGCGATGTTCTCGAACACCGTCAGGTGCGGGATAGAGGGCATAGTTCTGGAACACCATGGCCAGGTTGCGGTCCCGCGGCGCCTTGTCGTTGACCCGGTTGTCGCCGATCAGCATGTCGCCGGAGGTGATGTCCTCGAGTCCGACGATCATCCGCAACAGGGTGGACTTGCCGCAGCCAGAAGGGCCGACGAGGATCACGAACTCGCCGTCGGCGATGTCGAGGCTCACGTCGTTGACGGCCGGATATCCGTCGCCGTACTTCTTGACGATATTGCGCATCGTGATTGCTGCCATGGGGCTATCCCTTCACTGCTCCGGAGGTAAGACCGGCGACGATGCGCCGCTGGAAGATGAGAACCAGGATGACGACGGGGATCGTCACGATCACCGACGCGGCCATGATGTAGGGCACGGGCGACTCGAAGTACGACGCGCCCTGGAAGAACGCCAGCGCCGCAGGCACGGTGCGGGCATTGTCGGTGGACGTCAGCGAGATCGCGAACAGGAAGTCGTTCCAGCAGAAGAAGAACGTCAGGATCGCCGTGGTGAACACACCCGGCGCGGCCAGCGGGACGATCACCTTGCGGAACGCCTGCCATGCTGTGGCGCCGTCCACCTGCGCGGCATGTTCCATCTCCCAAGGGATCTGACGGAAGAACGCCGACATCGTCCAGATCGACAGCGGCAGCGCGAACGTCAGATACGGGATGATCAGGCCGAGCCACGTGTCGTAGATCCCCAGTCCGCGCCACATGTCGAACAGCGGACCCACCAACGCCGCCTGCGGGAACATCGCGATACCCAGCGCCAGCGACAGCAGCAGCTTCTTGCCCCGGAACTCCAGCCGCGCAATGGCATACGCGGCGAACATCGCGATGATCACCGAGATGACCGTGGCGATGATCGCGATGCCGATCGAGTTGATCAGCGCCCTGGTGAACAACGGGTTGCTGAAGATCACGGCGAAGTTGTCCAACGTGAATGTGCTCGGCAGGAACTGACGGCTTCCCGGAGACGATGTCCGACGGCGGCTTGAACGCCAGGCTGATCATCCACAACATCGGCACGAAGCTGTAGACCACGATGACGATACCGGCGATCGTCCACCACTTGGTGCTCTTGGTCACTGGTCACCCCTGACTTGCGAGAGGTCGGTTTTGAAGATCTTGATGAAGATCCACGCGATGACGACGACGGACAGGAACAGCAACACCGAGACTGCCGACCCCATACCGAGATTCACCAGCGTGACGTTCTGCCGATAGGCCAGGAACGAGATCGTCTCGGTGTTGTTCGCGCCCGCGGTCATCACGTACGGGTTGTCGAAGATGCGCCACGCATCGAGAGTGCGGAACAGCAGAGCAACCATGATGGCGGCCTTCATGTTCGGCAGCGTGATCTTCCACAGCCGCTGCCAGGCGGTGGCGCCGTCGACTTTCGCGGCCTCCTGCATGTCCTCGGGCACCTGCACCAGACCGGCGAGCAGCAGCAGGGAGATGAACGGTGTGGTCTTCCAGATCTCGGACAGGCAGATGACGAAGATGGCCGACCACCGGTCGCCGAACCAGTCGAACTCCGTCAGGTTCAGCCATTGGTTGACGAAGCCGGAGTCGATGGCGAAGGCGTAACGCCAGATGAACGCCGACACCACGGTGACGATGCCGTACGGGATGAGGATCGCTGTGCGCAGCGGGCCGCGGCCCCGGATGATGCGCAGCATCACGAAGGCGAACCAGAATCCGAGCACGAGTTCCACCGCCACGGTGACGACGGTGATCGCCAGTGTGGTGACGAAGTCGTTCCACCAAACCGGATCGGTGAGGATGACGAGGTAGTTGCTCAACCCGACGAAGCGGCGACCCTCCGGATCGGTGAGCCGGAAGTTGTACAGCGACAACACCAGTGCATAGCCCAACGGGTAGGCGGTGACCAGAAGCATCACCACGTACGAGGGCAGGGTCAGATAGAGCCCCAACCGGCGTTCGCCCTTGACCCGCTCACTGATCGCGCCTTTACCGCGGGTCCTTCTTCGGAGGTGCATCCTGAACCGCGGTCACAGCAGCCGCCTCCCCGCCAGCACGTCAGCCATGAATTGGTCTGTCCTTTCCGGAGTTTCGGCATTCACCGACGCGGGCGGATGCCAGGTCTGCTGAATCGCGCCCGAGATGTCCGTGTAGAACGGGGTCGGCGGGCGGGGGCCGCCGTCGCCGATGGATTCCCGGATCAGGTCGGCGTTTTCGTACGTTTCCCGTATCTCAGGATCGTCGTACGACGCGGCGTACGGCGAGGGCTCGCTTTCGTCGAGCATGTACTGGGTGGCCTTCGGCTCGGCGTTGATGCACTCGACCAGTGCGACCGCCTGCTCGGGATAGCTTGGTGTACGCGCCGACGCCCAGGTTCGCGCCACCCAACGGCGGCGCGCTGGGACGGTCGGGGGACACCCTGGGGTAGCGAGCCCAGCCGATGTCGTCCACGACTTCCTGTGCCAACGTGCCCTCCTCGGCGGCACTGCGGGCCGCCGCCAGGACGTAGGGCCAGTTGACCATGAACATGCCCTGTTCGGACTGGAAGTTCGCGCGCGCCTGCTCCTCCGACGCGTTGGACATGTCGGTCGGCGCCGCAGGGGACCGTCCCAGATTGCCGACGATCTCGGCAGCCTTCTCGCCGGGCGGAGTGGCCAGGGACGGCTTGGCGTCGCGGCCTGCCTCGACGTCCTCCAGCAGCGCACCGCCTCCCGAGAGCACCAGCGCGTTGATCAACACCGTGTAACCCTCATAGCGCTGAGCCTGGACTGCGATCTTCTTCTTCTGTCCCACAGCGGCTTTGAGCATCTCGTCCCACGTGAACGTCGGCGAGGTGGGATCGACCCCAGCGGCGGCAGCCGCCGACTTGCGGTACCACAGCAATTGGGCGTTGGACTTGTACGGTGCTCCGTAGAGCTTGTCCTCCCACATGCCGGTCTCAATGGGTGCGGGCAGCATCCCCGCCGTGAGCCGGCTGGTTTCCTCCGGAGTGTAGGGGCGCAGGAAGTTCGCGTTGGCGAACTCGGCGGTGAACACCACATCCATGCTGACCAGATCGATCGACGAATCACCGGCAGCGAGGCGGCGAACCATCTGCTCGCGTTGGGCGGTGGCGGTGCTCGGCAGCGATTCGATACGGACCTGATACGCGCCGTTGGACGCCTCCGCGCATTGCTCGGCGCGCGCGACAGAACCTCCGTTGTCGGGAAGGATGTACCACGTCAGCGTCGGGGGGCCACCCTCGCTGCCGCAGCCGGACAACAACGACGCAGCGATCAAAGGCGCACCGGCCAGCGCGATTGCGCGAGGTCGTCGCCGCCGGGCGAACTGATTCCGTTTCATCACGTCCTCGTCTATGAAGTTGTGGTCTCCGATGAGGGCCACGGGCAGCACATTCGGTACGTGAGTGAGTGTGTCACACCTCACA
The DNA here is from genome assembly GCA_963796545.1 of uncultured Actinomycetota bacterium. Taxonomy (GTDB): domain Bacteria; phylum Actinomycetota; class Actinomycetes; order Mycobacteriales; family Mycobacteriaceae; genus Mycobacterium. The sequence goes on along the minus strand of CAWCMF010000027.1, from coordinate 199,489 downwards.
CGCGCGGCGGGGCAGCGGTCTCAGCGCGGCGGGGCGGTAGAACCGCGAATCACCAGCCGGGTCGGCAACGTGGTGACCGGCGAGGTCCCTTCGATGCCTTCGCCGGTGAGTCGGTGGAGCACCTCGCGTGCCGCGATCCGGCCCTGCTCGCGCACTGGCTGTGCGACCGTAGTGAGGTCGCTGAGGTCTGCCGACGGGTGATCGTCGACACCGATCACCGAGACGTGCTGCGGGACAGACACTCCGGACTTGCGCAGAGTGCGCAGCGCGCCGAGTGCGATCTCGTCGGAGTGACAGAACACCGCGGTGGGCAGCCTGGCGCGGCTCAGCAGCATCTCCATCCCGCGCGAACCGCCCTCGATGCTCCACTTCACGGTGACCACCGTCGGGTCCATGAGGCCCGCTTCGTCGATCTCCTGGTGAAATCCGCGGATGCGCGCCTGGTCGGTCGCCCACGGGATGTCGGTGTCGTCGGCGGCCTGGATCATCGCGATGTCGCGATGGCCGATCCGCACGAGATGGCCGACCGCCTGTCGTGCGGCGAGTTCGTCGTCGATCCCGACCCACGACCGGCCGTCGTCGGGGTGATGGCCACCGACGAAGATGGTCGACACCCCGAGTTGGTCCAGGCGGGTGCGTTCCCTGGCGGACAGGGGCAACGAGACCACGACCACCGCGTCGACCTTGCGCCGCAACGGAAGTGCTTCGAAGAAGCGGTGGCGCGCTGACGAGTCCGGCAGGGTACAGAGCACCAGATCAATACCGACGGTGTCGAATTCATCGGCGATTCCGGCAAGGATCGTGGAGAAGAACCACGCGTCCACCCGGGGTACGACGACCCCGACGCGGCCGGTGAGCCCGCCGGAGAGTCGCGACGCCTCCGGCGACACCACGTAGGCGAGCTCTCGCGCGGCCGACAGAATGCGGTCCCTGGTGGCGGGGGAGACCCCGGGCTCGCCCCTCAGGGCGCGCGATACCGACGCAATCGAGACCCCCGAGTGCTGCGCAACGTCGGTCATGTTGACGGTCTGCTTCGGGATCATCAGACCCTGAGGCTATCGCAACGTAATTACTTACGTAGTGCGATCCCGGATTGACTTAACGACGTGCTACAGCGAATCTTGAGCGCGAAAACGTTTGCGCAGATCTCCGTCGTCGCCGAAAGGTTCGCCGTGGCACCCGAAGAGTCGTCCTGGTGGCAGACCGCCGTCGTCTACCAGGTGTACATCCGCAGCTTCGCCGACGGCAACGGTGACGGCATCGGCGACATCTCGGGCATGCGGGCACGGCTGCCATACCTCGCCTCGCTCGGCATCGACGCCATCTGGATCAATCCCTGGTACCCGTCGCCGATGGCCGATGCGGGCTACGACGTTGCCGACTACCGCGACGTCGAACCGACCTACGGCACGCTGGAGGAGGCGCACGCGTTGATCGCCGAGGCCCATGAGCTCGGCATCCGGGTGATTCTCGACATCGTGCCCAACCACACCTCAGACCAGCACGCGTGGTTCCGCGCGGCCCTGGCCGACGAGTCGGGCGCGCGGCAGCGCTATCACTTCCGGCCCGGCCGTGGCGACGACGGTGAGTTGCCACCCAACAACTGGCAGAGTGTGTTCGGCGGACCGGCATGGACACGGGTGGCGGACGGCAACTGGTATCTACACCTGTTCGCCCCCGCCCAGCCGGATCTGAACTGGGATCTCGGGGAGGTGCGCGCGGAGTTCGAGGACATCCTGGCGTTCTGGTTCGACCGGGGTGTCGACGGCTTCCGGATCGACGTAGCGCACGGTCTGGCCAAGGAGGCGGGTCTGCCCGACGGAGCGAGCAAGGACGACGAAGCGCAGGTCATGCTCGAGTCGGAGGCGCGCCATCCTGCCTGGGATCAGGACGCAGTGCATGAGATCTACCGCGGATGGCGGGCGGTGGCCGACCGCTATGCGCCAGAACGGATCTTCATCGCCGAAGCGTGGGTGTCGAGCAACGATCGGCTGTCCCGTTACCTGCGCCCTGACGAGTTGCACACGGCGTTCCAATTCGACTTCCTGCGGGCGCCGTGGCGCGCCGCGGTGCTTCGAGATGTGGTCGACGATGCGATCGCGTCGGCCGCGACAGTCGGTGCACCACCGACCTGGGTGCTGTCCAACCACGACGTCACCCGCACGGTGACGCGATTCTCCCGCTCGCAGCCCGCCCACCTGATCGGCACCGAGTGGGAGCGTGGGAGGTGGGCCGACGAGGATCCCGATCACGCACTCGGCCGCCGCCGGGCCCGGGCCGCCGCGCTGGTACAGCTGGCGCTGCCCGGTACCGCATATGTGTATCAGGGTGAGGAACTGGCCCTGGAGGAGATCGAGGATCTGCCCGACGGCGTCCGACAGGATCCGACCTGGGTGCAGTCAGGATTCACCGATGTCGGCCGTGACGGGTGCCGAATCCCGTTGCCGTGGACCGAGACGTCGCTGCCCTACGGTTTCGCCTCGGTCCCGGAAACCGAGACCTGGCTTCCGCAGCCCGATCACTGGGCCGAGCACAGTGTGCAGGCGCAGGATCGTGACCCCACCTCGACGTTGAACCTGTACCGGGATGCCCTGAAACGGCGTGCCTCGATGTGGCGCGGCGCCGGCGACGTCAAGTGGCTCGACATCGCGCCGGATGTCGCGGCCTTCGAGCGTGGCGGCGCGCAGTGCTGGGTCAACACCGGTGACGACGACGTCGCGTTGCCCGATGGCGTGACGGTGGTGCTCGCGTCGGGCCCGAGTGTCGACGGGACCCTCTCCCCGGACACCGCGGTGTGGCTGCAGGCGCCGTAGTCACACCGGTAGAGGTCTTCGTGCCCTCTACACGGCGCCCGCCGCGGAGCACCCTGGACGGGGTAGACGACTCCTGACGAGTGACGACGCGATGAATGGCCACTTTCCAAACATCGACACCGTGCGGTCAGCCTTGTCATTGGCGAATCATGCACCGTCAGTGAATAATTGGCAGCGCCGGCAGTGGCGGGTGGGTGATCGGAGCGTGCATCTGTAGGCCAATGCGGATCGGCAGCTGGCGCACACCGATCCCGACGCCCGCGATTTGATGCTCAGTTGTGGAGCGGCCGGTACGCCGCGACCGCGGGCGTCCCGGCACGGAACGTTCCTGGCGCCGACACGGCAAGCCCGATTCCGTTGCGGGCGTTCGCCGGCGGTGTGCTGTCACAGCCCGCACACCGAGCCTGTCGGCGACAACGCGGCAGTGCTGGCGTTGGGCACCGTCGAGGACGATCGCCTGTCGTGGCCGCGCGGGGGAGGCTGAGGTCACCGAGCTCACTGTGGTCGCCTCGGCCGGGGAAGTGGTCAAGCAGCACACGATCCGATTCCGGTCGCCGGGATCGCGATCGGCGATGTGTTCGCGCATCGGAAACCGGGCAGATTCACCGGAACCCATATCGGCGCCGGGGTGCCGGTGGCGCCGGCGCTGCCTCTACGTGCCACCGATGCAGTGCCGGGGGTATTGATTGCCCTGAGAAGTGTTGCTGAACAACCGTTCACCGCTGGCGAGCTCGACATGATGTCGGCCTTCGCCGATCGGGCCGCACTGGCATGGCGGCTTGCGAGCACACAACACCGCGACCGAATTGCCCGCGATCTGCACGACCATGTGATCCAGAGGCTCTTCGCGGTCGGCCTGTCCTTGCAGGGGACGATCGCCCGCGCCCGCTCAGACGAAGTGCAGCAACGGCTCTCGGATTGTCTGGACGACCTTCAGGAAGTGATTCAGGAGATCCGGAACACCATCTTCGACCTGCACGGTGGGTAGTCGGACGTCACGAGGTTGCGCGAGCGCCTCGATGAGGCGGTGACTGCGTTCCCGGGGTCGGGGGTGCGTACATCGGTGCAGTACCTGGGTCCGCTGTCGGCCATCGACGCCACGCTCGCCGGCTACGCCGAAGCGGTCGTCTGTGAAGCTGTCAGCAACGCTGTTCGCCATGCCGGTGCCACCGCCCTGGCGGTCACTGTCACTGTCGACGACGACCTGTCCATCGACCTGACCGACAACGGCCGGGGGATCGGTGCCGACATCACCGGAAGCGGACTGACAAATCTTGCACGGCGTGCCGGCGACGTCGGCGGCTCGTTCGGCGCGCAACCGGGTTAGGAAGGGGGAACAACGCTCACGTGGCGGGCTCCCTTTCCTGATCACCACCGGACATCGCTTCGTTTTTCGGATATCGCCAGGGCATTTCCGCAGCGTGAGGCCCAACCCCGGACCCGATCACCCCGTCTCGCCTGGTGACGGGACCGCTTCTCCTTCGCAACGGTTGGATAACGCCTGTCCTGTCGCGGCGGTGAATTCAGAAATTGTCGGTTCAGTAACTCCAGTAACTACGCGGATGTAATTCGTACGGCACGAACGCAGAAGGACTGGGAGCACATGTCTCGGACGAAAAAGAGCATCGTCGTTGTCATGATGGGCAGCGCAGGATTGTTCTTGAGTGCCCCGTTACTGGGCCCGGCGGCAAACGCGAATCCCACGCGGGGTGGCGTGCCGTGCGTGGGCATTATTCAGCAACTCGTCTCGCGGCCGGGTGATATCCCGCAGGCGTTGACCGACACCGCACGGTCGTTCACCAACCCGGGACAGCCGGCGCCTCCGGTGGTTGTGCCGCCGGCCAGCTCGTCGACCTTGGCAGGGACGCCGCCGGTGCCGCCGCGGCCGCCGACGTCGGTGTCGGTCCCGTCCTCGGGTGTGACTCCGCCTGTTCCGCCGACCCCTGGGGTTCCGGCGTCGACCACGACCGGTGGAGGTACGCCGCCGGTTCCGCGCACCCCTCCTGCTTCTGTCGTGACGCAGTCCTCGGGTGCGACTCTGCCTGTGCCGCCCGTGCCGGGACTTCCCGCGGTCACGCCGATTGGTGGTGGCACCCCTCCCATCCCCCCGGTGCCGGGTGTGCCTGCGGTTACGCCGATTGGTGGCGGCACCCCGCCGCTTCCGCCTGTGCCCGGCGCTCCGGTAGGCACTCCCGTGGTCAATGCCGGTCCTCCCACTCCTCCCGTCCCCGGCGCGCCAGTGGTCGGCAACGGTGGCGCGGCCCTGCCGCCGTCGCCTCCGGTACCGGGTGGCCCCGCGGCAGTGCCTGCAGGCCTCGTGGCTCCGCCGGCTCCTCCCGTTCCCGGCGCGCCGATCGTCGGCGAGGCCGGCGCGGTGTCGCCGGCCGGCCTTGCCGCTCCGGGTGCCCCGGGTGGCGTGCCGGGAGCGCCACTTGCGGCGGCCGCGGGCAACGCCGGGCCCGGCGCAGGGATCGGTGCACCTGGCGGCCTTGGCGCTGGCGCGCCGGTTGAGGGCGCCGCGGGTGCGGTGCCGCCTCCCGGAGCTGCCGGGGCGCCGCTCGCGGCAGCCGCCGGTAACGCGGGCCCACCCGCACCACCGATTCCGGGTGTTCCGGTGGTGGATCAGGGTGGCGTGGTGCCGCCTCCGGGTCCGCCGGTTCCTGGTGCTCCGGTCGTCGGCGAGGCTGGTGTGGTGACGCCTCCTGCTCCGGGTGGTCCGGGTGTTCCGGTGGTGGATCAGGCTGGTGTGGTGCCGCCTCCGGGTCCGCCGGTTCCTGGTGCTCCGGTCGTCGGCGAGGCTGGTGTGGTGACGCCTCCTGCTCCGGGTGGTCCGGGTGTTCCGGTGGTGGATCAGGCTGGTGTGGTGCCGCCTCCGGGTCCGCCGGTTCCTGGTGCTCCGGTCGTCGGCGAGGCTGGTGTGGTGACGCCTCCTGTTCCGGGTGTTCCGGGTGTTCCGGTGGTGGATCAGGCTGGTGTGGTGACGCCTCCTACTCCGGGTGGTCCGGGTTCGCCCCTTGTCGGCGGGACCGAGGTCGTGACGCCTCCGGGTCCGGGTGCGCCTGGCACACCGGCCGCGAATACGATCGAAACGTTCTCTCCGCCAGCCCCTCCGGCGCCGAGAAACCCGGCGTCGGGTTCGGTCGAGACGTTTTCACCGCCCGCGCCGCCGATGCCCGGAACAGGGGCGAATTCGTCGGTCGAGATCGCGACCCCGCCGCCGCCCGGCCTGCCGGGTATCCCGTCGGAGGGTTCGACAACCTTCACGACACCGCCGACTCCGGAAATCAGTCTCAATCCGGCGACTTCGGCCATTGACATCGCCACCCCGCCCGGCCCCGGCCTCGCGGGTGCGCCGTTGGAGACCTCTGCCAATATCACCACGCCGCCGACTCCGGGTGTTCCTGGTACTCCAGTGAATTCGTCGGTCGAGGTGACCACACCGGGTGATGTGGGTGTTCCAGGAACGCCGATCGAACGGTCGACGACCCTGACCACGCCACCCACTCCGGGAGTTCCCGGCACGCCGGTGAATTCGTCGGTGGAGGTCGTGACTCCTTCTGCTGGTGGTGTTCCTGGTGCGCCGATTGTGAGTGAGGCTGGTGTGGTGACGCCTCCGGCTCCGGGTGTTCCGGGTGTGCCTGCCGGTGGTGGTGGGGGTGTGGTGACTCCTTCTGCTGGTGGTGTTCCTGGTGCGCCGATTGTGAGTGAGGCTGGTGTGGTGACGCCTCCGGCTCCGGGTGTTCCGGGTGTGCCTGCCGGTGGTGGTGGGGGTGTGGTGACTCCTTCTGCTGGTGGTGTTCCTGGTGCGCCGGTTGTGAGTGAGGCTGGTGTGGTGACGCCTCCGGCTCCGGGTGTTCCGGGTGTGCCTGCCGGTGGTGGTGGGGGTGTGGTGACTCCTTCTGCTGCTGGTGTTCCTGGTGCGCCGATCGTCGACGAGGCCGGGCTGGTGACTACGCCCGCCCCACCCGCTAGCGGCGCCCCGGTCGATGCCTCCGCGGGAGCGGTGCCGCCGCCCGGGCCGCCTGCTGCATCGGTCTTCGGTGACGCCGGTGCTGTCGGCGCTGGTGGAGGTGCTCCCGTGGAGGGAGCCGCCGGTGCTGTCGGTGCTGGCAACCCCCCTGCTGCTGGTGCACCGCTGGCCGCCACAGGGGGATCCGCATCAGCCGCTCCCGTCGTTCCTGCCGCAGCAGCGATCCCAGCCGACGCCCCGCCTCCCCCGGCTCCTCCTGGCGCACCGATCTTCGGTGAGGCCGGCGTAGTGCCGCCGCCGGCGCCGCCCGTCCCGGGTGGTGCGGGTGCGGTGCCTGCGGGTGTGGTGACGCCGCCGGTGCCGGGGGTTCCGGGTGGTGCGGGTGCGGTGCCTGCGGGTGTGGTGACGCCGCCGTTGCCGGGGGTTCCGGGTGGTGCGGGTGCGGTGCCTGCGGGTGTGGTGACGCCGCCGTTGCCGGGGGTTCCGGGTGGTGCGGGTGCGGTGCCTGCGGGTGTGGTGACGCCGCCGCTGCCAGGGGCTCCAGGTGGGGGGACCACGGTCCCAGGTGGGGCTGCGACGCCTCCGACGCCGCCCCTGCCGCCGGGGTCGATTAACGGGTACATCAACTACCCGGCACCGCCGGTCCCGCCGATCCCGCCGAACCCGGTGGCCGTCAACACCGGGACGCCGGGTACGCCGATTCCGGGCACACCGGGTAGCCAACTGAACCTCTCGGATCTGCTAACGCCCCCCGGCGTCGCTCGAACCGTGCAGAACTCTGCCTCGTCGATGATCGGTGTCACGCCTCCCGGCGCGCTGCCGGTGCCGGGTGGGTCCGGAGCGGTGAGCGTCGGTGTCCCCGGGGTCCCGAGCCCGATCACCCCGCTGGCCGCGACAGGCCTGTCGAACCTGATCTCGCCGTCGGCGCTGTCCATTCCGTCGATCCCGGGCCTGCCGGTGCCGCTGCCCAGCCAGCTGCCGGTGCCGTCCGACCTACTCTGCGTCGGCACGGGCTGGTCTGCTTCTCAGGGAGATTCGGCGGTCGCACCCGCCAACGTCGAGATTCCCCGGGCACTGGTCACGGGCACGGAGCCGGTAGGCGATCGGCGCGACCGCTGGGACACCCGGTAGCCCGCGACGGCCAGCGGGTGCTGACCCGGTGGCACGAGGATGCCAATGTTTCGCTCCGACGCTGACGGGTTGACCCGACAGCGTGGCCCGGGATCAGCCGTCGGCGGGCCGTGCGTCGGCGACCAGGTCGGCGGCGACCTGGACCAGCGCGACGTTGGAATCCTGGGAGAGCTTGCGGAGTAGTTCGAAGGCCTGGACTGCGTCCACGCGATAGCGCTCCATGATCATGCCTTTGGCTTGACCGATGATGTCGCGACTGGCCAATGCTCGCTGAAACTGTGCTTCGCGGCGTGCCGAATTCCATGCCACCGACGAATGCGCGGCGAAGATGAGGCCTAGCGTCCTCGACTCGTCGCTGAATGCGTTGGGTTGTTCGGCGTAGACATTGAGGGCGCCGAGCGTCTCGCCCGCGATGAACATCTGGAACGCCATGATCGACCGGATCGGCGTCTCGGCGAGTCCGTCCCTCCGGTAATTGGGAAAGCGTTCGTCAGTTTCGAGGTCGCGGACGTGGACCGTTGTCTCCTCCCATGCCGCGGTCAGGCATGGGCCTTCGAGGTGGCGCTGCTGGATCTTGTCCAGCAGGATCGGCCAATGGTGAGTCGCCGCCGGAGTCTCGACGCGCTTGGCTTTGCGGGTGAGGGTGATCCCGGCGTACTGCGCACCGGGGATCTCGGCGGCGGCGTGCTCCGCCAACTCGGCGACCACTGTGTCGGAATCGCTGTCAGACCTGTTGTGCAGGCCCTGCACCAGCTCCGCCACACGGAGATGTGCGTTCTCCAAGCTCGCTGGAACATTCACCAGTCACCGTCCGACTCTCGCGTCAATATGGTTCCCTAGGCTACCGCTGACCCCGGTTGCCGGCGTGCACATGGGCAAAGTCGTGTCTGCGACCGTTCGACCGCCGTCTGGCTGGTGACGACGCCGAAACTCGCCGTCCGCGGAAGCTGAATTTCTCGGTGCCTGCGCTGGAGTCACCATGCTGACCAACGGTTGATCAATGTGCTTGCCGCCCAGCGTACTTCGCAGCAAGCCTGGCTGTTGAGAACGCGGGGACCGCGCGTCTGGTCCGCGCGGATCAAAGCGCCTCAAGGTAGCGCTCGGTGACCTGCCGCTGCACCAACGAGGTCACAGGAGACCCCAGCCGACTCCACCACGTCGCGTGCCGGGAAAACGCCTTCACCTCGGCGTAGACGTTCTGGGTGGCCGACTCGTATCGCACCAGGAACAGCTCCTCACCGCTCTCGGCATGCCCAATTAGAGTCCCGTACGCAAATCCACGACGGTCGGGTTCGTCGATGACGTAGACGACCCGGCAGGGCGCCGCCACCGGCCCGAGATGCACCAGCACCTCGGCCCCTACGGCGGCCATAGGTGCGGTGGCCTCCACCCGCAGGCCCGCGCCACGCAACATTCCCCACCGCATGCCGTCGGCGGCCGCCTGCTCGAACCGCTCCCGGCCGCGGCCTATCACCGCCGACTTCTGTAGGTGGTGATAGTCGGCGGGCATGGTCGCGGCGGTCGCGCCGATCGCGGTGTAGGTCAGCGGTTTACCGGCGAGGTCCGTCAACTTCACGGTGCCAGCTTGTCATTGCGCGCGTACCGTCGATGCGGTGACCTCCCCGAACATCCCGACATTGACCATCGGCGACCTCACCGTCAATCGACTCGGCTTCGGCGCGATGCGCCTGACCGGCAAGGGCGTCTGGGGCCCGCCTGCGGACCGCGACGAATGTCTGCGAGTGCTGCGGCGCGCCGCGGAACTCGGCGTCGACTTCCTCGACACCGCCGACTCCTACGGCCCATTCGTGTCAGAGGAACTGATCCGAGAAGCGCTCCACCCGTACGACGGCGTCGTGATCGCCACCAAGGCGGGCCTCCTGCGCACCGGACCTGACGTGTGGGAACCGCTCGGGTTTCCGGCATACCTCCGCCAGGAGTGCGAGATGAGCCTGCGCAGGCTCGGGGTGGACACCATCGACCTGTTCCAGTTGCACCGCATCGACACCAAGTTCCCCGCCGAGGACCAGATCGGCGAGCTCGCGAATCTTCAGCAGGAAGGCAAGATTCGGCACATCGGCCTGTCGGAGGTCACCGCCGAGCAGCTCGCCGCCGCGCGGACCGTCGCCCGGATTGTGTCGGTGCAGAACATGTACAACCTCACGACGCGCGGCGCCGAGCCCGTCCTCGAGGCCTGCGAAGCCGACGGCATCGCCTTCATTCCATGGTTCCCGCTCGCCGCAGGCCCCCTGGCGGCAGCGGACGGTCCGCTCCAACGGATCGCCGCGGAACACGGGGCCAGCCCGTCACAGTTGGCGCTGGCGTGGCTGCTCAAGCGGTCTCCGGTGATGCTGCCCATCCCGGGCACATCGAAAGTCGCCCACCTGGAGGAGAACGTCGCCGCGGCGCAGATCGAGCTCACCGACGCGGAGTTCGAGACACTTAGTCAAGCCGGCGCTGCCCGGGCTTGAGGTGATATAACGCTGGGGCAACCAATACGGTGAGCTGGTGAGCACCAACGACGCGGCCGACACACATGTCGGTGGGGGATTCAATCCACCGAAGCCCACCAGCCACGGCGGCCCCGACTACGGCCGCTTCGTCGAAGCGGTCCGCTCGGTGCAGGACCTCGCCCGCGGAGCCGATGCGCCCGATGCCGTGATCACCGAAGCCGCGAACCTCATCGAGAAGGCGTCCGCGATGCTGGCCCCCTACGACGCCGACGAATGGTCGTCGCCGTCGGGCCGGCGGATGGACCTGCCCAACCGCGGCAACATCCTGGGGGTACCTGTCGACCTGCACGTCACCGACGACGAACGCATCGTCGGCACGGCCCGGTTCCGCCGCTTCCACCTCGGCCGCAACGGCGCCGCGCACGGCGGTGCGGTGGCGCACCTGTTCGATTCACTCCTCGGTTTCACCGCGTTCAAGCTCAGTCGCAGCAAGGCGCAGCGCACCGCGTTCCTGCACGTCGATTACCGCAAGATTGCCCTGGTGGAACGGGACCTGCAGGTCGAGGCTGCCATCGACGACATCGTCGACCGGAAGATCTTCGTCTCGGGGCGCCTCCTGGACGGTGACCACGTACTCGCTGAGGCGCACTCCCTGTTCGTGAAGCTGAAGCCCGGTCAGCCGTGACCGACGGCGAACGCATCGGGCTCAAACGCCGGTGGGCGCGTTGGCGTGACCGGCTGCGCGACCGCCGAGCCGCGGACCTGGGATACCGCATCGGAGTCGGTGTGGTCGGCCTGGCGATTCTCGGTCTCGGCATCGTGGCCATCCCATACCCCGGACCTGGATGGGCGATCGTGTTCGTCGGCCTGGCGATTTTGGCCACCGAGTTCGAGTGGGCCAAGAGGTTGCTGGGGTACGTGCGTAAGCGCTACGACGCCTTCATGGAGTGGTTCAAGCGCCAGGGCCTGTGGGTTCAGGCGCTCGGGGCAGTGTTCACCGTCGCGATCGTGCTGGGCACGCTGTGGTTGCTCGGCGCCGTCGACTTCGCCGGAGAAGTGGTCAACATCGAGCACGAGTGGATGGATAGCCCTATTGGTATCGGGGCCTGAGGCCCGACCCCGATAGCATGGTCGCGGTCGATGACCGACCTGCACCCAACACCCGAAAGTTTGGAGTCCCGCGATGAGCGCCCCCGCCCGCCCCGCCCCAACAGCCCCGATCCGGGTTGCGGCCGGGACGACCGCCGGGCAGGCGGTGCGCGACGCCGGATTGCCCACCCGTGGAGACGTCGACGCCGTCGTCGTCGTGCGTGACGCCGACGGACAGTTGCGAGACCTGTCCTGGGTGCCCGACGACGACGCCGAGGTCGAACCGGTCGGCGCGAACAGCGACGACGGACGCAGCGTCATCCGGCACTCCGCAGCCCATGTTCTCGCGCAGGCCGTGCAAGGGCTGTTCCCCGACGCCAAGCTCGGGATCGGACCGCCCATCACCGACGGCTTCTATTACGACTTCGAGGTTGCCAACCCATTCACCCCGGAAGACCTGGAAAAGCTCGAGAAGCGGATGCGCCAGATCGTCAAGGAAGGGCAACTCTTCTCGCGCCGTGTCTTCGAATCCAAGGATGAGGCGCGCGGGGAGCTGGCGAACGAGCCGTACAAGCTCGAGCTCATCGACGACAAGTCCGGTGACCCGGACGTCATGGAGGTCGGTGGCGACGAGCTGACGGCCTACGACAACCTCAATCCCCGTACCCGGCAACGGGAGTGGGGCGATCTGTGCCGCGGGCCGCACATCCCCACCACGCGCTACATTCCGGCGTTCAAGCTGACCCGCAGCTCGGCGGCGTACTGGCGCGGCGACCAGAACAATGCCAGCCTGCAACGCATTTACGGCACCGCGTGGGAATCGCAGGAGGCCCTCGACCGCCACCTCGAGCTGATCGAAGAGGCGCAGCGCCGCGATCACCGCAAGCTCGGGGTCGAGCTCGACCTGTTCAGCTTCCCCGACGAATTGGGTTCGGGTTTACCGGTTTTCCACCCCAAGGGTGGTGTGGTGCGCCGAGAGCTGGAGGAGTACTCACGGCGCAAGCACATCGACGCGGGCTACGAGTTCGTCAACACCCCGCACATCACCAAGGAACAGCTCTACATCACCTCAGGACACCTGGAGTGGTACGCCGACGGCATGTTCCCGCCGATGCACATCGACGCGGAGTACAACGAGGACGGCACGGTGCGCAAGCCCGGCCAGGATTACTACCTCAAGCCGATGAACTGCCCCATGCACCATCTCATCTACCGGTCGCGTGGCCGTTCCTACCGCGAACTTCCGTTGCGGCTCTTCGAGTTCGGCAGCGTGTACCGCTACGAGAAGTCTGGCGTCATCCACGGGCTGACCCGGGTGCGGGGGATGACGCAGGACGATGCGCACATCTACACGAGCCGTGAAGAGATGCGCGAGGAGCTGACGGGGCTGCTGCAGTTCGTCCTCGACCTGCTCGCCGACTACGGGCTCAACGACTTCTACCTGGAACTGTCGACCAAGGACCCTGAGAAGTTCGTCGGTTCTGACGAGATCTGGGAGGAGGCCACCGACACCCTCAGGCAAGTCGGCGAGGCCTCGGGCCTCGAACTGGTGCCCGACCCGGGCGGCGCGGCCTTCTATGGGCCGAAGATCTCGGTGCAGGTGCGGGACGCGCTCGGACGCAGCTGGCAGATGTCGACGATCCAGCTCGACTTCAACATGCCCGACCGCTTCGAGCTGGAATACACGGCCGCCGACGGTACCCGCAAGCGCCCGGTGCTCATCCACCGCGCGCTGTTCGGATCGATCGAGCGGTTCTTCGGAATCTTGACCGAGCACTACGCGGGTGCTTTCCCGGCATGGCTGGCGCCGGTTCAGGTGGTGGGCATCCCCGTTGCCGACGACCACGTCTCCTACCTCAACGGGCTGACGGCACAGCTGCGCGCGCAGGGGATCCGGGTGGACGTCGACTCCAGCGACGACCGGATGGCCAAGAAGATCGTCAACCACACGAACCAGCGGGTGCCGTTCATGCTCCTTGCGGGGGCCCGCGACGTGGAAGCGGACGCGGTGAGCTTCCGGTTCGGTGACCGCACGCAGATCAACGGAGTTCCGCGCGACAAAGCGATCGAGGCCATCGTGTCCTGGGTGCAACGGCGGGAGAACGCCACGCCTACAGCAGAACTCGTCGTGATCAACCCCGAAGACGAAGCACGCGAGGGGTGACATGGATCCGGAGGAGACGATCGTAGACCGCGGCGTCGGCGACCCAGACCACCTGCAGCGGCTCTGGACGCCACACCGGATGACCTACATCGCCGACGCTGTCAAGGGCGGTTCGGCGGCCTCGTCCGAGCCCTTCAGCGACATCCCGAACATGTCGGACGAGGACGGGTTGGTCGTCGCGCGCGGTGAGCTGGTGTACGCGGTACTCAACCTGTATCCGTACAACCCAGGCCATCTGATGGTGGTGCCCTACCGGCGGGTCGCCGAACTCGAGAACCTCACCGAGGCCGAGGGCGCAGAGCTGATGGCGTTCACGCAGAAGGCTATTCGCGTGATGAAGACGGTGTCGCGGCCGCACGGTTTCAACGTCGGCGTGAACCTGGGCACCTCCGCGGGTGGGTCGTTGTCGGAGCACCTGCACATGCATGTGGTGCCGCGCTGGGGTGGGGACGCCAACTTCATCACGGTCATCGGCGACTCCAAAGTGATCCCGCAACTGCTGCGCGACACCAGGCGGCTGCTGGCTACCGAGTGGGACAAGCAGACGTGAGCGACTTCTACCTGATGACCCGCGCTGCGTACGCGAAGCTGTCACGTCCGCTGGCCAAGGGTGCGCTGAAGTTGGGGCTGACCCCCGACAGCGTCACGATCCTCGGCACCGCGGGATCGGTCCTCGGCGCATTGATCCTTTTCCCGATCGGGCAGTTGTTCGCGGGTGCGTGGGTGGTGGCGTTCTTCGTCCTCGCCGACATGCTCGACGGCGCAATGGCCCGGGAACGTGGCGGCGGCACGCGGTTCGGCGCCGTTCTCGATGCCACGTGTGACCGGATCAGTGACGGCGCGGTGTTCTGCGGGCTGCTGTGGTGGGCGGCGTTCGGTGTGCACAGCGCCGAGTTGGTGGTTGCCACCATGATCTGTTTGGTTTCCTCGCAGGTCATCTCGTACATCAAGGCCCGCGCAGAGGCCAGTGGCCTGTCCGGAGACGGCGGCCTGATCGAGCGGCCCGAACGGCTCCTGATCATCCTGATCGGTGCGTGTTTCTCCGATCTTCCGTTCTTCCCGCTGCCGTGGTTACTGGATGCCGCGATGTGGGTGCTCGCGGTGGCCAGCGTGGTGACCGTGGGCCAGCGGCTGCACAGCGTGCGCGTTTCGACCGGGGCGATGGAGCCATTGACCCCCGTCGAGACCAGCGAGAAGCCAGAGACCACCGAGACATGACACAGCACCCGGCCGGGTCAGGCACCGACGGCCCAGGGCTGCTTTCGTTCGGCAGCCAACTGAGCGATTGGGGCTACGCGGCGGGTTGGCGCCTGGTCCGCGCGGCACCGGAATTCATGGCGCGCAACACCTTCGATGCCGGGGCGCTATGGGCTTCGCGCGGTGGCGGGCCCGAACAACTGCGCAAGAATCTTGCGCGCGTGATCGGGTCGACCCCGGATCAGGTGCCGGGCGGGCTGATCAGGGCCTCTCTGGCCTCGTATGCCAGGTACTGGCGCGAGGCTTTCCGGCTGCCGTCGATGAACCACACCGAGCTGGGTGAGCGGCTATGTGTGGACGACATCGAGATGGTGTGGGCGGCGTTGGAAGCCGGCCGCGGGGCGGTGCTGGCGCTGCCGCACAGTGGGAACTGGGACATGGCCGGCGTATGGCTGGTCCAGCATCACGGCGCGTTCGCGACGGTGGCAGAGCGACTCAAGCCCGAGTCGCTGTACAGGCGGTTCCTGGCGTACCGGGAGAGCCTGGGCTTCGAGGTCGTGCCGTCGGCGGGCGGTGAGCGCCCCGCCTACGACGTGATTCGTGACTGGGTCAACGACAACGGCATCGTCTGCCTGATGGCGGATCGGGACCTGAGCCGCAAGGGCGTCCAGGTGGACTTCTTCGGGGAGCCCACGCGCCTGCCCGCCGGCCCGGCCAAACTCGCCCTCGACACCGGCGCGCCGTTGTTCCCGGTGCACTGCTGGTTCGACGGCAACGGGTGGGGTATGCAGGTGTTCCCGGAACTCGACACGTCCTCCGGTGACATCACCGTGGTCACGCAGGCGTTGGCTGACAGGTTCGCCGCCAATATCGCTGCGTACCCGCAGGATTGGCACATGATGCAGCCCCAGTGGCTGGCCGATCTGTCCGACGAGCGCAGGGCTTCCCTGGAGGCCGACCGATGAGCGCTCGCGCGAAGAAGAGACGGTCCCGATGAGGATCGGCATGGTCTGTCCGTACTCGTTCGACGTGCCCGGCGGCGTGCAGTCACACGTCCTGCAGCTGGCCGAGGTGCTGCGCGGATACGGTCACGACGTCAGCGTGCTCGCGCCGTCATCACCCGCAGCGCGCGAGGCCCTTCCCGACTACGTAGTCTCGGGGGGCAAGGCTGTCCCGATTCCCTACAACGGGTCGGTGGCTCGCCTGCGCTTCGGTCCGGCGACCCACCGCACCGTCAAGAAGTGGCTCCGCGACGGCGAGTTCGATGTCCTGCACCTCCACGAGCCCAATGCCCCCAGCTTGTCGATGCTGGCGTTGAACATCGCCACGGGCCCGATCGTGGCGACGTTCCACACGTCGACGACGAAGTCGTTGACGCTGTCGGTGTTCGAACCGTTCCTGCGGCCGATGCACGAGAAGATCGTCGGCCGCATCGCGGTGTCGGATCTGGCCCGGCGCTGGCAGATGGAGGCTTTGGGCAGCGACGCCGTCGAGATCCCGAACGGTGTCGATGTCGCCTCGTTCACGTCCGCGCCGCAACTGGACGGCTATCCTCGCCCCGGCCGGACGGTGCTGTTCCTCGGCCGATACGACGAACCCCGCAAGGGCATGGCGGTGCTGCTCGGAGCCCTGCCTGCAGTCGTCGAACAATTCCCCGACGTCGAGATTCTGGTCGTCGGCCGGGGTGACGAGGAGCAGTTGCGCACCAGTGCCGGCGCGCTGGCGCACCACCTGCATTTCCTGGGGCAGGTCGACGACGCGGCGAAGGCTGCCGCGATGCGCAGCGCTGACGTCTACTGCGCTCCCAACACCGGCGGCGAGAGCTTCGGCATCGTGCTGGTGGAAGCGATGGCCGCAGGCACCGCGGTGGTGGCCAGCGACCTCGACGCGTTTCGTCGGGTGCTCGACGACGGTGACGCCGGCCGGCTGGTGGCCGTCGACGACCCCGAGGCGCTGGCTGCGGGCCTCATCGACGTGCTCTCCGACGACGCGGCCCGGGCGCGTTTCATCGCATGTGCGACGGAAGTGGTCCAGCGTTACGACTGGTCGGTGGTGGCCAAGCAGATCATGCGCGTCTACGAGACGGTCGCGGCCTCCGGGGTGAAGGTGCAGGACGAAGCGTGAGGCGTTGGGGGCACCTCCCGCTTGCGGGGGAGAGCGCAGCGACTCGGGGATCGAAATGATTCCGTGGGTGACCGCGGTGGCCATCATGGTGGTCGTCGCCGTCGTTCTGCTCGCGGCGTTGTGGGCGTATCAGACCGCCAACCGGTTGGACCGCCTGCACGTGCGCTACGACCTGTCGTGGCAGGCCCTCGACGGTGCGCTGGCGCGGCGCGCTGTGGTTGCACGTGCCGTGGCCGTCGAGGCGTATGGCGGGGGACCGGACGGCAAGCGGCTGGCCGCGCTGGCCGGCGCCGCCGAACGAGCAGCCAGACCGGGCCGGGAAGTGGCGGAGAACGAGCTGTCCGCTGCGCTGGCTCGGGTCAATCCCTCCTCTCTGCCAGTGCCGTTGGTCGCCGAGCTGGCCGATGCCGAGGCGCGGGTGTTGCTCGCGCGCCGCTTCCACAACGACGCCGTCCGCGACACCCTCTCACTGCGGGAGCGCCCTCTGGTGCGGACGCTGCGGCTCGGTGGAACAGCCGCGCTGCCAAGCTATTTCGAGATCGCCGAGGGCGGCGAGGTATCGGCAAGGGAGGCTGCGCCGATCCGCCGACGGACCTCTGCGCGGATCGTGCTGCTCGACCAGGGCAGCGCAGTGCTGCTGCTCTGCGGATCGGACCCCGCCGGCGCCGACCGGGAAAAGCCCGCACCGCGCTGGTGGTTCACCATCGGTGGTGCCGCGCAGGTGGGCGAGTCGCTGGCCCAGGCCGCGGTGCGCGAACTCGAAGAGGAAACCGGGCTGAGGGTGGCACCCGAGGCGCTGGTCGGTCCGGTGTGGCGCCGCGACGCCGTCATCAACTTCAACGGATCGGTGATCCGCAGCGAGGAAATGTACTTCGTGCACCGCACGGAGCGGTTCGAACCGTCAGACAGGGGCCGCTCCAGGCTCGAGCGCACCTACATTCACGGTCACCGGTGGTGCGATGCGACAATGGTCGAAAAGCTGGTCGCCGACGGCGAGACGGTATACCCGCTGCAACTGCGCGAGCTTCTCGGCGAGGCGAGCACGCTGGCTGACGCACCGGGTGCGCTGGCGGACCGGCCGTTGCAATTGATCAGGTGATTTGCGGATCGAATGGATTTGCAGTCGCCTCTAGACTGGATCAGTAGCGATTTAAGGAGATGGCAGTGGGATCCGAAACGTCGGGGGCAGGCCTCGGGGCGCCGGCTCGCGGGACTGCGCGGGTCAAGCGCGGCATGGCGGAGATGCTCAAGGGCGGCGTGATCATGGACGTTGTCACCCCCGAGCAGGCGCGGATCGCCGAAGGTGCCGGCGCCGTCGCGGTGATGGCGCTTGAGCGCGTGCCCGCAGACATCCGGGCCCAGGGCGGGGTGTCGCGGATGAGCGACCCCGACATGATCGAGGGCATCATCGATGCCGTCACGATCCCGGTGATGGCGAAGGCGCGGATCGGCCACTTCGTGGAGGCGCAGATCCTGCAGAGCCTCGGCGTGGACTACGTCGACGAGTCCGAGGTGCTGACCCCCGCCGACTACACCAACCACATCGACAAGTGGAAGTTCACCGTCCCGTTCGTGTGCGGCGCCACCAACCTCGGCGAGGCGCTCCGCCGCATCACCGAAGGTGCGGCGATGATCCGCTCCAAGGGTGAGGCGGGCACCGGTGACGTGTCCAACGCCACCACCCACATGCGCAAGATCCTCGGTGAGATCCGTCGGCTGACGTCGCTGTCCGAGGATGAATTATTCGTTGCGGCAAAGGAATTGCAGGCTCCGTACGATCTCGTCGTCGAGGTGGCGCAAGCCGGGAAGCTCCCGGTGACGCTGTTCACCGCGGGCGGCATCGCCACCCCTGCCGACGCGGCGATGATGATGCAGCTCGGCGCGGAGGGCGTGTTCGTCGGCTCGGGCATCTTCAAGTCGGGCAACCCCGCAGAGCGGGGCGCCGCCATCGTCAAGGCCACCACGTTCTACGACGATCCCGACGTGCTGGCCAAGGTCTCGCGTGGGCTGGGCGAGGCGATGGTCGGCATCAATGTGGAGGACATCGCGCAGCCTCACCGGCTCGCCGAACGCGGCTGGTGATGTCGATGAGCCGCTTGCGCGAAGAGCAGACGGACTAGTGGCGATCGAAGAGATCCTCGATCTGGAGCAGATCGAGGTCAACATCTATCGCGGTGGTGTCTTCAGCCCGGAATCGGGGTTTCTGCAGCGCACGTTCGGCGGCCACGTCGCCGGCCAGTCGCTGGTATCCGCGGTGCGGACCGTCAAACCGGAGTTCCAGGTGCACTCGCTGCACGGGTATTTCCTGCGGGCCGGCGACGCCCGGTCGCCGTCGGTGTACACGGTCGAGCGGATCCGCGACGGCGGTTCCTTCTGTACCCGTCGGGTGACTGCGATTCAGCACGGCGAGACGATCTTCTCGATGTCGGCGTCCTTCCAGACCGACCAGAGCGGCATCGAACACCAGGACGCGATGCCGCACGCCGTTCCCCCCGATGACATTCCTGACTTCAAGTCGGTCAGCAAGGTGTTCGACGACGCCAGCTTCCGCCAGTTCGACGAATGGGACGTGCGGATCGTGCCGCGCGACCGCCTCGGCGTCCGTGAGGGAAAGGCGTCCCAGCAGCAGGTGTGGTTCCGGCATCGCGATCCGCTGCCCGACGACCATGTGCTGCACATCTGCGCGCTGGCCTACATGAGCGATCTGACGCTGCTGGGCTCTGCCCAGGTCAACCACGTCGAGGAGCGCAAGCACCTGATGGTGGCCTCGCTGGACCACGCGATGTGGTTCATGCGGGCTTTCCGCGCCGACGAGTGGCTGCTGTATGACCAGTCCTCGCCGTCGTCGTGCGGAGGACGGTCGCTGACCCAGGGCAAGATCTACAACCGCTACGGCGAGATGGTGGCAGCGGTGATGCAGGAAGGTCTGACCCGCTTCACTCGCGACTTCACGCCCCAAAAAGGGTGAGCGCGCCCGAGGTCGGGGTGCTGGCACTGCAGGGCGATACCCGCGAACACCTTGCGGCGCTGCGTGAAGCGGGTGCCGAGGCGACGACGGTGCGCCGCCCCGCGGAACTGGCCCGCATCGACGCGCTGGTGATCCCGGGCGGCGAATCCACCACCATGAGCCATCTGCTGCGCGAATTCGACCTGCTCGAGCCGTTGCGGGCGAGGCTGGCCGACGGCATGCCCGCCTATGGCTCATGCGCAGGGATGATCCTGCTGGCCACCGAAATCGTCGATGCGGGTGTGCCAGGGCGCGAGGCGCTGCCCTTGCGGGCGATCGACATAACGGTGCGCCGCAACGCTTTTGGCCGTCAGGTCGATTCCTTCGAGGAGGACATCGAGTTCGGTGGTCTCGACGGTTCGATGCACGCGGTGTTCATCCGGGCACCGTGGGTGGAGCGCGTCGGGCCGGACGTCGAGGTGCTCGCGCGAGCGGCAGGACACCCCGTCGCCGTGCGGCAGGGCCGGATGCTCGCGACGGCGTTTCATCCCGAGGTGACCGGCGACCGCCGCGTGCACAAGCTGTTCGTCGACTCGATCTCAGAGGCGAAATCACGAGGTCTGGGCGGGCAAGACGTGGTCGGCCACCTTGTCGGTGGACAGGCACAGTGAGCAGACGAACGCGTCGTGGGTCTCACACTTCATCATGTCGGGCCGCTCGAAATCGTGATGGCAGACATGGCATTTGAGGTGTTCGCCGGATGGATTGCCCAGCTCGTCGTACATCGGCAGGTCGATGCCGTCGTCGGTCCGGCGCAGGTAGTACTTGCCTTTCGTGGCGACGGCGAGGATGGGTGGCAGCACCAGTCCGAGCACCATCGCCACCAACGGCGAGTAGGGCCTGATCGCCTCACCGAGCACGCCGAAGAACGTCAGCAGCGACACCCCCGCCGCGACGAACAACGACACGAAGCCCACCGGGTTGACCGCGTACAGCATGCCGCGCCGGAACTCGGGATGCAGCGGCGACAACTTCAGCAGGTACTTGTTGAAGACGATGTCGGAGGCCACCACGACGACCCAGGCGATTCCGCAGTTGGCGTAGAAGCCCGAGGATGGTGTTCAGGAACTCGAACATGTTGGCTTCCATCAAGATCAGCGCGATCAGCAGATTGAAACCAAGGAAGACGAGCCGGCCCGGATAAGTCTTGGTGACCCGGGTGAACGAGTTCGTCCAGGCCAGCGAGCCGGAATAGGCATTGGTGACGTTGATCTTCACCTGGCTGATCACGACGAGGACCACGGCCAGGGTCATGGCCAGCCACGGGGGCAGGAAGTTCTGGTAGATCTCCAGGAACTGGTGCACGGGTTCGTTCGCGTTCGCCACCGCGCCGTCGAAGACGTTGGCGATCAGGTACACCGCAAGGAACAGGCCGACCACCTGCTTGATGGCGCCGAAGATCACCCAGCCCGGTCCGGCCAGGAACATCCATGTCCACCAGCTGCGCTTGTTCTCAGGAGTCCGGGGCGGCATGAACCGTAGGTAGTCGATCTGCTCGGCGATCTGGACGATGAGCGACAGACACACGCCCGCCGCCAGCAGGGTCGAGCCGATGTCGAAGCCGCTGACCCCGTTCTCGCCCTGGTAGGCAAAGAAGTCACCGACCGATTCGGGATGGCTCACCACAAGGTAGACGAAGGGCGCAACCATCAGCACCAGCCACAGGGGAGTGGTCCAGACCTGAAGCGTGGAAAGCACTTTCATGCCGTAGATCACCAGCGGGAAGATGATGATCGTCGACAACGCATAGCCGGCCCACAGAGGTATCCCGAGGCCGAGCTCGAGGCCCTGAGCCATGATGGAGCCCTCGAGGGCGAAGAAGATGAACGTGAACGTCGCGAAGATGACGTTGGTGACCACTGACCCGTAGTAGCCGAAACCACTGCCGCGGGTGATCAGATCGAGGTCGACGTTGTAGCGCGCTGCGTAATACGCCACCGGGAAGCCGGTGAGCATCACCACTACGGCGAAGAGCAGAATGCCCCACAACGCATTCGTTGTGCCGTAAGCGATCCCGATATTCGCGCCGATGGCGAAGTCGGCGAGGTAGGCGATACCTCCGAGCGCCGAGATACCCGACGACGCGCGTCGACCATTTGCGGTAGCTGCGCGGGGCGAAGCGCAGCGTGTAGTCCTCCAGCGTCTCCTTGGTGGCTGTCAGGCGGTCGAGGTCTGTGTGGAGGTCCGCATCGCGCACCTCGTCGCCGAGCTCCTGTGTCATTCGGCAAAATTAGGCCGACCGTGTTTCCTCGACGTGACGCCGATGTTCCATCCCGGCACTCGCGTCAACGGAACGAATTTAACTCTCGCGTAAGTGATTTCAACGGATGGGCAGGCCGGTGATCGCGCGGCCCATCACCAGGCGCTGGATCTCGCTGGTGCCCTCGAAGATCGTGAAGATCTTCGCGTCGCGGTGCATGCGCTCGACCGGGTATTCGCGGGTGTAGCCGTTGCCGCCGAGGATCTGGATCGCCTCGTCGGTGACGTAGACGGCGGTCTCGCTGGCGACCAGCTTGGCCATCGAGCCCTCGGCCGAGGTGAACTCCTTGCCGTTGCGGGCCATCCAGCCCGCGCGGTAGACGAGCAGGCGGGAGGCGTCGATACGGGCTTTCATGTCCGCGAGCTTGAATGCGACGGCCTGGAACTCACCGATCTTGCGTCCGAATTGCTCACGCTCGCAGGCATAGTCGCGGGCGTACTCGTAGGCCGCCCGCGCCACGCCGACGGCCATCGCACCCACGGTCGGCCGGGTCCGCTCGAACGTCGCCATCGCGGCCTGACCGGCGGTCTTCTTGCCCTCGCGCACCTTGGCGATCCGGGCGTCGAACTTCTCCTTGCCGCCGACGATCAGGCGGCCCGGGATGCGGACGTCGTCGAGCACGACCTCGGCGGTGTGCGAGGCCCGGATGCCGTGCTTGAGGAACTTCTGGCCCTGGCTGAGGCCCTTCGTGTCGGGCGGGATGATGAACGACGCCTGGCCGCGGGTGCCCAGCTCGGGATACACCGAGGCGACGACGACGTGGACGTTGGCGATGCCACCGTTGGTGGCCCATGTCTTGGTGCCGTTGAGCACCCACTCGTCGGTGGCCTCGTCGTAGCGGGCGCGGGTCAGGATCGCGCCGACGTCCGAGCCGGCGCCGGGTTCCGACGAGCAGAACGCTGCGACCTTGGGGTCGTCGACGGTGCCGAACATCTGCGGCACCCACTCGCCGAGCTGCTCCGGGGTTCCGGTGGCGGCCAGCGATGCGGCGGCCAGGCCGGTGCCCAGGATCGACAGCGCGATGCCGGCGTCGCCCCAGAACATCTCCTCGAAGACGACGATCATGCCGAGCCCGGAGGGTTCGGCGGCCTGCTCGGCGAACATCTCCATCGAGTAGAGGCCGACCTTGGCGGCCTCCTGGATGATCGGCCACGGGGTCGCTTCTCGCTCGTCCCACTCCGCGGCGGCCGGCCGGATGACGTCGGCGGCGAATTCGTGAACCCACTTCTGGACGTGCATCAGATCGGGCGACAGCTCGAGCGAGAACGTCATGGCCGCACCTTACTCTGCGGTAAGTTACTGCGGCTAGAGTGTGGCTCATTAACAGCGCGCGGAACAGCCGACGCGCTGGCGGTCTGATGCACGGCAGCAGCGGGCCGACGACGAGATCGGCCCGGTGTTGCGGGGACCTGCAGACCAGCCGGCGAAGCGGATTCCACGCTGACGAACGCTGCGGCCCGCGTCGCGCCGTCGCACCGCACACCGCAGCGGTACATCGATGCGGACCGGGGTACGGGGTTCGGTCCGGGACTCGCCACGTAGACTGCTGAATCGGACTCATTACCTCAGCTGATCGAGAGAAGGTAGTACCTGCATGAGCGGCCATTCCAAGTGGGCCACCACCAAGCACAAGAAGGCGATCATCGATGCCCGCAGGGGTAAGAACTTCGCCAAACTGATCAAGAACATCGAGGTGGCGGCGCGCACGGGCGGTGGCGACCCTGGCGGTAATCCGACGCTGTACGACGCCATCCAGAAGGCCAAGAAGAGCTCGGTACCCAACGACAACATCGAGCGGGCTCGCAAGCGCGGTGCAGGCGAAGAGGCGGGCGGCGCCGACTGGCAGACCATCACCTACGAGGGCTACGGCCCCAATGGTGTCGCGGTGCTCGTCGAGTGCCTCACCGACAACCGCAACCGCGCCGCCGGTGAGGTCCGCGTCGCGATGACTCGCAACGGCGGCAACATGGCCGACCCGGGCTCGGTGTCCTACCTGTTCACCCGCAAGGGCGTGGTGACGTTGGAGAAGAACGACCTCACCGAGGATGACGTGCTCGACCGCGGTGCTGGAGGCCGGCGCCGAGGACGTCAACGACCTCGGCGACAGCTTCGAGATCATCTCCGAACCGACAGATCTCGTCGCCGTGCGAACTGCGTTGCAGGAGGCGGGCATCGATTACGACTCCGCCGAGGCCAGCTTCCAGCCGTCGGTCACCGTGCCGGTGGATCTCGACGCGGCCCGCAAGGTCCTCAAGCTGGTCGATGCGCTCGAGGACAGCGACGACGTCCAGGACGTCTACACGAACATCGAGATCCCCGACGACGTCGCCAGCCGCTACCTCGACGAGGACTGACCGGGGCAAAGCGCCTGTCGCTCTACCGAGCGCAGTCTGACGGCCAGGAACCGACCGATCGCCTCGGCCGTGCGTCTCGGGCTGGTCGAGCATGGCCAGCACGTAGGCGTCGTCGATCGTCTGTAGCGTGCCCCTGGGGCAGCAGCTCCGCCAGGCGGCGTCCGTGATCGGCCGGCATGACCGGGTTGTCGGTCCACAGCACCAGGGCCGGTCGGTCGAAGTCCGCCAGCCGGTTGGTGGCCCGGATCAGGTCGTCGTCGTCGAAGTGGGTGCGGCAGTATTTGACCAGATCGTGGCGCACTCCTTTGTCTGCCAGTCCTGCTGCCACCCACTTGTCGACGATCGGTTGTGGGACAGGATGTTTCGACATCATCCCGAACATCAGCCACTGACGCCGCAGCCAGCCGATCTTGAGCTGGCGCATGGCGAGCCACACTGTTGCGGTGGTGCGGCTCGCCAGCCATGCGACTTTGCCGGGAAATCCGGGCGGGAAGTTGTCGAACGCTTCGGATGGACAGATCACCAGCCGCGACACCCGCTGGTCGCGTCCCAGGTCGGTGAGGAACAGCGGCCCTCCCCAATCGGTGACGACCAGGGTGACCTCGGTCAGGTTCAGTGCGTCGAGAAAATCGGCGACGATGCCGATCATCCCCGGCAGTGTCAGATCCGCGTCGTCGCGCATCGCGATGCGATGCCCGCCCATCGGGAGCACCGGCAGCAGATACCGAAATCCCTGCGGCAGGTGAGGCAGTGCGAGGTCCCACTGGGCGTCATTCATCAGGAGTCCATGCAGCAGGACCACGGGCCGCCCTTTGGGTTCGCCCTCCTCTCGGTACTCCAGCACGCCCGCGGTGACCTCGACCGAGTTCATTGTTCCTCCACTAGAATGATCGTTCTAGAACGTATGCTCTAGCCTGGCATGGGGAGGCGATCATGGCAAGGTCCACCAGGGAGTCGATATTGACCGCGGCCGCAGAGCTGATGCGGCTCAAGGGTTATGCAGGCGTGGGTATGAAAGACATCGCCCAGGCTTCGGGGGCGCCCATCGGGTCGCTCTACCACCACTTCCGCGGGGGCAAGGTCGAGATCGCGCGCGAGGCCCTCGTCAATGCCGGAGTCGCCTACGGGCTGCTGGTCCCAGCGGTGGTCGACGGGTATGCCGACCTGGGCGAGGCCGTCGAGGGCGTCTTCGTCCAAGCGGCGGACGACATGGCCAGGACGGGCTTCGTCAACATGTGCCCGGTCGCCGGCGTCGCGGCCGAGATTTCTGACACCGTCGAGGAACTGCGAGTGGCCACCAGCGACATTTTCGGCAGCTGGATCGAGGGCGGAACTGCCTACTTCGTGTCCCGCGGACTTGCCGAAACCCTCGGCAGGCAGGTGACGCTGGCGCTCGTCGGCGCGCTCGAAGGCGCATTCCTGCTCGCTCGCGCGATGCGCGACACGGAACCGCTGCTGGCTGCCGGTCGCACGATGGGCCCGCAATACCGCGGCGTCGCGCTCGCGCCCCGTGTCGGCGTCGGTGCCGCACCATATCCGCGCTGACACCGCGGCGTCCTATATGCGCTGCGCATGCGATCTGACGTCAGTTCGAGCGTGTCCCTGCCCGCGCTCGTCGGTCACAGAAGCTAGGCTCTCGAACAAATGTTCTCTTCGAGAAGGGGCTGGCGTGCGGGTGATGGGAGTCGACCCCGGGCTGACCAGGTGTGGGCTGTCAGTCATTGAGAGCGGGCGCGGACGTCAGGTCACCGCGCTCGATGTCGATGTGGTCCGAACGTCGGCCGACCAACCGCTGGCTCACCGATTGCTCGCGATCAGTAATGCCGTCGACCATTGGATGGACACTCACGTCCCCGACGTCATCGCCATCGAACGGGTCTTCTCCAATCAGAACGCCAACACCGCCATGGGCACGGCTCAAGCAGGCGGGGTGGTCGCGCTGGCCGCCGCGCGTCGCGACATCGACGTGCACTTCCACACGCCGAGCGAGGTCAAGGCCGCCGTCACAGGCAACGGCCGCGCAGACAAGGCGCAGGTTACCGCGATGGTAACCAAAATCCTTGCGCTGCAACAGAAACCAACGCCAGCAGACGCCGCGGATGCACTCGCGCTCGCGATCTGCCACTGCTGGCGAGCTCCGATGATCGCGCGCATGGCTGCAGCGGAGGAATTGGCGGCCGA
Source organism: uncultured Actinomycetota bacterium (assembly GCA_963796545.1). Taxonomy (GTDB): domain Bacteria; phylum Actinomycetota; class Actinomycetes; order Mycobacteriales; family Mycobacteriaceae; genus Mycobacterium. Next base: position 172,746 of record CAWCMF010000027.1, on the reverse strand, counting down.
GCAGCGCCGCAAGTACCAGGCCGCGCTCAAGGCCAAAGCCAAGGCCAGTCGGATGTCGCGGAGCGCCCCGTGATCGCGTCGGTGCGGGGCGAGGTCCTCGACATCGCACTCGATCACGTGGTGATCGAGGCAGCGGGTGTCGGCTACAAGGTGATGGCCACGCCGGCCACGCTGGCCACGCTGCGTCGAGGCGCCGAGGCACGGCTGATCACCGCGATGATCGTGCGGGAGGACTCGCAAACCCTCTACGGGTTCGCCGATGCCGACGCCCGCAACCTTTTCCTCACCCTGCTGGGGGTGTCCGGGATCGGGCCGAGCATCGCGTTGGGCGCGCTCGCGATTTACGACGGACCGTCCCTGCGGCAGGCGATCGGCGACGGTGACGTCCCGGCGCTGACCCGAATCCCGAAGGTGGGCAAGAAAACCGCCGAACTTCTGGTGTTGACGCTGCGCGACAAGGTCGGGGCGTCCACCTCGTCGCCCGGGCTCGCCGCGATGGGTGGGCACGGCATCCGCGGACCGGTCGTCGAGGCCCTCGTCGGGCTAGGATTCGCACTCAAACAGGCCGAGGAGGCCACCGAAAAGGTGCTCGCCAACGACCCGGAGGCGACGACGTCCAGTGCGTTGCGCGCGGCGCTGTCCATGTTGGGCAGGAAGTGATGGGCCGCTTCGAGGAAGACGAGCCCGATGACGACCGGGAGGTGTCGCCGGCGCTGACGGTCGGTGAAGGCGACATCGACGCAAACCTGCGACCGCGGTCCCTGGGGGAGTTCATCGGCCAGCCGCGGGTGCGGGAACAGCTGCAATTGGTCCTCGAGGGCGCGAAAAACCGGGGCGGCACTCCTGACCACATCCTGCTGTCCGGACCGCCGGGGCTGGGTAAGACGTCGCTGGCGATGATCATCGCCGCCGAGTTGGGTTCCTCGCTGCGCGTCACATCGGGACCCGCGCTGGAACGCGCCGGTGACCTGGCTGCGATGCTGTCCAACCTCGTCGAGCACGACGTGCTGTTCATCGACGAAATCCACCGCATCGCCCGCCCGGCCGAGGAGATGCTGTACCTGGCGATGGAGGACTTCCGCGTCGACGTCATTGTCGGCAAAGGCCCTGGGGCGACGTCGATTCCGTTGGAGGTCGCGCCGTTCACCCTCGTCGGCGCGACCACCCGCTCGGGGGCGCTGACCGGACCCCTGCGAGACCGGTTCGGCTTCACCGCGCACATGGACTTCTACGAGCCCTCCGAACTCGAGCGGGTGCTGGCCCGTTCCGCAGGCATTCTCGGCATCGAGTTGGCGTGCCGACGCCGGATCGGAGATCGCGCGGAGGTCCCGCGGTACCCCGCGCATCGCCAACCGGTTGTTACGCCGCGTCCGTGACTACGCCGAGGTGCGTGCCGACGGCATCGTCACCCGCGACATCGCGAAGTCCGCGCTGGAGGTTTACGACGTCGATGAGCTCGGCCTTGATCGCCTGGACCGTGCGGTGCTCTCGGCGCTGACCCGCAGTTTCGGTGGGGGGCCGGTCGGCGTGTCGACGCTCGCGGTGGCCGTGGGGGAGGAAGCCACCACGGTCGAGGAGGTGTGCGAGCCGTTCTTGGTGCGCGCCGGGATGATCGCGCGCACCCCACGCGGACGCGTCGCCACCGCGCTGGCGTGGACGCATCTGGGTATGACACCGCCCGCCGGCGCCGGTGGTTTCGGCCAGGTCGGCCTGTTCGACTGACGAAAAGGATTCCCATGGTGATCGCAGGCCTGATCGTTGCGGTGCTGGCGGCAGCTGCTGCACGTCTACATCTTCGTCACTGGCGATCGTGACACTGATCGGTGTGGTCGCGTCCTTCACCGGCGCGACCGCCGTGGGCGCGGCGCTGGTGTTCGCCGGAGTGGGCTCGATGCTGGCCGCCGCCGTGGTTCTACTTGCCGCCGCACCCGACAAGGCCCGGCCGCCGTCAACCAGGGTGCGTTACCGCAGTTGCCGCCGCGCCCGGGTTACCGCTCCACACGTGTGGGTACTCGCTGGCCACTGCGCGAGGAGGAACCATGGTCGACACACCTACCCGGCGACGCCGGGGCTCAATGCAGATACCGCGAAGCCGCGGTGCGGTCAGCGGTCTTCTGATCGTGGCGCTCGGCGTGTGGGGCGCGCTGGTGCCCTTCATCGGGCCGTTCTTTGATTTCGCTTTCAGCCCGGACCGGCCGTGGGCGTGGACCTCCGGTCGAGGTTGGCTGCAAGTCCTGCCGGGATTGGTTGCCGTCATCGGCGGGCTGCTGATGTTCGTCGTCCCGCAATCGGGCCACCGCGATGCTGGGCAGCTGGATGGCCGTGGCGGCCGGTGCCTGGTTTGTGGTTGGTCGCGCCGCGGCGGGTCCGCTGGGGTTGGGTGAGGCAGGCCAGCCCGTCGCCGTGAACGAGACGCAGCGGGTCTGGCTGGAGCTCACCTATTTCTCCGGGCTCGGCGCTCTGATCGTCTTCCTCGGCGCGCTGGCCGTTGGCAGGTTGTCGGTGCGGACCGCGCGCGACATCGCCTACCGCGACGCGCATGCGGAACCCGTGGAGCCGTCTCCCGTCACCACCGGCACCGGGCCGGCACCGGCCCTCGACCAGTCCGACGCGGCGACCGAACCGGTAGGCCGCCGGCGGACGGCCTGTTCGGCCGGCGGCGTCGGCGGATCTTCGGGACAAGCTGCCGATCTAGAGCCCCGGCAGGACATCGCGACGACGACCTCGATGTGCCGATGCGTCGTCAGCCGTGGCGGGCGGCTTCCTGTGCCAGCTGGACGCGCGAGGTGAGGTCCAGCTTGTGATAGATGTGCCGAAGGTGGGATTGCACGGTGCGGGGCGAGACGAAAAGCCGGTCGGCGATGTCCTTGTTCGGAATGCCTTCTGCAACCAGTCGGGCAACGCAGAGTTCAGCCGGTGTGAGCGAGTCCCAGCCGCTCGCCGGGCGCTTGCGTTCGCCCCGTCCCGCGCATCGCGTAAGCGATCGCGTCGTCGATCGACAACGCCGAGCCCTCTGCCCACGCGGCATCGAAGTCGTTGTCGCCCATGGTGCCTCGCAGTGCTGCGACCGACGTTGCATGTTCGGCATCGTGGACCTTGAGCCGGACCACACCCATTCGCCGTCGCGCGGCGTCCGCGGCTCCATCGAGCCGGGCCGCTTCACGAAGGCTCTCTGCCCGGCGGCCCAGTTCGGCCAGGCATTCGAGGATCTCCGGAATGGTCAGTAGGCCGCTGACGGCGGCGCCGATGCCCAGTGCTTCGTAGGCATCCGACGCCGCCTGTGCGAGATCGCCTTCCGCGAGATTCAGGCGAGCACGCGTCGACAGCGCGGCGCACAGCCACCAGCCCTGCACCGATGACACCGCCTCATCGAGCCAGCGGCGTGCATGGGTGAACTCGCCGGTCGCCAGTGCTGCCTGGCCGAGAAAAGTCAAGTTCGTCAGTTCCGCTGGACGATTGATGGTCGTGCACTGCGCCTTCTGTACCGCCTCCCAGGCCGCGGCCGCATCGCCGCGGGCCAGGCACGCCAGGGCGAACGTGACGTAGACGCCTTGGTCGAAGAATCCGGCCAACTCCGTGGAGGCCTCCATGCACAGTCTGCCTGCGGCGCATGCCCCGTCGCCGTCACCGTGCCACGCGAGCAAGGTCATCTCGATCATGAGGCCGATTGCCTTGCTCATCACGTCGTGTGCCTCGTCGGCCTCGACGATGAAATCGGGGACGAGGGCGAGCGCAGACTCCAGTTCGCCCCGCAGGCCCTGCGCGTCGATGAGGAACCACCGGCATTGCCGTGAGTTGAAGTGGTCTCCGATCTCGTCAGCGATGTCGCGGCCTTCCCGGGCGATTGCGTCTGCCGCCGCGATGTCGCCCGCCATGAAAGCGCCGTATGCCTGCCTGCTGAGAATCTGACTCAGCCTCCATGAATCGCCCAGTGCGCGAGCGAGGCCGATCGCCTCATCGAAGTACGGGCGCGCACGCTCGGGTTCATGGGCGGTGACGTAGGCGCACGCGGTGAGTGCTCGGCACAGCAGGGCCGGATCGTCGGCGCCCCGGGCGATGGTTACTGCCTCATCCACCTGGTTCAGGCTGCGGGTGACATCAACCCACGAATTCAATACCGCGATATCGGCGAGCGCTGTCGCGCGGACCGTCGGCGTTACGTCGGTCCGGTCTTCGTCGCACCTGGCAAGCGCCGTCTCGAGCCACGCGAGTCCCTCCACCAGGCGGCCCCGTGCGAGCCACAGCGGGTTCAGCGCCGAGGCGACCTCCACAACCTTTGAGATGTCGTTGTTCTCGTGGCTCCAGGAAAATGCCGCCCGGAGGTTGTCGAACTCGATTTCTGCCTGCTCGATCAACTGTTCGTAGTCATTGCGCGCGGGTGTATCCAGCCGAACGGCAATGTCCGTGAAGTGATCGCGGTGGCGGGTCCGGACCTCGCCGGCTTCGCCTGACCCGCTGAGCTTTTCGAGTGCATACTGACGGACGCTTTCCAGGAGCCGATAGCGCGTTCGGCCGCTGCTGTTCTCTGCCACCACGAGCGATTTGTCGACGAGAAGGCTGAGTTGGTCAAGGAGTTGGAAGCGCTCGACCTCGCTGGCGCCCGCGACGGCCTGGGCGCCTGCGAGGTCGAAGCCGCCCATGAAAACCGCGAGCCGCCTGAACAGGACACGCTCGGTTTCGGTGAGCAGAGCGTGCGACCAGTCCACGGATGCTCGCAGTGTCTGCTGCCGCCGAACAGCGGTGCGGGCGCCGCCGGTCAGCAGTCGGAATCGGTCGTGCAGGCTGTCGACGATCTCAAGCAAGGACAATGACCGCACCCGTGCTGCGGCCAGTTCGATGGCCAGCGGCATGCCATCGAGCCGCCGGCAGATCTCATCGACGGCTTCGGCGTTGGCTTCGGTGACGGCGAAACTCGGCCGCGCATGGCGGGCACGATCGATGAACAGCTCGACCGCTTCGTCGGCGAGCGACAATGACGGAACCTGCCAGGTCACTTCGCCGGCGACGAGGAGTGGTTCTCGGCTCGTCGCAAGAATCGTCAATTGCGATGAACCGGCAAGGAGTTGAGTTGACGATCTCGGCGCTGGCTTCGAGCATGTGTTCGCAATTGTCGAGGACGAGCAGTATGTTCCGGTCGCGGACGAAACGAATCAGGGTGTCCGTTGTCGATCGGCCGGGTTGATCGGGAAGTCCCAGTGCCCGAGCGACCGCGATCGGAACGACGCTGGGATGGGTGATCGGCGCCAGGTCGGCGTACCAGATGCCCTCGGCGAAACGGCCTGTCAGCTGCGCGGAGACTTCGATCGCCAGGCGGGTTTTGCCCGCGCCGCCCGCGCCCGTCAGAGTCATCAGCCGGTTGCCGGACAGGATGGTGCGGATCTCCGTCATCTGCGCACCGCGGCCGACGAATCTGCGTGAGCTGGATCGGAAGATGTTGAGTGGCAACGGCATTGGCTGCACGTAGCGGTGGGAAATCGTTGCGGAGCTCGGAATGGCACAACTGCGAGACTCGTACGGGGCGGGGGAGATCACGCAATGTGTGACGGCCCAGGTCGATCAGCCACGAATCGGCAGGCAGGCGGTCTTCGACCAGTTCCTCGGTGATCCCCGACATGACGGTCTGGCCGCCGTGCGCCAGATCGCGAAGTCGCGCCGCCTTGTTGATGGTCGGTCCCGCGTAATTGCCTTCGTCGCGCAGCTGAACGTCACCGGTGTGCACGCCCATCCGAAGTCTGATCGGCGACATGTCGCAACGTTGCAAATCCAGCGCGCAGGCGACCGCGTCGCGTGCATGCGCGAACGCGGCCACGAAACTGTCGCCTTCGCCCTGTTCGACAGGTCGAACCCCGCCATGTTCGGCGATCAGCTTCCCTGCGGTGCGGTCGAGCAACGCGATGGCTGCCGTCATCGCGTCGGGCTTGGTCTCCCACAGCTGGGTGGAACCCTCGACGTCGGCGAGCAGCAGCGTCACCGTCCCCGTCGGAAGCAGCTCGGCCACGTCAACCTCGGTCCACTCAGTTGCGCTCATGCTAGCCAGCGTGCTGCAGGCGTTGACCCAGAAACATCAGCCCAAAGGCGTATCTACGCCCTCATCACCTGGGACTTGCGCCGCACGGCGGATGATCTGGCGGTCGGATCATCCGATAGTCGGTGCATGACCACAACCTTCGCGGCCAACGATCGGAACCTGCGGAAAGTCGTGCCCGGCACGCTTGGCCCGCGACGTGACGACCGACTGTGCCAATCCGTTGCCGCCGTTGTCACCGCCCGCATGGACCGATTCAGGACGGCGGATCCCCTGTCGGCCCTGTGCGCCGCACTCGGAGTTCCGCGTGATGACTGGAAACTCATGAGGCGATGGGCCGACCGGATCGGTGCGCCCGCGGACCCTTTGTACGCCTACCTCGACGTCATGGTCGCCGACCGCTGCCGGAGCCTTGGCGACGACCTGCTGTCAGACCTGATCCTCACAGAAGCCGGCGGCGACGAGCTGACCGCTGAGGAACTGCGCGCGCTCGTGGTCACTCTTCTGGTTCAAGCCCATCGAGCAGGCGTTGCATCGTCTGGCACATCTGACCAAAGTCCTTGGCGCCGACCGCTTTCGACCACCGATCTTCGATATCGGCGACGCGGACGCCCGCCTCGGCCATCAGGTCTCGGCCGCGTTTGGTGAGGTCGATCAATTTCGCCCGCCCGTCAGCCGGGTCGGGGCGGCGGGTCAGGTACCCCAGTTCCGCGAGATCGTTTACCAGCTCCGAGGCGGCGGCCAGGCTCAGCTGCGCACGGGCCGCAAGCTCGGTCAGCCGGATTCCGCCCATGCGGATGTTGCCGAATATCTGAAAGTGGGGCTCGCGCACGTCTCCGTATCCCGCGTCCGCGCGGGGCGCGGCGAGGTCGTCGCGAAACTCCCGTAGCAGCCGCACCAACAGCTGGCCGATGGCCAGCCGGTCGGAGGGTAGATCCCTTGACGTCGCCATGCTCGGTGAGGATACTACGGTTACCGAAGTTTCGGTTTCCGAAGTAAATGGAGGAAGCGTGACCACCACGTCCGTCGCCACCGGCCTGGGCGCACTGCATGTCGAACGCCTCGGCGTCGGTAATCCAGTCCTGTTGTGGCACAGCCTGTTTCTTGATTCGCGATCCTGGTGCGGGCTGGCGGAGGAATTGGCTCGCACCCACTCGGTGATCGTGGTCGACGGGCCCTCGCACGGCCGCAGTGACGGGGTGGCCCATGATTTCACGTACGCCGACTGTGTGGTCGCCGCCGTGGAGGTGCTCGACAGCCTCGGCGTCGATCGGCCGGTGGACTGGGTCGGCAATGCCTGGGGCGGTCACGTCGGGATCCAACTTGCGGCGCAGCAGCCTCATCGGATCCGCACGCTGGCGACCATCGGCACCCCGGCGCACTCCCTGCGCTTCGTCGAACGGTGGAGCAAGGTATGGCCGCTGGTCCAGCTTTACCGCGTGACCGGCCCGAATCCGCTGCTGCTCAAACCCCTGTCGGACGCTCTTGTTGGACCCGAATCGCTAGCGGCGACACCAGATCTCGCGGCGGAAGTGATGTCGGCGTTCACTGCCGCGGACAAGCCCGCCATGTTCCGCGCCATGCGGTCGATGATGCTCAACCGGCCCGACATGAGCGCAGACCTGGCGCGGATCACCGTCCCCACCCTGCTGATCGCGGGGCGTGACGACTCGACCGGTTGGCGGCCGGCCGACGCGCAGGCCGTGGCGGACACGATGGCCGACGCCAGGGTGGTGGCCGCCGCCGGGTCCGGTCACTCGTCGCCGCTGCTGATCGATGCGCAGACCGTGCGCGCCGCGCTCAACGGATTCTGGGCGGCTCAGCCGAAGTCGAGCGCGTTGGACACCCTTAGCGCCCGGGACACGTCTTTGGTCCACACCGACGACGCCAGCGCGTACTCGACCCCGTTGGCGTAGCCGATGGCCTGCTCCTCGTCGGTGAACGACTGCACCGTGATGACCGGTCCGAAGATCTCCTGCTGGATCAGCCGGTCGTTCTGCTGCAGTCCGCCGATGACTGTCGGCTCGACGTAGAAACCCTTGTCGCCCTGACGGTTTCCGCCGACAGCGACGGTGGCGTGAGACGGCACGTCGGTGAAGAACGACAGTACGCGTTCCCTCTGGTTGACGTTGTTGACCGGCGGAACCCAGGCATCCTCGTCGTCGGCCGGGCGGGCGAACGTCGTCGTCGCGCCCTTGGCCTGCTCGGCGAGCGCCGCAGTCAGATCTGCCGCGATCGACGCAGACGCCAGCACCCAGGTGGCCGCCGTGCAATCCTGCCCCGGCGTTGAAGTACGCCGCCGTCGACGAGTTCACCGCCGATGAAGTTCTGGACGGTGGTCATACCATCGGGTCCTACGGTCCGAGGTCACGCAGGATGAGTTCGAGGACGTCGAGGCCTTCGAGCAGAAGCTCGTCGCTGATGGCGAGCGGCGGCAGGAAACGCAGGACGTTGCCGAACGTTCCGCAGGACAGCACGATCACTCCGGCCTGGTGCGCGGCCGCGCACAGCTTCTTGGTCAGGTCCGCATCTGGCTCCGTCGTCCCTGGCTTGACCAACTCGACGGCGATCATGGCGCCGCGGCCCCGTACGTCGCCGATGCGGTCGTCCTCGGCCTGGATCCGGCCCAGCTTGTCCTTCATCAACGTTTCGATCTGTGCCGCGCGCGCCACCAGACCGTCCGCCTCGATGGTCTCGATGGTGGCCAGCGCCGCAGCACACGCCACCGGGTTGCCGCCGTACGTGCCGCCCAGTCCGCTGACGTGCGGGGCATCCATGATGTCGGCACGCCCGGTCACCCCCGACAACGGCATGCCGCCGGCGATGCCCTTCGCGGTGACGATCAGATCGGGCACGATGCCCTCGTGCTCGCAGGCGAACATCGCACCGGTGCGGGCGAAGCCGGTCTGGACCTCGTCGGCGATGAACACCACATTGTTGGCGCGACACCAGTCCAGCAGCGTCGGCAGGAAACCTTCCGCGGGGACGATGAAGCCGCCTTCGCCCTGGATCGGCTCGATGATCACCGCCGCCAGATTGTCGGCCCCGACCTGCTTGTCCATCACGGTGATCGCCCGGCGCGCGGCGAGTTCACCGTCGGTGGCCAGCTCCTTGCCGCCGAATTCGGCGTCGCGGAACGGGTAGGACAGTGGCGCACGGTAGATCTCCGGCGCGAACGGGCCGAAGCCGTGCTTGTAGGGCATCGACTTCGCGGTCAGCGCCATCGTGAGGTTGGTGCGGCCGTGATAGGCGTGATCGAAGGCCACGACCGCCTGCTTACCTGTGAATGTCCGGGCAATCTTGACGGCGTTCTCGACGGCCTCGGAGCCGGAGTTGAACAGCGCCGTGCGTTTGTCTCCATCGCCCGGCGTGAGGCGGTTGAGCGCCTCCGCGACAGCGACGTACCCCTCGTAGGGCGTGACCATGAAGCAGGTGTGAGTGAACTTGGCCGCCTGGTCGGCGACGGCGTCGACCACCCGCGGCGAGGAATTGCCGATGGTGGTGACGGCAATGCCCGACCCGAGATCGATCAGCCGGTTGCCGTCGACGTCCTCGACGATTCCACCGAATGCCCGCGCCGCGTAGACGGACATGGTGGTGCCGACCCCGCGCGAAACCGCTGCGCCCTTGCGCGCGATCAGTTCGGCTGAGCGGGGACCGGGGATGGCGGTGGCGAGGTGGCGGCTCTGTTCGAGAGCGCTCACAGGAAACCTCCTACAGACCCGTAGAGAAATGCAGAACTCGACGACTGCGCGTGCGCTTCGAGCCTAGTCGTTGGGGACACTGATTCGTCGACAATGAGGCCAGCTTGTGGCGAAAGCATCGGTAGAAGGCCGTTACTGCGACGGATTCCGTTGTAGGACGGCGACGATCGCGCGAAGTGGCTCGATGACTGCCGCGGTGGCGACGCCGCCGCACAGGTAACCGCGCCCTGCTCATCCGACGGGGGTCATGGAAGTCGTCGTCCGCAGTGGCACACTGGTCAACTGAGTCCTTATGACGGGCTCCCGACGCACGTTGGTCTGGGAGCCCTGCCCGCAGAGCGATACGAAAATATTCAGAAAGACATTGCCGCCATGGATATGGTCATTTTCCTGCCCCTGCTCATCATCATGGGCGCCTTCATGTTCTTCGCCTCGAGACGCCAGAAGAAGGCGATGCAGGTCACCATCGACCTGCACAACTCCCTTGAGATCGGCGATCGCATCCACACCACGTCGGGCCTGCAGGGCACGATCGCGGGCATCGGTGACGACTACATCGAGCTGGAGATCGCACCGGGCGTGGTGACGACGTGGATGAAGCTGGCGGTGCGCGACCGCATCGTCGACGACGTCGACGATGACCTGGATGACGACGACGACCTCGTCGACGATTTCGATGCGACCGACGATGCACTCGAGCCGCGTTCGACCGGCACCGAGATCACCGATCGTCCCAACACCAAGACTGACGGCTGAGATCTCAGCAGCAGCACGTACCCTTTGCGGTGCTGACGACCTGATCTCAAGGAGACTCTGACCCGTGGCATCGTCTTCGACGGTTCACCCTGCCCGCTACCTGGCGCTGTTCCTGGTGCTTCTCATCGGCGTTTTTCTGCTGGTGTTCCTCACCGGAGACAAGAACCCCGACCCCAAACTGGGCATCGATCTTCAGGGCGGCACCCGCGTCACCCTGACCGCCCGTACACCCGACGGGTCGCCACCGTCGCGCGAGTCGCTGGCCCAGGCCCAGGAGATCATCAGCTCCCGCGTCGACGGCCTCGGCGTCTCGGGTTCCGAAGTCATCATCGACGGCCAAAACCTCGTCATCACCGTGCCGGGCGACGACACCAGCGAAGCCCGCAGCCTCGGCCAGACCGCACGGCTCTACATCCGCCCCGTGGTCCACGCGGTGCCCGCGCAGGGAGCGGCACCGGAGGAAGCGGGGCCGCAGGGTGCGCCACCCGGTGTTCCGCCAGGTGGTGCATCCCGGTATGCCGCCCGGTGGCCATCCCGGGTATGCCGCCAGGCGGTGCCATCCCCGGTATGCCGCCAGGCGCGATTCCGGGCGGGTTGCCCCCGGGCGCCGTCCCTGCGGGTCCCGAGGAACCCGCGGCACCTCAGCCGCGACCGTTCCCGCAGCAGCCGGCCCCGAGTCCCGCGCCGCCCGTCCCCACTCCGCCTCGTGGGCCCGGAGCGTCGCCAACCGCACCGGGGGGCGATGAGGACATTCCCCTTGCCACCCGCATTCAGGACGAGAAGAAGCTGCGGCAGAGCTCGGAGCAGGCGATCCAGATCCTGGCGCTGCAGTTCCAGGCGACCAGGTGTGGCCAGGAAGATGTGCTCGCAGGCAACGACGACCCCAACCTGCCGCTGATCACCTGTTCACAGGACGGCACCGAGGTCTATCTGCTCGACAAGTCGATCATCAAGGGCGAAGAGATCGCGAACGCCAGCTCAGGGATGAACCAGCAGGCCGGGGAGTATGTCGTCGACCTCGAGTTCAAGACCGAGGGCGCCAAGACATGGGCGGACTTCACAGCCGCCAACGTCGGTACACAGACAGCGTTCGTCCTCGACTCGAAGGTGGTCAGCGCTCCCGTCATCAACGAGGCCATCCCGGGCGGGAAGACTCAGATCACCGGGCGGTTCACCCAGGACTCGGCGCGTGAACTGGCCAACGTGCTCAAGTACGGCTCGCTGCCGTTGTCGTTCGAGTCCTCCGAGGCCGAGACGGTGTCCGCCTCGCTGGGGCTGTCGTCCCTGAAGGCAGGGCTCATCGCGGGCGCCGTCGGCCTTGCGGCGGTCCTGCTTTACTCGTTGTTGTACTACCGCGCGCTCGGGGTACTGATCGCGCTGTCGCTGGTAGCTTCGGGCGCAATGGTTTTCGCGATTCTGGTGCTGCTCGGTCGATACATCAACTACACGCTGGACCTCGCCGGTATCGCCGGTCTGATCATCGGTATCGGAATGACAGCGGATTCCTTCGTGGTGTTCTTCGAGCGCATCAAGGATGAGATTCGCGAGGGCCGGTCGTTCCGGTCCGCGGTACCGCGCGGCTGGGCGAGAGCCCGCAAGACCATCCTGTCCGGCAACGCAGTCACCTTCCTGGCCGCCGCGGTGCTCTACTTCCTGGCCGTGGGTCAGGTGAAGGGCTTTGCGTTCACGCTCGGACTGACGACCATTCTCGACGTGGTCATCGTGTTCCTGGTCACCTGGCCGCTCGTCTACATGGCATCGAAGTCGCCCGTATGGGCCAAGCCGTCGCTCAACGGATTGGGAGCCGTCCAGCAGATCGCACGCGAACGCCGAGCGGCCGCGCACGCGGCGGGACAGGGATAGGCCATGGCTGCACGCAACCGCACCGACACCGCAGTATCAGCCGCGGTCGAGGCTCCCGATCTGGAGTCCGCCACTGCGGACTCGGTCAAGCACGGCTTCTTCGTCCGGCTCTACACCGGTACCGGCGCCTTCGAGGTGATGGCCAAGCGGAAGCTCTGGTACTCGATCAGCGGTCTGATCGTCGCCGTCGCCATCGGCGCGATGTTGATTCGCGGCTTCACCTTCGGCATCGATTTCGAGGGTGGCACCAAGGTGTCGTTCCCCCGCGGCGACGGTGACACCACGACGTCACAGGTCGAGACGGTGTTCACGAATGCGATCGGGACGCCGCCGGAGTCGGTGGTGGTGGTCGGCGGAGGCGATTCGGCGACCTTCCAGATCCGGTCCGAGACATTGACCAATGAGCAGACCGAGCAATTGCGCACGGCGTTGTTCACCGAGTTCCAACCGCGCGGAGCCAACGGCGAGCCGGCCATCCAGGCGATCAGCGATTCTGCGGTGTCGGAGACCTGGGGCGGTCAGATCACCCAGAAGGCACTGATCGCACTTGTGGTCTTCCTGGTGCTGGCGGCCATCTACATCACCGTGCGTTACGAGCGGTACATGGCGCTCGCTGCGCTGGCGACGCTGTTGTTCGACCTCGTCGTCACAGCCGGCGTGTACGCGCTGGTCGGGTTCGAGGTCACCCCGGCCACGGTGATCGGCTTGCTCACGATCCTCGGCTTCTCGCTCTATGACACCGTGATCGTGTTCGACAAGGTGGAGGAGAACACCGAAGGGTTCGAACACGCCACCCGCCGAACCTTCGCCGAACAGGCCAACCTCGCGGTCAACCAGACATTCATGCGGTCGATCAACACCAGCGTGATCTCCGTGCTGCCGATCATTGCGCTGATGGTGATCGCCGTCTGGCTGCTCGGCGTAGGCACCCTGATGGACCTTGCGCTGGTGCAGCTGGTCGGTGTGATCGTCGGAACGTACTCGTCGATCTACTTCGCCACGCCGTTGCTGGTGACCCTGCGGGAACGTACCGACTTGGTGCGCAAGCACACCCGCCGCGTTCTCAACCGCCGCGAGACGGCGGCGGCCAAGGCCGCGGGCGCCACGGGTACCGGCGACGACGCGACCCACGACCTCGACGGTGAAGTCGCGCCGGCCGCCGCCGCGCCGGCGGTGTCGCAAACCACGCTGCCGGATAAACCCGCGCCCGGCGCCCGTCCAGTGCGGCCCACCAGCAGCAGGACCGGGCGCCCTTCGGGTAAGCGCAGCCCGCGGAATCGGTAGCGGCCCGATGGCCGGCCGTTGGCGCCTGCGCAGCTCGGCGCGCCGCACATCCGCCCTGGTGGCAGTGCTCGCCCTGGTGGGCGGATTCGGCCTGGCCGCATGCTCGGATGAACCCGCCGATGCCATCGACTACGCCGTCGACGGCGTGCTCGTCAGCTACAACACCAACACCGTCGTCGGCGCCGCATCGGGCGGTCCGCAGGCGTTCGCCAGAGTGCTGACGGGATTCAGCTACCACGGCCCGGACGGTCAGATCGTGGGTGACCACGACTTCGGCAGCATCGCCGTGGTGGGACGCACCCCGCTGATCCTCGACTACGAGATCAAGCCCGAGGCGGTGTACTCCGACGGGAAGCCGGTCACGTGCGACGACATGGTGCTGGCGTGGGCTTCGCAGTCGGGCCGCTTCCCGTGGTTCGACGCCGCGAGCCGCGCCGGCTACGCCGAGATCGCCACCATCGACTGTGCGCCGGGCCAGAAGAAGGCGCGGGTCTCGTTCGCGCCGGAGCGCGGGTTCACCGACTACGGCCAGCTGTTCTCCGCGACATCGATGATGCCGGCACACGTCATCGCCGACGTGCTGGGCGTGGGCGACGGCGGTGTGACGACGGCCGTTCTCAACAACGACGGTCCCGCGGTCGAGCGCATCGCGCAGGTCTGGAACACCACGTGGAACCTGGGCGCCGACCTGGATCTGAAGAAGTTCCCGTCGTCAGGCCCCTACAAGCTGGAATCGGTGACCGAAGACGGTGCGGTGGTCCTGGTGGCCAACGACAAGTGGTGGGGTACCAAGCCGGTCACCAACCGGATCAGCGTATGGCCACGCAGTCCCGACATGCAGGACCGCGTCAACGAGGGCGCCTACGACGTCGTCGACATCGCGGCGGGTTCGTCGGGCACGCTCAACCTGCCCGACGACTACGTGCGTACCGACTCACCGTCGGCGGGTATCGAGCAGCTGATCTTCGCGCCGAAGGGTCCACTGGCCGCGGTGCCCGCCCGCAGGGCGCTGGCACTGTGCACTCCGCGTGATGTCATCGCGCGCAACGCAGAGGCGGCGGTGGTCAACGCGCGCCTCAACGCTGCCACCGAGGATGCCTACGGCGCTGCCGAAGCCACGCCACAGGTCAACGAGTTCGCGGTCGCCAATCCGGATGCGGCCCGTGCGGCGCTCAACGGACGGCCGCTGACTGTCCGGATCGGCTACCAGACACCCAACGCCCGGCTCGCCGCCACCGTCGGCGCGATCGCGAAAACGTGTGCGCCTGCGGGGATCACCGTCGAAGACGTGGCGGGGGCGGACACCGGCCCGTTGTCGTTGCGCAACAACGAGATCGACGTGCTGATCGCCGGCACCGGCGGTGCGGCGGGTAGCGGTTCGACGGGCTCGTCGGCCATGGATGCCTACATCCTGCAGAGTGGCAACGGCAACAATCTGCCGCGCTACAGAAATGAGCGCATCGACGCGATCATCGCAACGATGGCCGTCACCTCGGATCCGAAGGAATTGGCTCGTCTCCTCGGCGAGGCAGGTCCGATTCTCTGGGGAGATATGCCGACGCTGCCGCTGTACCGTCAGCAGCGCACCCTGCTGGCGTCGACGAAGATGTTTGCGGTGAGCAGCAATCCGACGCGATGGGGTGCGGGATGGAACATGGACCGTTGGAAGCTGAGCCAGTGAGTGGGCAGCCGACCGGTGTGGCGGGTGTCATCGTCTCGCTCATGCGTGAGGTGCCCGACTTTCCCGAACCGGGCGTGCAGTTCAAAGATCTGACACCGGTGCTGGCCGATGCACGGGGTCTGGCCGCCGTCAGCACTGCGATCGCCGACATCGCGCGCGGCGCCGATCTGGTTGCCGGTGTTGACGCGCGAGGCTTCCTGCTCGGCGGCGCGGTCGCCGTCACTCTGGGGATCGGAGTACTCGCCGTGCGCAAGGGCGGCAAATTGCCCCCACCAGTGCTCGGCGAGACCTACACCCTCGAATACGGGACGGCCACGCTCGAGGTGCCTGCGGAGGGCATCGACCTGGACGGCCGCTCCGTGGTGGTGATCGACGACGTGCTCGCCACCGGCGGAACACTGGCCGCCACCCACCGGCTGCTCACCAAGGCGGGCGCCAACGTGACGGGCGCCGTGGTGATGATGGAGCTCACAGCGCTCGGCGGCCGCGCAGCGCTGCCACAACTCGAGGTCACCAGCTTGTACACCGTCTGAGCGGATATCCTGCGAAGAGCACAGTTCCTGGAGGTGAACATGGCCGGTGAGATCAACACCGATCCCCGCGCCGATCAGGCTGTGCAGTCGCCGGTCGCCAGCCCGGAAACACAGCCGTTGGAGGTCCCCAAGCCGGCGACCAGCGCCTCGCGGCGGGTACGGGCCCGGCTCGCCCGCAGGATGACGTCCCAGCGCAGCGCCATCAACCCGGTGCTCGAGCCGCTGGTCGCCGTGCACCGCGAGATCTATCCGAAGGCCGACCTGACCCTGCTGCAGCGGGCGTACGAAGTCGCCGAAGAGCGGCACGCCGACCAGTTGCGCCGCTCCGGCGACCCCTACATCACCCATCCGCTGGCGGTCGCCAACATCCTTGCCGAGCTCGGGATGGACACCACGACGCTGATCGCTGCGCTGCTGCACGACACTGTCGAAGACACCGGCTACACGCTGGAGGCGCTGACGCACGAGTTCGGCGCCGAGGTGGGCCATCTCGTCGACGGTGTGACCAAGCTCGACAAGGTCGCATTGGGCACCGCCGCCGAGGGCGAGACCATCCGCAAGATGATCATCGCGATGGCCCGCGACCCGCGCGTGCTGGTGATCAAGGTCGCCGACCGCCTGCACAATATGCGCACGATGCGCTTCCTGCCCCCCGAGAAGCAAGCGCGTAAGTCGCGGGAAACTCTGGAAGTGATTGCGCCACTGGCCCATCGACTCGGAATGGCCACGGTCAAGTGGGAGCTAGAGGATTTGTCGTTCGCGATCCTGCACCCGAAGAAGTACGAAGAGATCGTGCGACTGGTGGCCGACCGTGCCCCGTCGCGGGACACCTACCTGGCCAAGGTGCGGGCCGAGATCACCGCCACGCTCAATGCGTCGAAGATCAACGCCAGCGTGGAGGGCAGGCCGAAGCACTACTGGTCGATCTATCAGAAGATGATCGTCAAGGGCCGCGACTTCGACGACATTCACGACCTGGTCGGCGTGCGGATCCTGTGCGACGAAGTGCGCGACTGCTACGCCGCGGTAGGCGTGGTGCATTCGCTATGGCAGCCGATCGCCGGGCGCTTCAAGGATTACATCGCCCAGCCCCGTTTCGGGGTGTATCAGTCGCTGCACACCACCGTCGTCGGCCCGGAGGGCAAGCCTCTGGAAGTGCAGATCCGCACGACCGGTATGCACAAGACAGCGGAATACGGCATCGCCGCCCACTGGCGTTACAAGGAAGCCAAGGGCCGCAACGGACTTCCGCTCAGTCAGACAGCCACCGAGATCGACGACATGGCCTGGATGCGGCAGCTGCTCGACTGGCAGCGGGAAGCTGCCGACCCCGGGGAGTTCCTGGAGTCGCTGCGCTACGACCTTGCGGTGCAGGAGATCTTCGTGTTCACACCCAAGGGTGATGTGATCACGCTGCCGACCGGCTCCACCCCGGTGGATTTCGCCTACGCGGTGCACACCGAAGTCGGGCACCGGTGCATCGGCGCCCGCGTCAACGGCCGCCTGGTCGCGCTGGAGCGCAAGCTCGAAAACGGGGAAGTCGTCGAGGTTTTCACGTCGAAGGCGCAGAATGCCGGGCCGTCACGGGACTGGCAGACCTTCGTGGTGTCCCCGCGGGCCAAGGCCAAGATCCGGCAGTGGTTCGCCAAGGAGCGGCGTGAGGAGGCGTTGGACTCCGGCAAGGAGGCCATCGCGCGCGAGGTGCGGCGCGGCGGACTTCCCTTGCAGCGCTTGATGAATGCCGAGACGATGTCTGCGCTGGCCCGCGAGCTCCGCTACACCGACGTCTCGGCCCTCTACACAGCGGTGGGAGAGGGGCATGTGTCCGCGCGCCACGTGGTGCAGCGGATGGTGGCTCAGTTCGGCGGTGACGACGAGGCCGCCGACGAGATCGCCGAGCGGTCCACTCCGGCGACCATGCCGGTGCGTCAGCGCACCAGCGACGACGTCGGCGTCGCGGTGCCCGGAGCCCCCGGCGTGCTGTGCAAGCTCGCCAAGTGCTGCACGCCCGTGCCCGGTGACAACATCATGGGTTTCGTCACGCGCGGTGGCGGGGTCAGCGTGCACCGCACCGACTGCACGAACGCCACGTCGCTGCAAGATCAGTCGGAGCGCATCATCGAGGTGCAGTGGGCGCCGTCGCCGTCGTCGGTCTTCCTGGTCGCGATCCAGGTGGAGGCACTGGACCGGCATCGTCTTCTGTCCGATGTCACGCGGGTGCTGGCGGACGAGAAGGTCAACATCCTGTCGGCCTCGGTGACGACGTCCAACGACCGCGTGGCGATCAGCCGGTTCACCTTCGAGATGGGCGATCCCAAGCACCTCGGCCACGTGCTCAACGTGGTGCGCAACGTGGAAGGCGTCTACGACGTCTACCGTGTGACTTCTGCGGCCTGAATCCGTACCGCGAGCAGACACAAACTCGCACAATTGCGGTCTTTTCATGCGATTTCGCGTCTGCTCGCTGACGTGCCTCGCCGGGTTAACCCACCGTAACCGACTCGATCGTCACCTCCGTCGCCGGTTCGCCGTCACCGGAGCCGTCCTTCACTCCGGCGGCGGCGATCTTGTCCAGCGCGGCAAGGCCTTTCGGGTTGATCGTGCCGAACACCGTGTACTGCGGCGGCAGCATGGAGTCGTCGTAGACCAGGAAGAACTGGCTGCCGTTGGTGCCGAGCCCGGCGTTGGTCATGGCGAGCGTGCCCCGTGGGTAGACCACCGCGGTCTTCAGCGCCGGATCCGCCATCCGGTACTGGTTGCTCGGATACTCGTTGGGAAAGCGATATCCGGGCCCGCCGGTGCCTGTGGCGGTCGGGTCGCCGCACTGGAGCACGCGCAGCTCGGGATCGACAGTCAGACGATGGCACCGCGTGTCATCGAAGTAGCCCTGCGCGGCAAGGCTGATGAAGTTGTGCACAGTGCACGGTGACTTCGCGTTGCCGAGTTCGATACCGATGTCGCCGTGGTTGGTGACGATGCTGGCCGGAATGGTGGCCGGCGTGGTCGGTGTGCGGCCGGTCTGCGGCGGCGTCACCGGCTTGCTCGCCGGTTCGGTGGTCGCTGGATACTGGCAGTTGGAGCCCAGTGTCGCCGGCGGCGCGAACGGCGGAAGGGGCTGACCCATCGTCGGCGTTTCGAGGCGCGGCGATTCGAAATCCCGTGCGTCCAATCGTTCGAGGCTGCCGGCGAACAGCACCACCATGATGACGCTGACCACCACGACGACGATCGTCGCCACGAGCACGAGGTAGCTGATGACCAGCCCGGCGAGCGCCAGACCACGCCCTTCTTCGCCCGACTTCTTGATCTGCGAGAGCGCCATGTGGCCGAACACGATGCCAAGAGGCGCGAACAGGAACGCACACACCAGCGAAACGACCGCCAGCGAGTTGGTGGGCCGCGGCGGCGCGTAGCCGCGGGGAGGGCCATAGCCTCTGCCGGGATACTCGCCGTAACCCATTGGGTACGGCTGATATTCGTTATGCGGTGGCGGGTTCGTCATTGGCGACGCCCGTACGTCAGGGATCGATGCGGAGGGACTTGATCGTCACGGCGTCTTTCGGACTTCCGTCGGGAGCGCCGTCGGCGGTACCGGCGCCGGCGATCTTGTCCAGCGTCGCCAAACCGGTCTCGTCGATCGTGCCGAAGACGGTGTAGTTCGGTGGCAGCTGCGAATCCTTGTAGACGAGGAAGAACTGGCTGCCGTTGGTGCCGGGACCGGCGTTGGCCATGGCCAAGGTGCCGCGGGGGTAGACGACGGGCTGCCCGAGCTTCGGATCGTCGGGCTGAAATTGGTTCGTCGGGTATTCGTCGGCGAACTGGTAGCCCGGGCCGCCGGTGCCCTCGCCGGTCGGGTCGCCGCACTGCAGCACCGCCAGCGAGTCACTGGCCGTCAGTCGGTGGCACGGCGTGTCGTCGAAGTAGCCCTGCTGAGCCAGGCTCACGAAGCTGTTGACCGTGCACGGCGTCTTGCCGTTGTCCAGCTGCAACCCGAGGTTGCCCTGATTGGTCTCCAAGCTTGCGCTGACCATCTGTTCGTCGGTCGGCACCTTGCCGGTACGGGGCGCACGGTTCGGCTTGCTGGCCTTCTCGGCTGACGCGGGGTACTGGCAGTCGCTGCCCAGCCCCTCCGGGGCGGCGAACTCGGGCAGTGGCCCCCCCTCGGCCGGCGGGGGAACGTCGAGCGGCGACGACGTCGTCGGCGTGGACGTCGTGGCAGACGCCGTCTGGGTGTCCGAATCGCGGTTGGTGACCACGATGGTGAAGACCACGGCAGCGACCACCACGACGGCGGCGACCGCTGACCCGATGATCGTGTACAGACGGTTCTTGCGTTCCCGCTCGGCCCGATTCTCGAGCTGCCGTTCGAGCTTTCGCTTGGCAGTCGCACGCCGTTGTTCGTTCGTCGGCACGGCCGGTGTCCTCCTCGCAGTCGATCCGGTCGGCACCGAGTGTGCCAGTCGTCGCTGAGCGTGGGTGCCGCGACCCTCGTGAACAGGGCAGCGACCTGGACATGGGAAGCTGGGAGCGTGTTGATCACCGGATTCCCGGCCGGCATGTTGGCGTGCAACTGCTATGTGCTGGCACCGCGGCAAGGCGCCGATGCCATCGTCGTCGACCCTGGTCAGCGGGCGATGGGTCCGTTGCGGCGGATCCTGGACGAGAACCGCCTCACCCCTGCCGCGGTCCTGCTCACGCACGGCCACATCGACCACATGTGGTCGGCGCAGAAGGTCGCCGACGCGTACGGCTGCCCGGCCTTTATCCATCCGGCGGACCGGCACATGCTCACCGACCCGATCAAGGGGTTCGGGCGGGGCTTTCTCGGCGGCCTGGCCACTTCCGCCTTCGGGGCGATGTTCCGCGAGCCCAAGCAGGTCCTCGAACTCGACCGGGACGGCGACAAGATCGAACTCGGCGGCATCACGGTGGCCGTCGACCACACCCCCGGACACACCAAGGGTTCCGTGGTGTTCCGCGTCGAGCGAAGGACCCGAGCAGGTGGCCTTCACCGGTGACACGCTGTTCCAGCAGACGGTCGGGCGGACCGACCTGCCGGGCGGCAGCGGCCGTGACCTGCTGGAGTCGATCGTGACGAAACTGCTGGTGCTCGACGACGACACCCTGGTATTACCGGGGCACGGCGAGCGGACCACCATCGGCCTGGAACGCCACACCAACCCATTCCTCGAAGGTCTGACCAAGTGACTGAAGCCTCCTCGTTCAAGGCGCCCAAGGGCGTCCCTGACTACGTGCCGCCTGACTCGGCGCAGTTCGTCGCCGTGCGCAGCGGACTGCTCGAGGCGGCGCGCCGTGCCGGGTACGGCGACATCGAGTTGCCCATCTTCGAGGACACCGCGCTGTTCGCCCGCGGTGTGGGGGAGTCCACCGATGTGGTCTCCAAGGAGATGTACACGTTCGCCGACCGCGGCGAGCGTTCGGTGACGCTGCGTCCCGAGGGCACCGCGGGCGTGATGCGGGCGGTCATCGAGCACGGCCTGGACCGCGGCCAGCTTCCGGTCAAGCTGTGCTACTCGGGACCGTTCTTCCGTTACGAGCGCCCGCAGGCCGGCCGCTACCGACAGCTGCAGCAAGTCGGTGTGGAGGCGATCGGCGTCGACGATCCCGCGCTGGATGCTGAGGTCATCGCGATCGCCGACGCAGGCTTCCGCTCGCTGCGGCTTGACGGTTTCCGGTTGGAAATCACCTCGCTGGGCGACGACAGCTGCCGGCCCCAGTACCGGGAGCTGCTGCAGAAGTTCTTGTTAACGCTCGATCTCGACGAGGAGACACAGCGCAGGGCCGAGGTCAACCCGCTGCGGGTGCTCGACGACAAGCGGCCAGCGGTCAAAGAGATGACCGCCGACGCCCCCGTGATGCTCGACCATCTGTCCGACGCGGCCAAGGAACATTTCGACACGGTGCTGGCTCATCTGGACGCGCTGTCCGTGCCGTATGTGATCAACCCGCGGATGGTGCGCGGGCTGGACTACTACACCAAGACCACATTCGAGTTCGTCCACGACGGGCTCGGCGCGCAGTCCGGTATCGGCGGCGGCGGCCGCTACGACGGGCTGATGTCCCAGCTCGGGGGGCGGGACCTGTCGGGCATCGGGTTCGGGCTCGGCGTCGACCGGACTGTGCTGGCGCTGCGTGCCGAGGGGAAGACGGTCGGCGAGGCGGCGCGTGTCGACGTCTACGCGGTTCCGCTGGGTGCGGAAGCGAAGGTGCGTCTTGCGGTGCTGGCGGCCCAGTTGCGGGCTGCGGGCGTGCGGGTGGACGTCGCGTACGGCGATCGGAGCCTCAAGGGCGCGATGAAGGGCGCGGACCGCTCCGGCGCATCGATCGCGCTGATCGCCGGTGATCGCGACCTGGAGGCGGGCACGGTCGGGGTGAAAAGCCTCGCGACGGGTGAGCAGGCCGACTTCGCGGTGGACGACGTTGTCGCGGAGGTTCTTTCCCGACTGCGTTCGTAGCTTCGCCAGTGCCGGAAGCTGTGGACGGCGTTGTTGAGCACTTCATCGAGGGTGCCGATCCCGCCGCCGAACGGATTGCCGCGCTTGAGCGCATGGGTGCCGTACGGCGTGACGGCGACCAATTTCTTGAGCGACCTTGCCGAACGACATCGCGCGCGCGCATTTGAACCGAATCGGCGGTGTGTCGCCTCCACTATATGCCGAGGAAGTTAGTGGTGGTTCTGCAAAACGAGCAGATTATTGGATGTGTTAATTTAGCCCACGACCTGTTTATGACTAGTCCAGATCACGTAGGTCTCGTGGCGCGAAGCGAGATCCGAATGTAGTAGAACGCGTTACAGTTCGGCGCACGTTGCGAGCACCCGCTTAAACGCAGGGGTCGGTCGGCCGGACATGAGCGAGCAAAGGAGCCGTCTTGGCCGCCACCAGTCCACGGAAGCCGCGTCGGACTGCGGGCCGTCACCGTAAGCTCTCGAACTTCCATGCCTCGAACCGCGGCCATTGGTTACGCGCAGGTGCCGTCGGAATCGGGCTCGGGGCGGCGATCGCCAGCGGCCAGGGTGTCGCTTCGGCCACTACGCAAGACTCGTCGAATCCGGGTGACTCAACCTCCAGCGCGGATGGCACCACGAGTACCGGTGACGCAAACGACACCGCGGCGGCCACGCCCAGCGCAAGTGCCGATTAACGACGCCGATGACGACACTGAAGACACACGCTCGCCGGGGTCGAAGCAACGGACCGAGTCCGCAATATCCGAGCAGGCCGCTGACGGAGACGCGACCGATGAGGACACAGTTGGCGATTCGCAGAACGAAGAATCTGACGAAGCGCAGCAGCTGGCGACGGCCTACCCAAATGAGGCATACACGCCAACAACCGAGGCCCACCCCGAGGAGGGGTCTGACATCGCGTCGCCGGTCGAATCGATACCGACCGTGCAGGATGCCAATCTGACGGCTGCGACGAGTGTCGCCGCAACAGAAGAACCCGCGTCGGATCCCGTCGTACCCGTCCAGCCCGGTGCGCCGACGACCGAGGCGCCGAGCGCTGCTGTGATGCTCGCGCCGGAGTCGACAGAGGCCACCGCACCGGCTGCCTTGGCTGCGGTGACCGCCGCTGCGGCACCTGACGACGATGTGTGGCTCGCCGTTACGCAGCGGGCGCTTAACCGGCTCATGGGCTGGCCCGGTACGCCGCGCAACTTCGTTGACCTGACCAACTACCAAACCGACCAGACTCTCGACAGCGCCGACGACCAGCTCGACAGCCTCGCCACGAGCGCGCCGGTGGGCAGTCCAGCACAGTGGCTTCCTGATTTGATCAACCTCGCAGGTGCCTTCTTTATCCCGGCGGTCCCGAACTTTACGTTCACCGACAGCCTCAACGCGTTGGGCGATTTCCTGAACCGGGTGGTGCCGCCGTTCGACATCGCCCCCGGGGCGGGCGCCCTGGATGTGATCTCGCCGTACAAGATCATGGGTGCTGCCGTAGTCGGGACAGCAACGGTGTTGGACGACATGCTCAACGGCATCTATGACCCGGCCCAGTGGGAGATCCATGTCATCAAGGCGACCACCGGGGCTGACGTCACCGAGTCCGACCTCAATAACTTCACCGCTCTTTCGGCCAAGGTCGTTGTGGGTATCTTGGCGGACGGCGGCGCCTACATGCACCCGGAACGAGCCTGGGAGGTGACGCTACCCACCTGGACCGCCGACCAGGTGAATCCGTTCACGATCGGGACCTACGTCGCGCTGGTCGGCATATACAAGCGGTTCCAGGAGATGGCCGTCCTCACGACCTTCACGACCAGCACGACGTACGAGAGTTGGCTTTA
This sequence comes from uncultured Actinomycetota bacterium, assembly GCA_963796545.1. Taxonomy (GTDB): domain Bacteria; phylum Actinomycetota; class Actinomycetes; order Mycobacteriales; family Mycobacteriaceae; genus Mycobacterium. Next base: position 148,584 of record CAWCMF010000027.1, on the reverse strand, counting down.
CACCATCGGGAGCGGCAGCTCGCGCTCCCAGTACGCGGCGGGATCGTTCCATGCGGTCGATCCGGACGGCCGCGCGGCGGATTTCTTCGGGGTGTCGCAAGGCGGGACGTTCACCTCGGAAGGGGGGGCGTTGGTCACCATCAACACCGCCGACGGTGGATACACCTACACCAACACGCTCCCCGGCGCCGCGTTCTTCCAAAGGGCAAACTCGGAGAACGAGGCTGACAGGTACGACACCGTGAGCATTCCGGTGACGTCCGCGGACGGTGTCGAATACACGCTCCAGTTCAAGATTCAGATTCTCGGTGAGACGAACAGTGCCCCCGGGTCGTCCTACAACCAGAACAACAACACCATCGACGCGCTGGGCGTGGTGCGCGGCAGCGTCGCCGGTACCGACTCCGATGGTGACACGTTGACCTACTCGCTGGTCGGCTCGTCGGTCAACGGCCTGACCGGCAACTCCGCCTACACCAAGAACGGCGTCGGCAACGGCGGCATCGTCACCCTCAATCCAGGCGGAACCTTCACCTATGTCTCGACGTCGACGGCCGGCACCTCGCAGAGCTTCCAGGTGCAGATGACCGACGGCCACGGCGGCTCCACCATCACGACGATCGCGGTGCAAAACGTACCCACGCTCACCCCGGCCAACGTCAACACCTCGACGCCCTACGTCGTCACCGGTTCAGTGCCGGCCTCGACCAACCTTCCTGGAGTGTTCACCGGCTACACGCTGAGCACCGCCCCGACGAAGGGCACCGTGACGTCGTTCAACCCGGCCACCGGCGCCTTCACCTACACCTCGAGTGCGGGGCGTGTTACGACGAATGACGACGTGGTCACCGTGATCGCTACCGACGCCAACGGCCGCACAGTTACCCTGCGCCTGGCTGTCAAGCCGTCCGTGGGCAACAGCGCACCGGTGGGTACCGGTGTGACCACTAGCGCCCCCGTCGGGTCGCCCACCTACAACCCGTTGGGCGGTCCGTCCGACGAGCAAAATACGACGGGCACGCTTCATGCGTCGGATGCCGATGGCGATACGGTGACGTTCGCTGCCGGCACGTACACCACCGCCAACGGTGGTTCAATCACGGTCAACGCGAACGGCACCTTCACATACGACAAGAACGTGTTCGCTCCTTTCGGAGTCCACGACAGCTACTGGCACGACCACGCTGTCCCCGGTGACCCCGGTGACACGTTCACTGTGAACGTCAGTGACGCCTACGGTGCTACCACTGCGGTGACGTACTCGATCCCGATCGCGACGCTGAACGCGGTGCCGACGCTGGCGGGAACGGTGAACGGCACTCCGGGCGTCGATGCTCTGGGCGTGCGGCGCGGCACCATCAACGGCGGCTCCGACGGCGACGGCGACGGCTTGACCTACAGCCTGGTCAATGCCACCGGGGGATCGGCGTACACCACCAACGGCGGCATCGTCACGATGAACGGCACCTCCTTCACCTACATTCCCAAGGTGGGTGTCACGTCGGATTCGTTCCAGGTGCAAGTGAACGACGGTCACGGCGGCACCGCGACGGCGACTGTCAACCTGACCGGCCTCACCACGCCGGGCACGGCGACGAACGCGGTTCGAACCACGTTGGGGACCGAGACAGGGACGCTGAGCATTCCGACCCCAAGCGATACCACCGATCTGGGGCTGACGTACAGCGTGGACACAGATCCGTTGAAGGGCACAGTGCAGCTCGTCAACACCAACGGCACCTACACATACACCTACGTCCGGAACCCCGTCCTGGGCCACTCGACGTCCGTCAATGATTCGTTCACCATCAAGGCGACCGACGCCACGGGTAAGTCGGTGACGGTCGCGACCATCAACGTCGCCCCGCAGGACTACGCGGACGCTGCACCCGTGGTGGTGTCGAACACGACCGATGCCGGTAGCACCGACACCAACAAGTGGGCGCTGAACACGAGCACTTGGACGCAGAAGACCACCGGCAAGATCACCGCGACCGACGCCGACGGGGATACGCTCACCTACTCGCTGGTCAATCCGACGACCAACGCCCCGACGACAACCACCACCAACGGTGGCACCGTGACGTTCAACGCCGATGGGTCCTACACGTACACCATCGCCAAGAGTGCGAACAGTGGGCGCTACTTCCACTACGCCGCTACGACTACCGCGACCGGCGGCACGTTGACCTCGACGTCGGACACCACCACTCGCGCATCGATTGATACGTTCGGCGTCGCCGTCAGCGACGGCTTTGGGGGTGTGACGTACACCACGGTCACGATCCCGATCTACGCATACAACCAAGCTCCGACAATTTCCAACGGTCTTACCGGCATCAAGGGTTTCACGGATTTCACGTCAGTCACCGGATCGGCCACCGATGGCGACTCCGTCGGAAGTCTGAGCATCACCAAGCAGCCCGAGCACGGTTCGGCGACATACAGCGCTCAAGTAATCAGGACCGACGGCTCATCGGACGGCGACACCGTTGAGCTGACAATCACCGAGACCAACAGCTACAAGGTGGTCAACGGGATCGTCCAGGTCGGCACCTTGTCGAGCGCGACCAAGCGATGGATTGTGGGGTCAAGCGCCAGTAGCGCCGTGTACGTGTGAGATTGAGCGTCGCACTGCTGACTTGATCAGAGCCCAGCGAGCTGGAGCAGCGTCAGGGCCACCGTGACCGTGAACTCGGTGTTCGAATGTGCGACGCCTCGCGGTGGCCGCGCTGACGGACCATGCTCGACTTCGACATCAACACTACTTCTTGCCGAATCCCGCTGCGAGCGTGCGCATTTGCAGGAATTTTCACGGCGTGTCGCCTGCAGACACGCACGCCCGCGGGAGAGTGAGACTCTAGATGGCCATCGCGGCGCGGACGTCGTCCTCGGACGCCGAACCGCCGGTGCCGCTGGAGGTGACGCGGCCTGCCTCGAGAATGTAGTAGCTCTGCGCCGATTCCAGCGCGAACCCGATGTGCTGCTCGACCAGGAGCACCCCGAGGTTGCCGCGCGCGGTCAGCGCCGTGATGGCCTCCTCGATCTCGGCGACGACCGACGGCTGGATGCCCTCGGTCGGCTCGTCGAGGATCAGGCACTTCGGAGTGGTGATCAGGGCGCGGGCGATGGCGAGCTGCTGCCGCTGGCCACCGGAGAGAAGGCCTGCGCGGCGGGTCAGCAGTTCCTTGAGCGCGGGGAACAGATCGAGTTGCTCGTCGATCAGCTGCTTGCCGTTCTTGCGGCCGTCTGCGACCACCTGAAGATTCTCGGCAGTCGTCAGCTGGCCGAACGACTGCTGGCCCTGCGGCACGTAGGCCAGACCGCGCGAAACCCGCGCGCTGGGCCGCAGCTTGGTGATGTCCTCTCCGTCGAACAACACCTTGCCCCCGGTGCATTTGAGCAGACCCACCGCGGCGCGCAGCAGCGTCGTCTTGCCTGCCCCGTTGTGGCCCATCACCGCCGCGACGCCGTCGGTCGGAACCTCGAGGCTCACCCCGTGAATGACCTCGCTGCGGCCGTAACCGGTGCGCACGTCGACCAGTTGCAGCATCAGGAGCTCTCCTCGATGAGTTCGATTCCGTCGGCACCGGCCGCGGCGGTCCCCAGGTAGACCTCTTGGACCTTCGGATTGGCCTGCACCTCGGCGACCGAGCCCTCCGCGATGACCTGCCCGCGGGCGAGCACCGTCACCGACGTCGCGAAGGCCCGCATGAAATCCATGTCGTGCTCGACGACGACGACGGTGCGTTCAGCACCGATGCGGCGCAACAGGTTTCCGGTCTCCTCGCGCTCGTCGGTGCTCATTCCCGCCACCGGTTCGTCGAGCAGCAGCACATCGGCGTTCTGGACGAGCAGCATGCCGATCTCCAACCACTGCTTCTGACCGTGGGCTAGCACCCCTGCGGGCTTGTCCGCCAGGTGCGTCAGCCCGATGGTGTGCAACGCCTGCTCGATCGCCGGGAGCACGCTGTTTCGCCTGCGCAGCAACGTCCATACCGATCGTCCTGCGCCCGCGGCGATGTCGAGGTTCTGTAACACGGTGAGCTGTTCGAAGACACTGGCTGTCTGGAATGTCCGCCCGACGCCGCGGCGTGCGATCTGATGGACCTTCTTGCCGAGCAGTTCAATACCGGACTTGTTCACCGATCCGGTTGCCGAGACCAGACCGGTGATCGCGTCGATCACCGTTGTCTTGCCTGCGCCGTTGGGTCCGATCAGGAAGCGCAGATCGCCCTGGAACAGGGTGAGGTCGACGTCCGTGACGGCTTTGAAGCCGTCGAAATCGACTGTCAGGCCCCGTACTTCGAGATACTGGGCGCCCATGCCCGCATTCCCGCCCACTATGGGCTCTTTGCCGGCGGTGCTAGCTTCGGCCTCCGTCATGAGCTGGCGCTCACCTTCTCTGCGTCGGGATCAGGGTCGGAGGCCTTCTCGGGCGGATCCTCGGCCTGCTGCTTGGCCTTGCGGCGGCGCTTGAGCAGGACGCCGAGACCGGCGAGACCGGCCGGGAAGAACCCGACGACGATGATGAACAGCAGACCCTGGCCGTAGATCCAGCCGGACGGGTACTGCTCGGAGAACAGGGTTTGCGCCCACGCCACGCCGATGGCTCCCAGGACGGGGCCGAGGAGCGTGGTGCGTCCGCCGATGGCCACACCGATGAGGAACGCGATCGACGGCAGGATGCCGACCTGGGACGGCGCGATGAAGCCGACGATCGGCGCGAACAACGCACCCGCGATGCTCGCGAACAGTGCTGCGACCGTGTAGGCCACCACCTTGATGTTGGCGGGGTCGTAGCCCAGGAAGCGCACTCGCTCCTCGCCGTCGCGGACGGCGACCAACAGCTCGCCGTATCGGCTCTGCATCAGTTGCCGCACCACCGCGACGACGACCAGCAATACCCCGGCGGCGATGAAGTACAGCATCTGGCGGTTCACCGGGTCATTGAGCGTGAACCCGAAGAACGTGCGAAACCTGTTGAGCCCGTTCGATCCACCGAGGCTGGTCTGGCCGACCAACAGGATGGCCAGCGCCGCTGCCAGCGCCTGGGACAGGATCGCGAAGTAGGCGCCCTTGACCTTGCGCTTGAACACGCCCAGCCCCAATGCTGCCGCGATCGCCGTGGGTACCAGCACGATCGCCAACAGCGTGAAGGCGGGCGAGGCGAAAGGCGCCCAGTAGCCGGGCAGTTCGCGGATGCCCTGTATCTGCATGAAGTCCGGCACCTCATCGCCACGCACCTGCGCGTCGGCGATCTTGAGGTGCATGGCCATCATGTAGCCGCCGAGCCCGAAGAACACGCCCTGGCCCAGGACCAGCATGCCGCCGCGGCCCCAGGCCAGGCCGATACCCGCCGCCACGATCGCGAAGCACAGGAACTTGCCCAGCAGGCTGAGCCGGAAGTCCGACAACACCGCCGGTGCGATCACGAACAGCACCAGCGCCGCGGCGCCGAAGCCGGCCCAGGTCTGCCAGCGTCCCAGGACGGTTCTCATTCTGCTCCTCGCGTGCGCAGCCTCAAACGAGACTCCTTGTCCGAACCGTGAAGAGACCCTGCGGACGCACCTGCAGGAAGATCACGATGATCACGAAGACGATCACCTTGGCCAGCGACGCGGTGGTGTTGTACTCGATGAACGAGTTCAGGAAGCCGAGTGCGAACGCCGCGATCACGGTGCCCTTGATCTGTCCGAGGCCGCCGACGACCACGACAAGGAACGCGTCGATCAGATAGCTCTGCCCGATGGTCGGGCTGGTGGAGCCGATCAGCGTCAGCGCCACACCGGCCACAGCCGCCAGGCCGGAGCCGATGAAGAACGTGGTGATATCGGTGCGGCGTGATGAAATGCCGCTGGTCTCAGCGAGATCGCGGTTCTGCACCACCGCCCGGATGCGGCGTCCCATCGGACTGACCTTGAGCACGGTGGCCAGCACCGCGACACACACGACGGCCAGCACCAGGATGAAGATGCGGGTCTTCGGCACGACCGCGCCCAGGATCTCCATGCCGCCGGACAACCATTCCGGGGCCACCACGTTCACCGCCGGTGCGCCGAACTGGTCGCGCGCCAACTGCTGAAGGATCAGCCCGACACCGAAGGTCACCAGCAAGGTGTCCAGCGGGCGGTGATACATCCGCTGGATCAGCGTCACCTCGAGTAGCACACCGAGCAGGCCGCCGATAAAGAACCCGACGACCAGCGAGATGATCAGCGAGACACCGGCACTGGAGACGACCTGCTGCACTACGTAGGCGGTGTAGCAGCCGGCCATGATGAATTCGCCGTGCGCCATGTTGATGACGCCCATCTGGCCGAACGTCAGTGACAGCCCGAGAGCCGCCAGCAACAGGATTGAGCCGAGACTCAATCCTGTTGCCAGCTGTCCGATTAAGACATCCACGTGTTCATATTTCCCGTCGCTCCGCTCGCCCGCGGGTCAGCCGGACAGGCCGGCGGCCCACGGGTAGGACTTCAGGAACGGGTCCGGCTCGATCGGGCCGGGGGACTCCCAGATCGTGTAGATCAGGCCGTCGGGCCGGATCTCACCGATGCGGGCGGTCTTGGTGATGTGGTGGTTCTCGCCGTCGATGGTGACGAGGCCCTCTGGCGCGTCGAACGTGACGCCACCCGCGTTGTCCTGAATCTCCTTGACACCGAACGACTGTGCCTTCTCTACGGTGTTCTTCCACAGGTAGACCGACACGTACGCGGCTTCCATCGGATCCGAGGTCGGCTTGTCCGCGCCGTACTTGGCCTTAAAGGCCTTGACGAACTCGTTGTTCACCGGGGTGTCGATGGTCTGGTAGTAGTTCCACGCCGTCAGCTGGCCGGTGATGTTCTGCACACCGATGCCACCGACCTCTTCCTCGGCGATCGATACCGACACCACAGGCATGTCCTGCGGGGTCAATCCGACGTTCTTGTACTCGCGGAAGAACGCCACGTTCGAGTCGCCGTTGAGGGTGTTGAACACCGCATCGGCGTCGGCGGTGCGCACCTTGTTGATGATGGTGGAGAAGTCGGTCGACCCCAGCGGCGTGTAATCCTCGCCCTTGATCTCGATGCCGTTGGCCTCCGCGTATGCCTTGATGATGCGGTTGGCGGTCTGCGGGAAGACGTAGTCACTGCCGACCAGGTAGAGGGACTTGATGCCCTTCTCCTTGAGGTAGTCGAGCGCGGGCACGATCTGCTGGTTGGTGGTCGCGCCGGTGTAGAAGATGTTGGGGGAGGACTCCAGGCCCTCGTACTGCACGGGGTAGTACAGCAGCGAATTCGCGCCCTCGAACACCGGCAGCATGGCCTTGCGGCTCGACGAGGTCCATCCGCCGAACACCGCGGCGACGCAATCGCTGCTGATCAGCTTCTCGGCCTTCTCGGCGAACACGGTCGGCTCCGACGCGCCGTCCTCGCCGACCAGCTGGATCTGCTTGCCCAGGACGCCGCCGGACCCGTTGATCTGCTCGACGGCCAGATCGATGGCGTTGCGGACGGTGACCTCCGAGATCGCCATGGTGCCCGACAACGAATTCAGTGCGCCGACCTTGATGGTGGAACCCGAGGTGTCCACGCATGACTCGGCGTTTGCTGATTCCGTTTCACTCGCCTTGTTGCCGCAGCCGGCCAACAGCAGACTGGCGACGGCCACGACGCTTCCTGCAGTCAGCGCGGATCGTTTCAAGGAGTGGCGTCGGGGTTGTCCCATGAACAGCCTTTCTGAGTGTCGGCAGCGCTCATCCGCTGATGAGGCGCCGAGTCGGCGGACTTCAGAACGCCTCGCAGCGACGAAGTTATGACACCGCCCCGGTGTCGAATCGGGACGTTAGATCGCCTGTGTTTCTGCCAAATGTCTGTGTGTGACGGGCAAGTTAACCTGTCGTCGTCGACGACAGTTGGTTTGCCATTAACCCTGCTGATGGGTGGAGAACTGTTCCGCGAGTAACGATCCGGTACCGTCCGGCGATGTGACCGACATGCGAACAACTACAGCCAAGATAGGAATGGCAGTGGGGGCGTCACTGCTGGCGGCGACCACCTCGGTGATGGTCGGGCAGCCGACGGCCGGCGCACAGCCGGCGCAGCAGGTGCGGTACACGCTCGTCTCGGGCGGTGCCTACGAATTCGACCTTTTCTATCTCACCAGTCAGCCGCCCAGCATGGAGGCCTTCAACGCCGACGCCTACGCGTTCGCCAAGCGCGAGAAGGTCAATCTGGCGCCGGGCGTGCCGTGGGTGTTCGAGACGACGATGGCGGATCCGCAGTGGGCGATCCTTCAGGTCAGCAGCACCACGAAGGGTGGGCAGGCTGCCCCGAATGCACACTGTGACATCGCCGTCGACGGACAGGTCCTCACACAGCAGGACAACCCCTACAACGTGCGGTGCCAGCTCGGCCGGTGGTGATCGGGGTCGGCGAACCGGTAGCTGTCCGTCCTAGCCGGGGATCAGGCCGGCAAGCGCCTCAGGTAGCGGCTCTGCGTGTAGGACGCCCAGGCGCTGGGTGGCGCGGGTGAGCGCGACGTAGAGGTCGGACGCGCCCCGCGCACCCTGCGCCAGAATCCGTTCGGGGTAGACGACGAGCACGGCATCGAACTCCAGCCCCTTGGCCGCTGCGGGTGGCACCGTGCCTGGCACTCCGGGAGCCCCGATGACGATGTTCGTGCCGTCCCGGCCCGCTTCCTCGCGAAGGAAATCCTCGATGGCGGTGGCGAGTTCGTCGTCGGACACCAGCCTGGACCACGGCTGTGTTCCGGTTGATCGCACCGACTCCGGCGGTTGCACCGCGGGTGCGAACTCGGCCAGTACGGCGGCGGCGACGGACATGATCTCGGCCGGCGTGCGGTAGTTCACCGTCAATGTCCGGTACACCCACCGGTCGGGCACGTATGGCTTGAGCATCGCGTCCCAAGTGGTGGCACCGGCTGGGGACCGGCGCTGCGCAAGATCCCCGACCATGGTGAACGATCGGCTTGGGCAGCGACGCATCAACACCCGCCAGTCCATCTCCGAGAGTTCCTGCGCCTCGTCGACGACGATATGCCCGTACGTCCAATCCCGGTCCGCCGCGGCACGTTCGGCGAGTTCGCGGGTGTCTCGCTCGATGAACCGTTCCGCGAGATCTTCGGCGGCGATGATGTCCTGGGCCATCAACTGGTCCTCGTCGTCCATCAGGTCCTCGCGACCGATCATCAGGTCGAGCACGCCCGCGGCGTAGGCGGCCTCCTCCTGCCGCTCGCGCTCGGCGGCTTCCTCGCCAGTTTTGTCACGGCCAAGAAGATCGACGAGTTCGTCGAGCAGCGGCACGTCCGAGACCGTCCAGGCGTCGCCGTCCTCGCGCCACAGTGCCGGGTCGGCACCTGCCGCGCGCAGTCGATCATGCGATGAATACAGCTCGGCGAGTAGGGTTTCCGGCGTCAGTACGGGCCAGAGTTGGTTGAGCGCCGCGTTGAAACCGGGGTGGTCTTCGAGCTCGTCGAGCAGATCGGCGCGCAGGTGCTCCCAGGCGGCGCGGTCATCCCGGCTCAGCCAGCCGCGGCCGATCTTGGCGATCGCGCGTTCGGTCAGCACCCACGTGATGACGTCGACGAACGTCACGCGGGCGTCGTTGTGCGGCCGGCCGCTGGCCCGTGCCTCCTGAATGGCCCACTGGGCGCTCTCGGCGTCGATGCGCACCGAGACGTCGGAAAGGTCGATGGGCAGCGGCTCATCTGGGACACGCTGCCGGTCGGCGACCGCGGCTGCGAGTACACCGAGGATCCTGAGCGAGCCCTTCTCGCGTGCGGCGTCGGGGGTGTCCTCAGCGGTGACGCGCAGGCCGGGCACCAGCTCGCCGGCGGTCAGAAAGACCACGTTCGTCTCGCCCAGCGACGGCAGCACCCGCCCGATGTGGCTCAGGAACGCGGAATTGGGTCCGACGACGAGCACGCCGTGGCTCTCCATGCGCTTGCGCTGGGTGTAGAGCAGATAGGCGACGCGGTGCAGCGCCACCACGGTCTTGCCGGTGCCCGGGCCGCCCTCGATCACCAGCACGCCGGGATGGTCCAGCCGGATGATCGCGTCCTGCTCGGCCTGGATCGTGGCGACGATGTCGCGCATCCCCTCACCGCGCGGGGCGTTCACCGCCGCCAGCAGGGCCACGTCGCTGGAGCTGCCGCGCTGCCCTCCGGCCTCGTCGGCGGCGGGCCTGCCGAACACCTCGTCGGTGAAGTCGATGAGCCGGCGCCCGACGCTGCGGAACTGCCTACGGCGGCGCATGTTCTCGGGATGGGCGCCGGTGGCGACGTAGAAGGCACTCGCGGCAGGCGCGCGCCAGTCGATGAGCAGCGGTTCGTGGTCTTCGTCGAGCACGCCGATGCGGCCGATGTAGGTGCGCTCACCGTCGACGCTGTCGAGGCGGCCGAAGCACAAACCGGCATCGGCGACATTCAGACGGTCCATCTGCGCGGCCGTCGCGCGCACCTCGGCGTCCCTGGCCACCAGGGTGCTGCCGTTCTGTGGGTCGACGGGGCTGCGCAGGGCGGCGTCGTACCTGTCCTTCACCCGGTCGCGTTCGGCGTCGAGGCGTACGTACAAACCGTCGACGTAGCCGCGCTCCGACTTCAGCTCGGCGGTCGTAGTCCGCGCGCGGTGTTTCTCGCCTGGTTCGTGACTTGACATGTGCCCCTTACGGTTCTGCGCTCGAGGCTGCGATTCTGCGCCATGCCCCCGGTCTTGCGGCAAGCCCCCACCTCCGCGATATGGTGGAGATGGAAGGAGCTTCTGCTCCTTCCTTTTTACTGCGTCGGCGATGCTTGACACTCGATCGAACGTATGTTCGCATAGGGTATGCGCTGGGCCGGCCAAGGCATCGATGTCGATGACGGTGCGCTGCCCGGGCTGCAGCGTATCGGTTTGATCCGCAGTGTGCGGACGCCGCAGTTCGAGGGCATCACGTTCCACGAGGTGCTGTGCAAATCGGCGCTCAACAAGGTGCCCGCCGCGTCGATGCTGCCGTTTCGCTACACCGTGAATGGCTACCGTGGCTGTTCGCACGCGTGCCGTTACTGTTTCGCCCGGCCCACCCACGAGTACCTGGAGTTCGACTCCGGCCGCGACTTCGACACCCAGGTGGTGGTGAAGACCAACGTCGCCGAGGTGCTGCGCCGCGAACTGCGCCGGCCGTCGTGGACCCGCGAAACCGTTGCACTGGGCACCAATACCGACCCCTACCAGAGGGCCGAGGGTCGTTATGCGTTGATGCCAGGAATCATCGGCGCGCTCACCGATTTCGGCACGCCGTTCTCGATCCTGACCAAGGGCACGCTGCTGCGCCGAGATCTCCCTCTGCTCACCGAGGCGGCCCGACGCGTCGACGTCAGCGTTGCGGTGTCACTTGCCGTGGGTGATCCGGAGGTCCATAGTCTGGTCGAACCCGGCACACCGTCACCGCAGGCGCGGCTGCAGTTGATCGCCGCGATCCGGGACGCGGGTCTGGACTGCCACGTGATGGTGGCTCCGGTGCTGCCGGGACTGACGGACTCGGAGGAGCACCTCGACGACCTGCTGGGCCGGATCGCCGACGCAGGCGCGACGAGTGTGACCGTGTTCGGTCTGCATCTGCGGGGAAGCACCCGGGGCTGGTTCATGGACTGGCTTGGGCGGACGTACCCGGAACTGGTGGGTGAGTATCGGCAGCTGTACCGGCATGGCGCGTACCTGCCGTTGGAGTACCGGACGATGCTGCAACGTCGCGCCGCGCCGCTGGTCGCCAAGTACGGTCTTGCCCCTGACCGTCGGTCGTTCCGCGAGGCGCAGCAGCCGCCTGCTGAGGAAGAGTTGCAGCAGGCGCTGTTCTGACCGAGCCTTTTCGCTCCTCGCGTGCGCAGGTCAGCTCTTGTTGCGCTTCACCTGGTTGAACGGCACGCCGCGGTCGGCGGCGAGCTCACGAGGGAACCCGAGGATGCGTTCGCTGATGACATTGCGGGCCATCTCCGAGCTGCCGCCGCCGAGGGATCCGGTCTGCCGGGACAGGTAGCGCACACCGATCTCCGCGAGTTCGGTCAGCGCCGGGTCGTCCTCTGAACCTTCGTCGACGACGCCTGCGGTGCCCGCGATGGCCAGTGCCGTGTCGACTTCGAGCTCGGTGGTCTCTGCATGGAACAGCCGGATCAGCGTGCCCGCGTTCGGCGGCAGGGATCCGTCGCCGATCGCATGGAACACATGCTCGATCAGCTGTTCCTTCACGATGCGACGGACCAGCGCGCGGCCGGCCAGGTCCTGGACGCGGGAATCGTCGCCCTGCCCGGTCGCCTCGGCCAGTCCGACGTGGTCGGGTGGCATCTCACTCGCGTTCTCCGCACCCGTGCCGCTGGCGAACTCCGAACCGCCGCCGACTGCCCGGCGTTCGTGGAAGAGCTGGCGGGACGCCACCTCCCACCCCTTGTTGACCTCGCCGACGACGGCATCGTCGGGGAGTTCGAGACCGTCGAAGAACTCTTCGCAGAACTCTTCGTTGCCGTTGACTTCCTTGATGCGGCGCATCGTGATGCCCGGCGAGTTCAGCGGCACGAGGAACATCGTCAGACCCTCGTGCTTGGGCACGGACCAGTCGGTGCGCGCCAGCAGCAGGCCGTAATCACCGGCGAAGGCGCTGGTGCTCCAGGTCTTGGCGCCGTTGACGATCCACTTGCCGTCCTGGTGGTCGGCGCGGGTGATGACGCCTGCGAGGTCGGAACCGCCGCTGGGCTCACTCAACAGCTGAACCAGGATTTCGTCGCCGCGGATTGCGGCGGAGATGCGTTCGCGCTTCTGGGCTTCACTGCCCATGTCCAGGATGGTCGCGGCGCAGATCGCGAACGTCGGGACGTTGAGGATCAGCGGCATCTCATAGTTGCGGCACTCGGCGTCGAACGCCTTCTGATAGGCGTGCTCAAGGCCGAGTCCGCCGTACTCACGGGGGAAGCAGATGCCGGCGAATCCGCCTTCGTACAACCGCTTCTGCAGCTCTTTGGCTCGATCCCAGGAGGCCTGCTCGGCGCGCACCGAGAACGGCGGACGGTCCGGGTCGACGCGAGGCATGTTCTCGGCCAGCCACGCTCGGGCGCGGGTTACGAAATCAGCGACGGACTCTGTGGTCTCGGTGGAAGTCACGGTATCGGTCATGCCTCGGTTTCCGTCTTCCTGCTCAGCGCGTACACGGTGCGGTGGTGGTCCTCCGGCGATCCGAACATGGCTCGGTACAGTGCGACCCGACGCAGATAGAGGTGCAGGTCGTGCTCCCAGGTGACGCCGATTCCGCCGTGCAGCTGGACGCAGTCCTGAAGCATCACCGGCGCACGTTCGGCCACATAGGCTTTCGCGACGCTGACCAGTTTCTCGGCGTCGGGGGAGCGCTGGGCCACCGCGCGAACGGCGCCGGAGGTGGTGCCACGGCACGCCTCGAACCACAGCTTCATATCTGCGGCGCGGTGTTTGAGCGCCTGATACGACGACAGGGCACGGCCGAAGCTGTGCCGGTCGGACAGCCACTGGTTGGTCATCGCGAGCACCGCGTCGAGGATTCCGACGATCTCGGCGCACTGCAGCACGAGGGCGATCTGGCGCTGCCGTTCGATGATGGCCGCAGTCTGCTCGGCGGTGCCCACCGCTGCGGACTCGTCGACCTCGACGCTGTCGAACTGCACTCGGGCATAACGCTTGACCATGTCGACCGACTTCTGCGCGGTGACGGTGACACCTGGGGCGTCCGTCGGCACCAGGAACTGCCGGAGGTCACCGTCGCAGGTGGCGACGACGAGGACGGCACCGCACTCGGTGCCCGCTTCGACCCGGTCCTTGACACCGTCGATGCGGAACCCGGAGTCGGTGCGCGTCGCGGTGGTGGCTGCCTGCAGCGGCGCGAACGGGCGCTTGGGTTCGTAGACCGCCCAGGACGCGATCAGCTCACCGGACACCAGCGCCTCGATGGAATCCTCATGCCCGGCGGGCGCTTCGACGAGTCCGGCGAGTACGACGCTGACCGGATGCAGCGGGCCAGGTGCGACGGTGTGGCCGATCTGTTCGGCGACCACCGCCAGATCGGCGACGCCCCGTCACGCCGGAGACGCTGCCGCCGCCGAGTTCCTCCGGCACCAGCAGGCTCGCCCAGCCCAATTCGGCTGCGCGTTGCCACCATTCAGGCTCGAACGAGACGCCGGAGGCATGCAGCCCCCGCACATAGGTCAGCGATGCCTGCTTCTCCAGGAACGCCTGGGTGGTGGAGGCGAACAGCAGCTGTTCCGGGTTGGCGACTGTCATGAGATCTCGGCCGGCCTCTTCGTCGACGGGAGTGGTGATCAGGCGATGACGAGCGCGGGCACGTCGGGCTTGTGGACCTGCTTGTTCTCGACCTTGAACAGGTCGATCATGTTGGCGCCCATGATCTTTCGGACACCGTCATCGTCGATCCCCTGGGTCTCCAGGTCGCCGACCAGGTTGATCGGGTCGGCCAGGCCCTCGGGGTGGGGCCAGTCCGAGCCGAAGATGATCCGGTCGATGCCGCACAGATCGGCCATCTTCTTGAAGTCGTCCTCCCAGAACGGCGCGACGTACACGCAGCGGCGGAACGCCTCGATCGGGTCCTCGGGGAACTCGCCGGGCATCTTCGAGTAGACGTCCTTGAATTGGTAGAAGAGGTAGGGCACCCACGAGGCGCCGTTCTCGACCGAGAGGATGCGCAGGTCTGGGTTGCGGGTCAGCGCACCGTGGCAGACGAGAGCCGCCATGGTGTCCTCGATGGGCCGCTTGCCCATCGCGACCATGCGGAACGAGGTCGGCTTGAACGGCTTGTATTCGTCGCCGGGTTCCCAGTCGTTGAGGTACTCGGCGTAGCCGCTGTCCGACGCGTGCATCGACACGGGGATACCGGCTTTCACGCAGGCGTCCCAGAACGGGTCGAACTCGGGCAGGCCGAAGGAGCGGCTGCCGCGGAAGCCGGGGACCGGGGCCGGCCGGACCAGGACGGTCTTGGCGCCGCGCTCCACGCACCACTCGAGCTCTTCGATCGCGCGGTCGACGATCGCCAGGTTGATGACCGGGGTGGAGAAGATCCGGTCCTCGTAGTTGAACCGCCAGGTCTCGTACATCCACTGGTTGAGCCCATGGACGATGTCCAGGATCGCTTCGGGATCGTCCTTCAGGCGCTCCTCGACGAGCGAGGCCAGCGTCGGGAACATCAGCGTGTAATCCAGGCCGAGTCCGTCGAGGACCTCGAGGCGGGCTTCGGGGTTGCGGAACGCGGGGATCGCCTTCATCGGCTTGCCCATGACCTCGCGGTAGCTCTTGCCGCCGCTGCCGTGCCGGAAGTACTCCTCCTGGGCGCCGGGCTTCGCCACCACCTCGAACGTCGGGTTGGGGATGTAGTCGCTGATCGTGTTGCGCACGACGATCTTGGTGCGGCCGTGCACATCGATGTAGTCGATGATCCCCTTGCGGCGATCGGGCAGGAACTGGGTGAGCGCTTCCTTGCGGCTCGTAGAAGTGGTTGTCGGCGTCGAACACCGGATAGATCAAGGTTGCGTGACGGCATGATGCGGGCTCCTGACATGTCACATTTGCGTGAACTGGTAATGACATTACCACTTCGTGCGGTAACGACATTACCACGCGTCGGTGTGCGAACGCCAGACGGTGTTTCGATGCAGTTCAGGGTGTCAGCGAGCAGGCCGCGCAGAGCAGAACGTGTACATGTGGCCGCCCTCGATCGGCACGCCGTTGAGCTCGGCGCCCGAGCTCGCGCAGCCGCATCGCGCCCAGCACGGTCTGCATCAGGATGGCGGCATCGGTGTCGACGTCGAGGTCGGCGCGAAACTCGCCCTCCGCGATCCCCCGGCCGCAGGATGTCGCCGACCAGCCGGTGCAGCGGCGCAGCACCTTGGCGAACTCCTTGCGGCAGGGTCTCCGAGAGGTGGTCGTTGTAGTAGGTCAGGCCGCGGTTGATGCTGTCCTGGGTGCTCGACTCGGCCGGGGCGCTGATCCGGTCGATCAGCATGCGCAGGGCCTCGTCGACTGGCCAGCTCGTCGGTCTCGGCGCGCCAGTGTTCGGTGTCGATCGGCCATGATCTTCTCGACGAGCGCCAGCAGCAGTTCGTCCTTGGTGGAGAAGTGCTGATAGAACGCCCGCAGCGAGGTCTTGGACCGCTCGACGACCTCGAGCACGGTGAAGTCGGTTCGGCCGGTTTCGCCGAGGATCGCCAGCGCCGATCGCATGAAGCGGCTGGCCCGCGACTCGTGCGTCGACGCCTTCCGCTGGGCCGCCGCTCGGCGAGCCGTTCGCGGCCATCGGCAGCACCCTTCGTCCTGTCCGCCTGGCACCTGATGGTAATGACGTTACCGCTTTTGGCGTAGCCTCGGTTACTGTTCCCTCCGAAGGTGCACCGGATGGAGGCGATGAACAGTATGGACCATGACGACGGAAGCGCGGCCAGGGGCAGTGGACGATGCGAGGCACTGCTCGACCTCTTCGATGCCGAACCCGCCGGCGAGAACCGCTTCACCGCGCAGACCGGCATCGCCGGCGTCGACGAGCGTCAGGTCGTCGAGGGCACCCAGGTCCTCGGCGCAGTCGATTGTCGCTGTGGCCAAACGGTTTCCGGACAAGTCGGTGCGCTCGGTGTACGCGGTGTTCGCCCGCGCCGTCCTGGTCGGCGCCGGACCGGTGGAGCTCGAGATCGACGTGGTCAGCGAAGGACGTTCCACCGCGACCGCGTCGTGACCGCCACGCAGAACGGCAAGCGCTGCATCACGACGACGGTGCTGGCCGACGTGCCGATCGGCCGACGTGATCCGCCATCACCTGCCAAGGCCGGAGGTGGCGGCGCCTGCCGAGGCCAACGAGTCGCCGATGCCGATGACCGGACGCGAGGTTGCGGCTGGTCGACGTCGTCGACGTCGAACAGTCCCGACGAGGTCGGGCCGCCTGAGTTGTATGCGTGGCTGCACTACGACCCGATCCCGTCGCGGGACGACCTGGCGAAGGCGCTCATCGCGTATTTCACCGGCCACCTCGGCATTTCGACCACGATGCGGGCGCACGAGGGTATCGGAACCAGCCAGGCGCACCTCGACGGTCTCGACCGCTCCGATGACGGTCTCGGTCAGCTTCCACGAGCCGGTGCGCTGGGACGGGTGGCTGCTGTACACACCACGAGAGCACCCAGGTCGGCGCCGGCATGTCCTACGTTCGCGGCGCGGTGCACACCGAGGAGGGCGAACTGCATCGCATCGTTCACCCAGGACGCGCTGATCCGCCCGCTGCGGACCACCGACACGTCGATCAAGGAGCAGTCGCGGCTCTAGGGACCGATCGCCGACCGCAGCACCTCGAGGGGGAGGCCGCCGAGGTCCAGCGCCCGGCTGTGAAAGTCCTTGAGCGACACGCCGCGAGCGAGCGTGTCGTCGCGCAACTGTTGCCAGATCCGTTGTCCGATCGCATACGACGGAGCCTGGCCGGGCCACCCGAGATAGCGATCCAATTCGAACCGTAGGTTCTCCTCGGCCATGGCGCTGTGGGCCTGCAGGAAGGTCCACGCCCGGTCGGCATCCCAGACGCCACCGTCAGGAGCGGTCAAGCCACAGTGCACGCCGATGTCGATGACCACCCGTGCCGCCCGGAATCGTTGAGCGTCAAGCATTCCCATCCGGTTGCCGGCGTCTTCGAGCCAGCCCAGCTCAGCCATCAGGCGTTCGGCGTACAAGGCCCAGCCTTCACCGTGGCCGGACACCCAGCAGCCCAGCCGGCGCCAGCGATTGAGTTGGTCGGCCAGCACCACGGCACGCCCGATCTGCAGGTGGTGCCCCGGCACACCCTCGTGGAACACCGTCGTCGTCTCCTGCCACGTGTGAAAGGTGTGGACGCCGTACGGGACAGACCACCACATGCGGCCGGGACGGGACAGGTCTTCCGATGGGCCGGTGTAGTAGATCCCACCGGTGTGAGTCGGCGCAATCCGGCACTCCAGACTGCGCAGAGGCTCCGCAATATCGAAGTGCTTGTCGGCCAACGCATCAACGACACGGTCCGACAGCTGCTGCATCCATTGCTGTAGCGCGTCGGTTCCGCGGATCAGGTAACGCTCCTCGTCGTCGAGTCTACGGAGGGCTTCGGCCGCCGACGCCCCGGGGTAGAGGCGGCCGGCGATCTCGTCCTGCTCCGCGACGATGGCCTGCAGGAGACCCATGCCCCAGTCGTAGGCCTCGTCGAAGTCGACCGTCGCCCCGAGAAACGACCGCGACAGCACTGCGTAGGCGTCGCGCCCGCAGCCATCGGCATCGCGCGCGTGCGGGCCGACCTCGTCGCGTAGCACCGTGGTCAACGAGGTGTAGGCATTGGCGGCGTCGTCGGCGTACTGACGCAACTCGGCGTGCAGTGTCGGGTTGTCCGGTGCCGCGTCGGCGACCATGCCGACGAACAGGTTGGCGATCTGGCCTGCCTGCTGGATACCCCGGCGCACCTGCCGGGCGGCCGGTGCGTGGCCCGCTGAGGCGCTGGCGCGCAGTGCATCGGCGTAACCAAAAACCCGCAGCGGTATCTGGGAGAGCCGCCTGCCGTAGATGGCCCAGTCGTCCTCGGTGTCGGTGGCCATCAGATCGAACACATCACGCATCGTCTGCAGCGGCGAGGCGATCACGTTGAGTTCGCCGACGTCGAGACCGGCATCGTGCATGTCGACGAGCACGCCGAGCCGCTCGCGCATCGCGGCGACGGTGACGACGTCGACCGCATCAGCGGGCTCGGTCCCGTCGAGTTCGCGCAGTGCAGCCCTCGCCGCGTCGGCGCGCGCCGCCACCCCGTCGGGGGAGTAGTCGGTGATTTGGTCGTCGTGCCCGGCGATACCGGATTCTGTTGCCGCACAAGGATCGAGTGCCGCCGATACCTCCAGATAGCGTTCGGCGACGGCGTCGACGGCCGTGGTGGCCCTACCCAAGGTTATTGGTGGCGAAGGTGTCGCACTTGGCGGCCTCTCCGGTCTGATAGCCGGTGGTGAACCACTTCTGCCGCTGTTCCGACGATCCGTGCGTCCACGACTCCGGGTTGACCCGGCCGGTGGCCGCCTCCTGGATGCGGTCGTCGCCGACCGCCGATGCGGCGGACAGGGCGTCGGCGATGTCCTTGTCGGTCAACGGGTTCAGGAAAGTCACGTCCGTGCCCTCCTGCTTGGTGATAGCGGCGTAATGCGCCCAGACACCGGCATAGCAGTCGGCCTGCAGTTCGGTACGCACACCGCCTCCCGTGGGGCCTGTCGGGTCCTGCTGTGCGCGGCCGAGGACACCTTCGAGGTTCTGCACATGGTGGCCGAATTCATGGGCGACCACGTATTCCTGTGCGAATGGGCCACCACTGGAACCGAACTGGGTGACGAGCGTGTCGAAGAAACCCGTGTCGAAGTAGGCGGTCTGGTCTCCCGGGCAGTAGAACGGACCGACGGCGCTGTCGGCGAAGCCGCACCCGCCGGTGTCGACGCCATCGGTGAACAAGCGAACATGCGGACGCGTATACCCCGGCATCTGTTGGGCCCACACCCCGTCGAGCGAATTCGCTGTCGCCACCACACGGCACTGCACGATGTTGTTGGCGTCCGCGCCGGTCTGGCACTGGCTCAGGTCGAAGCCAGGAGCTTCCACGCCCTGGGTGTCCATCTGCGACTGCTCGGGCAGCACGGTGCCGGGATCGACACCGAGGAACAGTGCGACCACCACGATCAGCAGCCCGCCGACGCCGCCGCCGACCGCGATGCCGCGGCCGGGCCCCCGGCCACCGCCACTGCTGGACGTGGTGCTGGTGTCGATCCGCATGCCCTCGTTGAAGGTCATCGCACTACCTCTTTCGCAGCCGAGCCCGCTTCGCCGCCCCGCCCGGCTCCCGGGCGACTCCAGCTTCGCACACTACGATTTGTCTCGTGGCAGTCGTCGCCGGAGATTCCGCCGTCATCAGTACCCCGTCGGGAGACGTCCGCGGAGATACCGAAGCCGGCATCGGTGTGTGGCGAGGATTGCCGTATGCCGAGCAGCCGATCGGGCAGCGACGATTCCAGGCGCCCGCGCCGCTGATTCCGTGGGACGGCGTACGTGAAGCGCGCGAGCACGGCCCGTTACCGCCGCAGACCAAGTCCTTCGTCGGTGGTGGCCGCGACGATCCGAAGGTGCGCGACGAGGCGTGCCTGACCCTCACGGTGTGGTCACCGGACACGACGGCCTCACTGCCGGTGATGGTATGGATTCCCGGCGGCGCCTTCGTCTACGGCGCAGGACAGTTCCAGCTGTACAACGGTTCCCGGCTGGCCGCCAACGGTGATGTCGTGGTCGTCAACATCACGTACCGGATCGGGGTGTTCGGTGGTTTCGATCTCGGCGATCTCGGCGACGGATTCGACGACAACCTGGCGCTGCGCGACCAGATCGCCGCGCTGCGCTGGGTCCGCGAGAACATCGCCGCGTTCGGCGGAGATCCCGCACGGGTCACGGTGTTCGGGGAGTCCGCTGGGGCGACGTCGGTCCTGGCGCTGATGGCCGCACCGTCGGCGGCAGGGTTGTTCCACCGGGCGATCGCGCAGAGTCCTGCGCTGCCGTTGATCGCCGACCGCGAGTTCCGCGCCGCCAACAGCCACGAGTTCCTGCGCCGCCTCGGGGTGGGAGCCGCCGAGGTGAAGGCCCAGCCGCAACGCCAACTACGCCGGGCGGCGGGCATTCTGCAGTTGAAGAGTGCGGCGACCTCCCCCACACTGGCCTACGGGCTGACGTACGGCACCGAGCTGCTGCCGCATCACCCGGTGGAGGCTGCGCGCCGGGGCCAGATCTCCCGCGTGCCGCTGATCGTCGGGACGAACAGCCATGAGGCGTCGATGTTCGCCTGGACCAAGCCGCCGATGCTGCCCACCACCCAGGCGTCGATCGGCAGGTACTTCGGGCGGGTCGCGCCGGACGCCAAACATGATGTACTGCAGGCATATCCGGACTATCCACGCAGGAGTGCGCTGGTCGCCATCGGCTCCGATGCCATGTTCGCCGGGCCCACGTGGGCGTTCGCCGACGCCTACAGCGCGCACGCCAAGACCCGCATGTACCGGTTCGACCACTTCGGTCTGAGCCTGCGCATGCTCGGCCTCGGCGCGACCCACGGCAGCGAGATCGTGCACATCCACCACAGCTACGCATCGTTCGTCGGCCGGAAGTTGCACCCGCTGGGTCGACGTATCCAGCCTGCCGTCGGGCGGCGGATGCAGCGGGCCTGGCTGGATTTCGCGCGGGACGACGAGCAGGTCGACGCGGCGCACTGGCCGCTCTACGACGTCGGCGAGCGTCTCACGCGTCTCATCACGACCACCCGCGACCTCATGTCTCCCGACCCTGACAAGGTTCGGCGAACCGCCTGGGCCGCGGTGTATTAAGGCATGGCCCGCGCAATTGCGATGTGCCCGTCGAATCCCACTTCCTCTGCGCGGGCACGGTAGCGATCGCGCAGTTCGGAATAGGCTCGCTGGTGCCCGCCGGCATGAGCGAGCAGCGCGCGCATCCGCAGCAGGGGAAGCTCGTGATACAGGTACACGGGTTCGGTGGGCATCGCGGCGAGAGCGTCGACGGCGTCGTGGGCGAGCGCGAGATCGTCCGGATACCCCCGGCCCAGCAGAGCCTCGACCAGGACGGTTGTCGCCCACCCGCGGTTCATCATCTCGCCGCTGCGAACTTCCTCCGCGAGGACAGCCCGACACAAGCTGATCGCGGTGTCGAAATCGCCTGACCGGATCTTGTCGGCGGCTATGTCGAGGTCGTAGCACCACGCCGAGATGATGGTGTGGCGGTGCTCACGAGCCGCATTCGCTGCCCTGTTCAACAGCTCGAACCCCAGCGCGCGGTCGGCGTCCTGACTACGGACCAGCAGCGTTCCGTGGACGAATTCGCAATTGGTCACGGAGAAGTCGTCGCCGAACTGCCGCGCCAACTCAAGCGCATCGGCGGTGGCGTGCAGTGCTTCGTCGTCCGCGACCAGTGCCCAGTTCTCGACTGCGATGTACTTGAGCATCACCGCGCCGCAGAACGTGAAGTTGTCAACCCCCTTGGCCATGGTGATGGCCCGGTCGTAGTCAGCCTTCCAGCCCGGAAGCCCGATGATGGATCCGGCGGACGCTTTGAGCGTCGTGATCAAGGCCAACGGGGAGCCGATGATCAGGTTTCCCATCGTCGGGTCGCCGCCCGACAGTTCGATAGCTCGCTGCGCGAGGTGGGTGGCCGCGGTCATCTCGCCGACGTTCCATTTTGCGATGATCGCCGTGACCATCAGACCCACTGCCATCTCGGGGTCGCCGATGGCTTCCAGCAGTTCGGCGAACTCGTCGGCCAATGCGGCGGCTCGGAAGTACTCGCCGTGGAAGTTCAGCATCTGGACGAGTCCGGTCATGCCGATCGCCAGCGACCGCTTGTCACCGGTCGCGGTCGCCAGCTCGCGCAGTTCGTCGAACCCGATATCGGCCAGGTCGCCACCGACACGCCAGATCGTCGCGCACAGCAGCGTGCGGGGAGCGATCCGCATCGCCGCGCGTTCTGGATCCGATTCGGGCACACGGTCGGCGACGGCGGCGGCCCGCTGCCAACTGATCCGTGCCGCGGCGATGTCACGGTGGGTCGACCAGGTGCCGGCCTCGATGTGCCGTTGGAAGGCCGCACGCAGATCGCCGGCTGCCTCGAGATGGGTCGCGATGAGGGCGGCGTTGGCGGCCGCGCCATCGGGATCGGCCCGCTCGATTTCGGCGGCGATCCGGCGATGCAGCTCCGCGCGGCCCGACTTGAGCTGCGCCTCATAGGCAACGGCGCGCATCAGCGGGTGTCGGAAGGCGTACTGGACCGGCTGCGTGGTCAACTGCGCGATGAGCTCGGCGTCGACAAGTTCGGTGAGGTCGACGTCGTCGATGACGGACGCCAACAGGTCGGGTGAGAACGGGGACCCGATGACCGCGGCGGCGTTGAGGGTGCGTTTGCCCGCGGGCTCGAGGCGGTCGATGCGGGCGGCGATCGTCGTCTGGACGGTTGCGGGAACGACGACGTCGGCGCCGCCGCGACAGGTATAGGCGCCCCTTGCGCCGTCGAGGACGCGTCGTTCGGCAAGGTCGCGGACCATCTCCTCGATGAAGAACGGGTTGCCCGCGGCACGGGCGGTGATGCGTTGGGTCACTGCGGTCACCGAAGCGTCCGACCCCACCAGCGCTGCCGTGAGTTCCGCTGAACGGGCATGGTCGAGCGGCGCAAGGCGGATTGCGGCATCGGAGGCCCTGAGTGCGCCGGTGTATTCCGGGCGGTGTGTGACGAGAACTAGGGCAGGTGCGTCTGCGATGGCGCTCACGAAATCGGTGAGCATGGTCTCACTGACCGCATCGATCCAATGCACGTCCTCGATGACGTAGACCGCGGGCTCACGCCGCGACAGGAGTGCCGAGTCCAGTAGGGACGTCAACCTGCGTTTCCTCGCGTCCGGCGTCATATCTCCGACGAGGTGCGGGCCATCGCTGATCCCGAGCATGTCGTCGAGGAGTAGCAGGTCTTCGGGACGAGCATCGGGGAGCGCTGACCGCGTCGCCGCGCGGGCGTCTTCGTCGGACAGGGCGGAAATCCCGAAGAACGACCGCAGCAGGCCGGTGGCGGCGCGGAAGGGCACCTCTGCTGTATGCGACTGACAGTAGGTCCAGAACACGTCGACACCCCGGGCCGCCGCGATCGCGGACACCTCGCGGGTGATCCGGCTCTTGCCGATGCCTGGTGGGCCAACCAGCGTGACAACGGCACCCCGGCCGCTCACGGCAATGTCCAAATCGCCCACCACATCGGCGATTTCGGTGCCACGACCGACCAGCGCGGCCTCCCCGGGGCGCGCACCGTGGGTTTCGCCACCGCCAGGAGGGCCCGCGCGGGCACCGGGCTGTCCGAACCCTTGATGCGCACCCACTCCGTGGCGCCGAGCTCGGCAGCATGTTCGACCAGTCGCGCGGTGGTCGCGCTGAGCATGACGCCGCCCGGCTTCGCGGCGGACTCCATCCGCTGGGCCAGTCCGACCTGTTCCCCGATCACTGTGTAACCCGTTGGGCTGGAGCCGATCTCCCCGGCGATCACCTCACCTGAGTTGAGCCCGACGCGGACCTTGAAGTCGATACCGTCACGTTGCTTGATGTCGTCGGCGAGGCTGCGTGCCTCGGCCTGAATTCCCAAGCCGGCCATACATGCGCGCAGTGCGTGGTCTTCGAGTGCCGCCGGCGCGCCGAACAGCGCCATGATTCCGTCTCCGATGAACTTGTCGACCGTGCCTCCGTACCGCTGCACCACTGCCGTCGACCGGTCGAATAGTCCGGACATGATCTCGCGGAGCCGTTCGGGGCCCACCGCAGCTGCGATGTCCATCGAGTGCGTTACGTCGGCGAAAAGCACCGTGACCTGCTTGTACTCTGCGAGCTGGGGTGCTGACAAGGCTGCGCCGCAGCCGTCGCAGAAGCGCGCGCCTCCGCGAGGTTCGGTTCCGCAGGCGTGACACCGCGACCGTTGCTCACCCATCTGCGATCCCGACGCTCAGACGGCAGTTGGGCTCACGATAGACCCCCAGTGGCCCGGGCGGAGGCTATCGCGCAGCGAACCTCTGGTCGGTGTAGCGGCGCAGGTTGTGCAGGAACCGCTGGAACATCCAGCCCATCACCGGCTGTCCGACGAACAACCCGAACCGGCCTGCGGGGCCGTTGGGTTTCATCGCCATGATCCAGGTCAGATGGCAACCGGCCGCGGTCGGGACGACGCGATAGTCCTCGGCGAAGGCGGAGATGCTGCCGGTACTCGACTCATTGAAGCGAAAAGCCATGCGTGTGAAGGGTTCCCACGCCAGAAACTCTTCGTCGCCGGTGATCCCGCCGCGCATATCGACGGTCCGGGTGGTGCCGATACCGCGCGGTTCCGGGCTGGTCCACGTGACCTTGGTGATCACGCTGGCCCAGTCCGGCCACGAGGTCGCGTCGGCGAGGACCTCGAAGAGCTGTTCGGGGCTGATCGCCAGGTCGACGGTGCTGACGAAGCGGTACGGGGCGGAGTCGACGAAGCTCAGTTCGACGCGCTCGCATGGGTGCATGGCCATACACACTAAGTGATGGTGGTTGGTCTGCGTGCCGTGCGCGGATTCGATATGTCGGGATGAGTGCCGGGGTCGCCATCCGTTCTGGCGGGCAGCACGGCAGTCACCCAGAACGATCAGGAAGGCACATGATGAAGATCGTGGTAATCGGCGGGACCGGCCTCATCGGTTCGAAATTGGTCACCGGCTTGACCGAACACGGCCACGAGGCGGTTGCGGCCGCACCGTCGACCGGGGTCAACACCTACACGGGGGAAGGGCTCGCGGAGGTCCTTTCCGGCGCCGACGTGGTGGTCGACGTATCGAATTCGCCCACCCTCGACGACGGTGCCAAAGAGTTCTTCCGGGTCGCGACGACCAACCTGCTCAACGCGGAAGCCGACGCCGGTGTCGGCCACCACGTGGCGCTGTCGGTCGTCGGCACCGACCGCATGGCGCCACAGAGCGGCTACTTCCAGGCCAAGCTTGCGCAGGAGGAGCTCATCGCCGGGAGCCCGATCCCGTACACGATCGTGCACGCCACGCAGTTCTTCGAGTTCGCCGATACCCTCGCCGACTCCGCGACGGTCGACGGAGTCGTGCGGATGCCACCGGCCTATTTCCAGCCGATGGCCGCGGTCGACGTCGCAGAAGGCGTGGCGGTCGCCGCCGTCAATGCGCCGGTGAACGGCATCGTCGAAATCGGAGGCCCCGTGGCGGTTCTGCTGCCTGACCTGCTTCGAACGGCATTGAGCACCCGCGGCGACAGCCGGCCGGTGGTCGCCGACCCCGAGGCCAGGTACTGGGGTGTCGAACTCGACGAGCGGACACTGGTTCCCGGCCCCGGCGCGACGCTGTTTCAGACCACGTTCGAGGACTGGCTCCTGGAGTCGGCCGCCAAGCGGTAACGCGCGGGCGGCAGACGACGCCTGCCGGTAATACACTTCCATCGCCAGTATCAAGATCGGATGACCGTCGCCACGTCAACGGCGCGAGTGTCCGCGCGAACGGACGCGGTGGTGCCAATGTCGAGCCCGGACACGAGACGTTCCCTCCGTGGTCGGGCGAATGAGTGCGAGAGGCTGGACGCGCTGATCGCGGCCATCAAGCCCGGTGTATGCCAGGTGCTGGTGCTGCGCGGCGAGGCGGGTGTCGGCAAGACGGCGTTGCTCGACTACGTCGCTTCCCGCTCCGACGGCTTTCACGCTGCTGCAGGTGTCCGGTGTCGAGTCGGACATGGAGCTCGCCTACGCCGGTCTGCAGCAGCTGTGCGCGCCGCTGCTCGGCCACCTCGACGCACTGCCCGATCCGCAGCGCCGAGCGCTCGACGTCGCGTTCGGTCGAGGCGCCGGATCGATTCCAGACCGATTCCTCGTCGGGCTGGCCGTGCTCAGCCTGATCGCCGCCGCCGCCGAACAACCGGCCTCTCCTGGCCATCGTCGACGACGCCCAGTGGCTCGATCAGGTGTCGGTGCAAACACTGGCGTTCGTCGCCCGGCGCTCCTCGCCGAGCCGGTCGCGCTGGTCTTCGGCGTCCGCGACCACCCCGAGCTGCTCGCCGGTCTGCCGGAACTGGCCGTCCACGGGCTGTCCGACGCTGACGCGCGCGACCTTCTGGATTCGGTGATGCTCGCCGGGATGGATCCACGGGTACGTGACCGGGTCATCGCCGAGACCAGGGGCCTGCCGTTGGCGATTCTCGAAGTGCCGCGCAGCATTTCGGCCGCTGAACTGGCAGGTGGGTTCTGGATCTCGGGTAAGCGGTCGTCACCCGCGGCGGTCGAGCAGAGCTACGTGCGCCGCATTCAGTCGCTGCCGCCGGCTACGCAGCGGCTGATGCTGCTCGCCGCGGCGGAACCCCTCGGTGACGCTGCGCTGTTTCTGCGGGCGGCAACGCGATGGCAGATTCCCGTCGACGGATTGGGGCCCGCGGAGGCTGACGAGCTGATCGAGTTCGGCCCCCGAATGAGGTTTCGCCATCCGTTGATCCGGTCGGCGGCCTACCGCGCGGCCGACCTGGCCGACCGCCGGGCAGCCCACCGTGCGCTGGCGGAGTCCACCGATGCGCGGACTGATCCCGACCGACGCGCATGGCACGCCGCGCAGGCTGCGTCCGGACCGGACGACGGTGTCGCTGCCGATCTGGAGCAGTCGGCGCAGCGCGCTCAGCGACGAGGCGGAATAGCCGCTGCGGCAACATTTCTGGAGCGAGCCACGGCGCTGACCGCGGACTCGGCCCTGCGGGCCGCCAGAGCGCTGGCAGCGGCGCAGGCCAAGCGGGACGCAGCGGACACCGACAGCGCCCACGAGTTGCTCGCCATCGCCGAACTCGGTGACCTCCCGGCGGCTCAGCGCGCGCATGTGTCCCGGTTGCGGGCGCAGATGGAGTTCGTCCGCAGCCGGTCCGGAGAGGCGGGGGCTCCTCAGGTCGCTGACACGGCGCCGCCCCTGCTCGACGCTGCCAGGAGCCTGCAGACGTTCGACGACTACTCGTCCCGCGAAAGCTATCTGGAGGCGATCGCGGCGTTGATGTACGGCGGGCGTTTCGCAGATCCGGCGGCGCTGCGGAAGGCGGCCGAAACAGCGCTACCGGTGGTCGACGAGGCGGCCGCGGCCGGTCCCGTGCGCCCGGTGGACCTGCTCCTCAAAGGGACGGCTGAACGGATCATCGGCGGCTATGGCGCGGGGACCGCAACGCTGCGCACAGCGCTGGAACGAATGAGCGAGCAAGCCGACTCCGACGACATCGCGGTGGGGCGGTGGTTGCGGGTGCCCGGGTTCCCGATCCTGCAGGAATCTGCGGCTCATGAACTGTGGGACGAAACCGCCATCCGGCACTTGTCGACGTCGGCGGTGCGGCACGCGCGTGACTCCGGGGCGCTCGACGGGTTGCCCCGTGCCCTCACCTATCGCGCCGGTGTCCATCTCATTTCAGGCGAGTTCACCGTGGCCGAGCAGCTCATCGAGGAGGCGCAGTCGATCACCGCGGCAACCGGGCACAAGTCGCCGGTGCGGTACCACTCGGTACTGCTGGCTGCCTGGCGCGGTGACGCGGCGACAGCGGTGAAGCTCATCGGCAGCGCAAGCGCCGACGGCATCGCCAGGGGAGAGGGACGCCTGCACAACCTGACCGCATACGCCCTCGCTGTCCTGCACAACGGCCTCGCACAGTACGACGAGGCGTATTCGGCGGCCCGCGACACCGGCGGCTACGAAGACCTGGGTTTCCACGGATGGTGCCTGTACGAGCTCGTCGAGGCGGCCAGCCGAACGGGGAACCAGGAGGATGCCAGGCGTGCCGCCGCCAGGTTGGAGTCCAGCGCCGGCGCGAGCGGAACAGATTGGGGCTTGGGAGCTTTGGCAAGCGCGCAGGCGATGCTGGCCGATGACGAGGCCGCCGACGCATTGTTCACCGAGGCGATCGAGCGGCTGAGCAGGACCCGTGTCGTCGTGCATCTCGCGCGCACGCGGCTGATCTACGGCGAGTGGCTACGGCGCAGCAACCGACGCACGGATGCGCGGCGCGAGTTGACCGCGGCGCATGACGTCTTCACCACCATGGGCGCGCAGGGGTTCGTCGAGCGCGCCCGCCGCGAGCTGGTGGCCACCGGAGAGAAAGTGCGGACGCGGGAAGCCCGCACCGGCGCCGACCTCACGGCCCAGGAAGCGCAGATCGCTCAGTTGGCGGCGGACGGTCTGACCAACCAGGAGATCGGTGCCCAGTTGTTCATCAGCTCCCACACCGTGGAATGGCATCTGCGGAAGGTCTTCGCGAAGTTGGGGATCACCTCGCGCCGTCAGTTGCGCACCGCGTCCTGGTCGCACTAGCCGTACTGCCCAGGCAGTGCAACTGGCTCGCGACGCACCCGTGGCCACGGGCTCCGCGGCTCAACGCCTACGGACCACCGACCACGGACTACGGGTTTCCAAGGGTTCGCCGCGGCTCCGAAGCCGCGAATGTAGGTGGTGACAGCCCGACGGGCTCTCAGGCACCGCCAGCAGCCGGACAACCGAGGAGATCCGATCATGACCGTCACCTACCTGCCCACCAGATCTACACCGGACCCTGACCTCGCCGCGAGGTTCACCCGGGAAGTCGAACCGCTCATCGTCGTCCTCGCCCGCGGAGCGCGCCGGCTCGCGCGCACCGAGGCCGACGCCGAGGACCTGCTCCAGGACACGCTGCTGCGCGCGTACCGCGGATTCCGCACGTTCCAGGACGGCACCAACCTCCAGGCGTGGCTGTTCCGCATCCTTCACAACTGCTGGGTCAGCGGACACCGCGCCAAACAGCCACGCGTGAGCGAGGTTTCGGCAGACGACCTCACCGAGTGGGACTTGGCCTCCAGTGCCTCGCGGCTGCCGGGTGGCATGCGGTCGGCGGAAGCCGAGGTCCTGGACACACTGCCCGACGGTGCCATCAGGGCCGCGATGTCGTCGTTGCCCGACGGCTTCGCCGAAGTCCTGTTCTACGCCGACATCGAGGGTTACACCTACGCCGAAACCGCCGCGATTCTCGACATCCCGATCGGCACGGTGATGTCGCGAGTGTCCCGCGGCCGCAAACGCCTGCGCATCGCGCTGGCACACCTGTCCCGTGGCCGCGGCGAGTCCGCTGCCGCATCCGTCATCGCCTGACGACGGAGCACCATGGAACTCGCAGACAAGAACGTCTCTGATCACCGGCGGAACGGCGGGCATCGGACTGGCGTGCGCCCGCCTCTTCGCCCGCGAAGGGGCCGCGGTCGTCATCACCGGGCGTGATGCCGCCCGCGGCGCGGAAGCGGCCGCGTCGATCGATGGCAGCGTGCGGTTCGTCCGAGCCGACCTGGCGGACATTGACTCGGTACAGACGTTGGTCCAGCAGGCCGGCCCCGTCGACATCCTGGTCAACAACGCCGCCAGCTTCCCCGCGGCGCTGACCGTCGACCAGCAGCACGACTCGTTCGAGCGGACCTTCGCGACCAATGTCCGCGGCACGTATTTCCTGTCTGCCGGACTGGTTCCCGGCATGGTCGAACGCGGCCACGGCAGCATCGTCAACGTCACCACGATGGTCGCGTCGAAAGGCGTGCCGGGGGCAGGCGCGTACAGCGCCTCGAAGGCGGCCGTCGAATCCCTGACGAGGACCTGGGCCGCGGAGTTCGGTCCCTCCGGGGTACGGGTGAACAGCGTCGCCCCGGGACCGACGAGAACCGAAGGCGTCGAAGCCGTATGGGGTGAGACGAACGAGGGACTGGGCCGCTCGCTGCCGCTGGGACGCACGGCCAGGCCCGAGGAGATCGCGCACGCCGTGTTGTTCCTGGCCTCACCCCGCGCGTCCTTCATCACGGGTTCGGTTCTGCACGCCGACGGCGGCGGCAGCGCCGTCTGAGGGCTGACGAAAGGAAAGAGAATGACCAAGACCTACGACCCTTCCTGGGAAGGCGCGCTGACGGTGGTGCAGGAGGTGACACCCCCCTTCATTCCCTACGGCGCCCACGCGATGACCGTCGTCATCGACTATCCGCCGGGCAGCGCCGGCGCCCCACCGCACCGGCATCCCGGTGGTCCCGCCTTCGGGTTCGTGCTGGAGGGCGAGATGCTGTTCGAGCTCGAAGGGCAGCCACCCCGCGTCGTGCGCGCCGGCGAGGCGTTCTGGGAACCCGGCGGCGACGTCATCCACTATTCGGACGCCAACCACCGGGACGACGTGCGGTGCCGTTTCACGGTCACGATGCTGTGTGTTCCGGACCAGACCCATGCTCGTGCTGGTGGACGACGACGAGCTCGCCGCGCGGGAGCATCTGCGGGTGCCGTCTCAGCCGTGACCCCAGGTGGCGGAAGTGCCGAGATCAGGCCCCTTAGACTGGCCTGTCGGTAATCCATCGCGAAAAGGAGCATTTGTGCTGCGCAGTCACACCGCCGGATCGTTGCGCGCGTCAGACGCCGGTCAGACGGTGACGCTGGCCGGCTGGGTGGCGCGCCGTCGCGACCACGGCGGCGTCATCTTCATCGACTTGAGGGACTCGTCCGGGGTCGCGCAGGTGGTGTTCCGCGAGGGTGACGTGCTGGCGCAGGCGCACCGGCTGCGCTCGGAGTTCTGCGTCGCCGTCACCGGCGTCGTCGAGATCCGGCCCCAGGGCAACGCGAACACGGAGATCGCCACCGGTGAGGTCGAGGTGAACGCGACGTCGCTGACGGTACTGGGGGAGAGCGCCGCGCTGCCGTTCCAGCTCGACGAGGCAGCGGGCGAGGAAGCGCGGTTGAAGTACCGCTATCTCGACTTGCGCCGCGAGGGTCCCGGGCAGGCAATCCGGTTGCGCTCGAAGGTGAATGCCGCGGCCCGCGGTGTGCTCGCCGAACACGATTTCGTCGAGATCGAGACGCCGACCTTGACCCGGTCCACCCCAGAGGGTGCCCGCGACTTCCTGGTTCCGTCTCGGCTGCAGCCCGGCTCCTTCTACGCACTGCCGCAGAGCCCGCAGCTGTTCAAGCAGCTGCTCATGGTGGCAGGAATGGAGCGGTACTACCAGATCGCGCGCTGCTATCGGGACGAGGATTTCCGCGCCGACCGCCAGCCCGAATTCACGCAGCTGGACATGGAGATGAGCTTCGTCGACGCCGACGACGTCATCGCGGTGTCGGAAGAGGTCCTGAAGGCGCTGTGGGCCTTGATCGGCTACGACGTGCCGCTGCCGCTGCCCCGGATCACCTACGCGGACGCCATGCGGCGTTTCGGATCGGACAAGCCTGACCTGCGCTTCGGGCTCGAACTCGTCGAATGCACCGACTACTTCTCCGACACTCCGTTCCGGGTGTTCCAGGCTAACTATGTCGGGGCTGTGGTCATGCCGGGCGGCGCGTCTCAGCCGCGGCGCACCCTCGACGGCTGGCAGGAGTTCGCCAAGCAGCGCGGGCACAAGGGTCTGGCCTATGTGCTGGTCGGTGACGACGGCGAACTCGGCGGCCCGGTCGCCAAGAATCTGTCCGATGCCGAGCGTGCCGGGTTGGCCGCGCACGTCGGCGCGAACCCGGGCGACTGCGTGTTCTTCGCCGCGGGGCCGGCGAAGACAGCCAGGGCACTGCTCGGCGCCACGCGCATCGAGATCGCCAAGCGTTTGGAGCTGATCGACCCGGCCGCGTGGGCGTTCACGTGGGTGGTGGACTGGCCGCTGTTCGAGCCCGCCGGTGATGCGACCGCGTCCGGTGACGTCGCGGTCGGCTCGGGCGCATGGACCGCGGTGCATCACGCGTTCACCTCGCCGCAGCCGGCGTCGGAGTCGACGTTCGACACCGAACCAGGCACCGCATTGGCAAACGCTTACGACATCGTCTGCAACGGCAACGAGATCGGTGGCGGTTCGATCCGTATCCATCGGCGCGACGTGCAGGAACGTGTCTTCGCGATGATGGGGATCGATCACGACGAGGCGCAGGACAAGTTCGGATTCCTGTTGGACGCGTTCACCTTTGGAGCGCCGCCGCACGGCGGCATCGCGTTCGGCTGGGACCGCATCGTCGCGCTGCTGGCCGGCGTCGACTCGATCCGCGAGGTGATCGCGTTCCCGAAGTCCGGCGGCGGGGTCGACCCCCTGACCGATGCGCCTGCGCCGATCACCGCGCAGCAACGCAAGGAATCGGGAATCGACCGCAAGACGAAAGCCGACGCGACGCCGAAGATTGGCAGTGACACATGACTGACGCCACGAACGACGTCGACAAAGACAAGCTGGTCGTCGACACGGCGGCGCTGGACGACTTCAACCGCAACATCGTCGAGGAGTTCCGCAACAACGGCGGCAAGGTCGGCGGTCCGTTCGAGGGTGGCACCCTGCTGCTGCTGCACACCACCGGCGCCAAGTCGGGCAAGTCGCGACTCTCACCCCTGGCCTACCTGACCATCGACGACAAGATGATCATCGTCGGGTCCTATGCCGGCGCACCCCAGCATCCCGCATGGGTGCACAACCTGCGCGCCACCCCGAAGGCGTACATCGAGGTCGGCACCGAGGCTTACGACGTCGACGTCCGTGAATTGTCCGACGACGAGCGCGAGGCCACGTACCCGAAGCTGATCGAGGTCGCGCCGGTGTTCGCCGAATACCAGGCCAAGACCACGCGGGCCATCCCACTGTTCGAGCTGACCCGCGCCTGACCTCGTCGCCCGCTGCACCACAGACCACAGATGTCACACGGCTGAGGTGATTGGCGTGACGCTTGAAACGTCACCAGATCAGCGCATCTGGTCCGCCGAGACGCGAGGATCGGCGGTTCCGGTGGTCGACGTCAACCGGCCTATTGCGGCGGCGAACTGTTCTCGCACCGGTGCCCCGGACACCACGAGGCCGACCATCGTCAGCGAGCAGTGGGTGTGGCCGCGGGCGCGGATGTGTTCGACGGGTACGCCGGCGGATCTGAGGGCATCCGCGTAGGCCTCGCCTTCGTCGCGCAGCACGTCGAACTCGTTCGTGACGATCACCGCGGGTGGCAGGCCGGACAGCTCGGCGGCGCGCAACGGCGCGACACGCGGATCGGTTCGGTCGGCGGAGTCGCTGTACTGGTCGAGGAACCACTTCATCAGCGAGGCGTCCAAGTCGTATCCGCGGCCGTTCTCGACGTAGGACGCGCGGCCGGTGTCACTGTCGGTCACCGGCGCCAGCAGCGCCTGCCCGGCGATCGCAGGGCCGCCGGTGTCCCGCGCCACCCGGGCCACCGTCGTGGCGATCCCGGCGCCCGCGCTCCACCCACCCAGCACGATCTGATCCGGGATTCCGCCGAGTCCGTCGACGTGGTCTGCGACCCAGCGCAGCGCGGCGACACCATCGTCGGTAGCAGCGGGGAAGCGGTGTTCGGGCGCGTGCCGGTAGTCGGCGGACAGAATGATCGCGTCGGCACGTACGCACAGATCACGGCACAGCGAGTCGTCGGACTGCGCGCCGCCGAGTACCCAGCCGCCGCCGTGGAAGTACAGCACGATCGGGTGCGGGCCCGGGGTCTGCGGGCGGTACAACCGGTAGGTGAGCGGGCCAGTGGCGCCGGGGAGGTGGCCGTCGATCACCTCGCCCACGGCCGGCCCCGGCGGATATGTCGCCACCATCCCGTTGAACGTCGCGCGTGCATCGGCGGGTGTCATCGACTCCAGCGGCGGCAGGTTCAGCGCGGCCGTCTGTTCCAGCACCATCTGGACATCGGGTTGCAGTCGGCGCACCACGCCATCGGCACATTGGTCGCCGTCGGACCCGGATCGGTGGAACCCCAGGTAGTCCCGCGCAATCACCTCGTCGCACGCCGCTCGGTAGAAGTCGACGCCCGCGGTGTACGGCATGAACACTTTCGGCTTGCCGGGGATGTTGGCGCCGCGGTACCACGAGTCGGCCTGGGGGAACAGGGTGATGGATGCGCAGTCGTCGACGTGCTGCATCCACCCGGCCACGGCCCGTTCGGTCGGCTCGATCGTGTCAAAACCCTTGTCGCGCAGATGCGTCATGATCTCGGCGGCCAGATCGACGTGCTGCTCGATCGACACCGCCATGTTCGACAGGACCGAGGGACTGCCGGGGCCGGTGAGGAGGAACAGGTTCGGGAATCCATCGGCGGTCAGGCCGAGGTAGGTCGCTGGGCCGTCAGTCCACGTGTCCTTGAGCGTCTTTCCGTTGCGGCCGACGATGTCGATTGCGAGGACCGCACCGGTCACGGCGTCGAATCCGGTGGCGAACACGATCGCGTCAAAGGTGAAAGACTCTGTCTGGGTGTCGATCCCGGATTCGGTGATAGTCCGAAGTGGGTCGCGGCGCAGGTCGACGAGGCGCACGTTGTCACGATTGAAGGTGGCGTAGTAGTCGGTGTCCAGACATACGCGTTTGGCCCCGATCGGATAGCCCGTGGGGCAGAGCAGCTCAGCGGTCTGCGGGTTGTCGACCGCCGCCCGGATCTTGGCTCGGAAGAACTCGGCCAGCTCGTGGTTGGCGGCTGGGTCGGACATCATGTCAGCGAAGACGTTGAGCAACTCGAGCAGTTCGCCTGTCTGCCAGGCATTCTCATAGCGTTCCCGGCGAGCCTCGGCTGACACGGTGAAGGTCGGGACGAGGGTTCGCTCCACGGGCACCCCGCCGAAGGAGAGTTTGGCCGCCTCGCGGTAGGCGGGCTCGTCTTGGAGTTGGGCCAGCTTGTCCGACGCCAGCGGGCCGTTGTGGGCAGGCAACGAGAAGTTGGGGGTGCGCTGGAAGACGACGAGTTCGCGGGCTTGCGCCGCGATATGCGGGATGGACTGGATCCCCGAGGAACCGGTACCGATCACGGCGACGCGTTGACCGCTGAAGTCGACGGGATGGTGTGGCCAGCGACTGGTGGAGTAGGTCGCGCCTGCGAACCGGTCGATGCCGGCGATGTCGGGCTCTTTCGGGATGGACAGGCAACCGGTCGCCATCACCAGGTGCCGGCATGTCACCGTCTCGGCGCCCGCCTCGACACGCCACAACGCGCCGTCCGTATCCCAGCGGGCACCCGTTATCCGGGTGTCCAACGTGATATCGCGGCGCAGGTCGAACTTGTCGGCGATGTAGTTCAGGTAGCGCAGGATCTCGGGCTGGGTGGCGTACTTCTCCGACCACTGCCACTCGCTTTGCCACTCGGGGTCGAAGCTGAACATGTAGTCGACACTCGGGATGTCGACGCGGGCGCCCGGGTAGCGGTTCCAGTGCCACGTGCCGCCGATCCCGTGGCCGGACTCGAAAGCCCGCACCGTGAAACCCGATCGCCGGAATCGGTGGATCGCGCACAGGCCGGCGATGCCGGCGCCCACGACCACGACGTCGACGTCGGGCGCGTCCTGCGTGTGCTCGGTCATCTCATCGCCCCCCACACGATTATGTGGACGAAGACGCGGCCATGGTGGCGATACGCCGATACCCGCGGGGGCT
Organism: uncultured Actinomycetota bacterium; assembly: GCA_963796545.1. Classification (GTDB taxonomy): domain Bacteria; phylum Actinomycetota; class Actinomycetes; order Mycobacteriales; family Mycobacteriaceae; genus Mycobacterium. Next base: position 112,589 of record CAWCMF010000027.1, on the reverse strand, counting down.
GACATACGCCGACATGGCATTCCAGCAGACGCTTTCTCGGTATTTCGCTGCTGGAATGCCAGTTCGGCAAGGTGTCAGAGCCGTTCGATGATCGTGGCGTTGGCCATCCCACCGCCCTCACACATGGTCTGCAGCGCGTAACGTCCGCCCCGCTGCTCCAAGGCATTGACGAGCGTGGTCATGATCCGCGCGCCGCTGGCGCCGAGCGGGTGCCCGATCGCGATCGCGCCGCCGTTGACGTTGGTCTTGCTCAGATCGGCGCCGACATCATGCGCCCAGGACAGGACCACGGGCGCGAAGGCCTCGTTGACCTCGAACAGGTCGATGTCGGCGATCGTCAGGCCGGCCCGCGACAGCACCTTCTCGGTCGCCGGGATGACGCCGGTCAGCATGTACAGCGGGTCCGAGCCGACTGCGACGGTGGTATGGATCCGTGCCAGCGGACGCAGCCCGAGCCGTCGCGCCGCCGCGCCGCTGGTGATCATCACCGCGGCGCTGCCGTCGGACAGCGGCGATGAGTTGCCCGGCGTGATCTGCCAGCCGATCTGCGGAAAGCGTGTGCCGATGGCCTCGTTGTAGAACGCAGGCCGCAGTCCGGCCAGCGTCTCGACCGTGGTGTCGGGACGGATGATCTCGTCGGTGCTCAGCCCGGCGATGGGGATCAGCTCGTTGTCGAAGAGTCCGTCCTTGGTCGCCCGCGCGGCCTTCTGATGGCTTTCGGCGGAGAACTCGTCGAGCTGGGTGCGGGACAGATTCCACTTGGCGGCGATCAGCTCGGCGCTGATGCCTTGGGACACAAGACCTTCGGGGTAGCGAGCGGCCATATCGAGGCCGAACGGGTTGCTGCCGGGCAGTACCGACGAGCCCATCGGTACCCGGCTCATCGACTCCACTCCGGCGGCTATCACGATGTCGTACGCGCCGGCCAGCACGCCCTGTGCGGCGAAGCTGATCGCCTGCTGGCTGCTGCCACACTGCCGATCGACGGTGGTGCCCGGAACGGTCTCCGGAAAGCCGGCGCCCAGTAGGGCATTGCGGGCGATGTTCACCGCCTGATCGCCGACCTGGGTCACCGCGCCCGCGATGACGTCGTCGACCTCCGCGGGGTCCACCCCGGTGCGCTTCACCAACTCGCGCAGGCTGTGGGCCAGCAGGTCGGCGGGCAGCACGTCGTGCAGCGCGCCGCTGGCCTTTCCCTTGCCGACCGGGGTGCGGACCGCACCGACGATGACGGCATCGCGATCGGAATATTCGGTCATTGGTTCCTCCTGAGACTCCTCGCTGAGTACTGCTCTCTATACTTAGATGTAAACACCTAGGTCTAGTGACAACAACCCAGCTGTGGAGTGACATACATGACAGTCCTGCAAGGCCCGCTGGCCGACCGCACCGCATGGTCGGCGGTGGGGCGGTGCCCGATCGAGAAGACGATGGCGCTGGTGGGAACCAAGTCAGCGATGCTGATCATGCGGGAGGCCTATTACGGCACCACCCGCTTCGACGATTTCTCGCGGCGCGTCGGCATCACCAAGGCCGCCACCTCGGCGCGGCTGTCTGAGCTCGTGGACGCGGGCCTGCTGACCAAGCAGCCCTATCGGGAACCGGGCCAGCGCGCCCGCGACGAGTACGTCCTGACCGAGGCGGGCACGGAGTTCATGCCGGTGGTGTGGTCGATGTTCGAGTGGGGACGGAAGCACCTCAACGACACGTCGCTGCGCCTGACCCACCTGGGCTGCGGCGCGGAGGCCGGCGTGGAAGTCGTGTGCCGGGACGGACATTCGGTCCCTCCAGAGGAATTGGGAGTGCGCCTGGTCAGGCGGCGCTAGGGTCAGCCGGGTGCTGCACTTACGCGTGATCGCTCCCACCGATTTGCGCGACGACGTACTCGCGGTGTTGCGAGACGAGGTCGGGGTGGCCAACATCGCGCTCCATCCCGGCGCGGCACTCGAGCCCGCAGGCGACGAGATCTCCGCCGACATCGCCCGTGAGTGCGCCAACAGCGTCCTCAAGGAACTGAAGGCCCTAGACGTTCAGCACCGCGGTGCTGTCACTCTCGTAGTCCTCGACACCATCCTGTCGACGAGGGCCCACCGGGCTGAGGACGAGGCGGAAGGCGACCCTGCCGACGCGGTGGTGTGGGACGAACTCATCGGCCGGACGCGCGAAGAGGCGACGTTGTCGGTCACCTTCGTCCTGTTCCTGACGCTGGCCTGCCTGCTCACCGCGATCGGGGTGGTGACCGACTCGACGGTCACGATCGTGGGAGCGATGGTGCTCGGACCCGAGTTCGGTCCGCTGGCCGCGTTGTCGGTCGCCCTCGTGCAGCGCCGCATGGCCCTGGCACGTCGCGCCGCGGTCGCGTTGGTGGTCGGTTTCCCCATCGCGATGGGAATCACTGCCCTCGGCACGTGGGCGGCTGAATCCGTCGGCTGGATCACGCTCGACAGCGTCCAGCACGTCGAGGAGGTCGACTTCATCTTCCAGGTGGGCCCGCTGTCGTTCATCGTCGCGCTGCTCGCAGGCGCGGCGGGAATGCTCTCTCTGGTCTCGGCCAGGTCGGCCGGACTCGTCGGCGTCTTCATCTCCGTGTACACGGTGACCGCCGCCGGGTTCGCGGTCGTCGCCGCGACGGTCGGTGCGTGGGATGTGGCCGCGAGGTCGGCGCTGCAGCTTGTGGTCAATCTCGTCGGCATCGTCGTCGCGGGCGTCCTTGTGCTGGTGCTGCGCCCGCGGGGCCATTTGGTGCCGCGCACAGCCCGGAAGTAAGACGACGCGGTCTGCATCGGACTGCCCGGTGTGGTGGGATCTACCCCTATGGGTATCAAGGTCGCCCTCGAGCATCGCACCAGCTACACCTTCGACCGACTCGTCGAGGTACATCCGCATGTCGTGCGGTTGCGCCCGGCGCCGCACTCGCGGACGCCGATCGAGGCCTACTCGTTGCAGGTCGAGCCGGCTGATCATTTCGTGAACTGGCAGCAGGACGCCTTCGGAAACTTCCTGGCCCGACTGGTGTTCCCGACGCGCACCCGTAGCCTGACGATCACCGTCGGGCTGATCGCCGACATGAAGGTCATCAACCCGTTCGACTTCTTCATCGAGGAGTACGCCGAAAAGTTTCCGTTCGAGTACCCGAAGAGTCTGCTCGAGGACCTCAAGCCCTACCTGCGGCCGGTCGACGAGGACGGGGAAGGCTCCGGACCCGGTGATCTCACCAAGGCGTGGGTGGAGAACTTCCGGGTGGTGCCGGGCACGCGCACGATCGATTTCCTCGTCGCCCTGAACTCCGCCGTCAAGGCCGACATCGGTTACAGCCTCCGGATGGAACCCGGGGTTCAGACGCCGGAATTCACGCTGCAGACCGGCATCGGTTCCTGCCGCGACTCGGCGTGGCTCCTGGTGTCGATCCTGCGGCAGATGGGCCTGGCGGCCCGGTTCGTGTCGGGCTATCTGGTGCAGCTGACCTCTGATGTCGAGGCGCTCGACGGGCCGTCAGGCCCTGCCGCCGACTTCACCGATCTGCACGCCTGGACCGAGGTGTACATCCCCGGCGCCGGCTGGATCGGTCTGGACCCGACGTCAGCCTTGTTCGCCGGTGAGGGGCACATCCCGCTGTCGGCCACACCGCATCCCGAGTCGGCGGCGCCGATCACCGGTGCGACCGAACGCTCCGAAACCACATTGGAGTTCAGCAATGTCGTGACGCGCGTGCACGAGGATCCGCGGGTCACGCTGCCGTACACCGACGAGTCCTGGGCGGCGATCAACGACCTCGGTCGGCGCGTCGACGAACGGTTGGCCGCCGGCGACGTGCGACTGACCGTCGGCGGGGAGCCGACGTTCGTCTCGATCGACAACCAGGTGGACCCGGAGTGGGCCACCGACGCCGACGGGCCGCACAAGCGCGAACGTGCCTCCGTGCTGGCGGCACGCCTGAAGAAGGTCTGGGCGCCGCAGGGGCTGGTCCAGCGCAGCCAAGGCAAGTGGTACCCGGGAGAACCGTTGCCGCGCTGGCAGATCGGTTTGTTCTGGCGTGCCGACGGCGAGCCGCTGTGGGAAAACGAGGACTTGCTGGCCGACCCGTGGTCCGAAGAACCGAACACCGACTCGATCTCACCCGATGCCAGCCGCCAGCTTCTCGCGAGCATCGCCGATGGTCTCGGTCTGCCCGACACTCAGGTCCGCCCAGCCTATGAGGACGCGTTGGCCCACCTGGCCGGCGCGGTCCGCCAGCCCGCCGGGGAGCCGGTATCTGCCGAGGACGATCTGGAATCCGACAGCGCCGACCTGCGGGCAAAGCTGATGGCCCGCCTCGACACGCCGATCACCGAGCCCATCGCGTTCGTGTTGCCGCTGCATCGCCGTGACGACGACGAGGGGTGGGCGAGCGCAAACTGGCAACTGCGGCGGGGACGGATCGTGCTGTTGGACGGTGACTCGCCGGCGGGGCTGCGGTTGCCGCTGGACTCGATAAGCTGGCAGCCGCCGCGGCCGACCTTCGACGCCGACCCGATCCAGCGCCGTCCGGCATTGCGCACCTGGGGAGGTGCCGGGGCACCGGCGGCGGCCACCGCAGACGTCGAGGATGTCGAGGATGTCGAGGACGCCGAGCGGGTGCCGACGACGGCGCTCGTCGGCGAGATCCGGGACGGCCTGTTGTACGTGTTTCTGCCTCCCACTGAGGAACTCGAGCACTTCGTCGATCTGATCCACCGGGTCGAGGCGGCAGCCGCCGCCATCGACTGCCCGGTCGTGATCGAGGGCTACGGCCCGCCGACAGACCCCCGCCTCGCCTCGATGTCGGTCACACCCGACCCCGGTGTGATCGAGGTCAACGTGGCGCCGACGGCCAGCTTCGCCGAGCAGCGCGCGCAGCTGGAGACGCTGTACGCCGAAGCCCGGTTGGCTCGCCTGTCCACAGAGGCGTTCGACGTCGACGGCACCCATGGCGGGACGGGCGGCGGCAACCACATCACGCTCGGTGGCATCACCCCGGCCGATTCGCCGCTGCTGCGGCGGCCCGACCTGCTCGTCTCGCTGCTGACCTACTGGCAGCGTCACCCCTCGCTGTCCTATCTGTTCTCGGGCCGGTTCATCGGTACGACTTCACAGGCTCCACGGGTCGACGAGGGCAGGCCGGAATCGATCTACGAGCTCGAGATCGCGTTCGCCGAGATCGCCCGGTTGTCTAAGGCGGCAAGCTTCACTCCGGAAGCGATGGTCGCTCCGCAAGCTTCGCTCCGTGGATCACCGACCGGGCGCTGCGGCACCTGTTGACCGATATCACCGGGAACACCCACCGCGCCGAGTTCTGCATCGACAAGCTCTACAGCCCGGACAGCGCGCGGGGCCGGCTGGGCCTGCTCGAGCTGCGCGGTTTCGAGATGCCTCCGCATTACCAGATGGCGATGGTGCAGTCGCTGCTCGTGCGCGCGCTGGTGGCCTGGTTCTGGGACGAGCCGCTGCGGGCACCGTTGATTCGCCACGGCGCAAATCTGCATGGCCGATATCTGTTGCCGCACTTCATCATCCACGATATCTCCGAGGTCGCTGCCGATCTGCGCGCGCACGGCGTCGAGTTCGATACCAGCTGGCTGGATCCGTTCACCGAGTTCCGGTTCCCGCGGATCGGGACGGCGGTGTTCGGCGGTGTGGAGATCGAGCTCCGCGGCGCAATCGAACCGTGGAACGTGCTCGGGGAGGAGTCGACTGCAGGCGGTACCGCACGCTATGTCGACTCTTCGATCGAGCGGCTGCAGGTGCGGCTCATCGGTGCCGACCGGGAGCGCTACATCGTCACGGTCAACGACCATCCCATCCCGATGCTCGCCACCGACAACCCCGACGTCCAGGTGGGCGGAGTGCGGTACCGAGCCTGGCAACCGCCCAGCGCTCTGCACCCGACGATCACGGTGGACGGTCCGTTGCGCTTCGAATTGGTCGACGCCGTCACCGGCGTGTCCCGCGGTGGCTGCACCTATCACGTGTCCCACCCGGGCGGCCGTTCCTACGACACCCCTCCGGTCAACGCCGTGGAGGCCGAGTCGCGCCGCGGCAGGCGATTCGAGGCCACCGGCTTCACGGCAGGTAAGGCCGATCTGGCCGGGCTTCGGGAGAAGCAGGCTCGTCAATCCACCGATGTGGGCGCGCCGGGCATTTTGGATCTGCGGCGAGTGCGTACCGTTCTGCAGTAATGGCCTTCCCGACCACGCCTCCGACACCCCAGCGGGGCGCCGGATCGACCGATTTCGATAATCCGCTGGTGCCCTACGGCACCATGCGGGCGCAGCAGGCGTTGTTCGACGTGCAGCCGAGCTTTGGCGGCCCGGCCACCGGCTACGACGAATTCGTCGACGGCGCAGGGCATGTGAGGCCGGCGTGGCAGGAGCTCGCCGAATGCGTACGCGACCGCGGTCGCGGCGGCCTCGACCGGTTGCGGAAGGCGGTGCGCAGCCTCGTCGACAACGACGGCATCACCTACATCCAGGTCGACAGGCATGGCGAAGCGGTCACCAACGGGGACGGCGGCGCGGTGCCCGGGCCGTGGCAGCTCGATGCGCTGCCACTGGTGATCTCGGCGTCCGACTGGGACCAGCTGGAGGCCGGCCTGGTGCAGAGGTCGCGGCTGCTGGACGCCGTGTTGACCGACCTGTACGGCGCGCGCCGCTCGATCACCAGCGGGGTGCTACCGCCGCAGCTGCTCTTCGCCAATCCCGGATATGTGCGGGCCGCTCGCGGCATCGAGGTTCCCGGCCGACACCAGCTCTTCCTGCACGGCTGCGACATCAGCAGGAACGCAGGCGGAGAATTCGCGGTCAACGCCGACTGGACACAGGCGCCGTCGGGCGCGGGTTATGCGCTGGCCGACCGGCGGGTTGTCGCGCACGCGATCCCCGATCTCTACGAGCAGATCGGTCCGCGCCCGACCTCGCCGTGGGCGCAGGCGCTCCGGTTGGCCCTTGTCGACGCCGCGCCGGAGTCCGCCGAGGAGCCGGTGGTGGTGGTGCTCAGCCCCGGCATCCACTCCGAAACCGCGTTCGATCAGGCTTACCTGGCCGGCGTACTCGGTGTGCCGCTGGTCGAGAGCGCGGACCTGGTGGTGCGCGACGGCAAGCTGTGGATGCGCTCGATGGGCACCCTCAAGCGGGTGGATGTGGTGCTGCGCCGTGTCGACGCCGAATACGCCGACCCACTCGACCTCCGGCCGGATTCCCGGCTCGGCGTGGTGGGCCTGGTGGAGGCGCTGCGCCGCGGCGCGGTCACGGTGGTCAACACCCTCGGCAGCGGCGTGCTGGAAAGCCCTGGGCTGCTTCGGTTCCTGCCCGAGCTCGCCGATCAGCTGCTCGGCGAGACCCCGGAACTGGCGACGGCGCCGTTGTACTGGGCGGGTATCGACGTCGAACGCTCGCACCTGCTGGCAAATTTGTCGTCGTTGCTGATCAAGCCGGTGACCGGAGGCGATCCGATCTTCGGCCCGCAGCTGTCCGCGGCGCAGCGTGAAACCCTCGCGGCCCGCATCGTGGCCACTCCGTGGCAGTGGGTGGGACAGGAATTGCCGGAGTTCTCCTCGGCGCCTTCGGATTACCTTCCAGGTGGCCTGTCCTCGTCGAGCGTCGGCATGCGGTTGTTCACGGTGTCCCAGCGCAGTGGTTACGCGCCGATGGTCGGTGGTCTTGGCTATCTGATGGCCCCGGGCCCCGCTGCCTACCGCCTCAAATCTATTGCTGCCAAGGATATCTGGGTACGTATGCCGACCCGGGTCACCGCCGAGAAGGTCCCGGCGGCGATTCCGGTGGAGCTCACCGTGCCGGAGACCGCCCGTCTACCCGCTTTGGCCAGCGCAAGCCCGACCCAAGAGGTCAGCTCGCCGCGAATGCTGTCCGACCTGTTCTGGATCGGCCGCTACGCCGAACGCGCCGAGCACATGGCGCGACTGCTGACGGTGACTCGCGAGCGCTATCACGAATACCGGTACCGGCGCACGATGGACGGCAGCGAGTGTGTGCCGGTGCTACTCGCCGCGCTGGGTGCGATCACAGGAACAGACACCGGTGCCGGCGGTGACTACGCCGAGATGGTGGCGACCGCACCGACGACATTGTGGTCACTGACGTCGGATCGGCACCGTTCCGGCTCGCTGGCCCAGTCGGTCGAGCGGCTCGGCCTGTCCGCGCGTGCCGTGCGCGACCAGATGTCCAACGACACCTGGATGGTGTTGTCCGCGCTCGAGCGCGCGCTGCTGAATGCCCGTGATACGCCGCCGGATTCGCGGGCCGAGGGCGATGCGTTCCTGGCCTCGGCGAACACCCAGACGCTGGCCGGAATGCTTGCATTCTCCGGCGTGGTCGCCGAATCCATGGTTCACGACGTGGGCTGGACGATGATGGACATCGGTAAGCGCATCGAGCGCGGTCTCGCACTGACCGCGTTGCTGCGCGCCACGCTGACCACGGTGCGCACGCCCGGCGCCGAGCAGACCATCACCGAGTCGACCCTGGTCACGTGCGAATCGCTGGTGATCTACCGCAGGCGCAATCGGGGCAAGATTAGTGTGGCCGGCGTGGCCGAGCTGGTGTTGTTCGACGTGGACAACCCGCGCTCGCTGGTCTACCAACTGGAGCGGCTGCGGGAGCACCTCAAGTCACTTCCCGGATCGTCGGGATCATCACGACCCGAGCGGATGGTCGACGAGGTCGCCAAGCGGCTGCGCCGGATCGAGCCGGACGAGCTGGAGGAGGTGACCGCCGAGGGCAAGCGGGACGAGTTGAATGCGTTGATGACCGGCATCCACCGTGATCTGCGCGAGCTCTCCTCGGTCATCACCTCCATCCACCTGTCACTGCCCGGCGACATGCAGCCGCTGTGGGGACCCGACGAGCGCCGGGTGGTGCCGTGACGGCGTTCCCGGACGGACCCACCGCGTCCGGCACGAGCAGGTGCTACGAGGTCACCCACCGCACGCGGTACCGGTACTCCGACGTCGTCACCAGCTCATACGGCCGCGGCTTCCTCACGCCGAGGGACGCGGCGCGCCAACGTTGCGTGTTCCACGAGCTGATCATCGATCCGGAAGCCATCGACAGCTCGACCAGTCGAGATGCCTACGGCAACACCAGCTCCTATTTTCACGTCGCCGAACGGCACCGCGCGTTGAGCATCACCAGCCGTTCCATCGTCGAAGTCGACCCGCCCGCACCGGACCTCTACGACGGTCCTTCGGCGCGGGCACCATGGGAGATCGCGCGTCCAGTGGGCGCCGACGGCGCGCTGGCGACCGAGTTCACTCTGGACCTGCAGCCACCGGAGATCACCGACGAGGTACGGGCTTACGCCGCACCGAGTTTCGTCGCCGGGCGGCCGCTGATCGAGGTGCTCCGTGACCTGACCGCCCGGATCTACACCGACTTCACCTATCGATCAGGGTCGACGACGGTGTCCACCAAGGTGAGCGAGGTTTTGGCAGCCCGCGAAGGGGTATGCCAGGACTTCGCGCGGCTCGCGATCGCCTGCCTGCGTGCCAACGGTCTGGCTGCCAGTTACGTCTCGGGGTACTTGGCAACCGACCCGCCGCCCGGGAAGGAACGCATGGTGGGAGTGGACGCGACGCACGCATGGGCATCGGTGTGGACGCCGCAGAGCCTGTGGCTGGGCCTGGATCCGACCAACAACCAGATGGTTGACGAGCGCTACGTCACGGTGGGTTTCGGCCGCGATTACGCCGACGTTCCGCCGCTTCGCGGCATCATCTACACCGACTCGGAGAGCAGCGTCATCGACGTTGCCGTCGATGTGGCGCCATACGACGGGGGAGTGCTGCGTGCGTGATTTCAATTGTCCCAACTGTGGACAACGGCTTTCGTTCGAGAACTCGATCTGCCTCAATTGCAAGAGTTCACTGGGTTTTTCGCTCGACGACATGGCGCTTCTGGTCATCGCGCCACCCGCCGAGAGCGAGCATGCAGGTGCCGTCGATGAGAGTCACTACCAGCTGTGCGCGAATCTTCATCTGGCCGAATGCAACTGGCTGGTGGAGAAGGGGCCGATCGCCATGCTCTGCGTTTCGTGCGCGTTGACCCGCACCCGGCCCAACGACGCCGACACCGTCGCGCTGGCCGCCTTCGCGGCCGCCGAGAAGGCCAAGCGGCGGCTGATCGCCGAGCTGCACGAGCTGAAGCTGCCGATCGTCGGCCGTGACGAGGACCCGGCATACGGACTGGCGTTCGACCTGCTGTCCAGCGAGTTCGAGAAGGTGTTCACCGGCCACGACAACGGGCTGATCACGCTGGATCTCGCCGAGGGCGACGACGTGCACCGCGAACAGTTGCGCGTCTCGATGGACGAGCCGTATCGCACGCTGCTCGGGCATTTCCGGCACGAGATCGGGCACTACTACCAGTACCGGCTCATCGGTATCTCGCCGGATTACCTGCAGCGCTACCAGGAGTTGTTCGGTGACCCCGAGGCCGACTACCAGGCCGCGCTCGATCGGCATTACAGCGAGGGCGCTCCCGCCGGCTGGGAGAAGAACTACGTGTCCTCCTACGCGACGATGCACCCGGCCGAGGATTGGGCCGAAACGTTCGCCCACTACCTGCACATCCGCGACACGCTCGACACCGCCGCCGCGTTCGGGATGGCGCCCGCGGGCGCCACATTCGAGCGGAAGATGCTGGGCCCCAGCGGTTTCGACACGATCATCGAGATGTGGCTGCCGCTGGCCTGGGCGCTGAACATGGTGAACCGGTCGATGGGCAAAGAAGACCTGTACCCGTTCGTGCTGCCGCCGCTGTGCTGGAGAAGATGCGGTTCATCCACACCGTGATCGACGAGATCACCTCGAACCCGGCGAAACTCGCCGAGGTCGGCGGCCCGGTGCAGGATCAGCAGCAGCAACTGGCCTAGCGCGATCTATGAGTCCAGATCCGGCGCCCAGGCCACCTGGCGCGACGCCTCGGTGGCCGGGACACCGCCACCGATGCGATGTCGTCGTACGGGGCCGATAGCCCGCACCGATCAGCGGCTGATCGTCAGCCGCCAGGCCCTGTGAGCTGACGTACCCGAGCGCGTGAAGCGCGGTGGCCCGGTTGAGCAACACACGGCCGCGGCGTTAGCCGCCATCGGCCGCTGTTCTCCTTACGATCACCCGGTGGCTGATCGCTATGGCGCCGACATTCTGGCCGACAACCCGCACCAGCCCGCAGGCCCCGTTCCACCGAACAGCCGTCGAGATCGGGATGGTCGTCGAAGACGCCGAGACCGGTTTCGTGGGTGCCGTGGTGCGGGTGGAGTACGGCCGGATGGATGTTCGAAGACCGGAACGGCCGTACCAAACCGTTCCCGGTCGGGCCGGGCTACCTGATCGACGGCAAGCCCGTCATCCTCACCGCGCCGAAGAAGGCGGCCCGGCGGCGCCGACGCGCACCGCATCCGGCTCCGTCGCGATCGAAGGGCGCGCGCGCGAAAGTCGCGTTGGCCAGCCGCATCTACGTCGAGGGCCGCCATGACGCCGAACTCGTCGAGCAGGTGTGGGGCGAGGACTTGCGGATCGAGGGCGTGGTCGTCGAGTACCTCGGTGGTGTCGACGATCTGGCCGCCATCGTCGCCGATTTTCGGCCGAGCGCCGGTCGGCGACTCGGGGTGCTGGTCGACCATCTGGTGGCCGGGTCCAAGGAGGCCCGGATCGCGGAGGCCGTGCGCCGCGGGCCGCGGCGGGGAGCACACGCTCGTGGTCGGGCACCCGTTCATCGACATCTGGGAGGCCGTCAAGCCGGCCCGGATCGGGGTGGCCGCAGTGGCCGGTCATCCCGAAGGGCCGGGACTGGAAGCACGGCGTGTGCGCGGCGCTGGGCTGGACGCACGCGACCAGGCCGACATCGCGGCCGCGTGGCAGAAGATCCGAGGGCGGGTGCGGGACTGGACCGATCTCGAACCCGAGCTGATCGGCCGCGTCGAGGAGCTGATCGACTTCGTGACACAGCCGGCGTCGTGAGGCAGTGGTAAGCAGGGAGCGTGTCCGACAGCCTGTTCGACGTTCCCCGGCGAACCGTCGGCGCCTGCCGCGGGTCCGGCGGCAGCGTCGTCGCCGCTGGCGGTGCGGATGCGCCCGGCCTCCCTCGACGAGGTCGTCGGCCAGGAGCACCTGCTCAAGCCGAGCTCGCCGCTGCGCCGCCTGGTCGAGGGCTCCGGTGCCGCGTCGGTGATCCTCTACGGCCCGCCGGGCACCGGGAAGACCACGCTCGCATCGATGATCTCGCAGGCCACCGGCCGGCGGTTCGAGGCGCTTTCGGCGCTGTCGGCGGGTGTCAAAGAGGTGCGCGCCGTCATCGAGATCGCCGCGGCAGGCGCTCGATGCGCGGCGAGCAGACCGTGCTGTTCATCGACGAGGTGCACCGGTTCTCCAAGACCCAGCAGGACGCGCTGCTGGCAGCGGTCGAGAACCGGGTGGTGCTCCTGGTGGCGGCCACCACCGAGAACCCGTCGTTCTCGGTCGTGGCTCCGCTGCTGATCGCTCGCTGATCCTGCAGCTGCAACCGCTGACGCCCGACGACATCGGCACGGTGATCCGCCGCGCCATCGACGACCAGCGAGGGCTGGGCGGCCGGGTGCAGGTCACCGACGAAGCGGTCGAGCTGCTGGTGCAGCTGTCTGCCGGCGACGCGCGCCGGGCGCTGACCGCGCTCGAGGTGGCGGCCGAGATCGGCGGCCGGCGACGGCATCGTGACCGTCGAGGTCATCGAACAGTCGCTGGACAAGGCGGCGGTCCGCTACGACCGCGACGGCGATCAGCACTACGACGTCGTCAGCGCGTTCATCAAGTCGGTCCGCGGCTCCGATGTCGACGCCGCCCTGCACTATCTGGCCCGGATGCTGGTGGCGGGGGAGGACCCGCGGTTCGTGGCGCGCCGACTGATGATCCTGGCCAGTGAGGACATCGGGATGGCCGACCCGACGGCGCTGCCGATCGCGGTCGCCGCGGCGCAGACCGTGCAGCTGATCGGCATGCCGGAGGCGCAGCTGACGCTGGCGCACGCGACGGTGCACCTGGCGACGGCGCCGAAGTCCAACGCCGTGACCACCGCGCTCGGTGCGGCGATGGCCGACATCCGGGCAGGCAAGGCGGGCCTGGTGCCCGCGCATCTGCGCGACGGCCACTACTCCGGAGCGCAGAAGCTGGGCAACGCAGTCGGCTACAAGTACGCCCATGATGACCCTGATGGTGTTGTGCCGCAACAGTATCCGCCCGACGATCTGGTCGGCGTCGACTACTACCGGCCGACCACCCGCGGCGTCGAACGCGAGATCTCGGCGCGGCTGGAGAAGCTGCGCGCGATCATCCGCCGAAGCGCTGACGCCGCGATCCAGTCGGGATCCGCTTTGCAGGCAATGCAGAGATCTGCCCGCAAGTGTGACTTGAGGTCGACCGCTGAGGCCGAGGCGCCGGCGGCTCTTGACACCTCCCGCGGCCCTAGCGTTGTAGTCAACCAATTGATTGATCAATCAGAAGGTTGATTATTGGCGAGTGGAGTGATGGCCGAGCTGGACCGTGCCTTCATGGCGCTGGCGGATCCGGTCCGGCGCGCGATGGTGGCGCGGCTGTCCCGGGGGCCTGCGACGGTCAACGAGCTGGCCGCTCCGTTCGCCATCACCAAACAGGCGGTGTCCAAGCACATTCAGGTGCTGGAGCAGGCGGGCCTGGTCACCCGGACCCGTGATGCGCAGCGCCGGCCCGTGCACCTGGACGCCGCCGCGCTGGAGCGGCTGACCGCCTGGATCGACACGCTACCGGCTTGGACGCCGAACGCAACTACCGCCGGCTGGACGCCCTGCTGGCGGCAGATGTCCGAACACCGACAGAGAAGGAGAGACAACATGACGAACGCACTCGACCTCAACGCTCCGGTCGACACCCTGGCCATGGAGTTCTCCCGGGAGTTCGACGCCCCGGTCGAGGCGCTGTTCCGGGCGCACGCCGAACCCGAACTGGTCAAGCAGTGGCTCGGCCCGCACGGCCTGGAGATGGACATCGACCGAGTGGGACTTCCATAGCCACGGCGGCTACCGCTACACGCACAAGAACGAGCACGGCGACGTTCGGCTTCAACGGCATGTTCCACACCGTGCGCGACAACGAATTCATCCTGCAGACCTTCGAATTCGAGGGCGCGCCCGACATGGTGAACATCGAGTTCATGTGGTTCGAGGACCTCGGCGGCGGCCGAGTCCGGCTGCGCGGCCGGTCGATCTGCCCCAACACCGAGGCACGAGACGCGCTGCTGTCCTCGGGCATGGAGGGCGGCATGACCGAGGGTTACGAGAAGCTCGACGCGCTGCTGAAAAGCCTTTAGCCTGGCCCCGAAACGGAGGTGATCCCGGCTGGTCGGGGGCCCAGCCGGGATCACCATGGGGTGGTGAGTCTGCGAACAGCGCTCAGCGCATGAGCCCTGAACGTCGACGGCCCATCAGGCCGGTCTTGCGGCGCCCATGAGCGCCGCCAGCAGCGCCACGCCTGCGGCCGCGACGACGACCTGGACGAGCAGTTCGAGCCAGTCCACGCCGCCGGTGACCGTCGGGATGCCGATCGCGCGGGCCAGTGCGGTGCCGATGAACGCTGACACGATGCCGACCAGGATGGTCAGCAGCATGCCGATCGGCTGTTTGCCGGGCAACGCCAGGCGGCCGAGAACGCCGACGACGATGCCGATGAGGATTGCGGTGATGATGCCGGTGATGGTCATTTGTTCCTCCAAGGGGAAGTGTCGGCTGGAGCAGAATTACCCCTGCCCGCATTCGCGGAATAAACGCTCGACGTGAATCGAGCGCGCCGGCGCTCGTAGGCTCGAGCGGCATGAACACCGAAGTACTCGACGTCGACACCTCGCGCCGCCGAATCGTCGACCTGACCGACGAGGTGCGGGAGTTCTGCGGCGCCCACGGTGACGGCCTGTGCAACGTCTTCGTGCCGCACGCGACCGCGGGCGTGGCGATCATCGAGACCGGCGCAGGCTCCGACGACGACCTGATCGACACGCTGGAACGTCTGCTGCCCCGCGACGACCGCTACCGCCACGCGCACGGCTCACCCGGACACGGCGCCGACCATGTGCTGCCCGGCCTGGTGTCGCCGTCGGTCACGGTGCCGGTGCAGGTGCGGCCGAGCCGCTGCTCGGCACCTGGCAGAGCATCGTGCTGGTCGACCTGAACAGGGACAATCCGCAGCGCTCGGTGCGGCTGAGCTTCCTGTCGGGCTGAGCGAAGGCCCGACCGGTACTGCGTCGTCGCGGTTCGGCGGGCAGTGTGCCGGCACCGTCGACCGGTACTGTGGTGCGGTCGAGTCGTGACCACGATGCAGAAGGACAGCAGGACGTGCAGACACACGAGATCAGGAAGCGCTTCCTCGATCATTTCGTGAAGGCGGGCCACACCGAGGTGCCCAGCGCTTCGGTGATCCTCGACGACCCCAACCTGCTGTTCGTCAACGCCGGCATGGTGCAGTTCGTGCCGTTCTTCCTCGGCGCAGCGCACCCCGCCGTGGGACCGCGCCGACCAGCGTCCAGAAGTGCATCCGCACCCCGGACATCGACGAGGTCGGCATCACCACCCGGCACAACACGTTCTTCCAGATGGCCGGCAACTTCTCGTTCGGCGACTACTTCAAGAAGGGCGCCATCGAGTTCGCCTGGACCCTGCTGACCAACCCGCAGGACCGGGGTGGCTACGGCTTCGATCCCGAAAGGCTCTGGGCGACGGTCTATCTCGACGACGACGAGGCCATCGCGCTGTGGCAGGAGGTGGCCGGCCTGCCGCTGGAGCGCATCCAGCGCCGCGGCATGGCCGACAACTACTGGTCGATGGGCATCCCCGGCCCGTGCGGGCCGTCCTCGGAGATCTACTACGACCGCGGCCCCGAGTACGGCATCGAAGGCGGCCCGGAGGCCAACGAGGACCGCTACATCGAGATCTGGAATCTCGTGTTCATGCAGAACGAGCGCGGCGAGGGCACCTCGAAGGAGAACTTCGAGATCCTCGGCCCGCTGCCGCGCAAGAACATCGACACCGGCATGGGCGTCGAGCGGGTCGCGTGCCTGCTGCAGGACGTCGACAACGTCTACGAGACCGACCTGCTGCGCCCGGTGATCGACCTGATCGCCGAGCATCGCGCCGCGCGGCTACGGCCAGGGCAACCACGATGACGACGTGCGCTACCGGATCATCGCCGACCACAGCCGCACCGCGGCGATCATCATCGGCGACGGCGTCAGCCCCGGCAACGAGGGCCGCGGCTACGTGCTGCGCCGGTTGCTGCGCCGGATCATCCGGTCGGCGAAGCTGCTCGGGCGTCGAACGAGCCGATCATGGCCGAGCTGATGACCACGGTGCGCGACGCGATGGGCCCGTCCTACCCGGAGCTGGCCACCGACTTCGACCGCATCCAGCGCATCGCGGTCGCCGAGGAGACCGCGTTCAACCGCACGCTGGCCTCGGGTTCGCGACTGTTCGACGACGCCGCGCGAGTCCACGAAGGCGTCCGGCGCCACGTGCTGTCCGGCACGCGACGCGTTCACGCTGCACGACACCTACGGCTTCCCGATCGAGCTGACGCTCGAGATGGCCGCCGAGGCCGGCTCTCAGCGTCGACGAGGAGGGCTTCCGCGGCCTGATGGCCGAGCAGCGCCAGCGCGCCAAGGCCGACGCCGCGGCGCGCAAGCATGCGCACGCCGACCTGTCGGCCTACCGGGACCTCGTCGACGCCGGACCGACCGAGTTCACCGGCTTCGACGAATTATCCACCGAAGCAACGATTCTCGGTATCTTCGTCGATGGCAAGCGGGTGCCGGTGGTCACGCACGACGGCGAGTGCGACGCCGAGCGCGTCGAGCTGATCCTCGACCGCAGCCCGTTCTACGCGGAGTCGGGTGGCCAGATCGCCGACGAGGGCACCGTCACGGGGACCGGCGCGTCGGAGACGGCGAAGGCGGCCGTCACCGACGTGCAGAAGATCGCCAAAACGCTGTGGGCGCACCGGGTCAACGTGGAATCGGGCGAGTTCGTCGAGGGCGACACCGTCGTCGCGGCCGTCGACCCGCGCTGGCGGCACGGCGCCACCCAGGGTCACTCGGGCACCCACATGGTGCACGCCGCGCTGCGACAGGTGCTCGGCCCCAACGCCGTTCAGGCCGGCTCGCTGAACCGGCCGGGCTACCTGCGGTTCGACTTCAACTGGCAGGGCGCGCTGACCGAGGACCCAGACGCACCGAGATCGAAGAGGTCACCAACGAGGCCGTCGAGGCCGACTTCGAGGTGCACAGCTTCGTCACCGAGCTGGAGAGGGCCAAGTCGATGGGCGCGATGGCGCTGTTCGGCGAGAACTACCCCGACGAGGTGCGCGTCGTCGAGATCGGCGGGCCGTTCTCGATGGAGCTGTGCGGCGGCACCCACGTGCGCAACTCGGCGCAGATCGGGCCGGTCACGATCCTCGGCGAATCGTCGGTCGGGTTCGGGGTGCGGCGCGTCGAGGCCTACGTCGGCCTGGACTCCTTCCGCCACCTGGCCAAGGAGCGCGCGCTGATGGCCGGCCTGGCGTCCTCGCTGAAGGTGCCCTCCGAAGAGGTGCCCGCCCGGGTCGCCACGCTGGTGGAGCGGCTGCGGGCCGCCGAGAAGGAACTCGACCGGCTGCGGCTGGCCAGTGCGCGCGCGGCTGCGGTCAACGCCGCCGCCGGCGCCGACGTGATCGGTAAGGTCCGTGCTCGTGGCGCAGCGGATGGCCGGCGGCATCGTCGGCGGCGACCTGCGCAGCCTCGTCGGCGACATCCGCGGCAAGCTGGGCAGCCGATCCGGCCGTCGTCGCGCTGATCGCCGAGGGCGACAACGACACGGTGCCGTTCGTGGTGGCCGTCAACCCGGCCGCCCAGGATCTCGGCCTGACGCGCCGACGACCTGGTCAAGACGATTCGGCGCTGCGGTCAACGGCCGCGGGGGCGGCAAGGCCGATCTGGCGCAGGGCTCCGGTAAGGGGGCGGCGGGTATCGACGCGGCGTTGGCCGCGTTGCGCGCGGAGATAGGCCGGAGCTAACCGCGTGCCAGACACCGACTGGACCACCGTGCGCCCGACCGGCCCGGCGATCCGGACGCGGACCCCGATCCGGGCCGCGGACGGCGCATCGGCATCGATGTCGGCAGCGTCCGGATCGGCGTCGCCGTCAGCGACCCTGACGCGATCCTGGCCACCCCGGTCGAGACGGTGGCGCCGCGACAAGCGCTGCCGGACAGCCACCTGCGACGGCTGGCGGCGCTGGTCGAGGAATATCGAGGCCGTCGAGGTGGTGGTCGGCCTGCCGCGGACGCTGGCCGACCGGCCGGTCCGTCCGCGCAGGACGCCGATCGCGCTCGCCGACGAGCTGGCGCGACGGATCGCGCCGGTGCCGGTGCGGCTGACCGACGAGCGGTTCACCACGGTGACCGCGCAGCGGGCGTTGCGGGAGGCCGGGGTACGGGCCAAGGGGCAGCGGTCGATGATCGATCAGGCCGCGGCGGTGGGGATTCTGCAGAACTGGCTGGACCAGCGGCGGGCAGCGCTGCCCGCACACGGAGAGGTCGTGGATGACTGACGACTGGCACAGCGACCGCGCCGAGCCGGTGGCGGTGGGACCGCCGCGGCAGCGGCTGACGCCGGCGCGGAGCGCGCCAGGGCGGAGCGCAACCGGCGCAGGCGGCGTACCGACCGGATCGTCGCGCTGTCAGCGCTCGTCGTGGTGGTCGTCGGCGCGGTGTTCCTCGGCTCCAAGATGTGGCACGCGATGTTCGGCGACTCCGGCAGCGACTACGCCGGCGACGGCGTCAGCGACGTCGTGATCCAGGTGCACGACGGTGACTCCACCACCGCGATCGGCCAGACGCTTGCACGACAACAACGTGGTCGCGACCGTCAAGACTTTCGTCAACGCCGCCGCGGCAACTGCGGCGATCTCGGCGATCCAGCCGGGCTTCTACAAGGTGCGCACCGAGATTCCGGCCGCCAACGCCGTCGAGCGCCTCGCCGATCCGGCAAACCGGGTCGGCCTGCTGGTCATCCCGGAGGGCCGCCAGCTCGACGACGTCGCAGGACGTGAAGACCAACGCCGTCACCGACGGCATCCTCACGCTGATCTCGAAGGCCACGTGTGTCGACCTCGACGGTGACCGCCGGTGCGTGTCCGCCGACGACCTGCGCAACACCGCCGGTGCGGTCAGCGCCGCCGGCTGCTCGGCGTGCCGCAGTGGGCGACCGCAGCCGTCGACGGGATGGGATCGGACCACCGCAGGCTCGAAGGCCTGATCGCGCCGGGCACCTGGAACATCGACCCGTCGGCGCACCGCCGAGGACATCCTGTCCACGCTGATCTCCGCGAGTGCGACGCAGTACGAGCAAGGCGGGCTGCTCGACACCGCGACGGCGCTGAACATGTCGCCGTACCAGATCCTCACGGTGGCGTCGCTGGTGCAGCGCGAGGCCAAACCGCAGGACTTCTCGAAGGTGGCGCGCGTCATCTACAACCGGCTGGCCGAGCGGCGCACGCTGGAGTTCGACTCGACGGTGAACTACCCGCTGGACCGCATCGAGGTCGCGACCACCGACGGCGACCGGGCGCAGGCCACGCCCGTGGAACACCTACGTGCGGCCGGGTCTTCCGGCCACGCCGATCTGCTCGCCGAGGCCGGCCCGCGCTGGTCGCCGCCGAGCAGCCGGAGCCGGGGACTGGCTGTACTTCGTCACCATCGACATGCAGGGCACGACGCTGTTCACCCGCGAATACGAGCAGCATCTCGCCAATATCGAACTGGCGAAACGCAACGGCGTCCTCGACTCGCGCGACGGTGAGCGCTTGCGCGCGAGGTGCGCCCGCAGGCGCGCGGTGCTCGGGCTCTCCGATCGCGCATTCGCGCTCCCCGCAGCTGCACCTGGCGGCGTACCGCGCGCTCGGGCTGACGGACTGGACCTACGACCGCATCGAGTGCACCGCGGATGACCTGCCCGGCGCTGGTGGCTGGCTTCGGACCGGAGTGGGTCGGGGCTGTCGGTGACGATGCCGGGCAAGTTCGCCGCGCTGCGGTTCGCCGACGAGGCCACCGATCGCGCGACGCTGGTCGGATCGGCGAACACGCTGGTGCGCACCGGCAACCGGCTGGCGGGCCGACAACACCGACGTCGACGGCGTGGTCGGCGCGCTGGCCGAGCGGACGTCGTGTCGAACGGGCCATGGTGCGTGGGTTCGGGCGGCACCGCGCCCGCCGTCGTCGTCGGGCTCGTCGAGCTCGGCGTCCAGCGCATCACCGTGGTCGCCCGCAACGCCGACAAGGCGTGCCGATCTCGTCGATCTGGCCGTCCGCGTGCGGGGCCGACGCGCAGTGGTGTGACATCGACCGACGCGCGGCGTGGCCGACGTCGTGGCCGGCGTGGACGTGGTGGTCAACACCGTGCCCGCCGACGCGGTCGCGCCCGTATGCGTCGACGTTGGCGGCCGCGCCGGTTCTGCTCGACGCCATCTACGACCCGTGGCCCACTCCGCTGGCCTCGGCGGTCGCAATCGGCGGGCGGCCGGGTGATCAGCGGCCTGGAGATGCTGCTGAACCAGGCTTTCACGCAGGTCGAGCAGTTCACCGGCCTGCCGGCTCCCGAAGAGGCGATGAGGGCCGCGCTGCAGCGGGCTTAGCCTGGACAGGTGGGGAGATCGCGGGGAATCACTGCCGCCCTTGCGGTGGTCCTGTGGCTTATTGCGTTGAGCGCGTTCGATATTCGGCAGCGTCGCCTTCCGAACCTGCTGACTCT
Organism: uncultured Actinomycetota bacterium; assembly: GCA_963796545.1. Classification (GTDB taxonomy): domain Bacteria; phylum Actinomycetota; class Actinomycetes; order Mycobacteriales; family Mycobacteriaceae; genus Mycobacterium. The sequence continues at coordinate 91,786 of CAWCMF010000027.1, read as the reverse complement.
GCCCGGCGCTGTCGCTGATCCTGCTCGCTGCGGGGATGACCGGATACGGGTTGGGCAGCGCTGCTCGGCGCCGTCGCGCTGTTCGGCGTGTATGCGTCGGTGCATCTGATCGCACCGGCGGCCATGGGGGCGGGCGACGTCAAGCTCGCGATCGGTGTCGGCGCTCTCACCGGGGCGTTCGGCCCTGACGTGTGGGTGTCTGGCGGCCTTGGGGGCGTCGGCTTTCACCGGGGTGCTTGGGGTCGTCGCGATGATCAGGGGTTCGCGCGCGGGCCTCCCGCATGGTCTATCGATGTGCATCGCCGCCGCAGCGGCGGTGATGTGCGCGGCAGTGTGATTACCTGCCGGGTAATGGTCGTCCGACGATCGTTACGCAACAATTGCCTTCATGGCGAAGCCTCCCATCTTGTTGCTACACGGCATATTCGGTCGCCCGTCGCTGATGGATCCGTGGACACGCTTGTTTATCGAGGCCGGATTCAGCTGTCACGTACCTGCTCTGCCGGGGCGCGACCCAACCGACGATGCGGTGCTGACTCGGACAGGAGTCGGTGACATGGTTGACGTCGCACTGGAGTCCTACGACGCGATCGACGAACCCGCGATCGTCGTCGGGCACAGCATGGGCGGTCTGCTGGCCCAGAAGGTGGCCGCCGCCCGCAATCCACTGGCGGCGGTGCTATTGGCGCCGATCCCGCCGGGCGTGCTCTGGCCGCAGCTCAAGGTCTTGCCTCACTTTGTCGGTTTGATGCCGACGGTGTTGGCGGGACGCCCGTTCCTGCCGTCGCCGAGTGTCATGCGGCAGGTTCCGCTCAATACCCTGCCTTCGGACGAACAGGACCGGCTGATCCCGCACCTGGTCCGCGACTCCGGTCGGACGTTTCGGGCGCTGCTCCTGGGCGCACCGATCACGCGGGTTGCCGCGGCCGACGTGACATGTCCAGTGCTGTGCGTCAGCGCAGGTTCGGACCGCAATGTCGCGCAATGGATGTCGCGACGGATCGCGGCACGTTACACAGCCGAGCACCAGGTGCATCCCGGACTGCCTCACTGGATCATCGCCGAGTCGGCTCTGCAGCAGGTGGCACCTCCGGTGCTGAGCTGGCTGCACCGGACCCTGGGCCTGAACTGAGCCGTTTCAGGACAACGCAGCTGGCATGCGAAAATGGGACGCGTGTTGCGATGGACTACTGCAGGTGAATCCCACGGCCGGGCGCTGGTGGCCATGGTCGAGGGCATGGTCGCTGGGGTCCACATAACCTCACAGGACATTTCGGGCCAGTTGGCCCGCCGCCGCCTCGGCTACGGCCGTGGGGCGCGGATGAAGTTCGAGCAGGACCAGGTCACGATGCTCACCGGCATGCGCCATGGCCTCACCCTCGGCGGTCCGATCGCGATCGAGATCGGCAATACCGAGTGGCCGAAATGGGAGACCGTGATGGCCCCGGACCCGGTCGACGCCGCCGTGCTCGCTGACAGCGCAGCCCGCAACGCCCCGCTGACCAGGCCGCGACCCGGCCACGCCGACTACGCGGGCATGCTCAAGTACGGCTTCGACGACGCCCGTCCCGTCCTGGAGCGCGCGAGTGCGCGGGAGACGGCCGCCCGGGTGGCGGCGGGCACCATCGCTCGTGCGTTTCTGCAGCAGGCACTCGGCGTCGAGATCGTCTCCCACGTCATCTCCATCGGCGCGTCGACCCCCTACGACGGCCCACCGCCGCAAGCCGGCGACCTGACCGCGGTCGATGCCAGCCCGGTGCGTGCCTTCGATTCGGCCAGCGAGGCGTCGATGATCGCCGAGATCGAGGCCGCCAAACGCGACGGCGACACCCTCGGCGGCGTGGTCGAGGTGGTGGCGCACGGGCTACCCGTCGGGCTCGGCTCGTTCACCAGTGGCGACAGCAGGCTCGACAGCCAACTCGCCGGGGCGGTGATGGGCATCCAGGCCATCAAGGGTGTCGAGATCGGCGACGGATTCGAGACCGCACGACGGCGCGGCAGCGTCGCCCACGACGAGATCTATCCGGGCGCCGACGGTGTCATGCGTTCCACCAATCGGGCAGGCGGCCTGGAGGGCGGCATGACCAACGGGCAGCCCGTCCGGGTGCGCGCGGCGATGAAACCCATCTCGACCGTCCCCCGCGCGCTGGCCACGGTCGACATGGTGACCGGTGAGGAAGCCGTCGCCATCCACCAGCGCTCCGACGTCTGCGCGGTGCCCGCAGCGGGCGTGGTGGTCGAGACGATGGTGGCGCTCGTGCTGGCCCGTGCGGCGCTGGGCAAGTTCGGTGGCGACTCGTTGAACGAGACCCGAGCCAACATCGACAGCTACCTCCGGGCCGTCGCAGCCAGGGAACCCTCCACCGAGGGTGCAAGGGCGTCGGGCTGATGGCCCCCAAAGCCGTGCTGATCGGCTTGCCCGGATCGGGCAAGTCGACGATCGGGCGGCGCTTGGCCAAGAGCATGGACCTGCCGCTGCTCGATACCGACGCGGTGATCGAGAAGTCCACGGGCCGCACGATTCCCGACATCTTCTCCAACGACGGTGAAGCCGAGTTCCGCCGCATCGAGGCGGAGGTGGTCCGTGATGCACTCGCCACCCACGACGGCGTGCTGTCGCTGGGCGGCGGTGCGGTGACCACCGCCGCCGTGCGCGACGCGCTGGCCGGCCACACCGTGGTCTACCTGGAGATCAGTGCCGCCGAGGGGGTGCGCCGCACCGGTGGGGCCACGTTCCGGCCGCTGCTTGCCGGGCCCGATCGTGGCGAGAGGTTCAAAGAACTGATGACCGAACGGGTTCCGCTGTACCGCCAGGTGGCCACGATTCGGGTGAACACCACCCACCGCAATCCGGGGGCAGTCGTGCGCTACATCGCGGCCCGGCTGGAGAACGCCGCCACGAAGGCCGAGCGGCGCCGTCGCCGCCCGGTGTGGCGGCGCGCGCCGCTGCTGCTGACGGCCGCACCCTCGACGGAGGCCCCGCCGAGCCCCGCCACGGTCGCGGCCAGAAAGAGTAGCGGTCCCCCCTGCAGGCGAAAGGACGCGAAGTGACAGAGCCGGTGACGGTTGAGGTTCGCACCGATCCGCCCTACCCGGTGATCATCGGAACCGGTCTGCTCGGCGACCTCGCCCGCGTCCTCGACGGCAGGCACAAGGTCGCGATCCTGCACCAGCCGACGCTGAGCCAGACCGCGGAGGTTATTCGGAACCATCTGTCGGAGAAGAGGATCGACGCCCATCGTGTCGAGCTGCCGGACGCCGAGAGCGGCAAGGAGCTGCCCGTCGTCGGCTTCATCTGGGAGGTGCTCGGCCGCATCGGCATCGGGCGCAAGGACGCAATCGTCAGCCTGGGTGGGGGAGCGGCCACCGATGTCGCCGGCTTCGCCGCGGCCACCTGGCTGCGCGGCATCGACATCGTGCACGTCCCGACCACGCTGCTGGGCATGGTCGACGCCGCGGTGGGCGGAAAGACCGGCATCAACACCGACGCAGGCAAGAACCTCGTCGGCGCGTTCCATCAGCCTGCCGCGGTGCTGATCGACCTGGCCACGCTGGAGTCCTTGCCGCGCAACGAGATTGTCGCGGGCATGGCGGAAATCGTGAAGGCCGGCTTCATCGCCGACCCGGTCATCCTCGACCTGATCGAGGCCGATCCCGTCGCTGCGCTCGATCCGACCGGCGCGGTGCTGCCGGAGCTGATCCGGCGCGCGGTCGCGGTCAAGGCCGAGGTCGTCGCCGCCGACGAGAAGGAATCGGCGCTGCGCGAGATCCTCAACTACGGGCACACCCTGGCGCATGCCATCGAGCGCCGGGAGCGTTACCAATGGCGCCACGGGGCGGCCGTGTCGGTTGGTCTGGTGTTCGCGGCGGAGTTGGGCCGGCTGGCCGGGCGTCTCGACGACGGCACCGCAGAGCGGCACAAGGCGATCCTGACCTCGCTGGGCCTACCGGTCACCTATGACGCCGACGCGCTGCCGCAGTTGATGGAATCGATGCTGGGCGACAAGAAGACCCGCGCCGGGGTGCTGCGGTTCGTGGTGCTCGACGGGCTGGGCAAGCCGGGACGGCTGGAAGGCCCCGATCCGTCGCTGCTCGCGGCGGCCTACGCCGAGGTCGCCCGCGTCTGACGCTTGCGCCTGCGCGCCGAGTGGACATCGGTGCCGGCCACCGAGCAGCAGATGGCGGTCGCCCCGAACGTGGGCACGAAACGTCAATGTCGTGTCGTGACCGGCATGACCACCGCCAGACTGGATCGGACAGAGCTCGTCCGGGTTCACCGACCAGGTCAGTTGTCACGCTTGTCGACGGGGCGGGTCTGGTCGTCGTCGGCGAGCGCCACCGGTGAGGTCTGCTGCTCGGTCTCGGTGCCATCGGGGTGCGTCTCGTGATCGCGATCGTCGCGTACAGCGGCGAACACATCGGTGTCCGCGCGGTCGTCGTCGGATTCGCGGCGGCGGCTCTGCTGGGGCGCCTTGCGGTCGACCAGCCAGTGCCCGAGCGCGACACCGATGATGGCGAACACGAAGACGAGAAGCGCGGTGAACGCCGCGAAGGTCGTCACCTCGTTGATCAGCCCCTCGACGTAGAGGCCCTTGTAGAAGATCCCGATCAGCCAGGCCACCACACCGCTGACCACCCCGGCGAACAGGCCGGCCAGCAGCCATGTCATCGCCAGATCGTCGCGCCGCTCCGGATCAGGGTTGTTCCGGGCGTCTGCGCGGCCGTCGACGTAACCCCACACCAGGACCGCAATCGCGAACAACGCAACCAGGATCGCGCTGATCAGACCCGCTTTCGTCTCCCACGCGTTGATCATCGCCCCCTGGAGTAACCGGACGATCACCATCAGCGCGGCGAACACCAATCCGCGCAGCAGCCACTTGCTCATGAGGCCACACCTTAGCGAGTACCGTCACCCGCTGTGACTATTTCCCAGCGCCGCGACCGGCTACGTCGCTGTCTGGCCGCCGCCGAACTGGACGCCGTGCTGGTATCGGACCTGGTCAACGTCCGTTACCTGTCCGGATTCACCGGCTCGAACGCGGCCTTACTCGTGCTGAGAGACGACGAAACGCCGGTGCTGGCCACCGACGGGCGCTATCGCACCCAGGCTGCGCACCAGGCGCCGGACGCTGAGGTCGTCATCGAACGGGCGTGCGGGCCGCACCTGGCGGGCCGGGCCGCTGCGGTGGGGGTGCGCAAGCTCGGCTTCGAGAGCCATGTCGTCACTGTCGATGCGTTCGCCTCGCTCACCGAGGCGGCCGGTGAGCAGTGCCGGCTGGTCCGGGCGGCCGGCATCGTGGAGGGTCTGCGAGAGGTCAAGGACGCGGGCGAGATCGCGCTGTTGCGGCTGGCCTGCGAGGCCGCCGACGCGGCGCTGAAGGACCTGGTGGACCGTGGCGGTCTGCGGTCCGGCCGCACCGAGAAGGCCGTGCGCAACGAGTTGGAAGCCCTGATGCTCGCCCACGGCGCCGACGGCGCGTCCTTCGAGACCATCGTGGCGACCGGTGCGAACTCGGCGATTCCGCACCACCGGCCCACCGACGCGGTCCTGGCCGCCGGTGACTTCGTCAAGATCGACTTCGGCGCGCTCGTCGCCGGCTACCACTCGGACATGACCCGCACGTTCGTCCTCGCGCCGATCGCGGACTGGCAGCGCGATATCTACGGCCTGGTAGCCGACGCCCAGCGAGCGGGCCGCGAGGCCCTCGCGCCCGGTGTGGCCCTCAAGGCCGTCGATGCTGCATCGCGGCAGGTCATCGCCGATGCCGGCCATGCAGAGAACTTCGGGCACGGGCTCGGTCACGGGGTCGGCCTGCAGATCCACGAAGCACCGGGAATCAACGGCTCCGCCGCCGGTACACTGCTTGCTGGCTCCGCAGTGACCGTAGAGCCCGGTGTCTACCTGCCCGACCGCGGCGGTGTCCGCATCGAGGACACGCTCGTGGTCACCGAGAAGACCCCCGAACTACTTACCCGGTTCCCCAAGGACCTGGTGATCATCTAGAAGCTAGGAGTACAACCGACCGTGGCATCGACCGCCGACTTCAAGAACGGGCTCGTCCTTCAGATCGACGGCCAGCTGTGGCAGATCATCGAGTTCCAGCACGTCAAGCCGGGCAAGGGTCCTGCGTTCGTGCGGACGAAGCTGAAGAACGTGCTCTCCGGCAAGGTCGTCGACAAGACATACAACGCCGGTGTGAAGGTGGACACCGCGACGGTGGACCGCCGCGACGCCACGTACCTGTACCGGGACGGCGCCGACTTCGTGTTCATGGACTCCGAGGACTACGAACAGAACTCGCTGCCGGAGGCGCTCGTCGGCCGGCTTGCGGGCTTCCTGCTCGAGGGCATGGCGGTGCAGATTGCGTTCCACGACGGGGCGCCGCTCTACCTGGAACTGCCCGTGACGGTCGAGCTCTTGGTCGCATCCACTGAGCCTGGCCTGCAGGGCGATCGATCCAGCGCGGGCACCAAGCCGGCGACGCTGGAGACCGGTGCCGAGATCCAGGTGCCGCTCTTCATCAACACCGGCGACAAGCTCAAGGTGGATTCGCGCGACGGCAGCTACCTGGGAAGGGTCAATGCCTGACCGGAAGGGCGACCGCGGTCGACACCAGGCCCGCAAGCGCGCCGTCGACCTCCTCTTCGAGGCGGAAGCGCGAGGCATCACCCCCGCCGAGGTGGCAGAAGCTCGAAACGCGTTGGCGCACCATCAAGCTGACATGTCGCCGCTCAATCCTTACACGGTGACGGTGGCGCGCGGCGTGACCGATCATGCAGCCCACATCGACGACCTGATCTCGGCTCACCTGCAGGGTTGGACCCTGGACCGCCTGCCCGCGGTCGACCGCGCCGTGCTGCGGGTTGCGGTCTGGGAACTGTTGCATGCCGAGGACGTGCCGGAGCCGGTCGCCGTCGACGAGGCGGTCGAACTGGCCAAGCAATTGTCCACAGACGATTCGCCGGGGTTCGTCAACGGTGTGCTGGGTCAGGTGATGCTGGTGACGCCGCAGATCCGAGCTGCAGCGGCCGCGGTACAGGGCGGGCACGACGGCGGTAGCGGGACGTAGATGGGTGCGCCGCAGGACTGGGCTCCGTACTCCAGCGTCCAAGACGCGGCTCGGGTGTATCTGCGGGACCCCGATCTTGCTCTCGATCAGATCCGCTCGGTGGTCGAGCCGTCGGCGATCAAGTCGTTCGTGATGTCCCGCGGGTTCACCGAGGAGTCTTGGGGTGAAGCGCTCTGGCAGGAAGTGCTCGTCACCGACGGCCACCGGCTGATCATGTGGCGCGCCGACGACGACGCGTCCAGTCAGGAGAGCGAAGGCGAACCGCGCCGGATCCTGATGGCGTCGGTGCGTTCGATCCTGTTGTCCACCATCACCGATCAGGTGCTCTCGACCGAGTACGAGGTACTCGGCGACGGCACCAGGAGGCTGGCGGAAGTCAAACTGCGGATGTACACGCAACTCATCACGCGCTCGCGGCAGAAGTCGGCCACCGAGACTGACATCTATTGCGAGTCATTCCGTTTCATCAAGTCCGTGGACAACGGTGGGCTGGCGCAGATGCAGCGGCTGCTGCAGTTCGGTCGGGTGTTGTCGCGCTCGCTGTAGCCTCGCTGCCGCTGCCGTGAACAAAATGTGCACAATCTGGACCGGGCGGCCGCTTGGCTGCATGGTGGGCGAATGACGGTCTCACATCACGCGGAGCGCACTCGTCGGCCGCACTGGTCGCTGGCCAGGACGTGGCTGCTGCAGCCGGGATCGCCTGGTTTCGCCGGTTCGACGTCCACGGCGGCCGACGTGGTGGTGCTCGATATCGAGGATGGACTGCAAGACACGCAGAAGGCCGCAGGCCGCCGAGCCGTCGCCGAGTGGCTGGGTGACGGCGGCAGCGCGTGGGTGAGGATCAGCAGCGCGGACACGCCCCACTGGGACGCGGACCTCGACGCACTGGCATCGGCACCGGGATTGGCGGGGGTGATGCTCGCCAAGACAGAGTCGGCCGCCGACGTGGTCGCGACGTCTGCACGTCTGCCGGCCGGAACGCCTGTCGTCGCGCTGATCGAGTCTGCGCTCGGCATCGAGTCCGCTCTTGACATCGCGCGGTGCTGTTCGCGAATTGCTTTCGGGATTGGCGACTTTCGCCGTGACACGGGGATGTGCGCCGATCCGATGGTGCTGGCATATCCGCGCGCGCGGCTCGTGATCGCGAGCCGGGCGGCCGGCCTGCCCGCGCCGATCGACGGGCCAACACTGCGAGACCAGGTCCGCCACCTCGCCCGCGAGACCGAGGTCGCCAAGGCCGCCGGGATGAGCGGCCGACTGTGTCTGGATGCCAGTCATGCCGAGACGATCAACACCCTCTTGAGTCCGTCGGCACTGGAGATCGACGAGGCCCGTCGCACACTCGCACGTCTCGACGCACCCACAGGCCCGTACGACGGCAGCGCCGGTCCCACCCGTGCGCGCGCTGAAGCGGTGCTCGAACTCGCCGCGAAACTTGGTGTGCTCTAACGCCTTTCAGCGTGAGGCGCAGCCGAACTTCGCGTCACGCGGCGTTGGCGTCGAAGGTGACGATGTCGATGCTGAGTTGGCCTTCGAGGAGGCTGAGTTTTCGTCGGGTGACTGGTGTTCCGGGTAGTGGTGGGGCGATTGATCGGTAGACCGCGCCGGTGGGGGTGACGTACTCCGCCCGGTGTTCGCCATCGTCTTGGCTGGTCGATACCTGCCAGCCGGGGGCTTCTTTGGCGTAGTCGCATGCCTGGCAGCAACCCAAGCCGTTCAGGGCGCTGGTCTTTCCGCCGTCGCGGTCGGGGGTGGCGTGGTCGTGATGGCGGATCGGTGAATCGACGCTACCCCGCGCCACCGACATCTCGGCCGTCAGATCTCCAACCCCTGATAGGTGCTGCGCACGAACTTCGGTTGAGCGCTCTGTAGCTTGGCCAGCGACGTGTTGCCCGCCACCGCGGCAGCCGCGTCCACGGTCAGATTCGGCAGATTCTGGATCAGGTAGATGAGGATGACGTCGGCCGACGGGTCGGCCTGCCACCACGTCCCGTAGGCCCCCGGCCACGAAAACGTGCCGAGGCCGCCGGGCCCGTAGAGCTGCCGCGACTTCGCGGGGTCGGTGACCACCGACAGATTCAGCCCGAACCCGCGGCCGATCCAGAACGGTGCCCCCAGGAAGTCGTGACGCTTCTGTTCGTCGGTCAGCCGGTCGGTGCGCATCAGGGCCACCGAGTCCTCGGACAGCACGCGAACGCCGTCGAGTGTGCCGCCGGCCAGCAGCATCCGGGCGAAGCGCAGATAGTCGTCGGCGGTGGACCACAGGCCGGCGCCGCCGGTGCAGAAGGGGGGATCGACGATGGGCGCAGGACCCATCACGTCATCGCACAACGTGTTGTCGGCGTCGAGCTGATACATCGTGGCGGCCCGGCGCCGACCGGTAGCCCCCACGCTGAAACCGGTGTCCGACATGCCCAATGGGCCCAGGACGCGTTCGGTGAGCACGGCACTCAACGGTTTGCCCTCGATCCGGGACAGGGCGATGCCGAGCACATCGGTGGCATGACTGTAGGTCAGCCGTTCGCCCGGCTGGTGGGCCAAGGGGAGGGCGGCGATTTCGGACAGCCACCGGTCCTGGTCCTGCCGCGTCGGGAGCTTGCGGTACGCCTCCGACAGCGGGCCGAGCACCGAGAACATGTAGGCCAGGCCACTGCGGTGCGTCATCAGGTCGTCGATGGTGATGTAGCGCTGCGCAGGCACGGTGCGGTCCACCGGGCCGCGAGATTCGGCCAGCACACGCATGTCCGCCAGTTCCGGCAGCCACGTCGCCACGCGGTCGGTCAGCGCAAGCTTGCCCTCCTCGATCAGGGACATCGCCGCCGCCACCGTCACCGGCTTGGTCATCGACGCGATGCGGAAGATCGTGTCGCGCTGCATCGGTAGGCGCGCCGCGGCATCGCGATAGCCCAGCTCATTCACCTGTCGCACCTCGCCGGCATGCCAGACCAGCGTGACAGCTCCCGCCAGCAGGCCGGCATCAATCGCGTCGATGACGGAGGCCCTGTTGCGGTCGAGGTTCATCCGGCAGAGGCTACCTGCCGAATCCCGGACGTCACGATGCGCGTTGTCGCCGCCAGCCCGACGTTGGACACGTAGCCGATTCCGCCGACGATGAGGAGAAGCCCCCACGCGGCGGCCGCATCGAAGTGTTGCTGACTCAGCACGAGCAGCCGTCCGATTCCCGCCCCTGACCCGAAGATGTCCGTCAACAGCGCGATGATCAGCGCCAGCGCCGAGGAGACGCGGACACCGAGCAGCACACCCGGCAGGAGAGAGGGCAGCACGATGCTGCACCACCGTCGCAGCGGCGATAGTCCCACGGTGCGGGCCACGTCCATCCGCACCGGTGGAACCGCTCTGCGCGCTGCGGCCGTGCTCAGCAGAAGGGGCCACGTGACGATCAGAGCGACCGCGGCGATGCCGCTCGCCAGGTTCGGGCCGAGCAGCAGCACCAGGACCGGGACGAGGGCTGCGCCGGGAATCGCCGCGACGAAGTCGAGGGTGGGGGACAGTGCGCGACCGACAGACTGCGACGCGCCGACTGCGGCGCCCAACAATCCGCCGACCGCGGTGGCCATCGCCAGGCCCGCCACAAACGTGACGAGCGTGTGCGCGATCGCCGGAATCAGCGTGCCATCGCCGTGGAGACCCGCCAGCGCCACGAACCACTGCGTCGGCGGTGGCGAAGTCAATGAATCCGGCTCAGCGAGGAGTTGCCAGACCACCAGCAGCACGACGAGTGGAGCCAGACCCCGCGGCGGTGCGATGCGGACACGGGATATAGGTGCGGAAGGTATCCCTTCCGGACGCCCGGGCAGCGCGACGCGGACCGCGCTGCGCAACGCAAGGTTGAGCGTCACCCCGATGACACCGCAGACGAATGCGTAGGCCCACATCCGTGCCGGGTCAAGTCCGTTGAGGGACTGGATCATTGCGCCGCCGAGGCCCCGCGGCGTGATCACCATCTCGACGACGATGCTGACCAGGAGCGCCAGGATCACCGAAAGCCGCGCGCCCACCAACCACACGGGCGCAGCTGTCGGCACCACGATCGTGCGAAACGTCGCCCACCTACTGAGATGCAGCGTCCGGGCGACGTCGTACTGGCGAGGGTGAACCGACGTGACGGCACCTGCGGTGTTGAGCACCATGGGCCACGATGCGGCGTACCCTGCCAGCATCATCTCTGCGTCGGCGCCAGGGCCGAACGTGAACACCGCCAACGGAATAAGGGCGATCGCGGGAACGGTGCGCAGCACTTCCACCGAGGCTTCGGCCCAGCAGCGCACACGGGGTAGCAAGCCGAAGGCCGCGCCGAGCGCGGTCCCGACGATCAGTGCGGTGATCGACGCGACCCCGACGACACCGAGCGTGTGCCCGCCAGCTCGGCCGACTTCGCCGGAGCGGATCTCGGTCAGTAGCGCCGCAAGGATGGCGTCGGGTGCAGGGAGATATTCGAAACGCAGCAGGCCCATCGAAACCGCCAGCTGCCATGCCGCGATCACTGCGAGCGGTACCAACACCCCCGGCCAGCGCCATCTGGACCGTTCAGACATCTCGGGACCGCAAATGCTCACCCAGCAACTGCCGTAGCCGGCGGAACATCGGCGACTCCCGCGTCTCCAATTGATCTCTGCGTCGGGGCAATTCGGTGTCGGCGGTCAACGTGACGACGCCGGGGCTGCCGCTGAGGACCAGGACCCGGTCGCTGAGGTAGATCGCTTCGTCGAGGTCGTGGGTGATGAACACGACGGTGCAGCCCGTCTCGCGTTGGACGTCGAGGAGCACATCCTGCAGCGATGCCTTGGTGATGGCGTCGAGGGCACCGAACGGCTCGTCCATCAGCAGCACCGTAGGTTCCAGAGCCAGCGCCCGCGCGATCTGGACACGCTGAGCCATCCCGCCCGAGAGCCGCCATGGATATTCCGCGCTCACGTCGCCGAGGTCGACCAACTCGAGCGCGCGCCGGATCCGTGAAGCGCGCTCGTGCCGCGGGACACCGCCCTCCAGTCCGAGGGCAACGTTGCGGGCGACGGTTCGCCACGGAAGAAGCGCGTTCTGATAATCCTGGAACACCATCACCACCCCCGCGGGCGGGTGAATCACCGGTGCGCCGTCGAACAGCATTGTGCCACCGTACTTCTCGACGAGGCCACCCAGCGCACGCAGCAGGGTGCTCTTGCCGACACCTGAGCGTCCGACGACGCCGACGACCTCACCTGCCCGAACGTCGATCGTAATGTCGCGCAGCACCTGTTTGGTTCCGTGTGCGCTCGCGAGATCGACGCAGAGGCCTTCGACGTGGTACACGCATCCGGTCATGGACCTCGCCATACAAGAGAATTGACGTCCGGGTCGGAATCGAGGGAACCGGTGGCCTTTGCGATCTTGACGTAGGGGGCCAATTGCTGCGGCGTGATGTCCACCGTCCAGTCCGGCAGCGGGGCCTTCGACAGGATTTCGGCGGACATCGTCAGCCAGTCCGCCATCGCAGCCCGTGCTTCGTCGTCGTCACCGTCGAGCCGGGTGATGGCCTCGCGCAGTGAATCACGCCAGGCGACGATCGTCTCGGGATGGTCGAGGGCGAAGTTGCGCCGCACTGCCCAAACCGTGGTGATCGCTTCGCCGACGGTGCCGTCGCTGGCGTCGTGAACGGCTTCGACGATCACGTCGTCGTGCACGCGGAAACCCCGCGCGGCGATGGCGGCACTGAACGGTAGCGTCGCAACGACGGCGTCCGCGTGCCCTGCCTGAAGCTGGTCTCCCATCGCCGGGAACGGTGTCTGGACGAACTTGACCTCGTTGCGGGCCACGCCGTTCCGCTGCAGTAGGTACGTCACCGAGTCGGTGACGATGCCGGTCAGCGAGGGTACAGCGATCGTCTTCCCGCGCAGGTCGGCAAGCGTGCGAATCGAATCGTCACGGGTGATCCACACGGCGTTCGGCCGTTGCCGCGTCTGTTGGGCGGTGCTCGACACGATCTGCAGATCGAGGCCCTTCTGCGCTCCCACGAGCACGAGAGTCGGCGTGTTCATGGCGATGTCGTACTGTCCATCCATCTGCGCGGCCATGAAGACCGGTAGATCCTGACCTTCGGTGATCTCCACGTCCAGGCCGTGCCGCTCGAAGATCCCCTGGGCTTCGGCCACATACACCGGAAGTGTGTTGGCGGCGGGAAACAGCGCGACGCGTAGCGAGGTGAGATCGCCTTCCGGCGACGGTGCAGCGCCGGGCTTCTCACCGCACCCGGCCAGCAGCAGCGCCACCGCGGCGAGCAGCAACAGCGAACGGAACGTCTTGGTGTGTCTCATCGTGCGACTCCCACTCGACTTAAGGCCACATTCTGGCAGCTGACGGCACGTCCGACCCGTCGAATCGGCAGTAACGCCTTCTGGTTCGAGCCCATTGCGTGAAGATGATGCTGTGGAGGCAGCGCGCCGCGGAGGGCACTCGCGTCCGCTGCTCGACCGAGAAGACGATCTCGGGACGATCGACGATGCGTTGGCGGCCGCTGAGGCCGGATCGGGCGCGGTGCTGCTGATCGAGGGACCCGCAGGTATCGGTAAGACGGCGCTGTTGGAACACCTACGGGTACGCGCCGGCGAAATGGGCATGACCACACACAGCGCGCGGGGCGGCGAACTGGAGGCAGGGTTCGGTTTCGGCATCGTCCGCCAACTGCTGGAAACCGCTGTGCTGGGTGCCGACACGGCGGAACGGGACCGTCTGCTGACGGGCGCGGCGGAACTCGCCGGTCCGGTGTTCACCGATGTGGGCCGTGCACAGGGCACCACGGACATCGCCTTCGCCACCCTGCACGGCCTGTACTGGCTGGTGGTCAACCTCGCCGAACGCGCGCCCCTGGTTCTCGTCGTCGACGACGCGCACTGGGCCGACGAACCGTCGGTGCGGTTCCTGCTGCATCTGGCGCCTCGACTTCTGGGACTGCGCATCCTGGTGGCGCTGTCCGTGCGCACCCACGTCGAAGGAATGCGCGCAGACCTGGTGTCACTGATGCTGGAAGCCCGTCCGCCCGTGCTGCGGCCGCGCCCGCTCGGAGCCGCGGCGGTGGCGAGTCTGGTCCGTGACGGCCTCGGCGGACAGGCCAGCGATCGCCTGTGCCGCAGCTGCGCCGAAGCCACGGGCGGTAATCCGTTTCTGCTGTCGGAGTTGTTGGGCGAATTCCGACGCGACGGTCGCTCGGCCGCGGACATCGATCCGACGCAAGTAGATCAGCTTGTTCCGGAACGCATTTCGCAGTCAGTGCTGTTGCGTGTCAGGCGGATCGACCCTTACGCCTCGGAACTGGCGCGCGCGGCGGCGGTGCTCGGCGAGTGGGCACGAATCAGCTCCTGCGCAGCGCTGATCGAGCTCGACGTCGCGAAGGTCGCGATGCTCGCAGCGGGCCTGACCGAGAGCGAAGTCCTGCTGCCGGGTGAGCCGTTGCGCTTCGTCCACCCCATCGTGCGCGCGGCGGTCTACGAGGACATGACCGGGATCGAACGCGCGGACATGCACGCTCAGGCCGCCAGGCTGCTGGGTCGGCAACGCTGCCAACCGGGAGTCATCGCAACGCATCTGCTCGCGACGCCCCCCGCGGGTGACCCCGATGTCGTCGCCACACTGCGGGATGCCGCTCGCGCGGCCCTGACCGGCGGTGCGCCCGACTCGGCGGCGGCGTTGTTGCGGCGCGCACTCGATGAACCACCGGCCGCCGGGGACCGTCCGCAGGTGCTCTTCGAACTCGGCAACGCCGAGTACGAGATCGCAGACCCGTCGGCCACCCGGCACCTGACGGAGGCGATCGAGACGTCGGCCGATCCGCTGATCCGGGCACGGGCGGTCACCGCGCTCGCGTGGACCAACCATCCGGACGCGAACAGTCAACGCGCCCAGCTCCCGTTCTATGATCGCGCGGCAGCGGAGATCGGGGTTCACGACCGCGAACTGGAGCTTCAGCTCGAAGGCGCCCGTCTCGGCGCGCTGCTGCTCAACCCGGACCTTCCAACGACCTTCGAAGCCGAGGCCGACCGGTTCACCGATCTGCCGTCACTGACCCGCGCAGAGTGTCTGATCAGGTCGTTCGTGGCGCGCCGTGCCTTGGAAGGCGGACCTGTCGCCGTCGCCGGCGACCTTGCCGAGGAAGCCGCCGGGCATCCAGCCTTGGTGACCGAGGGCGGGCATCCGCTGTGGCGGACGAACGTCACCATCTGCCTGATCGAGGCCGAACGTTACGAGGTCGCCGAGCACATCCTGTCGCGAGCCATCCGGCACGCCGAGCGGATGGGGTCACCGCAATGGCTGGCGCGGGCGCTCTGGCTGCGTGGGCTGGTGCGGCACCGGCGAGGTGACCTGTTGGCGGCGGAGGTCGACGGCCGCGCGGCGGCGGACATTCAGGGAGCGCATGCGCATTACACGAAGGTTCCCGGGCTGGTCGTCGTGATCGACACGCTCGCCGATCAGGGGCGCGTCACCGAGGGTGAGGAGCTCCTTCTCGACAGGGGGATGGACGCCGAGCTCACGCAGACGTTGTTCTCGGTGCTGCCGCTGCTGGCGCGGGGACGCCTGCATGCTGCCGCAGGTAGTCACCAACGGGCCCGCGACGACCTCGCCGATGCGTTGCGACGCATGGAGTCCACTCGCGGCATGTTCCCGTGGGCCAACGACGCACGGGTGGCGCTGGTCCCGGTGTTGCGAGCGCTCGGGGACGACGAGGGTGCGCGCGCCGTTGCCGACGATGCGGTCGCGGCCGCGGAGACCGCCCGGTCGGCGCGCCGGATGGGGGGAGCGCTTCGGGTCCGGGGTCTCTGCGAAGGCGGGAAACGGGGCCTGGAGTCACTGCGGCGCGCCGCCGAGGTTCTCGCCGAGTCGCCGGCCTTGTTGTGGCGTGCGGAAGCACTCGTCGACTACGGAGCAGCACTTCGCGGTGCGGGACAGAATGCGTCGGCACGTCCCGTCCTGCGCGCCGGCCTCGATCTCGCGCACCGATGCGCCGCGGTTCCCCTGGCCGACCGAGCGGCTGAAGAGATGCGGTCGGCAGGTGGCCGGCCGCGGCGACGCGCCGCGATGGGTGCGGACGCGCTGACCCCGGGCGAGCGGCGGGTCGCCGAGCTGGCCGCCGAGGGCGTCAGCAACAAGGAGATCGCCCAGTCGTTGTTCGTCACGCTGCGGACCGTCGAGATGCACCTGTCCAACGCCTACGGGAAGTTGGGCATCCGATCCCGGCAGGAACTCGCGAGGGCGCTGGCCTTCCGCGGTAGTTAAGTCTTCGGTCGATGCTTCGGTCGCACTCTATGGTCCCTGGGCCCCGGCAGTACGAAAATTCGTACTTGGGCGACTGGTATCTCCGGGGAGGCGGCCGTCATGGGGTACGCGAAGTACGTCGGTCGGGTCGGGGGACTCGCAGTGGCGTTGGGGATCGGTTTCGCGATCGGCGGGCCTGCGGGTCTGGCGTGGGCCGAGCCGGAGTCGTCGGCATCGTCTGGCTCGTCGGAGCCGTCGGGGTCGCACGGGTCCGCAGGCACGTCCGGCAAGAAGTCCGAGTCCGGGAGAGGTTCGAACTCCGTCGACGAGGGGTCGGTGGAGCGCGAGGGGTCCCGGTCGGACGACAAGGAGAGCGAGACGAGGAGGCCGAGGACGAGGAATCGAAACCAGCCGAACGGATGTCGGTGGTTGTGTCGCCGACCACAACTCCACCGGACGAGTCGGATCCCGCCGCCGGGGAGGACCCGCCTGCGCCGGCGGCCGCGCTGACGATGGTGACGGCGACCGCAGGAACTCGCAGGGAGTCTGAAGAGGAATTGGCCGCGGCAGCGGTTTCGCAATACGACGAATCCATCGTCGCGGTCAGCAGAGCGCCGGTCAGGAAAGTTCGGGACAGCGCGTTACGCGTGGTGAACGAGGTCAATGCCGTGCAGGCAGTCCCGCGGGACAACGGGTCGGTCACCGTGATGGCGGCTGCCGCGCTTCCTGATTCGGTCATGGTCGGGCGTGATCCGGCTGGGGTGGCGGTGACTTCCTCGCGGGTCTATGTGGCGAATTCGACGGGTAAGTCGGTGACGGTCATCGATAGGGCGACCGGCGCGACGGTGGCGACGGTCGCGTTGTCGGGTACTGCGTCGGCGGTAGCGGTGAATCCGACTGGGAGTCGGGCCTACGTGGCGTTGCAGTCTGCGTCGAAACTTGTGGTGCTCGATTCGGCGACGAACAAGGTGCTCAGTACTGTGTCCGTGGGGTCGTCGCCGGCGGGTGTCTCGGTGAGTCCAGACGGTTCGCGTGTCTACGCGGCGCTCAAGGATTCTGATCAGGTGGCGGTCTTCAACGCCGTCACCAACAAGCTCGTCACGACAGTCGGCGTGGGGGACTCTCCGCGTGATGTGGCCGTGGCTCCCAACGGTTCACGCGTGTATGCGGTCAACGCTGCGGGCAGCGTTTCGGTGATCAATACTGCCACCAACAGCGTTGTGGGGTCGGCGATTCCGGTGGGGCCGACTCCGACGGCGGTGACGGTCAGTAGCAACGGTGCGAAGATCTATGTCGCGAACGGCAATGACACGGTGTCGGTGATCGACACCCTGACCAACACGATCACACAGACGATCGCCGTCGACACCTCGCCGGAGTCCGGCGAGCACGACATCGCCAGTGCTCGCCAACGGATCAGAGCTCTATGTCACGGATTTCAAAGACGCTGTGCTGCGGGTTGTCTCGCTGAACTCGGCCCCAAGGGTGACGGCCGGCGCCTCAGTCGGAGAGCCCGGCCCGGGCGACGGCGCCGTCACGGGGTCGTTCACCGTCGCCGATGCCGACGGGGACCGGCTGACTCATACCGTCGCCGTCGATCCGTCCCAGGGGTCCGTGACGACGGCGATGGTGACGGGCCCCGCGGGCAACGTCTACTCCTTCACCTACACACCCACCGAAGCCGCGCGGGCGGCTGCCGTGCAGGCTCCGGCGACCGATACCTTCACCGTCCGTGTGACTGACTCGCGCGTGGCTTCTGTCGACGTCGTCGTCACGGTGAAGGTCGCACCGGCGCAGGTGAATCGGCCGCCGGTCAGCGGCTGGTACTACGGCGCGCACCCCGACGGGACAGTCACCGGAGTACTGGCCACCGATCCGGACGGCGATCCGCTGACGTTCGTCCGCGGCAACGGGCCCTGGGACGGCACCCTCGTCGTCGATCAGTCCGGGACCTTCACCTACACCCCGTCCTTGGCGGCCCGGGAGCGGGTCACCGTGTGGCCGGAATACAACACGGACTGGATGACCTACTCGGTGAGCGACGGCGTGCACACGGTGTACGGCGAGGCGTTCCTTGAGGTTCGCCCCGTCCAGATGCCCCCGATCACCTATGTCGGGTCGACCGTGGACGGCGTCGATCATGTGACCGGGCGGGTCACGGGTTCGGCGAACGTGGCGGACCCCAACGGAGACGTGGTCACCTACACCGTGGTGCGGGCACCGACCAGCGGTGCACTCACGGTGGGGCCGGAAGGCAGCTTCGCGTACACGCCGACGCCGGGCGCGCGAGCAGTCGGAGGTTTCGACACCTTCGTGATTCGCGCCAGTGATGCCCACGCGCACAACGACTTCAGTGTGACCGTTCCGATACGTCCGCTCGAACTCGCCGCCACACAGACGCAGATCGCCGCGCCGAACGGGACGTATGCGATGGCTGTGCGGGGGACACGAGGCTATGTCACGAACTACGGCGGGACCATCTCGGCCATCGATCTGATCACCAACACGGTGATAAGGACCTCGGCTCCGATCGGGACCTGGTCCTCCTCCGGTGACTCCGAGATCGCGGTCAGTCCCGACGGCACCCGCATCTACGTCGCGAGGCCGCTGGACGGAAACGTCGTCGTCCTCGATGCGACAACCCTCGCACCGATCGGCAATCCTGTCGTTGCCGACTACGGGTCTGACATGGTGGTCAGCCCGGACGGTCGTCGGCTCTACCTGGCGCGGGAGGGCAGCGGCGGCTCACTGAGGATCGTCGACACCGTCACGCGGACGGTCGTCGGATCGGTACCCGTCGGCGTCGAGACCACCGACCTGGCGATCAGCGCCGACGGCCGCACCGTGTACGTCGCCGATGGTTATGCCAACAGCGTCCACGTGATCGACACGGTGGCGGGAACACGTGCAGCCGAAATCACTCTCGGGCCGCCGACCTACCTCAGCACTCCGGCAGGTCTCGCGTTGAGCCCGGACGGTCGGTGGCTGTATGTGACCGACACCGCCTATGGGACGGTGTGCGTCATCGACACGGCGTCGAGAAGGGTTGTGGGATCGCCGATCCAAGTGGGGATGCCCCGCACTGACACGAGCACCTACAACTGGGGTACCGGCATCTCGGTCAGCCCCGACGGCAGCAAGGTGTACGTGGCCCAAGGCAACGACATCGTGGTCGTGGACGCGGTCACCCGTAGGGTCTGGGGCGCGGTCAGGGTCCCACCGTGGGCGCACAGCGGTTCCCTCCGGGACTGGCAAGCGATCGCGGTCGACTCCGGCGGCGACATTCTGATCGTCGCCGGGGACGGGGTGGTCTCGGTGAGGCTGAGTGCCACAGGGGCCGTCCTGTAGCGCACCTGCTAAGCTCCCCGCAGTTTCCGACATCCTTTAACGATCCGTCCCGTGAGGCGGAGAAGGAGGTCTGGCTCACTCGTGGGCTCGCCAGATCAGACCGGCGCCGACCGGGAGCTGATGTCCGCAGCGGACGTCAGCCGCACCATCGCTCGCATCGCCCATCAGATCATCGAGAAGACCGCGCTCGACGGTCCCGATTCTCCCCGTGTCATGCTGCTCGGCATTCCGACTCGTGGCGTCACCCTGGCCACCCGGATCGCCCGCAACATCGCCGAGTTCAGCGGAGTGGATGTCGCCAGCGGAGCGCTGGACACCACGCTCTACCGCGATGACCTGATGAGCAAGCCCCCGCGGGCGCTCGCCACCACCTCGATCCCCGACGGTGGCATCGACGGCGTGCTGGTGATCCTCGTCGACGACGTCCTCTACACCGGCCGGTCGGTGCGCTCGGCGCTCGATGCGCTGCGTGACGTGGGCCGTCCGAGGGCCGTGCAGCTGGCGGTGCTGGTGGACCGCGGCCACCGCGAGCTCCCGATTCGCGCCGACTACGTCGGCAAGAACGTGCCGACCTCGCGCGCCGAGAACGTGAAGGTCCGGCTCACCGAGGACGACGGTCACGACGGCGTCCACATCGCACCGTACGGAGGGCCTTCCAGGTGAAGCATCTGCTGAGCGCGGCCGATCTCAGCCGTGACGACGCCACCGCCATCCTCGACAACGCCGACCGGTTCCGGGAGGCGCTGATGGGCCGCGAGGTCAAGAAGCTGCCGACGCTGCGGGGCCGCACCATCATCACGATGTTCTACGAGAACTCCACCCGCACCAGGGTGTCGTTCGAGGTGGCGGGCAAGTGGATGAGCGCCGACGTCATCAACGTCAGCGCCTCGGGATCGTCTGTGTCCAAAGGGGAGTCGCTGCGCGACACCGCGCTGACGCTGCGCGCCGCGGGTGCCGACGCGCTCATCATCCGCCATCCCGCCTCGGGTGCCGCGCAGCAGCTTGCCGAGTGGACGGTCGATGACCATGGCGGCCCCTCCGTCATCAACGCCGGTGACGGCACCCACGAACACCCCACCCAGGCTCTGCTGGACGCGCTCACCATCCGGCAGCGGCTGGGGTCGATCGAAGGCAAGCGCGTGGTCATCGTCGGCGATGTTCTGCACAGCAGGGTCGCGCGATCCAATGTGACGCTCCTGGACACGCTCGGCGCGGAGGTGGTGCTCGTCG
This sequence comes from uncultured Actinomycetota bacterium, assembly GCA_963796545.1. Lineage (GTDB taxonomy): Bacteria > Actinomycetota > Actinomycetes > Mycobacteriales > Mycobacteriaceae > Mycobacterium. The sequence continues at coordinate 70,892 of CAWCMF010000027.1, read as the reverse complement.
CGCCGCCCACCCTGCTGCCGGTCGGCGTCGCGGGCTGGCCCGTCACCGTCTCCCACGACCTCGACGCCGAACTGCCGCTGGCCGACGCGGTGCTCATGCTCCGGGTGCAGGCCGAGAGGATGAACGGCGGCTTCTTCCCCTCGTCGCGGGAGTACTCCGTGCGCTACGGGTTGTCCGAGAAGCGCCAGACGCAGCTGGCAGAGCACGCCGTCGTGCTGCACCCCGGTCCGATGCTGCGAGGTATGGAGATCGCCCATTCGGTGGCGGACTCGTCGCAATCGGCAGTGCTGCAACAGGTTTCGAACGGCGTGCACGTGCGCATGGCGGTACTCTTCCAGGTGCTCGTGGGCGCAGGAGAGGAAGCGATCAGCGCATGACATCATCCACCCCCGAGTCGCTGCGTCCCCCGCAAGCCGGTGGTGCCCCCACCTGTCCGCCGGTGGTGTTGAAGTCGGTCCGTCTCTACGGCGAAGGTGACCCCGTCGACGTGCTGGTGCGCGATGGGCAGATCGCCGAGATCGGTGCCGGGTTGACCGCTGCCGAGGCCATCGACTGCACCGGCCAAGTCCTTCTGCCCGGCTTCGTCGACCTGCACACCCATCTGCGCGAGCCCGGCCGCGAGTACGCCGAGGACATCGAAACCGGTTCGGCGGCTGCGGCTCTGGGTGGATACACCGCGGTATTCGCGATGGCCAACACCGATCCGGTCGCCGATACCGCCGTGGTCACCGACCACGTGTGGCATCGCGGTCAGCAGGTCGGCCTCGTTGACGTGCATCCGGTCGGAGCGGTCACCGTCGGGCTGCAAGGCAAGCAGCTCACCGAGATGGGCCTGATGGCTGCGGGCGCGGGGCAGGTTCGCATGTTCTCCGATGACGGTGTGTGCGTGGATGATCCGCTGGTCATGCGTCGCGCGCTCGAGTACGCATCAGGCCTGGGTGTGCTGATCGCCCAGCATGCCGAGGAGCCGCGGCTGACCGTCGGCGCCATCGCTCACGAAGGCCCCAATGCAGCCCGGCTCGGGTTGGCCGGGTGGCCACGCGCGGCCGAGGAGTCGATCGTCGCCCGTGACGCGCTGCTCGCGCGCGACGCGGGAGCCCGTGTGCACATCTGCCACGCCTCGACGGCTGGCAGCGTGGAGCTCGTTCGATGGGCCAAAGAGCAGGGGATCTCGATCACCGCCGAGGTGACGCCGCATCACCTGCTGCTTGATGACTCCCGGCTGCAGACCTACGACGGACGAAACCGGGTGAATCCTCCGCTGCGGGAAGCCAGTGACGCGGTCGCGCTGCGCCAGGCCCTCGCCGACGGGGTGATCGATTGCGTCGCCACCGATCACGCACCGCACGCCGAGCACGAGAAGATGTGTGAGTTCGCCAACGCCCGACCCGGCATGCTCGGGTTGCAGACCGCGCTGTCGGTCGTCGTCGAGACCATGGTGAATCCCGGCCTCCTGACCTGGCGCGACGTTGCCCGCGTGATGAGTGAGGCGCCTGCCCGCATCGTCGGACTGCCGGATCAAGGCAGACCCTTGGAGGTGGGGGAGCCGGCGAATATCACGGTGATCGATCCCGCAGCGCGCTGGACTGTCACGGGACCTGCCCTCGCCAGTCGGTCCGACAACACCCCGTATGAGCAGATGGAGCTACCCGGTGTCGTCACAGTGACGATGCTGCGCGGCACGGTCACCGCCCGAGACGGCAAGGCGCGCGGGTGAACACCCCGACGCTGATCGTCTCCCTGGTGATGGCAGGAGTGCTGGTCGTGCTGATCGCGGTACTGATCCAGGCGATGATGCGCGGGTGGCGGCGCCGCATCGAGCGGCAGGCACAGATCGTCGGCAGCCTCCCGCCGCTGCCCGACACCGTCGGCCCCGTCCTCATCCCGCCCACCAAGGGCCTCTACGTCGGCAGCACGCTGGTGCCGCACTGGAACGACCGAGTCGCCGCCGGCGACCTCGGTTTCCGCGCCAAGGCTGTCCTGACCCGCTATCCCGAAGGGATCATGTTGCAGCGCACCGGATCCGGTCCGATCTGGATACCCGACGATGCCATCGCCGGGATCCGTACCCACAAGCACCTGGCCGGCAAGGCCCTCACCCACGAGGGCATCCTGTCGATCCGCTGGCGGCTCCCGTCCGGCGTCGAGATCGAAACCGGGTTCCGCGCCGACGACCGTCGTGATTACTCGAAGTGGGTCCCGGAGGAAGTGGCATGACAACCGTGAAGACGCAGAAAGCACTCCTGGTGCTCGAAGACGGCCGCATCTTCACCGGCACGCCGTTCGGCGCGACCGGCGAAACCCTCGGCGAGGCCGTCTTCTCGACAGGGATGTCGGGTTACCAGGAGACCCTGACCGATCCCAGCTACCACCGCCAGATCGTGATCGCCACCGCGCCGCAGATCGGCAACACCGGCTGGAACCTCGAGGACAGCGAGAGTCGGGGCGAAAAGATCTGGGTCGCCGGTTACGCCGTGCGCGATCCCTCGCCGCGCGCGTCGAACTGGCGGGCCAGCGGGACCCTCGACGACGAGCTGCAGCGTCAGGGCATCGTCGGCATCGCGGGTATCGATACCCGGGCGGCGGTACGCCACCTACGCAGCCGCGGCTCGATGAAAGCCGGGGTCTTCAGCGGCGCGGCCGCCGACGCCGCGGTCGACGAACTGGTGGCCCGCGTCCGTGGGCAGGAGGCCATGCTCGGTGCGGACCTGGCGGGCGAAGTCAGCACCGATGCCAATTATGTGGTGGAACCCGAAGGGACGCACCGGTTCACCGTTGCCGCGCTGGACCTGGGCATCAAGACGAACACGCCGCGCAACTTCGCTGCCCGCGGGATCCGTAGCGTGGTGATGCCCTCGGCGACCACCTTCGAGCAGATCGCCGAACTGAAACCCGACGGGGTCTTCCTGTCGAACGGGCCGGGTGACCCCGCGACCGCCGAGCACATCGTCGGCGTCACGCGTGATGTGCTCGAAGCCGGGATCCCGTTGTTCGGCATCTGCTTCGGCAACCAGATCCTGGGTAGGGCATTGGGGCTGTCGACGTACAAGATGGTGTTCGGCCACCGCGGCATCAACGTCCCGGTGATGGACCACGCGACCGGTCGGGTCGCGATCACCGCGCAGAACCACGGCTTCGCCTTGGAAGGAGAAGCAGGCCAGACCTTCGACACCGCCTTCGGCCGCGCCGAAGTCAGCCACACCTGCGCCAACGACGGTGTGGTGGAAGGTGTTCGGCTCTCTGACGGCCGAGCCTTCTCGGTTCAGTACCACCCAGAGGCGGCCGCGGGCCCGCGGGACGCCGAGTACCTGTTCGACCAGTTCGTCGACCTGATGGCAGGAAAGAATTAGATGCCGCGTCGCCCAGATCTCAACCACGTCCTGGTGATCGGGTCCGGCCCGATCGTCATCGGACAGGCCTGCGAGTTCGACTATTCCGGCACCCAGGCGTGCCGGGTCCTTCGGGCCGAGGGCCTGCAGGTCAGCCTCGTCAACTCCAACCCGGCGACCATCATGACCGACCCGGAGTACGCCGACCACACCTACGTCGAACCCATCACCGCTGAGTTCGTCGAGAAGATCTTCGCCCAGCAGGCCGAGCGCGGAAACAAGATCGACGCGCTGCTGGCCACCCTCGGCGGTCAGACCGCGCTCAACACCGCGGTCAAACTGTATGAGAACGGTGCCCTCGACAGGTACGGCGTCGAGCTCATCGGCGCCGATTTCGAGGCGATCCAGCGTGGTGAGGACCGGCAGAAGTTCAAGGATATTGTTTCTAAAGTTGGAGGCAAGTCGGCGAAATCCCGCGTTTGTTTCACGATGGACGAAGTGCGCGCGACCGTCGCCGATCTCGGACTTCCCGTGGTGGTGCGGCCGAGCTTCACGATGGGAGGCCTCGGATCGGGGATGGCCCATTCGGCCGAGGACGTCGAGCGGATGGCCGGCGAGGGCCTGGCCGCATCGCCGTCGGCGAACGTCCTGATCGAGGAGTCCATCTTCGGATGGAAGGAATTCGAGCTCGAGCTGATGCGCGACGGCCGCGACAACGTCGTGGTGGTGTGCTCGATCGAGAACTTCGACCCGATGGGCGTCCACACCGGCGACTCGGTGACGGTCGCCCCGGCGATGACGCTGACCGACCGCGAATACCAGGTGATGCGCACCCTTGGCATCGACATCCTGCGTGAGGTCGGCGTCGACACCGGCGGCTGCAACATCCAGTTCGCGGTCAACCCGGCGGACGGCAGGCTCATCGTCATCGAGATGAACCCCCGCGTCTCTCGGTCCAGTGCGCTGGCGTCGAAGGCCACCGGGTTCCCGATCGCCAAGATCGCCGCCAAGCTGGCCATCGGCTACACGCTCGACGAGATCGTCAACGACATCACCAAGGAGACGCCCGCCTGCTTCGAACCCACGCTGGACTATGTGGTGGTCAAGGCGCCGCGGTTCGCGTTCGAGAAGTTCCCCGGCGCGGACACCACGCTGACCACCACGATGAAGTCGGTGGGCGAGGCGATGTCGTTGGGCCGCAACTTCATCGAGGCCCTCGGCAAGGTGATGCGCTCGCTGGAGACCAGCAGGGCGGGCTTCTGGACAGGAACAGCGCCCGACGGCGACGTCGACGAGGTGCTCGAACGGCTGCGCACACCCACCGACGGTCGGCTCTACGACATCGAATACGCGCTGCGGCTGGGCGCGACCGTCGAACAGGTCGCCGAGGCATCCGGTGTCGACCCCTGGTTCGTCGAACAGATCAGCGGGCTGGTCGAACTGCGCGCCGAGCTGATCGACGCCCCGGTGCTGGAGGGTGAGCTGCTGCGCCGCAGCAAGCACAGCGGGCTCTCCGACGGTCAGATCGCGGCGCTGCGACCGGAATTGGCGGGCGAGATGGGTGTGCGGGCGCTGCGGCAGCGGCTCGGCATCCACCCTGTCTACAAGACCGTCGACACCTGTGCGGCCGAGTTCGAGGCCAAGACGCCGTATCACTACAGCAGCTACGAACTGGACCCTGGGGCCGAGTCCGAGGTCGCACCGCAGGTCGAACGGCCGAAGGTCCTGATCCTCGGGTCGGGCCCCAACCGCATCGGGCAGGGCATCGAGTTCGACTACAGCTGTGTGCATGCCGCGACCACGCTGAGCCAGGTGGGCTTCGAGACGGTGATGATCAACTGCAACCCCGAGACGGTGTCCACCGACTACGACACCGCCGACCGGTTGTACTTCGAACCGCTGACGTTCGAGGACGTCCTGGAGGTGTACTACGCCGAGCAGGCTTCGGGCCAGGGCGGTCCGGGCGTCGTCGGCGTCATCGTCCAACTCGGCGGGCAGACGCCGCTGGGCCTGGCCGAGCGGCTGGAGAAGGCCGGGGTGCCCATCGTCGGCACCAAGCCCGAGGCCATCGACCTTGCCGAGGACCGCGGCGAGTTCGGTGAGGTGCTGCGCCGGGCCGGTCTGCCCGCACCGCGGTTCGGCATGGCGACCAGCTTCGACCAGGCCCGCCGGATCGCCGCCGACATCGGTTACCCGGTGCTCGTGCGGCCGTCGTACGTTCTGGGCGGGCGCGGGATGGAGATCGTCTACGACGAAGGCACGCTGGAGGGCTACATCACCAGGGCCACCCAGCTCTCGCCCGAACATCCGGTGCTGGTCGACCGCTTCCTGGAGGACGCGATCGAGATCGACGTGGACGCACTCTGCGACGGCACCGAGGTGTACATCGGCGGCGTGATGGAACACATCGAGGAGGCCGGCATCCACTCCGGCGACTCGGCGTGCGCACTGCCTCCGGTGACGTTGGGCCGCAGCGACATCGAGGCGGTGCGCCGTGCGACCGAAGCCATTGCGTTCGGTGTCGGCGTGGTCGGTCTGCTCAACGTGCAATACGCGCTCAAGGACGATGTGCTCTACGTGCTGGAGGCCAATCCGCGCGCCAGCCGTACGGTTCCGTTCGTGTCCAAGGCCACCGCGGTTCCGCTGGCCAAGGCGTGCGCGCGGATCATGCTGGGCGCCACCATCGCCCAACTGCGTGAGGAAGGTGTGCTGGCCGCCACCGGCGACGGGGCAACCACCGCGCGCAACGCGCCCGTGGCGGTGAAGGAGGCGGTGCTGCCGTTCCATCGGTTCCGCAAGGCCGACGGAAGTCAGATCGATTCGCTTCTCGGCCCCGAGATGAAGTCCACCGGCGAAGTCATGGGCATCGCACACGATTTCGGCAGCGCGTTCGCCAAGAGCCAGACCGCGGCGTACGGCTCGCTGCCTGCGGAGGGCACGGTGTTCGTGTCGGTGGCCAACCGGGACAAGCGCTCGCTGGTGTTCCCGGTCAAGCGTCTCGCGGACCTCGGCTTCCATATCCTCGCCACCGAGGGGACCGCAGAGATGTTGCGGCGCAATGGAATTCCATGCGACGAGGTGCGCAAGCATTTCGAAGAGCCCAGCCCCGACCGGCCCGCGCTCTCCGCGGTGGACGCCATCAAGGCCGGTGAGGTCGACATGGTGTTCAACACTCCTTACGGCAACTCAGGGCCGCGCATCGACGGTTACGAGATCCGGTCGGCGGCGGTGTCGATGAACATTCCGTGCGTGACGACCGTGCAGGGCGCCTCGGCGGCGGTCCAGGGCATCGAGGCAGGGATCCGCGGTGACATCGGTGTGATGTCGCTGCAGGAACTGCACAGCACGCTGGGGTCCTGAGCATGGGCGGGTTCGGTGACCGCCTGTCGGCCGCGATGTCGCAGCGTGGCCCGCTGTGCCTTGGCATCGATCCGCACGCCGAGTTGCTGCGCGCGTGGGGGCTGACCACCGACCCCGACGGGCTGGCCCGATTCAGCGATCTCTGCGTGGCCGCGTTCGAGGGTTTCGCGGTAGTCAAGCCGCAGGTGGCGTTCTTCGAGGCCTACGGTTCGGCGGGCTTCGCGGTCCTGGAGCGCACGATGGCCGCGCTGCGCGACGTGGGCGTGCTGGTGCTCGCCGACGCCAAGCGCGGCGACATCGGGTCGACCATGGCGGCTTATGCGGACGCGTGGGCCGGCGACTCGCCGCTGGCGGCCGACGCCGTCACGGCCTCGCCCTATCTGGGGTTCGGGTCGCTTCAGCCGCTGCTGGACACCGCGCTCGCCAACGACCGCGGCGTGTTCGTCCTCGCGGCGACGTCCAATCCCGAAGGTGCGTCGGTGCAGCGCGCCACCGCGCACGGTCGCACCGTCGCGCAGGCGATCGTCGACGACGCCGCGGCCCTCAACCCCGCGGGGCCGGCCCGGATCCGTCGGCGTCGTCGTCGGCGCGACATTGACCGATCCGCCCGACCTCAGCGCCCTCAACGGGCCCGTGCTCGTACCCGGCGTGGGAGCCCAAGGTGGGCGTCCGGAGACGCTGGCGGGGCTCGGAGGCGCCCAGCCGGGCCAGCTCCTGCCCGCGGTGTCGCGCGAGGTCCTGCGAGCCGGCCCGGACGTCGGCGCGTTGCGCGGCGCCGCCGAACGGATGCGCGACGCCGTCGCCTACCTGGGGAGCGGTCGCTCGTGACCGCTTGACGTGGCCGAATGGGGCGACTTCGCCAATACGGTCGGCGGTGCCTCGGCCGCCCTGGCGGTCGTGGGAGCCAATTCCTGGGTTCTCGTCGTCGAGATCAAGCGCTGACAGCCGAACCCGGCCGCGGTGCCACCGCGACACGCCCGGCACGCGATGACCAGCCAAAATTCTCAGGTCTTTGCGCCCCGGCGTCCGTCACGCGGGCTTGTGACGGCGGTGAAAATGCGCTGCCGGCGCCGGCATCGCGTGAATACCCTTGATATGCAGGCAGTTTAGCCGCAGCCACGGTCGCTGAGGGTGTGCGGGGCACTGCCGCGGAGACACGTGAGGCTGCCAGGCGGCGCCCTACACGCTGGGCTTTTGACGCGGTAACCGGGGGGTGGGGTTAGCTTTCGTCAGCCCGCGTGGGTACGGTCGTCCACGCTGGCTGGTTCTGGTTCCGCCACTACCAGCCGAGACAGATCAGTAATGGTGACGAAGACGGAGGAACCCGTGGCCCTTCCCCAGTTGACCGACGAACAGCGCGCGGCAGCGTTGGAGAAGGCTGCTGCCGCACGGCGAGCACGTGCCGAGCTCAAAGACCGGCTCAAGCGCGGCGGCACCAACCTCAAACAGGTCCTGAAGGACGCCGAGACCGACGAAGTCTTGGGCAAGATGAAGGTCTCCGCACTTCTGGAGGCTCTGCCCAAGGTCGGCAAGGTCAAGGCTCAGGAGATCATGACCGAGCTCGAGATCGCCCCGACCCGCCGACTGCGTGGTCTGGGAGATCGTCAGCGCAAGGCACTGCTGGAAAAGTTCGACTTCACCGCCTCTTAAGAGAGGTTGTGAGCGAAGGTAGAGGGCCGGACGGCGCGTCCAGGGCTGCGGTCCTGGTGCTGTCCGGCCCCTCTGCCGTCGGGAAGTCCACCGTGGTCCGGTGCCTTCGGGAACGTGTCTCCGACCTGCACTTCAGTGTCTCGGTGACCACGCGAGACCCCCGGCCGGGCGAAGTCGACGGCGTGGACTACACGTTCGTGACGGCGGAGCAGTTCCAGCAACTCATCGACGACGGCGCCCTACTGGAATGGGCGGAGATCCACGGCGGGCTACACCGCTCGGGGACCCCTGCCGCACCCGTACGGGCAGCCGCGGCGGCTGGTCAACCGGTCCTGATCGAGGTCGACCTTGCCGGCGCCCGAGCGGTCAAGCGGGCGATGCCCGAGGCCACCTCGGTCTTTCTGGCCCCGCCCAGCTGGGAGGCGCTGGAACGTCGGCTTTCGGCCCGCGGCACCGAGACGCCCGAGGTGATGACGCGCCGATTGCAGACCGCAAGGGCGGAGTTGGCGGCTCAGGGGGACTTCGACGAGGTCGTCGTCAACAGTCGATTGGAGTCTGCCTGCGCAGAATTGGTATCCTTGCTGGTGGCCCGCACGCCGGAGCCCCGTGATCAGGCCTGATCGCCGCCCAGCAGCTATTCGAATAGCTTTTCCAACCGCCAGGAGAACCTCTACGTGAGCACCCCGCACGCCGACACGCGGCTGGCCGCCGTGGATATCGATCCGTCCGCTGCCAGCGCCTACGACACGCCGCTGGGCATTACCAACCCGCCCATCGACGAGTTGCTGGACCGCGCGTCGAGCAAGTATGCGCTGGTGATCTACGCCGCCAAGCGGGCCCGCCAGATCAACGATTACTACAACCAGCTCGGTGACGGCATCCTCGAATACGTCGGGCCGCTCGTCGAGCCGGGTCTGCAGGAGAAGCCGCTGTCGATCGCGATGCGCGAGATCCACGGAGACCTCCTCGAGCACACCGAGGGCGAGTAGCCGAGGCAATGAGCCTCTCGGGCGAAGAGCAGATGGTCCAGCGGAAGCGGATCATCGTCGGCGTCGCCGGTGGCATCGCCGCATACAAGGCGGCGACGGTGGTCCGCCAGCTCACCGAGGCCGGCCATTCTGTCCGCGTCGTTCCGACGGAGTCCGCCCTGCGGTTCGTCGGAGCGGCGACGTTCGAGGCGCTCTCCGGAAACCCGGTGCACACCGGGGTGTTCGAAGACGTCCACGAAGTGCCCCATGTCCGGTTCGGACAGACTGCCGACCTCGTCGTCGTCGCCCCCGCCACGGCCGACCTGCTGGCCCGAGCCGCCATCGGTCGCGCCGATGACCTGCTGACCGCAACGCTGCTGACCGCGCGATGTCCGGTGCTCTACGCACCGGCGATGCACACCGAGATGTGGCTGCACCCGGCGACCAGTCGAGAATGTGGCAACGTTACGTCGCCGCGGTTCGGTCGTGATGGAGCCCGCATCAGGCCGCTTGACCGGGGCCGATACCGGCCCCGGACGCCTGCCGGAAGCCGAAGAGATCTCCACGCTGGCGCAGCTGCTCCTCGACGCGCGCCGACGCGCTGCCCTACGACCTCGCAGGCGTCAAGGTTCTGGTGACTGCCGGTGGCACCCGCGAACCGATCGACCCCGTCCGCTTCATCGGCAACCGCAGTTCCGGCAAGCAGGGCTATGCGATGGCCCGGGTGATGGCCCAGCGTGGCGCCGACGTGACGTTGATCGCGGGCAACACCGCGGGTCTCATCGACCCGGCGGGTGTCCACGTCGAGCATATCGGGTCCGCGGCGCAGCTCCGCGACGCTGTCTCCAAGCACGCGCCCGAGGCGAACGTGCTGGTGATGGCCGCCGCTGTCGCCGACTTCCGGCCGGCTCATCTGGCGACCAGCAAGATCAAGAAGGGCCCCGCCGGAGAGGGCGAGCCGACGATCGAGCTGATCCGCAACGAGGACGTGCTCGCCGGCGCGGTTCGGTCCCGCCAGGACGGTCAGCTGCCGAACATGCAGGCCATCGTCGGGTTCGCCGCAGAGACAGGCGACGCGAACGGCGATGTGCTTTTCCACGCCCGCGCCAAGCTGAAGCGCAAAGGGTGTGATCTTCTCGTCGTCAACGCCGTGGGGGAGAACCGCGCGTTCGAGGTCGACGACAACGATGGCTGGCTGCTTTCGGCCGACGGATCGGAGTCTGCGCTGGAGCACGAGCTCGAAGACTGTGATCGCGAGCCGTATTGTGGACGCGATCGTGGCTTTCCTGCGTTCCGGTAACGGGTAGCGGGGGATTTCAGGCTGCGCATAAAGGTTGCGCACATGGTGGGCAAACGCTTGGGTGCAGTAGAGCCCGCGTAGGTCGGCAACGTCGGCAGCAAGTATAAGTATTGACTGGCTAACTATCTCGGGTGCGCCTGAGTGGAAGGAATGGACGTGAGTGAAGCTCGGCTGTTTACCAGTGAGTCGGTGACTGAGGGGCACCCCGACAAGATCTGTGACGCCATCAGTGACTCGGTGCTCGACGCGTTGCTCGCCGACGATCCGAAGTCGCGCGTCGCGGTTGAGACACTGGTGACGACCGGCCAGGTGCACGTCGTCGGTGAGGTCACCACGACCGGCCAAGAGTGCGTTCGCCGACATCACCAACACCGTCCGCGAACGCATCCTTGAGATCGGTTACGACCATTCCGACAAGGGCTTCGACGGCCTCACCTGCGGTGTCAACATCGGCATCGGCGCTCAGTCGCCCGACATCGCGCAGGGTGTCGACACCGCCCACGAGACGCGCGTCGAGGGTGCCGCCGACCCGCTGGACGCACAGGGCGCCGGCGACCAGGGCCTGATGTTCGGCTACGCGATCGCCGACACCCCGGAATTGATGCCACTGCCGATCGCGTTGGCCCACCGGCTGTCGCGCAAGCTGACCGAGGTCCGCAAGAACGGCACGCTGGACTACCTGCGTCCCGACGGTAAGACCCAGGTCACCGTGCAGTACGACGGCACCACGCCGGTCCGGCTCGACACCGTGGTGCTGTCCACTCAGCACGCCGACGGCATCGATCTGGAAGCGCACACTGACCCCGGAGATCAAGCAGCACGTCATCGACACGGTGCTCGCCGAGTTGGCACACGAGACGCTGGACACCTCCGCGCCCGGATCCTGGTCAATCCGACCGGCAAATTCGTGCTCGGCGGCCCGATGGGCGATGCCGGGCTGACCGGCCGCAAGATCATCGTCGACACCTACGGCGGCTGGGCCCGCCACGGCGGCGGCGCCTTCTCCGGCAAGGATCCGTCCAAGGTGGACCGCTCGGCCGCGTACGCGATGCGTTGGGTGGCCAAGAACGTCGTGGCCGCGGGCCTGGCCCAGCGCGTCGAGGTCCAGATCGCCTACGCGATCGGCAAGGCGGCGCCGGTCGGACTCTTCGTCGAGACCTTCGGTTCCGAGACCGTCGACCCGCTCAAGATCGAGAAGGCCATCGGCGAAGTGTTCGACCTGCGTCCCGGCGCGATCGTCCGCGACCTGGACCTGCTGCGCCCGATCTACGCGCCGACCGCTGCCTACGGGCACTTCGGCCGCACCGACATCGAACTGCCGTGGGAGCAGCTGAACAAGGTCGACGAGCTCAAGGCCGCCGTCTGATAGCGCTAATGCGGTCTTCGCGACCGTGCCCCCGGCTGGCCAACGATTCGCGTGCGGCCCGATTAGCTGGTGAACTCGTAGTCGTCGATCGGGAACCGGCGACTGCGCCAGTACGCCTCGACGGTGCTGGCCGGGCGCAGCGGCACATCACCGTGTTGATCGAAGTAGTAGCTGTTGGCCAGCTGGCAGCTGTCCTGCCAGAAGATCTGCCGGTGCCGCTTGCGCATCATCTCGGCGAAGTAGCGATCGTTGGCCTCCCGGCGCACCTCGACTCGGGTGGCGTGCCTGCGCCGCGCGGCGTCAAGGCAGCGGATGATGTGGCGGGTCTGCGCCTCGATCAGCGCGAAGTAGGACGAGCCGACGTAGCCGTACGGGCCGAACACGGTGAAGAAGTTCGGGAAACCCGGAATGCTCACACCTTCGTAGGCTTGTAGCCGGTTCTCGTTCCAGAACTCGGCAAGCGATCGACCACCCGGACCGGTCACCGGGAACGTCGGGACGTTGTCGGTGTCAAGCACTTTGAAGCCCGTCGCCAGAATCAGCACATCCACGTCGTGGAATGAGCCGTCGGTGGTCGCCACACCCGATCCGGTGATCTTGTCGATGGGTTCGGTGATCAGGTCGACGTTGTCGCGGTTGAACGTGGACAGATAGGTGTTGTGGAACCCCGGCCGCTTGCACCCGACCGCGTAACGTGGCGTCAGCTTGTCCCTGACCACCGGATCGTCGACCTCTTTGCGGAGGTACGCCTTGCCGACGGAACCCATGCGCTTGGCCATCGGGTTGACCGTGAAGTACTGGGCGGCCAGCGGAAAGGTCAGCTCCACATAGGCCTGGCTGATGAACCGTTGCAGCGTCCTGCCGAAGGGCAGCCGCATCATCGCCTTGGCCGCGCTCGGCAGCGGGGCGTCGAATTTCGGGAAGCACCAGATCGGTGTGCGCTGAAAGACGGTGAGACGCTGGACAATCGGGGCGATCTCGGGAATCACCTGCACCGCTGACGCGCCCGTGCCGATGATCGCGACGCGCTTGCCGTCCAACTCCAGGTCATGGTCCCAGCGTGCGGTGTGGATCGTCACCCCGGCGAACGAGTCCACCCCCGCGATGTCGGGCAGATTGGGGACGGTCAGTGCACCGCTGGCGTTGACGAGGTACCGCGCGGTCACGATGCTGGTCTGGTCCGCGGACTCCAGGGTCAAACGCCAGAGTCCCTGGGAGTCATCGAAATTGGCACGGCGTACGGTCGTCGCGAACCGCATCCTTGACCGCAGTGCGTACTTGTCGACACAGTGTGCGGCGTAGGCCTTCAGCTCGTGTCCCGGCGCGTAGGTGCGTGACCATGCGGAGCTCTGCTCGAACGAGAACTGGTAGGAGAACGACGGGATGTCCACCGCGATGCCAGGGTAGGTATTCCAGTACCAGGTGCCGCCAGGCTCATCACCGGCTTCGACGATGAGGTAGTCGGCCATGCCGGAGCGGTCCAGCTGAATACCGGTGCCGATGCCGGAGAATCCGGCTCCGACGATCACGGTGTCGAAGTCAGGCGCAGTCATGAGACCTCCCCGACGACGATAAGCCTAGACGGGCCAGCGTCCGTCCGCTTTGGCTGCGTCGATGTGCCGCAGACACTCGTCGCGCATCCGCCCGGATTCGATGAGTCGCTGCACTCGCTCGACATTGAGTTTCGACCAGGCACTGCCCGGGCGGCGAGGGCTGAAGCGCTGGATTCGGGAGATGTCGTCGTAACCGCGGGAGAGGCTGTCGATCCACCCGAAGCAGCGCGACCGCGACAGCTCGGTGTCCGTCATGGCCTCACGCCAACGCGGCGCGCAGCGCACTCAGGCCGAGTCCGGTGGCCTCGGTCGCGGCCGGCACGATGCCTGCGTAGCCGAGATAGCCGTGGACCAGTGATTCGGCGTTGTGCACTTCGACCGGCACCCCGGCCGCGGTGAGCAATTCGGCGTAGCGGACGCCGTCGTCACGAAGCGGATCGTGACCGGCAACCGCGATGTAGGCGGCAGGCAATCCCGCGAGGTCACCCCGCGCGGGCACCAGCGTGACGGGTGGGTCGGACAGATCGGTGTCGCCGACATACCACCGGGTGTAGCCCTTGCACCCCGGGAGATCGAGGATCGATGCGTTCGCGTTCTCGCTGAACGACGGCAGGGATGTGTCGAACGTCGTGGACGGGTACCAGAGCAGTTGGAAGCGCAGCGGTATGTCTGCGTCGCGGGCGGACTGCGCGACGACGGCGGCGAGGTTTCCGCCCGCGGAGTCACCGGCGACAGCCAACCGTCCCGCGTCTCCGCCGATCTCGCCCGCATGATCGGCGACCCACCGGGTGGCCGCCCAGACGTCGTCGACGGCAGCCGGGAACGGATGCTCGGGCGCAAGGCGGTATTCGACCGACACGACGACAGCCGCCGCACCGACCGCGTGCATGCTGGCCTCGCCGTCGTAGGTGCCGAGGTCGCCGACGGTCCACCCGCCGCCGTGGATGAACACCACGACGGGCAGGACGGAACGTTCCGTCGGCGGGCGGTAGATACGCAGCGGGATCGGCCCGCCCGGGCCCTCGATCTCGACGTCGCGTGTCGTGACCTCGGGAAGTAGCGGGCTGCGGTGAACTTTATTGAAGCGGTGCCGGGCCGCCTCGGGTCCGCCATCGGTGGTGAGTTGGAACGGAACAGCGTCGAGCACCTTCTGCAGCACGGGATCCAACTCAGCCATGGCAAACACCGTACCGGCGGAGGTAGCCACCCATTTCCGGGGCGTTTCGCCGACAATTGGGCCGAGTTCGAGAAGTGAGGATTGTGCGTGAGGGGTATGTCAGGGCATCCATCGGTTGCCGGTCAGACGCGACCGATCTCCCTTGCCCCGCTCACGGTTCTCGAGCTCAGCCCGCCTGAACTGGTGGCGTGCGCCGCCGACGCCGGATACGACGGTGTCGGACTGCGGCTCATTCGCGCCACGGAAGGGGAGCCGTTGCTCCCGACGATCGGTGGGACCCCGATGATCCGCGAGACGCGTCGTCGTCTGGATGACACCGGTCTGTTCCTGCTGGACATCGAGGTGCTACGGCTGCGCCCCGAGACGAAGGTGCGCGACGACTTCGGCCCCTTCCTGGAGACCGGGGCATACCTCGGCGCGGAACAGATCTTGGTGACCGGTAACGATCCTGACCATGCCCGGCTCGCCGACAACCTGGCCGAACTCGGCCATTTCGCCAAGGGCTTCGGGCTGACCCCGAACCTGGAACCGATGCCGTGGACCGATGTCCGTGACCTCCACGAGGCGTCGCTGATCGTGCGGCGTTGTCAGGACAGCGACGTGGGTGTGCTCGTCGACGCGATCCACTACGACCGCGCGCTGGCCACCGCCCAAGATCTCCGGACGCTGCCTGCGGAATGGACGCACTACGTGCAGATCTGCGATGCGGTGCTGCCGCGCCCGACGTCCATCGACGAGTTGCGCTTTCAGGGCCGCAATGCCCGGCTGTTCCCGGGTGAGGGCAGCATCGATCTGGTGTCGATGCTCCAGGCGCTGCCCACCGTGCCTGCCAGCGTCGAAGCGCCGGTCGAGTGGAAGGCTCCCGCCGCGGTGCGGGCCCGCGCTGCCTTGCGGGCCGCACGCAGCGTGGTGTCGCTCGCGGACGCAGATCGGCCACAATTGACCGCCTGACGCCCGCACCGACGCCTGCAGGCTGAACCGGTGATTTAGTAGGTTCTCCGCATGGCGACGACTGAACGACGTGCCGCATCCGCGGCGTTGAGCGCCCGCACTCTGTGGAGCGCCGCCCTGCTCGTAGCGGCCGGCTATGGCGTGTTCCTGATCGTCGTGGCGATGCGCGTGCCTGCGGGCGCCGAGCTCACCGGACAGTTCGGCCTGCAGCCCGCGGTGAAAGCGGCCGCGGCGTCGTTCGTGCTGGGCCTGGCGGCGTTCCTGATCGCTCACCTGTGCTTCCTGGCGGCGCTGCTACCACTGGCGCGATCCACTCCGCCCTCCCGACCCCGCCTCGCCGCGGTGGCGGTGATGGTGGTGGCGGTTCCCGTGACGGTGTACATCGCGGTGCTGGGCGCATGGTGTGCGCCGCGCTGCTGGCTGGGCTGCCGACCCCGTGGACGGCGCTGGGTGCGGTGTGCTTCGCAGTCTCGGACGCGATGATCGGCATCAGCAGGTTCGTTCTCGGGTCGGAGGTGCTGGCGGTGCCGATCTGGTGGGCGTATGCCGCGTCGCTGCTGCTGATCACCGCGGGCTTGCTGTTCGGCCGCACGTCAGCGCCCTCTGCTAGACCTGCGGTGTGACGACCACCCGGCAGGCAGCTGAACACGAGCCGATCGCGCGGGTGCTACCGATGCTGACGGTGCCGCACCTCGACCGCGACTTCGACTACCTGGTGTCGGCGGAGCTGTCCGACGATGCGCAGCCGGGGGTTCGTGCCAAGGTGCGGTTCCACGGCAGGCTCGTCGATGCCTTCATCCTCGAAAGACGTTCGGACACCGACCATGTCGGCAGGCTCGGTTGGCTGGACAAGGTGGTGTCCGCCGAGTGCGTACTGACTCATGACGTGCGCCGCCTGGTCGACGCCGTGACCGCCCGTTACGCGGGAACCCGCGCGGACGTGCTGCGCCTTGCCGTGCCGCCCCGGCATGCCAGCGTGGAGAAGCAGACCACCAGACCTGTCGACCCGCTGCCTCCCACAAGTGTGGACGCCACGGCGTGGGCGGCGTACGGCGGAGGTGCGCAGTTCATCTCTGCAGTGCAGGATGGGCGCGCCGCGAGGGCGGTCTGGCAGGCACTGCCCGGCGAGTCCTGGCCGCAGCGACTGGCCGAGGCGGCCGCCGTCACGGTGAACTCCGGGCGCGGCGTGCTCGCCGTGCTGCCCGACCAACGTGACGTCGACCTGCTGTATGCGGCCGTCGTCGCCCAGGTGGCGGAAGCCAGGGTGGTGGCGTTGTCGGCGGGCCTGGGTCCGGCGGAGCGGTACCGGCGGTGGCTGGCGGCGCTCCGGGGTGATGCGCGTGTGGTGATCGGTACGCGCAGCGCGGTTTTCGCACCGGTGGCCGATCTGGGGCTGGTCGTGATGTGGGACGACGGTGACGATTCGCTGTCGGAGCCGAGGGCGCCCTACCCGCACGCCCGTGAGGTGGCGATGCTGCGCGCACACCAGCTGCAGTGCGCGGCGATGATCGGCGGGTACGCAAGGACAGCCGAGGCCCAGGCCCTGGTGCGCAGCGGATGGGCGCACGATCTGACCGCGACCCGGCAGACGGTACGGGTCCACGCGCCGCGCGTGATCGCACTGGAGGACAGTGCGTATGCCCAGGAACGCGACCCGGCCGCGCGCACCGCTCGACTGCCGACGGTGGCCCTCGACGCAGCGCGCGCGGCGCTGAAGAGCGACGCGCCCGTACTCGTCCAGGTTCCCCGCCGTGGCTACGTGCCTGCGCTCTCGTGTGCGCGCTGTCGCACCGTCGCCCGGTGCAGGCACTGCACCGGGCCGCTGTCGCTGCCGGGACGAGACGCCGCCGGTGCGGTGTGCCGGTGGTGTGGCCGCGAGGAGTTGGCCCTGCGCTGCGCCCGGTGCGGATCGGATGCGGTACGTGCCGTGGTGGTCGGCGCCCGCCGGACCGCAGAGGAACTGGGGCGAGCGTTCCCCGGTACGCCGGTGATCACCTCGGGCGGCGACGACGTCGTGACGTCCGTGCCGCAGCGGTCCGCGGTCGTCGTCGCAACCCCCGGGGTCGAACCGGCCACCGAGGGTGGCTACGGTGCCGCGCTGTTGCTGGACAGCTGGGCCCTGTTGGGACGGCAGGACCTTCGCGCGGCCGAAGACACACTGCGCCGCTGGATGGCGGCCGCGGCGTTGGTCCGCAGTCGCGCCGACGGTGGTGTGGTCGCCGTGGTCGCAGAATCTGCGATCCCGACGGTGCAGGCGCTGATCCGATGGGATCCCGTGGGTCATGCCGAAGCCGAATTGGACTCGCGCACCGAGGTCGGGCTGCCCCCCGCCGTGCACATCGCCGCAGTCGACGGTGCGCCGGAAGCGGTGAACGCACTGCTGCGCGCCGCCGACCTGCCGGGCGCTGCCGCCCTGCTCGGACCCGTCGACCTGCCGATGGGTGCCCGCAGGCCCGCGGGTCTGACCGCCGATGTTCCGGTGAGCCGAATGCTGGTGCGTGTCCCCAGGAACATCGGTCTCGAGCTCGCCGCCGCGTTGCGGCGGGCCACTTCGGTCCAGAGCGCGCGTCACGACCATGAGCCGGTTCGCGTCCAGATCGATCCGTTGCACATAGGGTGATGCGCATGTCAGTGGGGCGGCTGGTCAAAGCACTGATCCCGCTGATTGCCATCGCGTTCAGCGTGCTGTGGCCGGTGATCTTCCACGGCGGCTCGGGCAGTCCATCCGACATCGACGACCCAGTGGTGATCGCCAAATACGACGTGAACATCGTGGTCGACGCCGCGGGTCAGATGACCGCGGTGGAGACGCTCACCACCGCGTTCTACAGCAGCGACCGGCACGGCATCTTCCGGTACTGGGATGTGGCCAACCAGAACAACCCGCGGTTGCGGCAGAAGCCTGAGATCGACTCGGTGCTGCTGGACGGCGAACCGGTGCCCTACCAGATGCTGTGGGAGGACGGCAGGAGGTTTCGGGTGGCCAAGATCGGCGACCCCGACCGCTACCTCAACGACGGCACCCACGTCTTCGAGATCCGATACACCATTCCCGGCGTACTCGACCCCGGCGATCTCGGCGCCCAGCGGCAGTTCGCGGAATCGACAGGCACGGCAGGCCCGTCACCGTCGGTCTTCTTCTGGAACGTCATCGCACCCGCCTGGAACAACCGCATCGAACGCGCCGACATCACCCTGACCCTGCCCGGCGCCGTCGGCGCCGCCCAATGCTCGGTCGGGTTCGGCGTGGGCCGGGGATGTGACGGCCTGACCGTGGACGGCAACCGCCTGCACCTGAGCGCGGAGAACCTGCCCCCCGCACCCCTGTCACCGTCCGCGCCGGCGTCGACGTGCCGACGCCGGCCCAGGTGACACTGCCGTGGCCATACACCTTTGACCGGGTGTTGGGGCAGTCGGTCGTCGGTGCGATGTGGGTCGCCGGGCTCACCGTGCTGTTCGGTCTCGTCGCGCTGCTGTGGTTCCGTTCGGTCCTGGAGAAGTCACCGGGCTTTCCACTGCAGTACGCACCGCCACCGGGAATCGGCCCGGTGCAGGCCGAATACATCCGCACTGAATCCGTCCCGAAGAACGGACTCACAGCCACGCTGTTGTACCTCGCCGATCGCGAGCTCGTCACGCTTGCGCAGGTCAGTGACAAGCAGTGGACGATCCGCGGTATCGCAGCACCAGGGCAGTGGGCCGACGTCGACTCGGTCGGTATCGCGGTGGCCTCACGGTTGAAGGTGATGAATCCCGGCTCGGAGTTCGAGGCCAAGAAGACCGTCAAATCGGGGGAGAAGCTCAGCAAGGCCAAGACAGACATGGCCAAGGCGGTCGAGAAGTGGGCGGTCGACTCGGGACTACTGGTCGCGCGCAAGAAGGAACTCTGGCTGCGCGCGCTCAACGCGGTCGCGTTCATCCTCATGGTCTGCGGCTTCTTCCGCTGGGGCTTCCCGACCACCATGTGGGCGCTGCCGTTCGCGGCGTTCTTCCTGTTCTCGGCGGGTTCGTGGCGAGACGGTGTCGGGACCAGGCGTACCCCCGCGGGCCGCGAACTGTGGTCTCGCGTCGGCGGATTCCACCGGATGCTGGCCACCGACTCGGCCGAGACGCGCTTCGACTTCTCGGCCCGCAAGGATCTCTATATCGCCTACGTACCGTTCGCGGTCGCCGCGGGCGTGGCGGCGCTGTGGGCAAAGAAGTACGAGGCCTACACCGGTACCGTTGCGCCCCAACCGGACTGGTACAGCTCATCGACGTCATCGGGCTCATCGTCGGGTTTCGCCGGCGGGTCTGGCACGCCTGACTTCGACAGCTTCGAATCGGCGCTGTCGTCCTCGATCGGCGCCTACACCGCCTCGCAGTCGTCGTCGTCCTCGTCGTCCTCGTCGAGCGGTGGCAGCAGCTCCAGTGGTGGCGGCGGAGGCGGCGGTGGCGGAGGAGGAGGTGGGTCATGGTGAGTTTTCTGCTTGTCGTCATTCTCGTGGTGGCGGTGCTGGTGCTGATCGGGTTCGTGTTGGGCTACAACAAGATTCGCTCCGCCGATGTCCGTGTTGCGGAAGCGCTCTCGGGCATCGACGTGGAGCTCACCCGGCGGGCGTCGCTGATTCCCGGCCTCGTGCACACGGTGCAGACGTTCGCCACGCACGAGAAGGGCATCCTGGATCACGCGACCAACGCGAGGGCGGCGCTGACGTCGGCGACGAGCGGCAAGTCGGTCGCCGACCGCAGTGCCGCAGAGAAACAACTGGACTCCGCGCTGGCGCCGCTGCTGGCACTGGGGCAGAGCTACCCGCAGCTGAACTCGTCGAACAACTTCCTGGACCTGCAGCGCAATCTCGCCGAGACCGAGGACAAACTGGCCTTCGCCCGGCAGTACTACAACGATGCGGTCGCCACGCTCAACCGCCAACTCACCACGATCCCGTGGATGTTCGTCGCCCCGCTCGCCGGGGTCGACCAGAAGGAGTACTACCAGACGCCCCGGTGAGCGTCCCTAGACTGACGCGGTGCGTCTTGTCTTCGCCGGCACACCCGAGCCCGCCCTGCCGTCCCTGCAACGATTGATCGAATCGCCCCGTCATGAGGTGATCGCGGTCCTGACGCGCCCGGATGCCGCCGCGGGGCGGCGGGGCCGCCCTGTGCCGTCCCCGGTGGCGCAGTGCGGGGCCGAGCACGGCATCCCCGTGCTCAAGCCGGCCCGGCCCAATTCCGAGGAGTTCGTCGCCGAGCTGGCCGAGCTGTCGCCGGATTGCTGCGCCGTGGTGGCCTATGGCGCACTGCTGGGGGACGCACTGCTCGCCGTCCCCGCCCGCGGCTGGGTCAACCTGCACTTCTCGGTGTTGCCGGCGTGGCGGGGCGCGGCACCCGTACAGGCCGCCCTCTCTGCGGGCGACGCGGTGACCGGGGCGACGACGTTCCAGATCGAGCGCAGTCTCGACTCGGGGCCTGTCTTCGGTGTGGTCACCGAGACCATCCGTCCCCTCGACACCGCGGGCGACCTTCTCTCGAGACTCGCCATATCGGGTGCCGAGCTGCTGGAGGCGACGATGGACGGCATCGCCGAAGGGGCGCTGACGCCGGTGCCGCAGCAGGCCGACGGCGTCAGTGTCGCTCCGAAAGTCACCGTCGACGATGCCCGCATCCGCTGGGAGCTGCCTGCGCACGTGGTCGACCGGCGTATCCGCTCCGTCACGCCCAACCCGGGTGCCTGGACGATGATCGGCGACCTTCGCGTCAAGGTCGGACCCGTCACACTGGCCGCCGATGTGCCGAAAGAGCTTGAGCCGGGGGAGATCCGAGTGGACAAGAAGCACCTCTACATCGGCACCGGTTCGGATGCGGTGGTGCTCGGCACGGTGCAGCCGCCGGGAAAGAAGCCGATGAACGCCGCGGATTGGGCGCGGGGTGCCCGCCTCGGGGACGGAGGTCGGGCACGATGACGCGGCCTGACAGGAAGCGGCCGGCCAGGCGCAAGCCACTCGATCCGGCCAGACAGGCGGCGTTCGATGTGCTGCGGGCAGTGTCCGAGCGCGACGCCTACGCAAACCTGGCTCTGCCTGCGATCCTGCGGGACCGTGGAATCTCCGGACGGGACGCGGCGTTCGCCACAGAGCTGGCCTACGGCACCTGCCGCGCGCGGGGCCTGCTCGACGTCGTGATCGAGGCGGCGGCGGGCAGGCCGGTGGACAGGATCGACCCGGTGCTGCTGGACCTGTTGCGGCTTGGCGCGTATCAGCTGCTGCGCACCCGCGTCGACGACCATGCGGCGGTGTCCACCACGGTGGAGCAGGCCGGCATCGAATTCGATACCGCCCGTGCAGGATTCGTCAATGGCGTGTTGCGCACCATCGCGCGGCGCGACGTGACGTCCTGGCTTGAGGAGCTGGCCCCCTCTGCGACCAGTGATCCCATCGGCCATCTGGCGCTGGTCAATGCTCATCCCCGGTGGATCGCGCAGGCGTTCGCCGACGCGCTGGGCGCCCGCGCTGGCGAACTGGCGGCGTTGCTCGCCAGTGACGACGCACGCCCCGAGGTACATCTGATGGCACGGCCAGGGGCGTTGACGGCTGTCGAGCTGGCCGAGCAGGTCGGCGGAACGGTGGCCAGGTACTCGCCGTACGGGGTCTATCTGCGCGACGGCGACCCGGGTGGCCTGACTGCGGTGCAGGACGGCACGGCACTGGTTCAGGACGAGGGCAGTCAGCTGGTGGCACGGGCGCTGACGGTGGCTCCGCTGGTGGGGGTCGACGGCGGTCGGTGGCTGGACCTCTGTGCCGGTCCGGGCGGCAAGACCGCCCTGCTGGCTGCGCTCGGTCAGCCCGGCGGCGCCACCGTCACCGCGGTGGAACCCGCGCCGCGCCGCGCCGACCTCGTCGAGCAGAACACTGCAGGCCTACCCGTCGAGGTGGTTCGCGTCGACGGACGGGACTCTGGCCTGACCCCAGGGTTCGACCGGGTCCTCGTCGACGCCCCCTGCACCGGGCTCGGCGCGCTGCGTCGCAGGCCCGAGGCACGGTGGCGCCGCCAGCCGTCGGACGTCTCACAGCTTGCCAAGCTGCAGCGCGAGCTGCTGGCAGCGGCGATCCGACTCACCCGGCCCGGCGGCGTGGTGTTGTACGCGACCTGCTCGCCGCACCTGGCCGAAACCGCAGGTGTGGTTGCCGACGCGGTGCGCAGGCAGCCGGTGACCGCTCTGGACACCCGGGAGTTGTTCGAGCCTGCCACCGACACCGGCGACGGCCTTTCGGTGCAGTTGTGGCCCCATCGGCACGGCACCGACGCGATGTTCGCTGCAGCGCTGCAGGTCGACGCCGCGGTTGGGTAGGCGCAGCCCGTTAGGCTGAGCCACATGTCTGGACCGCTCGTTCGTGAAGGCAAGAAAACGCCGTTGATCGCGCCGTCGATCCTGGCTGCCGACTTCGCGCGGTTGGCCGACGAGGCGGCCGCGGTGGAGGGTGCCGACTGGCTGCACGTCGACGTCATGGACAACCACTTCGTGCCGAACCTGACGCTCGGGCTTCCGGTGGTGGAATCCCTGCTCAAGGTGTCCGACATCCCGATGGACTGCCACCTGATGATCGACAACCCCGAGCGGTGGGCACCGCCGTACGCCGAGGCAGGTGCCTACAACGTCACCATCCACGCCGAGGCCACCGACAACCCCGTCGGGGTGGCTCGTGACATCCGGGCCGCCGGCGCCAAGGCGGGCCTTTCGGTGAAGCCCGGCACGCCGCTGGACCCGTATCTGGAAATCCTGCGCGAGTTCGACACGCTGCTGATCATGTCGGTCGAGCCCGGCTTCGGCGGACAGAAGTTCATCGCCGAGGTGCTGCCGAAGGTGGGCATCGCACGGCGACTGGTCGATGCAGGCGAGCTGACCATCGTGATCGAGATCGACGGTGGCATCAACGCCGACACCATCGAGGCCGCTGCGGAGGCAGGCGTCGACTGCTTCGTGGCGGGCTCGGCGGTGTACAGCGCGGAGGACCCGGCAGCGGCGGTGCAGTCGTTGCGCAGGCAGGCCGCCGAGGCGTCGCGACACCTGACCTTATGAACCTCGACGCCGCGATGGCCGCAGCCATCGATCAGTCGAGCCGGGTGAAGGGCCGTACCTACCCGAATCCTCCTGTGGGGGCGGTCATCCTGGACCGGGACGGCGAGATCGCCGGGGTGGGGGCGACCGCACCGCCCGGTGGCCCGCATGCCGAAATCGTGGCGTTGCGTCGCGCCGGGGAGAAGGCGGTCGGCGGCACGGCGGTCGTCACCTTGGAGCCGTGCAACCACGTCGGCCGCACTCCACCGTGCGTCGACGCATTGCTGGACGCGGGGGTTGCCGAAGTCGCCTTCGCGGTCGCCGACCCGAACCCGGTGGCCGCAGGCGGCGCGGCACGCCTCGCCGAGGCGGGTGTCCGGGTCAGCGCCGGGGTGCTGGCCGACACTGTTGCAGGCGGCCCGCTGCGGGAGTGGCTGCACAAGCAGCGCACCGGAATGCCGCATGTGACATGGAAGTTCGCGACCAGCGTGGACGGCCGCAGTGCCGCCGCCGACGGCACCAGCCAATGGATCACCGGCGAGGCCGCGCGTGCCGATGTGCACCGCAGACGTGCCGCCGCCGAGGCGATCATCGTCGGCACGGGCACGGTATTCGTCGACGACCCCGCGTTGACAGCCAGATTGCCAGACGGCAGCCTTGCCGATCACCAGCCCCTGCGGGTCGTCGTGGGTGAACGTGAAATATCGCCTGACGCAACAGTTCTCAACGACGATTCGCGGACCATGGTGATCCGTACCCGGGATCCGCACGAGGTCATCAAGGCGCTGTCGGACCGCACGGACGTGCTGGTGGAGGGTGGACCCACCCTGGCCGGGGCTTTTTTGCGCGCCGGGGTGATCGACAGGATCCTGGCCTACGTCGCCCCGATCTTGCTCGGTGGACCGATCACCGCCATCGACGACGTCGGGGTGCTCAGCATCGCGCAGGCGCAGCGCTGGCGGTTCGACGGTGTGCACCCGGTGGGTCCTGACGTCTTGTTGAGCCTCACCCCTGTGTAAACCGTTATTCGGTTGTTATCCAATCGTTTCCAAACGGGGCATAGCCTCGCCACGCGTGGTCAGGCTCACAGGTGTGATTGCGTGGCGAGGGGCGGAGCGTGCGCACAATCTCGATAAGCTCGGAGCGAGTGCCGTCAAGCCTCGGCGGGAATATCGCGCTTTCACCGACGAGTTGCGCAGAGTGAGCACGAACAAAGGACACAACGACCATGACTGCACTGCAGGACTGGATCAACATCAGTTCGGTTAAACCCATGAACCTCAAGTCCGCCATCGTCGACGCTTGGCGGGGACTGACCTCCGACGACACCCAGCCCGGCCAGGAGCCTCAGCTGATGGGGCGCGGGCTCGAGCGCTGCTGAGCCTCGACTGCCGGCTCCTGCTCGTCGGCGTGTTCGTTCCTGGCCGCGATCAGCAGGCCAAGCGCCGCACCCACCACGCACACGATCGCGGTGATGGTGAAGATCTCGCCGTATTGCAGGACGTAGGCCTCCCGCACCCGGTTGGCTTCGGCTGCCAACCGCTCGGCCAGCGAATTGCCTCCCGTGCTGGCGGGCAGGCTGGCCAGATGCTGGTTGAAGCGGTACAGGCCCCACGCGGACAGCGCCGCGATGCCGATGAGCATGCCGATCATGCGCGCCACCACTACCGCGGCTGACGCGATGCCGTGCTGGGCGGCCGGAACCACCCGCAGCGTCGCGGACGTCAGCGGGCCGATGACGAGGCCGAGACCGAGACCCGCGATCGCGAGATCGGTGTCCAGCACGGGCAGGCTGATGAAGCCCAGGTCGTGGCGGGCCGCCAGCAGGTCGACGGGCCATTTCGAGATCAGCACGTAGCCGCCCGCTGCGATCAGCAGGCCGACGAACGCCACGATCCGGTCGCCGATCTTGGTGGCGAGCCAGCCGCCGAGAAGGGCGCCGACGGGCAGCGCGATCAGGAACCGCAACAGCAGGAAGGCGGCCTGGTTCTGGTCCTGGCCCAGCACGCCCTGGCCGAACAGCTCCACGTTGACGAGCGTCACCATCAGCGCCGCGCCCGCGGCCAGTGACGCGCCCAGCGCGGCCAGGAATGGTCTGAAGTGCACGCCCTTCGGGTCCAGCAGGCGGGTGCGTGCGAACTTCTCCCACACGAAGAACGCCACGGTGGCGACAGCTGCGGCGATCAGTACGGGCGGCCCCCAGCTGGGCAGGACTTCTTTGCCGTCCGGTTTGGGGTTGTAGAGGCCGACGACCGCCAGACCCAATGCGACAGCCAGGAGCAGCCCGCCCACGACGTCGACCTTCTGCGGCTGCTCGGTCCGTTCCCGGCCGGGGAGGCTGAAGTGGATCATCACCATCGCGATGACGGCCAGCGGGATGTTGACCCAGAACACCGACTGCCAGTGGTGGAACAGCCAGACCAGGGAGATGCCGTAGACCGGGCCGAGCACGCTGCCGAGTTCCTGTGCGGCGCCGACCCAGCCCAGCACCGCCGCCCGGTTGCGGGCGGTCCACAGATCAGCCGCCAAGGCGAGGGTCACCGGCAGCAGCGCGCCGCTGGCGGTGCCCTGGATGACGCGGCCTGCGACGAGCATGAACAGATCCGTCGACATCGCGGTGACCACCGAGCCGAGGGCAAAACCGGCCAGGCTGACCTGGATCAGGATCTTTCGGCCGAATCGGTCAGAGGCGCGGCCGAGCAGCGGCATCGCAGCGATGTAGCCGAGCAGGTAACCGGTGATGATCGGGGTGACGCGCTGGATCTCGTTCACGCCGATGCCGACGTCGCTCATGATGTCGACCATGATCGTGACGACGACGTAGGTGTCGAGGGCGCCGAGCACCACGGCGAGACTGCCCGCGCTGATCGCGACGCGACGGTTGATCGCGGCCGGCGAGGTGGCCGATGCCGCCGAGTCGGCGTCGCTGGGGGACCGGTGCATCACGCCGCGGGTTTGTCGACGGTGACCGGCTCGCCCCACTTCGACAGCGTCATCGTGACGCTGTTGCCGGGGCTGGATTCAAGGCGCACCTGCATGAGCTCATGGTCGCCTTCTTCGCTGATCCACGCGGTGCCTGGCACCGGTCCGGTCGCCCGGATCTGCGGGGCGATCTTGTTCACCGCGTCGGCGCTCACCTCGCCGGTGACGCGTACCGTCTGCGCGCCCTCGACGGTCTCGCGGCCGTCGGCGGTGGGGTTGGAGAAGTTGGACAGGACGTTCGCCAGCCCCAGGTCGGGGTTCAGGATCGCCCCGACGTCGTAGACGTCGGAGGCGGGTCCGAAGTTCGACAGGGCGGAGCCTGCTGTGATCGTGGCGTACAGATCTCCGTCGGAGACGACGAACTCGACGTCGTTGAGTCGTTGGCCCAGGAAGATGATGTTCGCGGTGCCCTTGGCGGCGACGACGGGACTCTGGGTGAGGTCACCTTCGAGTAATTCCACCGGAAGTTCGGCGATCTGGCCCTCCACGGCGATCTTCAGATGGGCGCTGGTCTGGGCTCTGGTCGTGTCGGCCGACTGCTTCAACAGGGTCACGGCATCGGGAAGGTCCTTGCCCGAATCGTCGGAGGACGATCCGGAGCACCCTGCGAGAAGGGTGACAACGGCAAAGAGGGCGGCGAAGATCGCCAACAGGCGGGTCTGCATGCCTGCATCGTAGATGGTCCGCGCGCGCGGACGTGCCGCCCTGGGCCGGGGCTGAAGCGGATACCTACGCGCTGAGCAGCGCTTTCGCTACGTCGCGATACCTCTCAAACGATCGGTACATCGCCGGGTCGCAGCAGACGTAACCACCGGTAACCGTAGGGGCCGAGTTGTAGCTCGATTCGCCCGCGGTCGTCGAGTGGAAACGCGGCGCGTCCGTCGAGCAGGTCGACAAGCTGCGAGCCCGGTGGGACGTCGTTCAGTTCCAGCGGGACCAGGCAGCTGTCGGCGCCGAAGTTGTGCAAGCCGACCATCACCCAGCCAGATGCTTCCCGGCAGACGTGCGCGAGCACCGCGGGGTTGGGCTGGTCGAGTACCTCTGCGGTCGACCAGCCGATCTCGGGTTGTTGACGGTAGGTGTAGATGAGGTCGCGGATGAACCACCAGAACGATCGGTGATCGTGACGCTGGTCGGCGGCGTTGACGTGCTCGGGTCCGAACAGTCCGCCGGGCAGCGGCCGGGGCAGGCGTCTCTTGGCCGCGGTGGAGAAGCCGCCGTTGACGCCGTCGGTCCACTGCATCGGGGTTCGCACAGCGAATCGTCCTGGCACATCCAAGTTTTCGGCCATGCCGATCTCCTCGCCGTAGAACAGCACCGGCGTGCCGGGAAGGGAGAACGCGAGTGAGTAGACCATCCGCATGCGGCGTTCGTCGCCACCGAGCATCGACGGAAGACGCCGCCGCAGTCCGCGGCCGTAGAGCTGCATGTCCGGGTCGGGGCCGAAGGCGTCGAAGACTTCCTGACGCTCGGCCTCGCTCAGCTTGTCCAGCGTCAGCTCGTCGTGGTTGCGCACGAAGTTGGCCCACTGGCTGGTGATGTCGAGCTTGGGCCGCTGCCGCAGCGCCTTGGCGAGCGGGCGGGCGTTGCCGCGCGCCAGCGACAGGTAGATGCTCTGCATCGCCGATGAAGTCGAACTGCATGTTCAGCCCGTCCCCGTCGGAACCGCCGAAGAACTTCTTCTGGTCCCTGTAGGGCACATTGACCTCGCCGAGCAGCACCGCATCGCCGAGGCGGCGGGTGACGAAATTGCGGACGTCGCCGAGGTATTCGATAGGGGTCGAACACCCCTGGATCGCCCGGGGCGCCGTCGTCGGCGAACAGGAACGGCACCGCGTCTACGCGGAACCCGGCGACGCCGAGCTGTAGCCAGAACCCGAGTGTCCGCGAAATCTCCTCCTGCACTTTAGGATTGGCGATATTCAGGTCCGGCTGGTGTTTGTAGAAGTGATGCAGGTAGTACTGGCCGGTCTTCGGGTCGAGCTCCCACAGGCTGTCCTCCTGATCGGGGAAGACGACGTCCTTGGCGGTGCCCTTCGGTTCGGTGTCGCTCCACACGTAGTAGTCGCGGTAGGGGTCGTCCCTGCTGCGGCGTGCGGATTTGAACCAGGGATGGGCGTCGGAGGTGTGGTTCATGACGAAGTCGATGATCACGCGGATACCGTGCGCGCGGGTGGTGCGGATGAGCTCGACGAAATCGCCCAGATTGCCCAGACGGGGATCGACGCCGAAGAAGTCGGTGATGTCGTACCCGTCGTCCTTGCGGGCGGTCGGGTAGAACGGCATCAGCCATAGACAGGTGATGCCGAGATCGGCGAGGTACTCGATGCGCTCGGACATGCCGCGGATATCGCCGCAGCCATCGCCGTCCCAGTCGTAGAACGTCTCGACGTCGGCGCAGTAGACGACGGCGTTCTTCCACCACAGGTCCCCGGTCTCGATCAGCCTCATGAGGGCACCGCGGGGGCGGTCGGCGACAGTTGCGGAAGCACGTGCTCGCCGAAGGCGTCGATGAACGGTGCCTGGTGCTGCCCGACGAAGTGCAGGTACAGCTCATCCCAGCCCTGCTCGATGTACTCCTGGAGCCAGGCGGTGTGTCTGGCCGAGGTCGTCGGACACCCGCACCGATTTCTTCACCTGCTCGGGCGTGACGGCCTCGCCGACGACGTCGAACGCCTCGACGGTCTCCAGGTCCCACGACACCGGCGGGCCGAAAACGTTGGTGCGCCATTGGTCGTGGGCGATGGCCAGCGCTTCGCCGTCGGTGGGCGCCCAGCTCAGGTGGATCTGCAGGCGGGCGGGGCCGCGCCCGCCTGCGTTGCGGTAGGCGTCGAGCACCTTCTGCAGGGTCGCCGCGGGTTGGTTGACGGTGATCAGCGCATCGGCCCACGCCGCATGCCGGGCCGCGGTGGCCGGGGTGACGGCCGGACCGACCAGATCGGGAACGCGGTCGGGCAGCGTCCACAGCTTCGCGCGGTTGACGTGGACCAGACCGTCGAAGCTGACATCCTCACCCCGCAGGAGACGTCGGATGACGTCGACGCACTCGAGCAGCCGTTGGTCACGGACGTCCTTGCGTGGCCATGCCTGTCCGGTGATGCGCTCGTTGGCGGCCTCGCCGGACCCGAGCGCGGCCCAGAACCGGCCGGGGAACATCTGTGCCAGCGTCGCGATCGCCTGGGCGATGATCGCCGGGTGATAGCGCTGACCCGGGGCGTTGACGACGCCGAAGGGGAGATTGGTGCTGGCCAGCGCCGCGCCGAGGAAGGACCAGGCGAAGCCCGATTCGTTCTGGCGCCGGCTCCACGGGCTGAAGTGATCCGACGACATGCCCGCGGTGAAGCCTGCCTGCTCGGCGTGCTGAACGTCGCGTAGCAGTTGGCCAGGAGGGATCTGCTCATGCGAGCAGTGGAATCCGATGACTGTCATCGCCAGGGCATACCCGCTCACAGGAAGGTCTAGGCTGACGAAGTGTTCACCGGAATCGTCGAAGAGCTGGGTGAGGTCGTCGGCAAAGAGAATCTCGGCGACGCGGCCCGGCTGGTCATCCGCGGTCCGATCGTCACTTCCGATGCGGGGCACGGGGATTCGATCTCGGTCAACGGAGTGTGCCTGACGGTCGTCGACGTACTGGCGGACGGATCGTTCTCCGCCGATGTCATGGATGAGACGCTGAACCGGTCGAGCCTGCGCGGAGTCGGTGTCGGCGCGCGGGTGAATCTGGAGCGCGCCGCCGCCATCAGCAGCAGGCTCGGCGGCCACATCGTCCAGGGGCATGTCGACGGGACAGGACACGTCGTTTCCCGGACGCCGTCGGAACATTGGACCGTGGTGCGGATCGCGTTGCCCGCCGCACTGTCGCGGTATGTCGTGCAGAAGGGTTCGATCACCGTCGACGGGGTGTCGCTGACGGTGTCCGGATCTGGGTCACGACTGGTTCGAGGTCTCGCTCATCCCGACGACGCTGGAGTTGACGACGCTGGGGCACGCCGAGGTCGGCGCACACGTCAACCTCGAGGTCGATGTCATCGCCAAATATGTCGAGCGGCTGCTTGATAAGAAAAGTGGCTCTACCAGCGATGATACCCCGTAATCGCCCAATGCGGCGGTAGCGCACCGCTGTCGGACAGACAGCCTCGCAGGTCTGGAGATGCTGGCACACCCGGCGCGGGTGTCGTCGGTGCATCACCGTCCGAGAAACGTCCACACGTCGGAATCACGGTCGCGCACACGACCGCTTCGTTCGCTGAACCAGTCGGACCGCTGCTCTGTTCAGACCCTTCGTCGGAACGCTCCTCACGACTCCACGACGACACCTCCCTCGCGGCCGGCCAGACCGACCCGTCGATAGCAACGAGGCTCGCCGTCGAGGCCTTTCCCGCCGCGTACCGGGCGACGTCGCGGGGGCGTTTCATATAGGAGGTGTGGAACTGCACGCCGCAGTACAGTGTCTCGATATCGATGCGGACACACGCAAACGCTGACTACCGAGGCGGCCGTATGACACGCGAACTGGCACCGCCACGCGAACGCAAACCGTATTCAGGGAAGAGCCGTCATCCGTCAAGCGGGCGCCGCGAGGTCAGCCCCGCCGCCGCAAACAGCACCAAAGCGTCCGCACTGGAGATGCCTGCCACCCGCCTCATCGCCGAAGCATGGTTGTACCGACCGGCACCGCGCCGTCGACGAGAACAGGCGAAACGCCGACACCGCAGTCATGCCCGTGGAGGGGGCAGCGTCGCCGACGGTGCCACCAGTCGGCACTCACCTCGACGTGCCATTGGCCGCTGAGCGAACAGAGCAGTGGGTCGATCGCCAGGAGAAGGGTCTGGCGTACCGCCAACGAGTTTCGGCGGCTGGGCCTGCTCAGTGCGGCGCTTTTCGTGCTGAGCCTGATCCTCCTGCTGCCGATCGTGTGGATTGCCGTGCGGCACTGGCGGAATGACCCGTTGCCCTTCGCGACGACCACGCACATCCTCACCTGGTCGCTCCTGCTCGCGGCGGGGGCGGCGGCGACCGGCGTCTTCGTCCTCCTGGCAGCCTTCCACGCGGCGGCCGCCATGCGGGTGCTGGCTCCTGACCGGCGCATTTCTGAGCTGCCGCGCGAGCTGCGCACGGTGCGCCGGCTGATGCTGACACCGTTGGGCCCAGACGCTGTCCGACTCGTCACCGATGAACCCGAGGTTCCGGATGGCAGGCTGCGCGACGCCGCCATGACCCCGCTGCGCCTCACCGTGCTGGTGCCTGCGCACGACGAGCGGCTGACCATCGCAGCCACGCTGGAATCACTGTGGGGACAGACACGGCCACCGGACAAAGTGATCGTCGTCGCCGACAACTGCACCGACGACACCCCCGTCATCGCCCGGCAGCACAGGGCCGAGGTGTTCACCACTATCGACAACTCGCACAAGAAGGCGGGCGCGCTGAATCAGGCGCTGACCGAGAATGTTCGAGGCCGGCATCGACGTCACCGACGTGGTGATGGTGATGGACGCCGACTCGGTCGTTGTCCCCGAATTTCTGCAGACGGCGCTGCAACACCTTGAGGCGGATCCCGGCCTCATGGCAGTCGGCGGAGTCTTTTACGGCGAGCGGGGGGGCGGTCTGATTGAGCAGTTGCAGCGCAACGAGTACGTCCGGTACGCGCGACAGATCGGCCGCCGCGGGGGCCAGGTATTCGTGTTGACCGGAACCGCGGGCGTGTTCCGCGCCTATGCGCTCAAGGCAGTGGCCGACGCTCGTGGCTACCTGATCCCCGGTGACACGGGCCAGGTATACGACACCGCGGCCATGACCGAGGACAACGAGCTGACGATTGCGCTGAAGTCACTCGGGGCGAAGATGTGTTCTCCTGTGCAGTGCCGCGTTACCACCGAGTTGATGCCGTCGCTGCGTGCACTCTGGAAGCAACGGATGCGCTGGGAGCGCGGCGCTTTGGAAAACATCGGCGCCTACGGGTTCACGCGGGCCACGGCGGCGTACTGGTTCCAGCAGGTGGGCATCGGCTACGGCACCATCGCTCTGAATAGCTACTTGATACTCATGGGGATCATTTCGTTCACCACGCACAGCCTTCATTTCCAGCCGTTCTGGGCGGTGATCGGGCTCATCTTCGTCGTTGAACGCGTGGTCACAGTTTGGGGCGCGGGTTGGCGGGGCAGACTTCTCGCTCTGCCACTGGTCATCGAGATTGGGTACGACCTGGTGCAGCAAGCCGTGTATATCAAGTCGCTGTTCGACATCGCCTCGGGTCGCGAGCCAGGGTGGAACTACGTCCCGAGACAGGCGGAAACGCGATGAGCCACAGGCTAAGTGCCGGACTGCATGCTGCCGGACCCCACTTCGGGGGACTGAGCCTGTCGCCTGCCCCGGGAGCGCCCACAGTGGTTCTTGCCGGCGTGATAACGCCGACCATCCCGTTGTTCGATTCGGTGTGGTTTCAGGCGCTTGTCGTGTTCGTCTCGATCAATACGCTGTTTTATGCAGGGCTAGCGGTGGCGAACCTTGTCCCGAGACGGCGTCTGGAGCGTGCGCCAGGGCCCTACTTCGCGTCCGGATCGAACGGGGTCGCTGCCAGTGCAGGCGACGTTCGGAACAACGAAAGTGCGCAGCCTGCCCTTTTGTCTTCGCTCTCCGGATACCCAGCGGCAGAACCGATCTCGGCTCTAGCCACAGCATCGAGTAGTCGGAGATCGCCGAAGTAAGGGTCCGGCGGGCGAATCCCGTCGAATGCGCTGGCGTACCTGCTCGTCGTGCAGAACCCACCGAACGGATGCCCGCGAGCTATCCGCCCAGCGGAAGCGGCTTTCCGATCACACTGCTCAACGACGGGACAAGGCGCGTCGACCGCTTGTCCTTCTATTTCAATGTTCTTACCCTCGCCACACTCCAGGTGGCCATCCCTTGCTGTCGGAGCCGTACGAGATTTATCAATCCGCGTCAATCGGTTTCGGTCGAACATATCCGGGCGTCTATGGTCCCACGCGACCTGCGTCGCAGGTGGATAAGCGTAACGCTCACTCGCCTCTACTCGCCCAGTACGTCGAGCGCCTGCTGGATCAAAAGAACGCTTCCACCAGCGAATAGAGGACAGTTGCGGCGTCTGAACGCCAGCTGCCTTCGACCCCACCCTGCCGCGGACTTGGGAATCGGACAATATGCCCCGCGGGTCTCGCCAAGAGCGGAAACTAGAACTCTCTAGGTAGCGGGTTGGAGGCGGGGAGGGAAATGAGCACCTATCAGACCCTGGTGGTCGGCACCGATGGCTCGGACACGTCGTTTCGTGCGGTGGAGCACGCAGCCGCGTTCGCCGCGAGAAATAATGCGCGGTTGATCATCGCGATGGTGTACGTGCCGAATGTAGACAAGGGCGGCTGGGGAAGACCAGCCCGGCCCGATCGTGTGATTGATGGCCGCGCCGAGGTCGTCCTCAGGAGCGAGGGCGACTACATGGTGCATGGGATGGCCCCCGTATATGCGGCCCTGCGCGAGGCCCGCTACCGGGCCAGCGCGGCTGGGGCGAAGGACATCGAGACGCGACCGATTCATCTGGGCCATCATCTGGGTGGTCCGGCCCATGCGCTGTCCCACCTCGCCGCAGAGGTCGAGGCCGATCTATTGGTGGTCGGCAACGAGGGCGTGGCCACCCCCATCGACAAGTGGCTTGGCTCGGTGCCCGGCAACGTCTTACGCAAGGCGAAGACCGACGTGCTGGTCGTCCACACCACCGACGCTGACAGTCCACACCGCCGCCTGAGGCATCAATAAATCGTTCGGCTCGGGTCAACCTGTATCTCGGGCGAACTGCGGCGGACACCGTGGTCTGGACCGCTACGGGCGCGAAGGTGGCCCGCCACCTCGGAGAGGTTGCCGGCCAATGTCCGGACGGTCACCCTGGAGATCGACCTTCCCAGCTGCCCTGACCGGCGGGCAATAACCGGCGTCAACCCGTGGTTCATACTGAAGGGCATTGACACGTGGTCCCGGCTCAGGGACCGGCAAGGGTGGTGAGGATGACGAGGCTGGATTCGGTCGAGCGGGCGGTGGCCGACATCGCGGCAGGCAAGGCCGTGGTCGTCATCGACGACGAGGACCGCGAGAACGAAGGCGACCTGATCTTCGCCGCCGAGAAGGCCACGCCCGAACTGGTCGCGTTCATGGTCCGCTACACCTCGGGCTACCTGTGCGTGCCGCTGACCGGCGAGGTCTGCGACCGGCTGGGCCTGCTGCCGATGTACGCGGTCAACCAGGACAAGCACGGCACCGCCTACACCGTCACCGTGGACGCGAGAGACGGTGTCGGAACCGGCATTTCGGCATCCGACCGGGCGACGACCATGCGGCTGCTCGCCGACCCGGCCGCCGTGGCCGACGACTTCACCAAGCCCGGCCACGTGGTGCCGCTGCGCGCCAAGGACGGCGGCGTGCTGCGCAGGCCCGGCCACACCGAGGCCGCGGTCGATCTGGCCCGGCTGGCCGGGCTGCAGCCCGCGGGCGCGATCTGCGAGATCGTCAGCCAGAAGGACGAAGGCGCGATGGCGCAGACCGACGAGCTGCGGGTCTTCGCCGACGAGCACGAACTGGCGCTGATCTCGATCGCCGACCTGATCGAGTGGCGGCGCAAGCACGAGAAGCACATCGTGCGCATCGCCGAGGCCCGCATCCCGACCCGCGCACGGCGAGTTCCGGGCCGTCGGCTACACCAGCATCTACGAGGACGTCGAGCACGTCGCGCTGGTCCGCGGCGACATCGCCGGCCCGCACGCGACGGCCACGACGTGCTGGTCCGCGTGCACTCGGAGTGCCTGACCGGTGACGTGTTCGGCTCCCGGCGCTGCGACTGCGGCCCGCAACTCGACGCCGCACTGGCGATGGTGGCCCGCGAGGGCCGCGGCATCGTGCTCTACATGCGCGGCCACGAGGGCCGCGGCATCGGCCTGATGCACAAGCTGCAGGCCTACCAGCTGCAGGACGCCGGCGACGACACCGTCGACGCGAACCTCGAAGCTCGGCCTGCCCGCCGACGCGCGCGACTACGGCATCGGTGCGCAGATCCTCGTCGACCTCGGCGTGCGGTCGATGCGACTGCTGACCAACAATCCGGCCAAGCGCGTCGGCCTCGACGGCTACGGACTGCACATCATCGAGCGCGTGCCGTTGCCGGTGCGGGCCAACGCCGAGAACATCCGCTACCTGATGACCAAACGCGACCGCATGGGCCACGACCTGGTCGGCCTCGACGACTTCGACGAGGCGCACACGATGGACGGCTACGACGAGCGCGGTGTATCTGCTCGGCGACGGCCGCCCGGCGCCGACCGCGCGACTCCGGCGGGCCGTGAGCCCTGCGGCCGGCGTCCCCGACCTGCCGAGCTCGACGCGTCGGACGTCAAACTCGGCATCGTCGCCAGCACCTGGCACCAGAGATCTGCGACGCACTGCTCGACGGCGCCCGCAGGGTCGCGGCCGAGGCCGGCATCGACGACCCGACCGTGGTGCGCGTGCTCGGGGCGATCGAGATCCCGGTCGTGGCACAGGCTTTGGCCGCGCGCACGACGCGGTGGTGGCGCTGGGCGTGGTGATCCGCGGCGAGACACCGCATTTCGACTACGTCTGCGATGCGGTGACCCAGGGCCTGACCCGGGTGTCGCTCGATGCGTCCACGCCGGTCGCCAACGGGGTGCTCACCGTGAACACCGAGGACCAGGCGCTCGACCGGGCCGGGTCTGCCGTCCTCCGCCGAGGACAAGGGCGCGCAGGCCGCCGCCGCGGCGCTGTCGACGGCGCTGACCCTGCGTGAGCTGCGCCGGTTCATGAGCGAGCGCCGAGTCGACGTCGACGTCGAGGTCCGGCCGCATCTGACGCCGTATCTTCGCCTATGCGGCGGCCGCGCATCATCCTCGCCGCGCACGTCACGGTCGGGCTGCTGCTGAAGGTGAGCTCGACCGGGGTGATCTTCCGGACCGCCGACCAGGTGGCGATCGCGCCTGCTCGGGGTCGTGATCGGCGGGGTGGTGCTGCTCTTCGCCCGGCCGCGGCTGCGGGTCGGTGCGTCGGGCGTCGCGGTGCGAAACCTGTTGGCTACGAGCTCTTTCCGTGGTCCGACGTCGTGGGTGTGTCGTTCCCGGGGGTGCCCGGTGGGCCCGGCTCGACCTGCCGGACGACGAGTACATCCCCGTGATGGCGATCCAGGCGATCGACAAGGCGCGCGCCGTCGACGCGATGGACCAGGTGCGCGCCGCCTGGCGCGCGTTACCGGCCCGACATCAACTCACATCGCCCATCACCAGCCCTTCGCGACGCGGATCGGCGCCGCCGGTCAGGCCGGTCTGGCCCGCACGATCGCGGACAGCCCACTCGACTGGTCGGCCAGGTCGACGTCGTGGCCGAGCTTGCGCAGCCCCTGCACCAGCGGGTCGTCGTCGCCGTCATCGGCGGTGTTGATGTCCGGATGTTCGCCGCCGACATTGGTTTTCGGCGTGTTCGCGGCCCCGAAGTCGACCATCGACACCGCCTGCTGCGGATCGAGGCCCCAGTCGGTCATGCCGACGACGGTCTTCACGACGAACTGGATGATCACCGAACCGCCGGGGGAGCCGGCACGGCGTACAACGGCCCGGCCGCCCCCGGCGCACCCTGGTCGAACACCAGCGTCGGCGCCATCGTGCTGCGCGGCCGCTTGCCGGGCTGGATGCGGTTGGCGACGGGTCGCCGTCCGGGCCGGCGGGTTCCGCCGAGAAGTCGGTGAGCTGGTTGTTGAGGATGAAGCCGTCGACCATGTGGAACGAGCCGAACGCCGACTCGACGGTGGTGGTCAGCGATGCGGCGTTGCCGTAGCTGAGTCGACCACGCTGATCTGGCTGGTGCCGTGTTCCGGTGTGGGCGGCACCGGCGACGGTCGGGAGGCCCGAACTCGCCGGGTTTGGCGGTGCCCATCGTCCGCTGCTCGGAGATCAGCGCCGCGCGCCCGGCGAGGTAGTCGCTGTTGAGCAGGGTGTCCGGCGTGACCGCCCGGCAGCGGGACGAATTCGGTGTCGGCGACGTACTTGTCGCGGTCGGCGTAGGCCAGCCGCTCGGCCTCGGAGATCAGGTGGACGCCCATCACCGACGGCCGGCCGCCGTTGAGGTCGAGGTCGGTGGGCTTGTGGTCGCCCATCGAGAAGCGCTCGAGCATGCCGAGGGTGGCCGCACCGCGATGCCGCCCGAGGACGGCGGCGGCATCCCGCACACCTCCCGGCCGCGGTACGACTTGCACAGCGGCTCACGCATCTTCACCGTGTAGCCGGCCAGGTCCTGCGCCGTCATCAGGCTCGGGGTGCGGCCGCCCGCGGTGTCCGCGGCGGCCTCCACGATCGCCTGGGCGATCGGCCCGGTGTAGAACGCCTGCGCCCCGTCGGTGGCCAGTGCGCCGAGGGTCTTGGCGTATGCCGGGTTCGTCAGCCGGGTGCCCGCGGTCTTGGGGCTGCCGTCGGCGTTGAGGAAGTAGGCGGCGGCCTCGGCGTCGACCCGCAACTCCTTCGCGACGTCGGCGATGGCCGCGGCCAGCCGGGGGCTGATGTCGAAACCGTCGGTCGGCCAGCCCGACCGCGGGCTCGAACAGGTCACGCCAGGTGGACTTGCCGTGCTCCCGGTGGGCGTCCTCGAGCATCCGCACGATGCCGGGCACGCCGATGGACCGGCCCGACGCCCTGGCGTCCGGCTTGGGCTCGGTGCGGTCGGTGTCGGAGATCCAGCGCAGGTAGTTCTCGGTCGCGGCGGCCGGGGCCACCTCGCGGCCGTCGTAGGCCTGCACCTTGCCCGACGCGGCGTCGAAGTACAGCAGGAAGCCGCCGCCGCCGATGCCGGACGCCTGCGGTTCGACCAGGCCGAGCACCGCCTGCGCGGTGACCAGCGCGTCGGCCGCGGTGCCACCGTCCCGCAGCACCCGGCAGGCCTCCTGCGTGGCCAGCGGATTCGCCGTCGCGACCGCGTAGCGCGCCGTGTGCACCGCCGTCATGTCCTTGCGGTAGCCGGTGGCCACCTCGGGATTGGTGCCGAGATTCCGCGAGGTGGGAGCGTCGGGTGCGGCGGTCGGCGTCTTGGGCGCCGGCGTGCCGTTGGACACGATCTCGCACGGGCTCGCCGCGGGGGTGGGCGGGGACTCTTCGCCGCCGCCGCAGCCGGCGACGACCAGTCCGACACCCGCCAACAGGGCCGCGAGCTTCTGCGGGCATACCGGGCTGCGCACCCCTCGACGTTAGCGGAGTCACACAGGGCTTGTCCCCGGGTCGGCCCCCTGCCTCGGGCGGGAGGTGCCCCCGCCGCTCTGCCCGCCGTGCCTCTCCCCGGGTCGGCCCCCTGCCCGCCTCCGGGTCGCTCGTCCTGCCCGCGTGCGTCTCCCCGCGCTCCTGCCCGCCGTGCCTGCGGCAGTAACCTGGAAACCGTGCCCGATCCAGCGACGTACCGGCCCGCGCCCGGGTCGATCCCCGTCGAACCGGGTGTCTACCGCTTCCGCGACCCGCACGGCCGGGTCATCTATGTCGGCAAGGCCAAGAGCCTGCGCAGCCGGCTGAACTCCTACTTCGCCGACATCGCCGGCCTGCCGCCGCGCACCCGGCAGATGGTGACGACCGCGGCCAAGCGTCGAGTGGACGGTGGTCACCACCGAGGTCGAGGCGCTGCAGCTCGAGTACAACTGGATCAAGGAGTTCGATCCGCGGTTCAACGTCCGCTACCGCGACGACAAGTCCTACCCGGTGCTGGCGGTCACGCTGAACGAGGAGTACCCGCGGCTGATGGTCTACCGCGGCCCGCGGCGCAAGGGCGTGCGCTACTTCGGTCCGTACTCGCATGCCTGGGCGATCCGCGAGACCCTCGACCTGCTCACCCGGGTGTTCCCGGCGCGCACCTGCTCGGCCGGAGTGTTCAAGCGGCACAACCAGATCGACCGGCCCTGCCTGCTCGGCTACATCGACAAGTGCTCGGCGCCGTGCGTCGGCCGGGTCAGCGCCGACGAACACCGCCGGATCGTGCTGGACTTCTGCGACTTCCTGGCGGGCAAGACCGACCGGCTGGCCCGCGACATGGAACAGCAGATGGCCGAGGCCGCCGAGCAGCTGGACTTCGAACGCGCGGCGCGGCTGCGCGACAACATCGGCGCGCTGCAAGCGGGCGCTCGAGAAGCAGACCGTCGTGTTCGGCGACGGCACCGACGCCGACGTGGTCGCGTTCGCCGACGACGAGCTCGAGGCGGCGGTGCAGGTCTTCCACGTCCGCGGCGGCCGGGTGCGCGGTCAGCGCGGCTGGATCGTCGAGAAGTCCGGTGACCCCGGCGAATCCGGCGAGGAGCGCGTTGGTCGAGCAGTTCCTCACCCAGTTCTACGGCGACCAGGCGGAGCTGGCGTGGCCGGCGACGGCGGCAAGGACGAGGCGACCAACCCGGTGCCGCGTCAGGTGCTGGTGCCGTGTCTGCCGGACAACGCCGACGAACTGGCGGACTGGCTGTCGGGGCTGCGCGGGTCGCGGGTGTCGCTGCGGGTGCCCCAGCGCGGCGACAAGCGGGCGCTGGCCGAGACCGTGCAAGCGCAACGCCATGGACGCGCTGGCGCAGCACAAGCTCAAGCGCGCCGGCGACTTCACGGCGAGATGCGCTGCGCTGCAGAGCATTCAGGACGCCCTCGGGCTCGCCGACGCACCGCTGCGCATCGAGTGCGTCGACATCAGCCACGTCCAGGGCACCGACGTGGTGGCCTCGCTGGTGGTGTTCGAGGACGGGCTGCCGCGCAAGTCCGACTACCGCCACTACGCGATCCGGGAGGCCGCCGGGAGGGCCGCTCCGACGACGTGGCGTCCATCGCCGAGGTCACCCGGCGGCGGTTCTACCGCCATCTGCACGACACCCGGCCCCCGACGGAGACCCCGGACGCGCCGGAGGCGACCGACGCCGCGGGCACGGCCAGGCCGCGGCGCTTCGCCTACCCGCCGAACCTGTTCGTCGTCGACGGCGGCGCACCGCAGGTCAACGCCGCGGCAGGCGGTGCTCGACGAACTCGGCATCACCGACGTCGCCGTGATCGGGCTGGCCAAGCGGCTCGAGGAGGTGTGGGTGCCCGCGGAGCCCGACCCGGTGATCTTGCCGCGCAACAGCGAGGGGCTGTACCTGCTGCAGCGGGTCCGCGACGAGGCGCACCGGTTCGCGATCACCTATCACCGCAGCAAGCGGTCCAAGCGGATGACGGCGTCGGCGCTCGACTCGGTGCGCGGGCTGGGCGAGCACCGGCGCAAGGCGCTGGTCACGCACTTCGGTTCGGTGGCCAAGCTCAAGCAGGCCACCGTCGAGGAGATCACCGCGGTGCCGGGCATCGGCGCGGCGACGGCGAAGGCGGTGCTGGAGGCGCTCGGCGGCGCGGCGGCCGATTCCGCTGTGCCCGCAGCGGTTGTCGAGGATGATCAGAGCCAGGGCATCGGGATGACAGAGTCAGGGATGACGCGGACAACTGCGGAGGACGACGGCGGCGGTTACGACGGGTCGAGTGCGGGCGAATCGCAGGCATCGACGTCGTGCTGGTCACCGGGCTCTCCGGGGCGGGTCGCGGAACGGCGGCCAAGGTGCTCGAGGACCTCGGCTGGTACGTCGCCGACAACCTGCCGCCGGAGCTGATCGCGCGGATGGTCGATCTGGGCCTGGCCGCCGGCTCGCGCATCACGCAGCTGGCCGTCGTGATGGACGTGCGGTCGCGGGGTTTCACCGGCGACCTGGACTGGGTGCGCAACGATCTGGCGACCCGCAACATCAGCACCGCGGGTGCTGTTCCTCGAGGCGTCCGACGACATCCTGGTGCGCCGCTACGAACAGAACCGCCGCAGCCATCCGCTGCAGGGCAACCAGACGCTGGCCGAGGGCATCGCCGCCGAACGGGCGCATGCTGGCACCGGTGCGCGCGGCGGCCGACCTGGTGATCGACACCTCGACGCTGTCGGTGCACGCGCTGCGGGAGAGCATCGAGCGGGCGTTCGGCGGCGAGACCGTCGCCGCACACCAGCGTCACGGTCGAGTCGTTCGGGTACAAGTACGGCCTGCCGATGGACGCCGACACGGTGATGGACGTCCGGTTCCTGCCGAACCCGCACTGGGTCGACGACCTGCGTCCGCACACCGGCCAGCACGAGGCGGTGCGCGACTACGTGCTCGGGCAGCCCGGCGCCGAGGAGTTCCTCGACACCTACCATCGCCTGCTGGACGTCGTGATCGACGGGATACCGCCGGGAGGGGAAGCGCTACATGACCGTCGCCATCGGGTGCACCGGCGGCAAGCATCGCAGTGTCGCGATGGCCGAGGCGCTGGCCGGGCGGCTGCAGGACGGTGACGGGCTGACGGTGCGGGTGCTGCACCGGGATCTGGGGCGCGAATGAGCCCGCGCATCGTCGCGCTCGGCGGCGGGCACGGCCTGTATGCGACGCTGTCCGCGGCGCGCCGGCTCACCCCGCACGTCACCGCGGTGGTCACGGTCGCCGACGACGGCGGATCCTCGGGCCGGCTGCGCAGCGAACTCGGACGTCGTGCCGCCCGGTGATCTGCGAATGGCGTTGGCGGCGTTGGCTTCCGACACCCCGCACGGACGGCTGTGGGCGACGATCATCCAGCACCGGTTCGGCGGCAGTGGCGCGCTGGCCGGCCATCCGATCGGCAACCTGATGCTGGCCGGGCTCAACGAGGTGCTCGCCGATCCGGTCGCCGCGCTCGACGAACTCGGCCGGATGCTCGGCGTCAAGGGCCGGGTGCTGCCGATGTGCCCGATCGCGCTGCAGATCGAGGCCGACGTCGTCGGGCCTGGAGTCCGATCCGCGGATGAGCCGGGTGATCCGCGGTCAGGTGGCGATCGCCACCACGGTGGGCAAGGTGCGCCGGGTCCGGCTGCTGCCGGGCGACCCGCCGGCGACCCGGCAGGCGGTCGACGCGATCATGAACGCCGATCTGGTGGTGCTCGGGCCCGGGCTCGTGGTTCACCAGCGTCATCCCGCATGTGCTGGTGCCGGAGCTGGCGGCGGCGCTGCAGGCGACGACCGCGCGGCGGGCGCTGGTGCTCAACCTCGCGGCCGAGCCGGGGGAGACCGCGGGCTTCTCCGCGGAGCGTCACATCCACGTGCTGGCCCAGCACGCGCCGGACTTCACCGTGCACGACATCATCGTCGACGCGGCTCGGGTGCCGAGCGAGCGGGAGCGCGAGCAACTGCGCCGCACCGCCACGATCCTCGAGGCCCACGTGGAGTTTGCTGACGTGTCCAGACCTGGTACACCTTTACATGACCCGGCGAAGCTGGCCGCGGCGTTGGAGGGGGTCCGCGTGCGAGGCGCGCGGCCCCGGCACGCGCCGACGTGCACGAGCCGACGGTGCCCACACCGACAGTGAACGGACCGAGAGGTGACGACCCGTGGCGATGACAGCCGAGGTCAAGGACGAGCTGAGCCGGCTGGTGGTCAACTCGGTGAGCGCTCGCCGCGCCGAGGTGGCCGTCGCTGCTGCGCTTCGCCGGTGGGCTGCACATCGTGCCGGGCCGGGTGGTCGTCGAGGCCGAGGTCGATCTGGGCATCATCGCGCGCCGGCTGCGCAAGGACATCTACGACCTGTACGGCTACAACGCGGTGGTGCACGTGCTGTCGGCCAGCGGGATCCGCAAGAGCACCCGCTACGTGGTGCGGGTGGCCAAGGACGGCGAGGCGCTGGCCCGGCAGACCGGACTGCTGGACCTGCGCGGCCGCCCGGTGCGCGGCCTGCCCGCCCAGGTGGTCGGCGGCAGCGTCGCCGACGCCGAAGCCGCTTGGCGCGGAGCGTTTCTGGCGCACGGGTCGCTGACCGAACCGGGCCGCTCGTCGGCGCTCGAGGTCAGCTGCCCCGGCCCCGAGGCGGCGCTGGCGCTGGTCGGCGCGGCCCGTCGGCTGGGGGTCAGCGCGAAGGCGCGCGAGGTGCGCGGCAGCGACCGGGTGGTGGTCCGCGACGGCGAGGCCATCGGCGCGCTGCTGACCCGGATGGGCGCGCAGGACACCCGGCTGACGTGGGAGGAGCGGCGGATGCGCCGCGAGGTGCGCGCGACCGCGAACCGGCTGGCCAACTTCGACGACGCCAACCTGCGGCGCTCGGCGCGCGCGGCGGTGGCCGCGGCGGCCCGGGTGGAACGGGCGCTGCAGATCCTGGGCGACACGGTGCCCGACCATCTGGCGGCGGCGGGCAGCCTGCGGGTCGAGCACCGGCAGGCGTCGCTGGAGGAGCTCGGCCGGCTGGCCGAACCGCCGATGACCAAAGATGCTGTGGCAGGCCGTATTCGGCGGCTGCTGTCGATGGCCGACCGCAAGGCCAAGCAGGACGGCATCCCCGACACCGAGTCGGCGGTCACGCCGGACCTGCTCGAAGACGCCTGACACGTGAGCGCCTCGGC
The DNA here is from genome assembly GCA_963796545.1 of uncultured Actinomycetota bacterium. GTDB lineage: Bacteria > Actinomycetota > Actinomycetes > Mycobacteriales > Mycobacteriaceae > Mycobacterium. The sequence goes on along the minus strand of CAWCMF010000027.1, from coordinate 26,805 downwards.
CGACGCTTGCACGGAGTCGGCGCGATGTTGCGCTACCGGACCCGCCGTTCAACGCGATGCACCGGGTGGCGGACCGGCCTCGACGATCGACCTCGATCGACCGCAATGCGTGCCCGGCCAGATCGGCTGAACACGTCGACCGCGCCGACAGGTGTCGACGCGCCGGACGCGCTGAGCGCGACTTCGACGGCATCTTCGACCGGCTCGAGGCCGGCGACTACGACTGCGTCATCGCAGGCACGACCGTCACCCCCGAGCGGGAGCGCAGGGCGGCGTTCCTGCCGCCGTACCTGATCTCCGGACAGGCCCTGGCCGTCGACACCGACGCGGTTGCCGCACGTGCACTCCGTCGACGACCTCGACCGGTCTGACCATCGGCGTGCAGCGTGGCAACACCAGCCAAGCGGTCGCCGAGCGTCTGGTCGCCGAGGGCAAGGCCGCGCGGTGCGGGTCTACGACTACGGCGCGGTCGAGCACCGCGATCGCCGACCTCGTCGCGGGCGGCTGCGATGCCGTGCTGAAGCTCGCACCGGTGCTGGCCGAGCTCGTCAAGGCCGTGCCCGGCGTCGAGGTGGTGCAGCGCGGTCTGTCGGTTGAGCACATCGCGATCGCCGTCACCCCGGCTGACCAGCAGCTTCTGGCCCGGCTTCAGGTGGCCAGGCCGAGCTGGAGGAGGACGGCACACTGCAGCGGATCCGGCGCAAATGGCTCGGCAACCCGTACGTCGACCAGAGTCTCGGGAATGCTCTGACAGCGGTCAGGGGCGACCGCGCGCAGCGTGACGCACTACTACTAGGCTGGCTGCCGAGCAGGTCAGCGATCTACCACGGCGCAGTTCAACAGAGACAGAGGAGACAGACGTGACGATCCGGGTAGGCGTGAACGGCTTCGGCCGCATCGGACGCAACTTCTTCCGGGCGCTGGACGCGCAGAAGGCCGCGGGCAAGAACACCGACATCGAGATCGTGGCGGTCAACGACCTCACCGACAACGCCACGCTGGCGCACCTGCTGAAGTTCGACTCGATCCTGGGCCGGCTGCCCGTACGACGTCAGCCTCGAGGGCGACGACACCATCGTCGTCGGCGACCACAAGATCAAGGCGCTCGAGGTCAAGGCCGGCCCCGCGGAGCTGCCCTGGGGCGACCTCGGCGTCGACGTCGTCGTCGAGTCCACCGGCATCTTCACCAACGCCGCCAAGGCCAAGGGCCACCTGGACGCGGGCGCCAAGAAGGTCATCATCTCCGCGCCTGCCACCGACGCGGACATCACCATCGTGATCGGCGTCAACGACGACAAGTACGACGGCAGCCAGAACATCATCTCCAACGCGTCGTGCACCACGAACTGCCTCGGCCCGCTGGCCAAGGTGCTCAACGACGAGTTCGGCATCGTCAAGGGCCTGATGACCACGATCCACGCCTACACCCAGGACCAGAACCTGCAGGACGGCCCGCACAGCGACCTGCGCCGCGCCCGCGCCGCCGCGCTGAACATCGTCCCGACCTCGACCGGTGCCGCCAAGGCCATCGGCCTGGTGCTGCCCGAGCTGCAAGGGCAAGCTCGACGGCTACGCGCTGCGGGTGCCGATCCCCACCGGCTCGGTCACCGACCTGACCGTCGAGCTGGCCAAGGCCGGCCACCGCCGACGAGATCAACGCCGCGTTCAAGGCCGCCGCCGACGGCCCGCTCAAGGGCATCCTCAAGTACTACGACGCGCCGATCGTGTCCAGTCGGACATCGTCACCGACCCGCACAGCTCGATCTTCGACTCGCGCTGACCAAGGTCATCGACAACCAGGCCAAGGTCGTGTCCTGGTACGACAACGAGTGGGGCTACTCCAACCGCCTCGTCGACCTGGTCGGCCTCGTCGGCAAGTCGCTCTAGCGACGATGGCTGATCAAGTCACTCGACGATCTGCTGGCCGAAGGGGTCTCGGGGCGGGGCGTGCTGGTGCGCTCCGACCTGAACGTCCCGCTCGACGACGACGGCACGATCACCGATCCCGGGCCGCATCATCGCGTCGGTGCCGACGCTGAAGGCGCTGGTCGACGCCGGGGCCAAGGTCGTCGTCACCGCGCACCTCGGCCGGCCCAAGGGCGAGCCGGATCCGAAGTTCTCGCTGGCCCCGGTCGCGGCGGCGCTGGGCGAGCAGCTCGGCCGGCACGTCCAGCTGGCCGGTGACGTCGTCGGCAGCGACGCGCTCGCCCGCGCCGAGGGGCTGACCGACGGCGACGTGCTGCTGCTGGAGAACATCCGCTTCGATCCGCGCGAGACCAGCAAGGACGACGCCGAACGGCTGGCGCTGGCCAAGGCGCTGGTCGAGCTCGTCGGCGATGACGGCGCGTTCGTCTCCGACGGCTTCGGTGTGGTGCACCGCAAGCAGGCGTCGGTGTACGACGTCGCGACGCTGCTGCCGCACTACGCGGGCACGCTGGTCGCCGCCGAGGTCAAGGTGCTCGAGCAGCTGACCGAGTCCACCGAGCGGCCCGTACGCGGTGGTGCTCGGCGGCTCCAAGGTGTCGGACAAGCTCGCGGTCATCGAGAACCTGGCCACCAAGGCCGACAGCCTGATCATCGGTGGCGGCATGTGCTTCACCTTCCTTGCCGCACAAGGGCTTTCGGTCGGCGGCTCGCTGCTGCAGGAAGAGCATGATCGACACCTGCAAGCAAGCTGCTCGACGACTACGGCGACGTGATCCACCTGCCGGTGGACATCGTCGTCGCCGAGAAGTTCGCCGCCGATTCGCCGGCCGAGACCGTGGCCGCCGACAAGATCCCGGACGGCAAGATGGGCCTGGACATCGGCCCGGAGTCGGTGAAGCGGTTCACCGCGCTGCTGTCCAACGCCAAGACCGTGTTCTGGAACGGCCCGATGGGCGTGTTCGAGTTCCCGGCGTTCGCGGCGGGCACCAAGGGTGTCGCCGAGGCCATCATCAGCGCCACCGGCAAGGGCGCGTTCAGCGTCGTCGGCGGCGGCGACTCGGCGGCCGCGGTGCGCCAGCTCGGCCTGCCCGACGACGGTTTCTCGCACATTTCCACCGGTGGCGGCGCGTCGCTGGAATACCTTGAGGGCAAAGAGCTGCCCGGCATCAAGTCCTGTCGAGTACTGAAGCTGAGGAGTCATCGTGTCCCGTAAGCCGCTGATCGCCGGCAACTGGAAGATGAACCTCAACCACTTCGAGGCCATCGCGCTGGTGCAGAAGATCGCTTTCTCGTTGCCGGACAAGTACTTCGACAAGGTCGACGTCACCGTCATCCCGCCGTTCACCGACCTGCGCAGCGTGCAGACGCTGGTCGACGGCGACAAGCTGCGGCTCACCTACGGCGCGCAGGATGTGTCGCCAGCACGATTCCGGCGCCTACACCGGCGAGATCAGCGGCGCGTTCCTGGCCAAGCTGGGCTGCACGTTCGCCGTCGTCGGGCACTCCGAGCGGCGCACCTACCACAACGAGGACGACGCGCTGGTGCCGCCAAGGCGCGCGGCCGCGCTCAAGCACGGGCTGACCCCGATCGTCTGCATCGGCGAGGGCCTCGACATCCGCGAGGCCGGCGAGCCACGTCGAGTACAACGTCGAACCAGCTCGAGGCTCGCTGGCGGGGCTGTCGGCCGAGCAGATCGGCCAGGTCGTCATCGCCTACGAGCCGGTGTGGGCGATCGGCACCGGCCGGGTGGCCAGCGCCGCCGACGCGCAGGAGGTCTGCGAGGCGATCCGCGACGAACTGGGCGAGCTGGCGTCGCCGGAGATCGCCGCGGGCGTGCGGGTGCTCTACGGCGGCTCGGTCAACGCCAAGAACGTCGGCGAGATCGTCGGTCAGGCCGATGTCGACGGCGCCCTGGTCGGCGGCGCGTCGCTGGACGCCGAGCAGTTCGCCACCCTGTCGGCGATCGCCGCCGGTGGTCCGCTGCCCTGATCGCGCCATGCGGTTCGCACTTGTACCAGGCACACGGTGCCAATTGTCGGTCGCCGACGTGTAGTCTGGCGGCCATGGAATTGGCTCTGCAGATCACCCTGGTCGTCACCAGCGTGCTGGTCGTGCTCCTGGTCCTGCTGCACCGCGCCAAGGGTGGCGGTCTGTCCAGCCTGTTCGGCGGCGGTGTGCAGTCCAGCCTGTCCGGCTCGACCGTGGTCGAGAAGAACCTCGACCGGCTGACGCTGTTCGTCACCGGCATCTGGGTGGTGTCCATCGTCGGGATGGCGCTGCCCATCAAATACGGCGTCTGAGCGAAGTACTGGCGTCCGACCCTCCCGCGGGCGAGACGTACCGGATCGACCGACCTGGAGATCGTCAACCCGCACCGTGAAGTTCGCGGCTTTCCCGGCGTGATGCCGCCCGGTTCGTGGTCCCATTCGCCATGAGTGCGCGGCTTCGATCGTCACGTTCCGCTTCTCCCAGCGTCACCGGTGTCTGACCTGTCTCGTTCTGCGACAGCGACGGGCAACCCGGATAATCGACCGATGCCCCCACCTTCGGATTCTCCGACACCGCCCTCGAACCGATCGGAGCCGTGCAACGCACCCAGGTGGGCCGGGAAGCCACCGAGCCGATGCGCGAGGACATCCGGCTGCTCGGCGCGATTCTCGGCGACACGGTCCGCGAGCAGAACGGCGACGAGGTGTTCGACCTCGTCGAACGCGCGCGCGTCGAATCCTTCCGCGTGCGCCGGTCCGAGATCGACCGCGCCGATATGGCCGAAACTGTTCGACGGTGTCGACGTCCACCGTCGCGATCCCGGTGATCCGCGCGTTCACCCATTTCGCGCTGCTGGCCAATGTGGCCGAGGACATCCACCGGGAGCGCCGCCGGGCGGTGCACGAAGCGGCAGGGGAGCCGCCGCAGGACAGCACCCTCGCCGCCACGTACCTGAAGCTCGACGCCGCCGCGCTGGACGCCGACACCGTCGCCGACGCCCTGGTCGGCGCGTTGGTGTCCCCGGTCATCACCGCGCATCCCACCGAGACGCGGCGCCGCACCGTGTTCGACACCCAGCACCGCATCACCGAGTTGATGCGGCTGCGGCTGCACGGGCACACCAAGACCGGCGACGGCCGCGACGTCGAACTCGAATTGCGCCGCCACATCCTCACGCTGTGGCAGACCGCGCTGATCCGGTTGTCCCGGCTTGAAGATCCAGGACGAGATCGAAACCGGGCTGCGGTACTACCCGGCGGCGTTCTTCGAGGTCATCCCGCAGGTCAACGCCGAGGTGCGGGCGGCGCTGCAGGCACGCTGGCCGGACGCCGGACCTGCTGGAGGAGCCGATCCTGCGGCCCGGTTCGTGGATCGGCGGCGACCGCGACGGCAACCCGAACGTCACCGCCGAGGTGGTCAGGCTGGCGACCGGCAACGCCGCCTACACGGCGCTCGCGCACTATTTCGTCGAGCTCACCGCGCTCGAGCAGGAGCTGTCGATGTCGGTGCGGCTGGTGCACATCAGCGACGGGCTGGCCGCACTCGCCGACGCCTGCCACGAGCCGGCGCGCGCCGACGAACCCTACCGCCGCGCGTTGCGGGTCGTGCATGCGCGGCTGACGGCGACCGCACAGCAGATCCTCGACCGCCAACCCGAATACGAACTCGACCTCGGCATGGATCGCCTATGTGGACGCCGGGTGAATTGCTGGCCGACCTCGACACCATCGACGAGTCGCTGCGCGCCAACGGCAGCGCCGTGCTGGCCGACGACCGTCTGGCGCGACTGCGGGAAGCGGTGCGCGTCTTCGGTTTTCACCTGTCCGGGCTGGACCTGCGGCAGAACTCCGATGTGCACGAGGAGGTCATCGCCGAGCTGCTGGCGTGGGCCGGGGTGCATTCCGACTACGCGTCGCTGGATGAGTCGGAGCGCGTCGAGATGCTGGCCGCCGAACTGGCCACCCGCAGGCCGCTGACCGGCCCGGACGCCGAGCTGTCCGAGTTGGCGCGCAAGGAACTCGACATCGTCGCCGCCGCGGCCAGGGCGGTGCACGTCTTCGGTCCGCAGGCGGTGCCGAACTACATCATCTCGATGTGCCAGTCGGTGTCGGACATGCTCGAGGCCGCGCATCCTGCTCAAAGAGGCAGGCCTGCTGGACGCGTCGTCGGAGCACCCGTTCGCGCCGGTCGGGGTCGTGCCGTTGTTCGAGACCATCGACGACCTCCAGCGGGGCTCGTCGATTCTCGAAGCGGCGCTTGACCTTCCGCTGTACCGGGCAGTGGTCGCGGCGCGCGGCGACAGCCAGGAGGTCATGCTCGGCTACTCGGATTCCAACAAGGACGGCGGCTACCTCGCCGCGAACTGGGCGCTGTACCGCGCCGAACTCGACCTGGTGGAGTCGTCGCGCAAGACCGGAATCCGGTTGCGGCTCTTCCACGGTCGCGGCGGCACCGTCGGCCGCGGCGGCGGCCCGAGCTACGACGCGATCCTCGCGCAGCCGCCCGGCGCGGTGCAGGGTTCGCTGCGGATCACCGAGCAGGGCGAGATCATCGCCGCCAAGTACGCCGAGCCCAGAATCGCGCACCGCAACCTGGAGACGCTGGTCGCCGCGACGCTGGAAGTCGACGCTGCTCGACGTCGAGGGTCTCGGCGACGAGGCGGAACCTGCCTACGAGGTGCTCGACGATCTCGCGGCGCGGGCGCAGCGCGCATACTCCGAACTCGTCCATGAGACACCGGGATTCGTGGAGTACTTCAAGGCGTCCACGCCGGTCAGTGAGATCGGTGCGCTCAACATCGGCAGCAGGCCGACCTCACGCAAGCCGACGACATCGATCTCGGATCTGCGGGCGATCCCCTGGGTGCTGGCGTGGAGCCAGTCGCGGGTGATGCTGCCCGGCTGGTACGGCACCGGCACGGCGTTCGAGCAGTACGTCGGCGACGGCGAAGAGCCGAGGCCGGCTGGAGGTTCTGCAGGACCTCTACCGGCGCTGGCCGTTCTTCGCCACGGTGCTGTCGAACATGGCTCAGGTGCTCGCGAAATCCGATCTGGGACTGGCTGCGCGGTACGCCGAACTCGTCGAGGACGAGGCGCTGCGGCGCGCGAGTGTTCGACAAGATCGCCGACGAACACGAGCGCACGATCCGCATGCACAAACTGATCACCGGGCATGACGACCTGTTGGCCGACAACCCGTCGCTGGCCCGGTCGGTGTTCAACCGGTTCCCGTACCTGGAGCCGCTGAATCACCTGCAGGTGGAGTTACTGCGCCGCTACCGGTCCGGAGACGAGGACGAACTCGTCCAGCGCGGCATCCTGCTGACGATGAGCGGCCTGGCTACCGCCCTGCGCAACAGCGGATAGCGCTGGGCCTGCAGCCCGTGCCGACGTCGCCGTGGCGGCGCCGCGATCACGGGGTCAAAGGCCCGTGGAGCGGCGCACCCTGTCGATCGCGCCGCGGATCGTCTGTTCGGTGGCGGCGATCGGAAAGATCACCGATTCGCCGATACCGACGATCCGTTCGACCCGGGCGACGATGCCCTCCATGCGGTCGACCACGCCGTGCAGACGCGGCGCCAGCTCGTTGATCTGGTTGATCGTGTCGTTGAACCGCTCGAGGGTGGCGTCAAGGTTGCCGGTCGAGTTGTTGAGGTCCTCCAGTGTTCCGCCGAGACCTTCGAGGATGGAGTCGACCTGTTCGACCGTGACATCGGCGTTCAGGGCTGCCTGCGCAAGCTTCCTGATCCGTTCCCCACCCGTCCGGACGGCGGGCCTGCCACCTTTGTCTGCCATCCGGCCAGTATGACCCACGAGTCGGATGCGGTGGCGCAGATGCGTGCACGAGTGTCAATGCGGGGGTGCACGCTGTGTGCCGCAATGGCATGAGGTGGGTCTCACCCTCGAAAGTCGCAGCGTGGCCATCGGATTCGGACCTGCGATTCGGCGCTGAAGTGAACCCCCGGTCCCGGCCCCTGCGCTCCTCGCGGCAACGTGGAACCGATCGGGCACCGCGGACGTCTGATCTACATGCCGACACGACAGTGCGACCGGGATCCGAGGCCGAATGGGGCCCGGCTGACAGAACGCGTCACCCAGTACATGGCGGGGTATGCGGATGCCCGCGCCGCCGCGACGGGCGGCGGGTCGCCCGGGTAGCCGCATACCAGCGGCATTGCGGGCATCACGGGTGGTGGGGCCATCACCCTGGCGGGGCGATGACCGGAGGGGCCGCCGGTGCCGCGGGCGGCGGCGGTGCCGGCACCAGTGCTGGGGGCGGCGCGTACGGGCCGCCCTGGCATATCGGGCTGAGAGGCTGGGATATACACGCGGGATCCGACGGACTGGTGGGAACGCCGTCGTAGGGCCCGCCCTGACACACGGGCAACTCGGGTATCACGATGCATCTCGGATCGTCCGGACTGGTGGGACCCCCGGGATCGGGAGCTTGCAGAGGAGCGGGGGCCACGGTCCGGCCGGCCGAGCCCCACGTTGCGTACGCCGGCACAGCTGCACCCGTCGCAGCTACCCCCATCAGCACGCCGGCCAGGGCTGCTCTCGTCACTGCTCCCCGAACCGCCGGAGCCATCATCCGATTCATCCAATGCTCCTAGCGTCTTGACTCGAATTCGTCGGTCGCCGGCATTTGCTGCTGTTGGTACGACGGCGCTTATCGTCGCATGCATCAACCCCCACATGCAGGGAAGGGTCATTGCAGCCAGGGCGAGGTGTGCCGCGCAGTCGAAGTCCCAGCTTAAAGCGACTTCGACCGGGCAAATGCTCGCCGGTCCGATGGGATTGCCGAAGCAGATCAGGTTGATATCCCGGCGAATCTTTCTAATGCGGCTCTAGTATCGCTCTTCGATTTGATAGCTCAGGGGTGAGTACGTAGGAGTGTGCAATGGCAGTCAGCACCAGGTATCGATTGCTTCAGGTGGCGCTCGTCCTGTTCGGCGCGGTGATGCTGTTGCTCTATCCGTTGGCCGTGGTCTGGCCGTCGGGCTGGGCCTGGCATCACGGCGCGCCCTATGAATCCGATTACTTCATGATGATCGTCGGCCTGTATGCGGTGCTGGGCGTCTTCCTGTGCAATGCGGCCCGGCGCCCCGAGGGCAACGTCAGTCTGATCTGGTTCGCAGTGTGCTCGAGCGTCGTCCACGCCGCGATAATGGCGGTGCAGTCCTTCGGCGGCGGCCACCACATGGGACACCTGTGGGGCGATGTTCCGGCACTGCTGTTGGTGGCTGTCGTCCTGTCGGTGCTCGTCGTCTCGTCCGGCCTCAGGCAGCGCCGTTAGAGCTTCGACGCTGCTGCCTCGTCGAGCAACCACACGGTGGCTTCCGCGCCCACCGCGCCGGCGGCAGGGATGTCGATGGGCTTCGCGCCGCCCACCGCTGCGGCCACCGCGTCGGCCTTTCCCTCGCCCGACACCACCAGCCACACCTCACGTGAGCGACGAATCGCAGGAATCGTCAACGTGATTCGCCTCGGTGGCGGCTTCGGGGAGTCCGTCACGCCCACGACCAGCCGTTCGGTCTCCTGTACGGCCGCGGTGTCAGGGAACAGCGAGTTGATGTGGCCTTCAGGGCCCATGCCGAGCAGATGCACGTCGAACTCGGGTCCCAGCGGGTCGAACGTCTCGGCCAGCAGCTGGGCATATCCTTCGGCGGCGGCGTCGAGGTCGTCGCCGAACTCACCGTCTGTCGCGGCCATTGCGTGCACGTTGGTCTCGGGGATGCCGACGTGATCCAGCAGCGCCTCGCGGGCCTGCTTGTCGTTGCGCTCGTCGTCATCGGCTGGGACGAACCGTTCGTCGCCCCAGTAGACGTGCACCTTCGACCAGTCGATCTCGTCGCTGCGTTCGCCCACTCGCTTGAGCAGGCCGATACCCGTGCCGCCACCGGTCAGCACGACAGACGCCTCGTTGCGCGCAGCGATCGCCGCGGTGATGGCCTCGACCAGCCGGTCACCGGTCGCGGCGACCAATGAGGCAGTGTCGGAATAGGTTTCGATAATCGGCTTCATCGGTATGCCACCTTGTCGATTCCGGTCAATGCCTCACGGTAGATCTCGTCCGCGTCGAGCCGCCGCAGCTCCTCGGCGAGGCACTCCGGGGCATCGCGTCGCGCCAACGGAACGAGTGCGACCGGGCGAGACGTACGGCTCAGCGTCGCGGTCAGACCCTCCTGCGGGCGACTGAGAGTCACGGTCTCGCTGGCCCTGTGCAATTCGACCTTGAGCGTGCCCACCGCGCGCGTGACCGTACCGTCGATCCTGCTGGCCAGCCAGCCTGCCAGAATGTCCAGCGCGGGTTCGGATTTCAGGCCGGACACCACCGCGGACTCGATCGGTTCGTGGGGTGGCTCGTCAATCGCCGATGCCAGCAGCGCACGCCAGTAGGTGATGCGGCTCCAAGCGATGTCGGTGTCACCGGCGGCATAACCCGGTAGTCGGCTCTTCATCGCCGCCAGCGGATCCGGGGCGCTGGTGGCGTCGGTGATCCGACGGACCGCGAGCTGGCCCAACGGATCCTGGGACGGTGTGTCAGGGGCGGACGCGGGCCACCACGCCACCACCGGGGTGTCGGGCAGCAGGAACGGCAACACGACGCTGTCGGCATGATCGGCGAGTTCGCCGTGCAGGCGCAGCACCACGACCTCGCCGGCGCCCGCGTCGCGGCCTACCCGCAATTCGGCATCCACGCGGGACGTCGATGCCTCGCGGTCGCCGGCGAGCACGACGATCACGCGGCAGGGATGCTCGCGGCTGGCGAAGTTCGCCGCCTGGATCGAGGATTCGAGCGTCTCCTCGCAGTCCGGTGCGATCACCAGGGTCAGGACCCGGCCGAGGGTGAGCGCCCCGCCTTCTTCGCGGACCTCGGTGATCTTCTTGTTGATCTCGTTGGTTGTGGTGTCGGCGAGTTCGACGATCATAGTTGTCTGTTCCTCGCGCGAGCGCTCGTCAGTGTCTGTCTGTTCCTCGCGCGAGCGCTCGTCACGGCCGCCTCCATTCCCGATCGAGGTGATGCACCATGTCGTACGCCGATTTCGGGCCCCAGGTACCGGATTCATACGGATCCGGATGGCCGTGGGAGGCCCAGTTCTCGAGAATCGGATCCAATATCTCCCAAGACAATTCGACTTCGGCATTGACCGGGAACAGTGACGGTTCGCCGAGCAGGACGTCGAGGATCAGTCGCTCGTAGGCCTCCGGTGAGTCCTCGGCGAATGCCGAGCCGTAGGAGAAGTCCATGTTGACGTCGCGGACCTCCATCGCGCTGCCGGGGACCTTGGAGCCGAATCGCGTCGTGATCCCCTCGTCCGGCTGGATCCGCAGCACCAGTGCGTTCTTACCGAGTTCCTCGGTCATCGTGGTGTCGAACGGCAGATGCGGCGCCCGTTTGAAGACCAGTGCGACCTCGGTCACCCTGCGCGGCAACCGCTTTCCGGTGCGCAGGAAGAACGGCACACCCGCCCATCGCCTGGTGTCGACCTCCAGCGTGATGGCGGCGAAGGTCTCCGTGGTGGAGTCCGCGGCGAACCCCTCCTCCTCGAGCAGTCCGGGCACCTTCTCGCTGCCCTGCCAGCCGGCCGCGTACTGCCCGCGCGCAGTGGTCTGGTCCAGCGGCTCCAACGGGCGGGTCGCCGAGAGCACCTTGATCTTCTCGGCCTGCAGCTCGTGCGGGTTGAAGCTGACCGGCTCTTCCATCGCGGTCAGGGCCAGCAGCTGGATCAGGTGATTCTGGATGACGTCACGTGCAGCACCGATCCCGTCGTAATAGCCTGCCCTGCCGCCCAATCCGAGGTCCTCGGCCATCGTGATCTGCACGTGGTCGACGTAATGCGCGTTCCAGATGGGTTCGTAGAGTTCGTTGGCGAACCGCAACGCCAGGATGTTCTGGACGGTCTCCTTGCCGAGGTAGTGGTCGATGCGGAACACCGACTCCTCGGGGAACACGCCGTTGACCACGGCGTTGAGCTCACGGGCGCTGGCCAGGTCGTGCCCGAACGGCTTCTCGATGACGACCCTGCTCCAACTGCCGTCGTGTTGGCGAGCTAGCCCCGACTTCTGCAGTTGCTCGCACACCACGGGGAACGCGTTCGGTGGAATCGACAGGTAGAACGCGTGATTGCCTCCCGTGCCGCGCTCGGCGTCGAGTTTGTCCAGCGTTTCGGCCAGCCGGGCGAATCCGGCGTCGTCGTCGAATGTCCCCTGGACGAACCGGAATCCCTCGGCCAGGCGATCCCACACCTCTTGGCGGAACGGCGTGCGTGCGTGCTGCTTGACCGCGTCGTACACCACCTGGCCGAAATCCTCGTCGGCCCAGTCGCGGCGCGCGAATCCCACCAGCGCGAACGACGGCGGCAGCAGGCCACGGTTGGCCAGGTCGTAGATCGCAGGCATCAACTTCTTGCGGGCCAGATCGCCCGTCACGCCGAAGATGACGACGCTGCACGGCCCTGCGATGCGGGGCATGCGCTTGTCGCGCTTGTCCCGCAACGGGTTCTGCCACGTCTCGGTCATGGCTGACGTGATCACTTCTTTTCGTCGAGCTGGCCCTGGGTGGCTTCCAACAACTCCTGCCACGACTTCTCGAACTTGTCGACGCCCTCGTTCTCCAGGGCGAGGAACACGTCGGTCAGGTCGATTCCGACGGCGGAGAGCTGGTCGAAGATCTCCTGCGACTCAGCGGCGCGGCCGGTGACGGTGTCACCGGTGACGACGCCGTGGTCGGCCACGGCGTCCATCGTCTTCTCCGGCATCGTGTTGACGGTGTTGGGAGCGACGAGCTCGGTGACGTAGAGCGTGTCCGAGTAGTCCGGATTCTTCACCCCGGTCGACGCCCACAGCGGGCGCTGCACCCGGGCGCCGGCCGACTGCAGCGGGCCGAAGCGGTCACCGCCGAGGAAGACCTCCTCGTAGGCGGCGTAGGCAAGGCGGGCATTGGCGACACCCGCTTTGCCGCGCAGCGCCAGTGCCTCGTCGGTGCCGATGTCCTCGAGTCGCTTGTCGATCTCGGTGTCCACCCGGGAGACGAAGAACGATGCGACAGAGTGGATTCGGGACAGGTCGTGGCCGGCTTCCTTGGCCTTCTCCAGGCCCGCGAGGTAGGCGTCCATCACCGCGCGGTGCCGTTCGACGGAGAAGATCAGCGTCACGTTCACCGAGATGCCTTCTGCGATCACGGCCGTGATCGCAGGCAGGCCTGCCTCCGTCGCGGGGATCTTGATCAGCAGGTTCGGCCGGTCGACGATCTTCCACAGCTCGATGGCCTGCAGGATCGTCTTGTCGGTGTCGTGGGCCAGGCGGGGATCGACCTCGATGGACACCCGGCCGTCCACGCCGTCGGACAACTCGTACTGCTTGGCGAGGACGTCACAGGCGTTGCGGACGTCGTCGGTGGTGACCGTCCGGATCGTCGCGTCGACGTCGGCGCCGCGCTCGGCCAGCTCCTTGACCTGGTCGTCGTACGCGTTGCCCTTGGACAACGCGGCCTGGAAGATCGACGGGTTGGTCGTCACGCCCACGACCGCCTTGGTGTCGATGAGCTCCTGGAGGTTGCCGGTCTGCAACCGCTCGCGAGACAGGTCGTCGAGCCACACCGACACACCAGCGGCGGCGAGGGCCGCCAGATTCGGGTTCTGGGTCATGTCAATTCCTCATCTATTGCTTCTAGTTGGCGGCGACCGCGGTGCGGTCAATTCGCAATGGTGCGTTCCGCTGCAGCCACCACTGCCTCTGGGGTGAAACCGAATTCGCGGAACAACGTCTTGTCGTCGGCGGATTCGCCGTAGTGCTCGATGGAGATGATCTCGCCGGTGTCGCCGACGAGCTTGTACCAGCTCTGTGCGACCGCGGCCTCGACGGCGACGCGCGCGGACACGGTGGGGGGCAACACGGTGTCGCGGTACTCCTTCGGCTGCGACTCGAACCACTCGACGCACGGCATCGACACGACCGCTGCGGTGACGCCCTTGTCCGCGAGCTGCTTCTTGGCCTCGACGGCCAGCTGCAGTTCAGAGCCGGTGCCGATGAGGATGACATCGGCTCCGGTGGCGTCGCCGCCGCCGAGCACGTAGCCGCCCTTGGCGACGCCGTCGGAGCTGGTGCCTTCCAGGACCGGGATTCCCTGCCGGGTCAGAATGAAACCGACCGGACCACTGCCGTTGCCACGGGCGATGATGCTGCGCCACGCGTACGCGGTCTCGTTGGGATCGCCGGGGCGGACGACCGAGAGGTTGGGGATCGCGCGCAGTGCGGCGAGGTGCTCGATGGGCTGGTGGGTGGGGCCGTCCTCACCCAGGCCGACGGAGTCGTGCGTCCAGATGTAGATGGTGTCGATGTCCATCAGCGATGCCAGCCGCACCGCCGGACGCATGTAGTCGGAGAACTGCAGGAACGTGCCGCCGAAGGCCCGGGTCGGGCCGTGCAGCACGATGCCCGACAGGATGGAGCCCATCGCGTGCTCGCGGATGCCGAAGTGCAGCACCCGTCCGTACCAGTCAGCGGTGAAGTCCTCTGTCGAAATCGACGGCGGGCCAAACGATTTCACACCCTTGATAGTGGTGTTGTTGCTACCGGCGAGGTCTGCGGAGCCGCCCCACAGCTCGGGCAGCTTCGGTGCCACGTCGTTGAGTACCTGGCCGAACGCCGCGCGGGTGGCCACCGCCTTGGAGCCGGGCTCCCAGTAGGTGATGTCAGCGTCCCAGCCGTCGGGCAGTTCCTGCGCCAGCAGTCGGTCGAGCAGTTTCTTGCGCTCGGGCTCCCGCTCAGCCCACGCGTCGAACCCGGGCTGCCACTTCTCGTGGGCTTCCTTGCCGCGGGCCTGCAGACCACGGGTGTGCTCGATGACCTCATCGCTGACTTCGAAGGTCTTGTCGGGGTCGAAGCCCAGCACCTTCTTGGTGGCCGCCACCTCCTCGTCACCCAGCGCCGAGCCGTGCACCCCGCCGGTGTTCATCTTGGTGGGGGCGGGATAGCCGATGATCGTGCGGACCGCGATGAACGACGGCTTGTCGGTGACCTTCTTGGCCTCGACGACCGCTTCTTCGATTCCGACGACGTTCTCGCCGCCCTCGACCTCCTGCACGTGCCAGCCGTAGGAGCGGTAGCGCGCCGCGACATCTTCCGACAGCGCGATGTTGGTGTCGTGCTCGATGGAGATCTGGTTCTTGTCGTAGAAGACGATCAGGTTGCCCAGCTGCTGGGTGCCCGCCAGCGACGACGCTTCGCTGGTGACGCCCTCCTCCATGTCGCCGTCGGAGGCGATCACATAGATGTGGTGGTCGAACGGGCTGGTGCCCGGCGCGGCATCCGGGTCGAAAAGACCTCGCTCGTAGCGGGCTGCCATGGCCATGCCCACCGCGGAGGCCAGACCCTGGCCGAGTGGGCCGGTGGTGATCTCCACTCCGGCGGTGTGCCGGAACTCGGGATGGCCAGGGGTCTTGGACTTCCACGTCCGCAGCGCCTCGATGTCGGAGAGCTCGAGGCCGAAGCCACCGAGATAGAGCTGAATGTAGAGCGTCAGGCTGGAGTGCCCACAGGACAGCACGAAGCGGTCGCGGCCGAGCCAGTGCACGTCGTTGGGGTCGTGCCGCATCTGCCGCTGGAACAGCGTGTAGGCCAGCGGGGCAAGGCTCATGGCGGTGCCGGGATGGCCGTTGCCGACCTTCTGCACGGCGTCGGCAGCCAGCACACGGACGGTGTCCACGGCCCGCGAATCCAGATCAGTCCAGTCGTCCGGATGGTCAGGCCGGGTGAGGGAATTGATCTCTTCGACCGTGGTCACGAGGCGCACTCCTTCGCTAGGCGGGCGGTATCGATCCGCAGCACCCACCCTAGTGGGGAACGCACCGCCGACGCAGAGCTCATCCCGCGGCGACTGTGATTCGACCCTGCAATTTCGGGCACCGGCGGCAGCGGTCTACCATCCTCTGTAGTAGATGCCCCTCGGGGTAAGCCCCACGCCGGTGTTGAGGAGTTGGTTGCGTGAGAATTCGCGAAGGCCACCTCGTCAGCGATGCCGCTGAGGGGCCGATCGGATTCCGCACTCGCCTGTTTGGCTATATCGGGCTGACCAAGCCGCGCGTCATCGAGCTGCTGCTGGTGACCACCATTCCGGCGATGCTGCTGGCCAACCGGGGCACCGTCGACCCGCTGCTGATCCTCAACACATTGGTCGGTGGACTGCTGGCCGCCGCGGGCGCCAACACGCTGAACTGCGTTGCCGACGCCGACATCGACAAGAAGATGAAGCGCACCGAACGCCGGGCCCTCGCCCGCGCCACGGTGCCCCGCAGCCACGCGCTCGTCTTCGGCCTGACGCTGTCGGTCGCCTCGTTCTTCTGGTTGTGGTGGACCACGAACATGCTGTCGGCCCACCTCGCCGGCGCCACCATCGCGTTCTACGTGCTCGTCTACACGCTGCTGCTCAAGCGACGCACCTCCCAGAACGTGGTGTGGGGCGGCGCGGCCGGCTGCATGCCGGTGATGATCGGCTGGTCCGCGGTCACGGGGACGATCCAGTGGCCGGCGCTGGTGATGTTCCTCATCATCTTCTTCTGGACTCCGCCGCACACCTGGGCTCTGGCGATGCGCTACAAGGACGACTACGAGGCGGCAGGCGTTCCGATGCTGCCCGTGGTCGCCACCGAGCTGCAGGTCACCAAGCAGATCCTGATCTACACCTGGCTGACGGTGATTGCGACGCTCGCTCTGGCGCTGACGACAGGCTGGCTGTACACGGCGGTGGCGATCGTGGCCGGGACCTGGTTCCTGGTGATGGCCCACCAGCTGTATGCCGGGGTTCGCCGCGGCGAACCGGTGAAGCCGCTGAAACTGTTCCTGCAATCCAACAACTACTTGGCCGTCGTGTTCTGCGCTCTCGCCGTGGATTCGGCGCTGGCGCTGCCGACGCTTCTGCACGTCTGACCCAGCCGCTGTAACAGAGGCGCAATCGGCAGGGCACGCACCGGTAGCCCGCCGGTCGTACGGTGCTCACCCTATGAAGAAAACGCTGTCGCACCCCGCAGTCCAGATCGGTGTCGCCGCGATCGGTGGCATCGTGTTCGGCCTGCTCGTCGGTGAATGGGCGGCCAACCTGAAATTCATCGGTGACCTGTTCATCCGCTTGATCCAGATGTCGATCGTCCCGCTGGTCATGGCGTCGGTGATCGTGGCGACGGGTTCGATGGCCGGTGCAGGCACCGGCAGGATCGCGGCGCGCACCTTCAAATGGATGCTCGGGTTCTCGTTCGTCGCTGCCGTTCTCGCCTGGGCGCTCAGCACGTTGATCCGGCCGGGCGCGGGAATCGTGTTCGACCAAGAGGTCGACGCCGACCTGCAGGAGTCGGCGCAGGAGGCGCTGGGATGGCAGGAGACGTTGTTGAACTTCGTCTTCAACTCATCGACAAGGTCAGAGTCGGCGCGCCGCCTACCGAAAACGTCGAGCGCTACAAGCAGGGCGCCACCGTGACCATTCGCACCAGGGACGGCCGGACCTTCTCGAACACCGTCTACGCGCCAAAGGGAGCCGGCGTGCATGGCATTAACTGGGCCGACGTCGATGCCAAGTACCGCACGCTGGTGCCAAGAGCGCAGGTGAGCGACCGGCAGGTTGAAGCGAGCCTGCAGGTCATCCACGACTTCCACCAGGTCAGGCACGTCACCGCACTGACCGACCTGCTGCAGGCGCACACACACGCGTTGACGGCGTATAGGGACATGCGTATCCTGTTGTTTGGCGGTATGGGCATGCCACACACACCGAGGTTAACTGGCATACTCACAGGACGCCCCCCGCATTTTCCTGCGACCAGTAGGATCTGGGAACAGTGAAAACTGCTCTAATTTTTCACATTTTCCATAGATGCGATCGCGGTGGACCGTCTGTATAGGCGCTTATCCGCATAGCTTCCTAATTATGCTACCGCTGCTTTCCCGCATCTTTTTTGGAAATCCACGGCTGCAAGACATCTTGCAACGTCACCACATCAAAGTCGTTGGCTTGCTCATTCCAGGTCAAAAGCCAGTGAGTGTTACGGCTCCGGTGCACGAGCCCCTGAGGGATATTGAAGTCGTGCCCCTTCATATAGAGTGCAGGGGTCGCCTCCCTCCAGAGCCGAACCACCCACATAGGGACAAGACCCGCTGTAGCACACGTGTTAGTGAACGCATGGAAATCCATCCCGAGATAGTGATGCGCAAAAGACCATGCCTCGTGCGGGACGTCCCGCTCGATGGCGACGGGTCTGTAGGAACGGTCAATATATTGGCGCTGATGGCGGTCGCCGACAGCTCCCACAATACCAAGCGCGGACCGCAGCACAGGGGCTGGTGACCAGGCATTGGGCTCCCTGGGATGCTCGTCTTCATCCCGTGTCGTCACGGAAGCCACTAATGGATACTGTGTGACCTCCACTGGCCGTCCCGTATGATCGAGGCTGATGTAGGTCTGTACCTCACCTTCACGGGTGAGCCATGGCGCCCAGCAAGCGAGCACTGGAGACTATAACAGCGTCACCGAGCCCCACAAACTCTTCGTGCAAATGGCTAAACCAGCGGTGCAGTATATCTCGCTTAAAGAGTTCTGCTACTGCAATGGGGACACCAATGGTTGCCACCCAGACTGCCTGGTCGATGCAGCCCTGGTGCCCCCTACGAAAGAGCGTTGCCGCGAGGACTGTGGCATCTTGCCAGGGCTCGATACGACCACGCACAAAGACGCGTGGATTGGGCAGAGGCGCTTCGGAGAGCCATCGCTCAGCGCGGCGTACGAGGGCTTCATCTGCAAATAGCTCGGGCCACAGCTCGTCTGGTATCCACTGAGGATACTCAGTCGCAGGGACGGGAGAGGAATTGGGGGCGCTCCGCGGGAGAGGATCGGGCATTCCAGTCCCAAGTTGCTCCAACCGCTCAAGGCGCCGCCAACTGCCAGTCATATCGTCCCACACTGGCAATCGGTCAGCCAGTTCCCCGGCTACCCAGTTCACGGCTGCCCAGACATATTTCTCTTGGAAGGTGGCGACGGCGCTCCGGGAACCATGTGAGGCACCTGCCCCGTGGCGCTTGCCGATGGCCTGGTCGACTCGCTCCGGAAGTTTGTCCCACTCATAGCAACCAAAACCAACCTCAGACCACCCCCACGAACGCACCTTGGCAGCGATCAGCGCGTTTCGTACTGCATCAGGCGCTATGTTGGCGACCCCAGCCACTTTAGATGCATGAGCGTATAGCGCTCTCAGCTCGTCTGACCACTGCGGTTTGCGCTCATGAGGCGCATCTTCACTGCCATGTCGTTCCATTGCCCAACCCAAGAAGCCCTCCTCATCAAGCGTATCAAGCGGCTCACCCTGCTCAGTGACCTCCTGTACATACAGCTCTCGCCGGGCTTGCAAGCGGTTAGCTAACTCTATCTTGGACTGCTGTGTCCGCTGGTTCCGCTGCTCGACCATCGCCCGGCATCGTTGCACTACTTCTTCGGGCATCGCGAGCCCACCTGCCAGAACCGCATCAATAATACCCTTATCCACAGAGACTAGAAGGTCCTCTTCCTGCGCAACAGGATGTTCCCGTCTCTCCATAAGAAAAGGCGAGAAGCAGTGCGCCGCGACATACCAACTCAAATCTCCCCACACGATCTTGCTACCAACGGACGAGTATTCCCGAGCTTCGTCCACGTCGAGTTCAGGCCACTGAGGGCCTCGCGGCGCATAGGGAGGGCGAGCTCGTTTGAGTAAATGATCAACAGTGCCGGGACACAAAAGGGCTACCCGCTCTATGATTCCACGTGCCGCAATGCGAACAATAACATCCGGGGTCCAGGCTTCCGCATCGTCACAGAAGAACAACCGATCCACCGTCATCGCCAGAGGGACCAGAGCCTCGTCGTCGAAGGGCGCACCGCTAACGGCGCCAAGAGCTGCAACAACCACATCTTCCACTACCTGGGGGTCATCCACGCGGGCCATGTGGTCCAATAGACACACCATATCACCAAGGCGGCGGCTCCCCCATACCGCGAGCATCGCTCGAGCTCGTCGGCGACGCGCCTCGACAACGCTAGAGCAGACCCATGCGAGCACGAGGGGACGCCCGTCCCAGGGATCTCCCTCGGCGTCGAGATCAACCTTATCAAGAATGTCATCAGCCCATCCCTGCCAGGGTCCACTGCCCGAAAGATCGTCCGGCACAGACCAGATCTGGTCCCGTTCTGCCAAAGGCAGGCTCCGCAAAGCCTCGTCGAGCAACCGGGGACCGAGAGGGTGATGCGGGAGCCGGGCGACCGGAACGACCACCCGGCGCAGTGCTGCGCGGTTTCCTTTGGTGCTTTCGAGCAGCACCTGCTGTACCCAGTCTCGCCGACTCTGGGCGACACGTGGCGCGACCAGGGCAAGTGCCGAGAGAAGGTTTGTCGTAATCTGTGCTGGGCGGGTCTTGTCGGCCCAGGTGTCGTCCGTCACGAAGTAACCTTCCTCAGCGAGAAGCGCAGCAAACAAGATAGCGGCGGCTGGTCGCGCCACACAGCTCGATGGGTAGCCTGGCTGCTGGCCGCCGCGCAGTAACGGCAGCACATTTGTGACCGCACTCTGTGCCACGACGAAGTCGGAGAGATGGTGTGTGGCAACTCCATACTCGGTCTGTGCCACACATGGATAAGATCCCGAGAAGCTGGCTGCCACTCGTCAACGAGACCGTGGCTCACGAGCCGTTGGAGTGCAAACCGAATGCGTTCGGCAGTGAACTCGTCGTCCTTCTCCTTCACCAACTGAATGATGTGGTTATCCTCGACCATTGGCGGCCTCAAGTGGCGTGTCAGATCGACGATCGCAGACAGGACGGTCATCAAGAGAGGCAGGCCGGACTCCAAGCGTTAACGCCCGCTGCGGTGCGAGCTTCATCCTATCCGGCGTAGCTTACGCTGGAACAGGCCAAGCACGTTGGCACGTAGGCCATCGTCATGGGTGAGTGTGCGACCGCAAAATTCCTCAGCAATAAGGCGGATTTCTAACGGAGTGCGCACCGCCCAGCCCAGCCATGGGACTTCATGTGCGTTGACCTTGTAGTGCTTGCAATACCGGCGGAAGAGTTCTGGCAACGCAATGTCTGCATCTTCGTGCACATACTGCACGGCAAACTCGTCCGGCAAAGCTAAACGGCGAGCAGTCTCGGGCCGCATGGCAAGTAGGAGACGGAGACGGGGACGCCGCTTGCACTCCACAGCCAAGTCGGCCATACGTTGGCTCCCACTGTTGCCATCCGACAGATTCCTCAAGTCCATCGAGCACCAGTAAGTGTGCGTTTGAATGGAGAAGGCTGTTCGGTAGTTTCGTCTGTACACTGGCTCAGCACGGCAAGCGCCTCTAGCCCATCCAGGAGTTGTCTCAATGACCAACCTGGGCGATCAAGCACCTCCTGGAGTATACGCGGTAGCCCTTGGGACGGGTCGACAAAACGCGCTGCGACAAATATCGCCGGTGCGCCGGAGCTGAGCTGCATGCTGACGGCATGCGCGCCAGCATGGGTCTTACCACACCCTGGAGGCCCAACAACTGCACGAGGCCGGCAAGCAGCAATCCAGGCGCTATGAACCTCTCGCATCACCTTGGCTGACTCGACGGCTCGTTGCAGTGGAGCGCGCATAGCTCACTGGCGTCCCAGCTATACGCCTTCTCTCGTTCAGCTTCCACCCTGTCTGCAAGTATCCAGAGGGGCTTAGTGTCTGGCGCGTCAGGGATATCTTCCAGAGGTCCTCGACGGAACGCTGCGTCGAGCAGGTCTGCATGGATACACCACGCCCGCAACACTGCACTCGTATCCTGAAGCTTCCGGGCGAAGTCGCTGTTAGCCTGGGGCGCAAGATGAAGTCGCAGGTCCTCCACAATATTGAGCGCCTGGGTAAACTGGGCTCTCGCGTCAGCAAAAGCACAGCGCGCGCTATGAACCCAAGAAGGCTCAAAAAGGTCTGAGGCAAGAGCCTCCTCCAGTGCACCAGTCGCATGCAAGTCAGGGAGGTAGCGATCCCGGAGCCGACCACGTGCTTTTTCCCAGGCCAAGTGGAGTTCGGAGAAGGAAAGGAAGGTGCCGCTGAACCACGCGGCGTAGAGTTCATGGTTGGCTTCGAGATCGAGCTGCCTCCGAAGGCCTTGCTCGTCCCATCGCTCAAGCATAAGGCCTGGATAGGTAGCAGTAACCCTGTCAACCAGCTCTTGCCAGCGCTCGACACCTCCTTTTGGAGGCCTCCCTTCCCCCACGCTTCGGCGCTGGCCCGGCCAGGGTCAAATTGGTAGGCATGGTGACGACATAGCGCACTAGATTGGGGTAGCGTGTCCTTGCGGTGGTAATAGAACCCCAAATCTGGTTTATTCGACTGGCATTGAGGTTCCCCGGGAACCATTTTGCTTGGAGCCCGATGACAGAGCCATCCGCCAGCGTAGCAAAAGCCTCTACCCCACCGTCCCCACCAGCGCCGTGTAATGCATAGAACTGGATATTGTCTCCATACTCTCTCCGCACCCATCTTTCGAAAAGCTGCGCAGAAAACGCTTCGAAGGCTTTTGCAGGACTGACAGGTCCCTGTTGGAACTTAGACCAATCGAGAAGTAGATCACCAGTCATCGTCTTGACACACCCTGTATATTCTTTTGTTCCTCGACCGATCTTTCATTGGAAGTCGCGCCGGCGGCGCGGCGGTCTGTGGCATCGGCCAGTAACGCTTTTTGAGCTCACAGCAATGCTACAGCATGATCAAGCCGGATGTCGAGCACTACAACGTCACCTAACGCTGGAAACATGCGCGCATTGACAAATATCGGCAGTATCCTACACTGAGACTTATGTATGAGAACCGCTGTACACACGCAGCAGAGGAGACATGCCATGGGCACCACCATTCGTGCCCGGTTTTCCCATGGGCTCTTGGAGCCCTTGGAGCATATTGACGTCCCAGAAGGCGAGGTGCTCACCATCACCATCATCAGGCTCCCCGCCAAGGCGAATGCTGGGGGTCTGGAGCGTTCCGCTGGCGGCTGGAAAGGGCTCATCGATGCGGAAGAGTTGAAGCGGAACATCTATGCCGATCGCCTCATTTCTACGCGTCCAGAGCCCCGCCTATGACCCTGCGCTATCTCGTGATAC
This sequence comes from uncultured Actinomycetota bacterium, assembly GCA_963796545.1. GTDB lineage: Bacteria > Actinomycetota > Actinomycetes > Mycobacteriales > Mycobacteriaceae > Mycobacterium. The sequence goes on along the minus strand of CAWCMF010000027.1, from coordinate 3,756 downwards.
CGACTGGGTCATCGATCATCTGAACCAGATCGAGCGCGTGGTCAACAGGCTCCGCGAGCTGCGTCCTCAAGGGCTCGCGCTGAGCATCGCGTCTCTGGCAGAGCTGTATGAGGGCGTGCACTACTCCCGAGACCCAGAGCAAAGCCGGCAGGCCCTCGATGCCTTCCTTGAAGACGTGACGGTGCTAGGGATCGATGAGGAATCTGCAAATTCTTTGGGCGGGAACGGGGCAGGCTGCGCCGACAAGGCCAGCTCATCGGCGACTTGGATCTCCTGATCGTCGCAACTTGTTTGCACTATGGTCTAACACTGCTGTCGAACAACCGCAGGCACTTTGATCGCATTGAAGGGTTATCGATTGAATCGGTATAAGATCATCTCCTCTGGGATCTTCCCAAACGCCAAACCGGAGCAATGATCCAGTTTTTCCACCCCTCAATAGCTCACAAAAAGCTGGTGCTCTGGGGTGGGCTGCGTGGCGGGATTTCAGTGGCCTTAGTGCTGTCGCTCCCCAGCGGTGCAGGACACGATCTCTTGCTCACGGTGACCTATGTCATGGTAGTATTTTCCATCCTGGTCCAAGGGCTGACCATTCCCTGACTCCTATACCAAGTCATGGCTGAGCAAGCCGCCGAGGTGTCGTCTGTCCGGCCATCTCCCTTCTAGCCTCAGGCATTGACCAGGAGGCAGAGAGCGTGACGTGCCTGGCCATTTCAGGCCAGCCCCACCCCCCGCCAATTCCCTGCGACCAGTCAGATCTGGGGACACTGCATGTCTTCTATGCTCCCGGCTCTGAGGCCGGCTGAGCGAAACCTGGGGACACCCGGGAAAATCTGCTTTACAATACCTATCTATCTAGAGTGGTGCAGCGCGGTAGTTCGTGGCGCAGTGGACCACAGAGTGTACTCGCCCCCAACCGGGTCGGAGAGATTTCGGGCCTCAGAAATAGCGATGTCGGTATACGGTGCGCCAAGAGCCCTGAGGCGCGGACACGACTGAGGACTACGTAGAAGAGATATCGAAAGGAGAGTGGCATGGAGCCAGCACAGATCAAGCAGGCATGGGCCGAACGAGGTTTTAATTATACGCTATGGACGGATCCGCCAGGGCAGGTCTGGCAGGATTTTGTGCATGATGTGGATGAGCTGGTCACCCTCATAGAAGGAGAGACTCGAACTGTTCATTCCAGGAACAAACACTCCGTCCGCGCCTTGGCGAAGAGGTGTTGATTCCTGCTGGCGCCCGCCACACCGTGCGTAACACTGGCGCCACGACCAATCGCTGGTGCTTTGGGTATAAACACACGTAATATCTAGCCAGGCTCTTGTCCCGGTTCCCTTGGGAGAGGATGAGGGTAGGGTGTGATCTGAACCACACCCCCACCCGCACACGGCCGCGACAGATGTGCAGCATTTTCCCCTGTGGCAGCTTAATCTACATTGAACACCGTGGCCGCGTTGCCACCCACCACCATATCCTGGTCCTTCCGAGGCAGCGAGCCAACGAGTTCGTGCAGGGCCGACTGCGCTTCCAGCCCGATGGACCGGAAGTGCGGGAAGTCGGAATCCCCATAGAACCTGACCTCCGCCCACATAAGGAATGGTGTAGTAAGCCGCCGGATCGCTGATGAAGCCATGCCAGACCCGGGTCCGCATGTAGTCGCTGGCGCGCATCTTCAGCCTGGGGAGACCAAAACGTGAGATATTGTCGTCGATCTGGTCCAGGCGGGTCATGAAGCCAGGGATGCGCCACCTCATACTCGCTACAGACGAGCTTCAGCGTCGGGAAGCGCTCCAGGATGCCACCAAAGATGAAGTCAACGGATCGGAGCGTGTCTTGTGGGTGGTCAACACGGTGAAACGTTGCCAGCAGGTTGCCTTGATGCTCGACAGAGAACTTGGCTTTAAAGTCCTCAGTTACCACAGCCGTTTCCGTTTATGTGACCGCCAACGCATCCATGGCGAAACTGTGGCGGCCTTTCAACAAGATGGTACTCCGGCGATTGCTGTTACTACCCAGGTGTGTGAGATGAGTTTAGACCTTGATGCGGATGTCTTGATTACCGAGGTTGCACCTGTGCCGTCATTGGTACAACACTTTGGGCGAGCGAATAGACATCTCGCAAGAGGTAGGGATTTTCGCGCCCACCTGTACACCTATGAACCGGAATGTGTTATGCCCTACACGCGGGAAGAGCTGCAAATTGCGAAGGTGTTTTTAGCTGATTTAGGTACGGGCGATGTCAGTCAACGGAAGATGGCTGAACTGCTCGAAATACATGCATTACGTGATCCACAGGCTGACGGTAGCGCCCGTTTTCTTGATGGTGGTTACTTTGCCACACCCGGTGTCTTTCGTGATGTGGATGACTATACCGCACCCTGCATTCTCGACATCGACTTGGAAACAGTGCAGGGTCTGCTCGCTGAGCGCAAACCGTATGACGGCTACGTTGTTGGTGTACCGCACAGGATAGTCGCAGATCGTACGAACACTCCCAGTTGGCTGCCAAAGTTTCTCGGTGTCGCCAGCGCGGATTGTTATGACAAGGATCGTGGCTTCATTGTGGAGTGAAGACATGGCGAAGAAAAAGACAACACCCGAGATTGCAGTGTTAGAACTCGCTTACACCTTGGCTGAACTCCCGTCATCACAACACCGTGCTGGCTTGGCCAGCTTGGTACTGATGGCGGAGTGGCTGAATCGGCAAGGCACACACCAGGGCACGGATAGGAAAAACTAACGCCTTTTTCGCCCCGCCGCTGTCGCTGCCCGCGCGCAGCGCCGGCGGCTCCCCCAGCACGCGGCGGCCGCCTGCCACAGCGGCGCGCAGCAAGGCGTAGCACGGCTGCGCGCAGTCTGGACATGCAGATCAGGATGGGGTACGGTAGAGCGTCAGGGACGGGCAACTCCGCTAGCGTCCAGTACCGTTCCGGTTATTGTCTCCATTCCAGCACGGGACCACATGGCCTTTGGTCCTACATCCATCGCGAGTCAATGGGACAATAGGATCCCTCGTGCATGCAGTGCGAGCACACGTCCCCTGACACTCTATGGCAGAGATCTCTAACCTCTGCAGGAACGGGGAACGCATTCCTTTCTTGATGTGTGCTCCTGTCACCGCATAGCAACTTGCGGGCAGCCATTATACCAACTCTACGCCAGCAGGGCGCAGACGAGACCGAAGGCTCGACTGTCTCGCCGCACTGGACGTGGGCGCGATTGCGCAAGCGCGTCTTTGCCATGGACAGGGCACGCGGCCCGGGGTGTCAGCAGGGCACGCTCCGGAGCATCGCAGTGATCACTGCGGGGAACGTCATCAAGAACATTCTGCGGCATCTGCAGCGGGCGGTCGACCCACCGTCCATTGCGCCAGCGCGCCAAGCCGCGTTTGTGTGGGACGGCTCCAGCCCGTCACCTGCTCTCAGGGCCGCCGGGCGTCCGCTGCGAGGCATTTCCCGGCGCTGCGTGCCCCGGCTCTCCGTCTCTGGGCACACCGTCCTCCGTGTGCAGCTGCCACGCCCTCTGGCCGCCGATGCCGATCGCATCGCTCCCGCGTGCATTTCGACCCCTCTCCAAAGACTCATCGCTTGACTCCAGGCCGCTGCGCCTGCTCAAAGGCGTTTGGAGCCGCCCCGGCGCCTTGGCGCCCAGCAGCAGCGCCTCAGGGGCGCGCGGCCCGCGGTCGCCGCGCGGGGGGCTGGGGCGCAGCGGCGGCGGCGGGGGGGAAAAGGGGCTTTGGAACTCCTATCCGCC
>CAWCMF010000026.1:0-235793 GCA_963796545.1 uncultured Actinomycetota bacterium | reverse complement strand
CCCCAAGGACGATGATCAACCCGCGGATAACGCCGCAGAGGTGGTCGACATCGTGTACGACGTGGTCGCCGCGCTACCCGACCGCACGGTGTCGTCTTTACGGGCGCTGTTCGCGGAAATGCGCAAGGCGGGGCATCAACTCCGTGAAGCCAAAATCCGCGACGCCGTCGATGACCTGATCGTCGCAGGGCGTCTCGCCGAGACACCAGGAAAGCGCGGAGCAACCGGTTATCGGGCGATTCTGACTGCTGCCCAGGAACCTGGCACATGATCGCTGCCGTGACCGCTGCCCGTGACTGCTGCCCCCTTAAGGAGGGGCAGCGGGCAGCAGTCACGAGCGACTGCGGCCGGACAGCAGTGGGCAGCAGTGGGACGCAGTCCGGTTTCCCTCGACGGAATGGTGACTTTCCCTTCTCCAGGCATCTTTCAACCACCAACCGCAAGGAGTGAAATGACCCGCACACCTACCGCACCCCACACCGGATGGAGCCCCGAAGCCGAGATCCTCGCCCTGCGCCTAACTCTCGCGGTCGCCCGCAATGATTACGACGCCCAGGTATCGTCTGCAAGGAGATGTCGTCGCATCGGCCCGATGACATTGTCCGCGAGTTGGCTTGCATCGCGGTCGACTTCGCGTGCGCGCTCGGTGGTGGCAGCTACGAGGGCGCCGCCGAGGTGATCGAGCGGTGGATGCAAGTGATCCTCGACGACATCGAAGGACGTGCGGACTGATGTCCGACCACGACGCCAGCGACGGCTGGTGCCACGTCACCGACGCCCACCGCCACATCCTCACCCTGCGGCTGATACTGGCCAACCTCACCGAACTCACCGACGACGGCGACGAGGTCGACATCGACATCGACACCGACCGCGACATCATCGTCGCCGAGGTGGACGACTGCCTGGACTGCTGGCGCGCCATCGCCACCCGCGCCGTCATGTTCGCCGCCGCCTACGCGTGCTACTCCCACGGCAGGGACATCGACAAGGCGATAGCGGACATCGAGAGCCAGATCGAGGTCAATCTCGACCTCGACGGCCGACGGCCATGACCATAACCGCAGGCCATAGGGGCGTTCTAATCGCTGGCGACCGCCGGCGGACCTCGCCGCGGTGACGGCGCGTGTGCGCGCGTTGAAAATCAGGTAAATTTGGCCGGGATTTACCAGTAAATAATCAAGGAGCCTTGATGGCTGGTGTACGTGGCGCCAGTGGCCGTCGTCCGGCCCCGGCGAAGTTGAAACTGTTGAATGGCCGTTCGCCCGGCCGGGACAGCTCGGGCAATCTGGTCAAGCCGCCCCCGCCCTTCGAGCGCGCCGCCCCTGAGCCGCCGAACTGGCTTTCGGCGGAGGCCCGCAAGCAGTGGGCGCTGTGCGCGCCGTCACTGGAGCGCCTGGATTTGTTGAAGGGTGAGGATCAGGCGGCGTTCACGGCTTTCTGCGAGACATGGGCTACGTACGTGGAGGCGCTGCACCGGGTTCGGGCTGAGGGCTTGACGATCACCAACCCGCAGTCGGGTCTGGCGAAGGTGAACCCGGCGTTTTCGGCGATGCGGGACGCGCAGATTGACCTGCTGCGCTTCGGTCGGGAGTTCGGCCTGACGCCGGCGTCGGAGCAGAACGTGGCGCGGCTGGCGGGCCGGGAATCCGACGATGACGACCCGTTCGCTGTCCGCTCGTCGTGGCAGGCGGATTAGCGCTGTGTGCTGCTTAAATGCTGCGCGAAGAGGCGTTTGGGGTCTCGCTGCAATTGACTCCGACGCTGACCGCCCAGGTGGCACGACCCAGCCTCGTTGATACCGGTAAGCACTTGCCGTGTCGGTGCAGTTTGGCAAACATCAAGGCATGACCCGAGACGCCTCGGCTACCGAGCGTCGCCCCCTGGAAGCGCTGCTGCGGGCGTTGTCCGAACGGGCTCCGGACACGACCGCGTGGGGTCGCGTTCGAATATGTAGCTGACCTCGCTCTTTGGACGAGTCCCGAGTTCGGCGCGCGGATCAAGCCGTACAGATAAGGATGCCCTAAGAGAACAGATCAGTCCAGCATCGCCGCAGGTCAACGTGGTTAAGCCAACTTACCGTATGAACCGCAAGCTAAGCCCAACCGAGCTGAACCAGCTGACGGAGTTATCTCGGAGCGGCAAGTCTACGTACGACCTCGCCAAGCAGTTCGGCCTCCACCGTCACACCGTTTCTCGGCGCCTGCGACGCATCAGTGAACCACGTTCGCAGCGCACTATGACGCCACGGCTCGTGCACCAGGCGAAGGAGCTTATGCCAACGGCTGCTCGCTCGCGGTAATCGGCAAGGAGCTTGGTTTCAGTTCCACACCTATTGGCATGGTGCTCAAGGCAGCCGGTGTGAAGCTCCGTGACCCTCACGGTCGTCCAACCTAAGCGCTGGGACGTGCCCCGGGCCGGGGGACCCTTCGCGATGGGCGGGGGTCCGGCAGCCTGTCTCGAGGAGCGCACGGTCTCGTAGAACTCGGATGGCATCGAGCGGCGTAGCTGCAGGTCTTGACCTGTCAGGCGCCGTAGCGCAGTCCTTCGACCACGCGACGCACGGCTCTACCGATGTCTTGGCGGGCCTGGAGCGGGTGTTCCGCTCCGGCTATTGCCGCCACCGCCTGATTGCTGAGTCCCATGAGGAGCACCGCGAGCGGCGCCACCGGCTGGGGGGCGAGCACGCCGTGCTCGAGGAGGCGGACGAGGCCGGCCTCGATGTTGGCGAGGGTGTATCGGGCATTGCGCTCCTGCCATCTTTGCCATCCGAGCACTGCCGGGGCGTCCACGACACGGATGCGCTGAAGGGGCTCATCGATCGCGGTCTCGAGTACCGCGTCCCATCCGGCGAGAAACACCGACCAGGGATCCTCGCCGCGCTCGGCGGCAGCCTTTGCCGCGGCACGGACCCGTGAGCTCACCGACCGGTCAGCACGGTCGAACACCTCTTCAAAGAGTGCCGCTTTGTCGGCGAAGTGGTGATACAGCGAGCCGCGGGTCACACCGCTGCGACGCACGATCTCCTCGGTACCGGTCTGGTGGTACCCGCGCTCGCCGAATAACTCGGTCGCCACCGCCACGAGCCGTTCGCGCGCGTCTTGCTTTCCCTTGACGATGGCCATACTATCTGTATGGTATCAGCATACAGATAGTATGTAGATGCCATGCTTAGGTCCTACGGTTTTCCGAAGTATTTAGAGATGAGGTCGACATGACCGCGCACATCTCCGATTCCGGTCTGGTGTCCACCCGCCTCGGACGGCTGCACGTTGGGCAGGCCGGCTCGGGCCCGCCAGCCGTGTTGTGGCACAGCCTATGGGTCGATTCGCGCAGCTGGGGCCCACTGATAGACGCGCTCGGCGCGCATCGGCGCGTGGTGACGATCGATGGTCCCGGTTACGGCCGCAGCAGTCCAATACACCGAGACTTCACCCTCGATGACTGCGCGACAGCCGCCGGCGAGGTACTGGATCAGCTGGGCATCATCGAGCCGGTGGATTGGGTCGGCAATGCCTGGGGCGGGCATGTGGGCATCACCCTGGCGGTCAGCCAGCCATACCGATTACGCAGCCTGGTGACCATCGCCGCACCGGTCACTCCGGTCAGTCGTCGCCAACGGTGGACGCAAACGTATCCACTCGCGCTGGTCTACGGTCTGATGGGCCCGAACCGCTTCATCACCAAAGCGCTGTTCGATGCACTGCTCGGTGCCAACGCGATTGCGGCACACCCTGATCGAGCCGCGGAGCTCATGAGCGCCTTCAAGGATGCCGACCGCGAATCGATACGACGTACCATCCGATTTATGCACAGCTGGTGCGCCCTCACCGACAAATTACCCGCCGTAACCGTTCCCACCCTCCTGATCGCCGGCGACCTTGCCGACCAGCACTGGCAGCCGGCCGACGCCCAAGCCGCCGCGGCAACGATGCCCCACGCGCGAGCGGTGGCTGTGACCGGCGCGGGACACGTCGGTCCACTCCTACTCGACGTCGATCTAATCGCAACGACCATTAGTGAATTCTGGAAATCGCTGCGATAGCAATCTCGGCCGCAGCGTCCGAATCCGATTTCACCTCACCACCCACTACGCTCACCTGTGAGCATCTCAGCCTGGATTTGAGCGTAGTAGGCGGCCTCATACTCATCGGGCTGAAAATATTCCAGCTGACTGTGCAGTCGGCGGTTGTTGTACTTATGTGGGAGATCCTGTCAAGGGAGTGGGTCAGGACGCGTCGGTGTCGAGCCGGTCGAGGATGCCGTCGAAGATCTTCTGACGTCCGATTTGACCCTTGCGGGCGGCGTCGTCGCGTTGCCGTTGCAGGGTGGGGCGGAACTCGATGGTGGTGACGAAGAAGCTGCACGATTCGCAGATGGATTCGAAGTGGCAGTCCATCTCGACGGGTCGGGCGCAGTAGCCGTTGCCGAGCATGCGCCGGTGCATCTCGACACGGAGCTTGCGCATTTCGTGCCCCTCGTCGTCGCTGGCGAGTCGGCGGGGCTGATCGTAGAGTGCTTCGACCTTCTCGGTGACGGCGAAGTATTCGTCGGCGACGGTCTTGTCGGCGATGCGCGCGTAAATCATGGTCATGGCAAGGGTTTTGTCCGAGCAGGGCTGCGATGGCGTCGAGGCTCATGCCCCGGTTCACGGCCTGAGTGGCCAGGGTGTGGCGCAGCTGGTGGGCGGTGACGTTGCCGATGCCGGCAACGTTGGCGACGCGTCGCAGCGCGGCGGTGACGCGGTGACTACTTATCGGTCGATTGTGTTCGAGCAGAAGGCGATTGGTGCGCAGGCCATTCGGTCGGTAGTGGGTGATCCAGTCGTCGAGCAGCTCTTTGAGCTGTGGGTGCAGCGGGATGTAGCGGTCGTTGTGCAGTTTGCCGATCGGGATCCGCAGCCAGTAGGCGGAGCCGATCTGCACGACCGCGTCGACGGTGAGGGCCAGCAGCTCGCCGCGACGGATGCCGGTGCGGGCGAGCAGTTCGACGATCAAGCGGGACAGCGGATCCGGGTCGGCGCGGGTAGCGCGTAGCAGCTTGGCCGCAGCGGCGTCGTCGATTGCTTCGTCGGTCGCCATCGCTTGCGTCCAACGCGCAATCGACGCGAAGGCAGACAGCTGTTCCTCCTCAAGGGCGGCACCCTGCTACAGCACCGCTTGAACGCCACCGCCCGGACCACGAAGGATGTCGACGGGCTCATCCGCGGTGACCTGGACGCGTTCCTTCTCGCCTTGGAGGACGCACTGGTGGAGCCGTGGGGACCCCTCACGTTGCGCCGGGGCGAGGTCGAGGTCGTCAACGTGCCCACCAAGATCATCAAGCCACGTCGGTTCGACCTCATCATCGAGTGCCGAGGCGTCGCCTGGAGGCGCATCCAGTTCGAGGTCTCACCCGACGAGGCAGGCATCGGCCAGGACTTCGAGGCCGTCGAGCCGCCGCCACTGAGTGGGTTCGGCCTTGCCGGACCCCGACGCCCTCGTCGGTATCGCCATGCGCTTCCAGATTGTGCAGAAGATGCACGCGGTCTCCGATCCTCACGAACCGCCGGACTCCATCAACGATCGCGCCCGTGACGTCGTCGACCTTCTCCTGCTACGCGACCTCGCGGCCGAGACCGGAACCCCGACGCTGGCCCAGATCCATGCAGCCGGTGCGGCCCTGTTTGAGGCCCGCGCCGAGGAAGCCCGCCACCTCGGTTTGCCGGCGAGGACGTGGCCGCCGACGGTGAACGGACACGCCCACTGTGGCCCCGACTACAAGCGGGCTGCCGCCTCGGCCACCATCGAGCTCTCGCTCGACGCGGCCGTTGCCGAGATCAACGCCTGGATCGCCCAGGTCGACAACGCCTGACGCGGGCGCATGCCACATCCCGCCATCGTCGCTGTATGTGAACGGATTTGTGAACGAAACACGGCGCAACCGCCGAGACAGCGCGGAACGCGGCGTGATGGAGTGGACAAGCGATTGATCGCGACGTGCGCATTTGAGACCTGCAAGGCGACTCGAGACGACGACCGGTTAGCTCATAACCCAGAGGTCGCATGTTCGAGATTCTGTCCCGCTACTACTGACCCGCACGACTCACAGACGCCGCTCGGACCATCGTGGTCGCGAAGCACCGGCAAGGATTCTAAGGCGGGCTTAGACGGCCAAATCGGTCGTGACCATTCGGATCAACGACCCGGATGGACCGGAATGTCCGGTTTTGCCCGGAATCGTTGGAGGATCGTTACTGTTGTGCCACAACGGCGGTAACAACTGGTCCTTCCAGACTTGGTTCCGGGCAAATCCGGACGTTCGCGGGTTCGAATCCGCACGCCCCACTGGAAAACAGCAGGCCAGGACTGAAAGTCCTGGCCAGTTTTCTTTCATGAACATCACATCAGCAACGGTCGGTTAAGCTCGCCTCCTTGGCATCGCTACGCAGTGGTACACGCAAGGACGGAAGCACCTACGTCCAGGTGCTCTACCAGCTCAAAAGCAAGCAATCTTCGACGTCGAGGACCTAGCGGCTGCCACGAAGTTCCAAGAGCTCGTCGACAAATTCGGACCCGCCAAGGCTCTGGAGACGCTCGGCACCGACCCGAAGTTCTCGGCCATCACGGTCCACGACTGGATCGAGCACGACATCGAACACCTGACCGGGTTGCGCAGGTCGACGCTCTACGACTACCGGTCGTATCTGAAGAAGGACATCGACGAGCCGCTCGGGGACTTGCCGCTGGTGTCGCTGTTCAGAGACGACATCGCCCGGTGGATGCAAGACCTCTCGGAGAAGAGTGCCACAGGCAAGACTGTGGCCAACAAACACGGGTTCTTGTCCTCGGCCCTCAATGCCGCCGTCCGTGCCAGCAAAACACCATCGGTACGACCGCCAAGCCTATGACTGTTTGTTAACGCCCTTGACGACGGTCACGACATGTCATGATGCGGCGGTGCGCTTCTCGGTTGGGGTCCGGACCTCGACCCAGCCCGTGCCGGACACCTTGCTGCCCGCACCGGTGACAGAGCAGAGTGACCGCGCCGTCATCGTCCGGCTGGTGCTGGGCAGCTCGGTGATGCTGTTCATTGAGCTGGCGCTGATCCGCTGGCTCGGGTCGAACGTGCTGCACCTGTCGTACTTCACCAACTTCGTGCTGCTCGGCTCGTTCCTGGGCATCGGCACGGGCTTCCTGATCTCCCGGAAGAGCTGGTCGATCCTGCCGCTGTCCAGCGGGCTGCTGATGCTGCTGGTGCTCGCCGTGCAACTGTTCCCGGTCAGACTGAACCGCAGCGGCAGCGAAATCATCTACTTCACCTCCGTGGACCCCAGCGGCCTGCCGGCCTGGATCGTGCTGCCGACAGTCTTCGTGATCGTGGCGATGCTGCTGGCCGGACCAGCCGAGGTGGTCGGCCGCTGCTTCGGGCAGCTCAAGCCGCTGACGTCCTACCGCTGGGACCTGATCGGCTCGCTCCTCGGCATCGGCACGTTCACGCTGCTATCGTTCCTGCGGGCACCGTCGGTGGTGTGGGGGATGGTCGCCGCCGTCGTCCTGGTGGTGCTCAACCGGCCCGGACTCAAGCTGGTGACGGCGATCTCGGGAGCCGGGCTGATCCTGGTGCTGCTGGCGGAGTCGACCACCGCCGGCGTCTCGTGGTCGCCGTACTACAAGGTGCAGACCGACGACTCCGGGTCGCGGAACGGCACGAGGCTGGTGTGGATCTCGGTCAACGGCATCCCGCACCAGCTGATGGCCCCGGCGGACTGGAAAATCACCCAGCCCGAGGTGCAATACCGGCTCTACCGCACGCCTTACGAGCGGACGAACACCCTCAGCCTGGACAACGTGCTAATCGTCGGGGCCGGGTCGGGGTCCGACGTAGCCATTGCACTGTCCAAGGGGGCCAAGCACGTCGACGCGGTCGACATCGACCCGCGGATCGTGCAGATCGGCGCCGAGCGCAACTCCGATTACCCTTACTCGGACCCGCGCGTCACCGTGCACATCAACGACGGCCGGGCTTTCCTGCAATCGACCGATGCCAAGTACGACCTGATCCTGTTCGCGCTGCCGGACTCGCTGGCTCTGGTCAACGGCGCCTCGCAGATCCGCCTGGAATCGTTCTTGTTCACCGACCGCGCTCTGCGGACCGCCTACGAGCACCTCAAGCCGACCGGCGTCTTCGCGATGTACAACTACTACCGCGAGGCCTGGCTCATCGACCGGCTGGCCGCGACGGCGGCCGCCTTCGGTCATCAGCCGTGCGTGGACCAGACGGCCAATAACCATGCGGTGTTCACCAGCGCGGTCGATCCCGCCAACCAGAAGTGCGCCGCGGAGTACGCGCCGCCGAGCGAGGTGATCGCGCCGGCCACCGACGACCGACCGTTCCTCTACTACAAGGGCGGCGCGATCCCGGCGATATATCTGTGGACACTGGCCGGAATCATGCTAATCACGCTGCTCGCGGTCCGGCTGCTGGGCGGTTCGTTCCGGTCGATGCGGCCCTACGTCGACCTGTTCTTCATGGGCGCCGCGTTCCTGCTGCTGGAAACCAAGAACATCGCCACCTTCGCGCTGTTGTTCGGCACCACCTGGCTGGTGAACGCGCTCGTCTTCGCCGGGGTGCTGGTGATCGTCCTGGCGGCCGTCGAGACCACCCGGACATTACGCACTCCACCGCTGCCCGTGGTATGGGGGGCGATCGTCGCGTCCCTGGTGATGGCGTACGTGATCCACCCGGCCTGGTTGCTGGGCTGGCCGTTCTGGCCGCGACTGATCGTGGCCTGCGTGATCGGGTTCCTGCCGGTGTACCTGGCCAATATCGCCTTCGCCAAACGCTTCGCCGCCACCGACCACGCGCAGTCCGCGTTCGCCATCAACCTGCTCGGCGCCATCCTCGGGGGCTGCCTGGAGTACGGCGCTCTGGTGACCGGCTACCGCAACCTGCTCATCGTCGTCGGGTTGCTCTACCTGCTGGCGTTCCTGCTGACCCCGAAACGGGGCGGGGCGCTGGTCAGCGTCTACCCCGATCGCTGGCCTCACCACCACGCGACCGGCCAGTGCAGCGAGATCACCGCGAAGGCCGCCACCAACCCGTTGTCGGATCGGTACGTCAACCTCGGGAACGCCTCACGCTCAGTGTGAGTGGTTCCGGAAGGCCGCCTTGTAGCACTACGAGTCCGCGTCCTGTATTTTGTGACGCCGTTCCGTCACGGATGGCATGCACAACCACGCCTTCTCCAATTCAGGGAGTTTTCAGTGAGCAAGAACGACACCGGTCTTTACCTTGGATACGACGAGATCAGCGGACCGCTGACGCCGCCGGAGTCCGCCGTCAAATTCGTCGAGGTGATGCGTCCGCAGGAGCGGCTTACGTTGTTCGTCCTATCCGGCTTAGTGGCCCTCACAGGCGTTATCTTCCTCGGCTGGATAGTCTGGCCGGCGAAAACCAATGGCGCCTGGTGGCTGAATGTCGCCATCGTGTCGTTGATGGTCATTGTTGAGGTCATCCGACTGGCGCAAAGTGCTGTCCTTGCCTACTTCATGGCGCGCTCTCGTGACGCTGTTCCGCAACATGCGGCGAGGAACTTTCGGGTGGCGATCATGACAACGATGGTTCCCGGAAAGGAACCGTGGGAAATCATCGAAGCCACGCTGAAGGCAATGGCGAATGTCCGGCGCGTCACTGCGACCATGGACATCTGGCTCCTCGACGAGGGCGACGACCCCGATGTCAGGCAGAACTGTGCTCGGCTGGGAGTCAACCACTACTCGCGCAAGGGAAAGCCGGAATTCAATACCTCCGCAGGCCCGTTCAAGGCCAAGACCAAGCACGGCAACCACAACTCCTGGTTGTTTGAGCACGGCGCCCGCTACGACATCGTCGCGCAGATGGATCCCGATCACGTCCCGGTGCCAAGCTTTCTCGAGCGCACCCTTGGCTATTTCAACGATCCAGACGTCGCCTATGTCGTTGCGCCACAGGTCTACGGAAACCTCATGAGCAACTGGATCGCGAAGGGTTCGGCAGTTCTGGCCTACGTATTTCACGGGGTTATCCAACGCGGCGGCAATGGGCTTGGCGCGCCGCTTCTGATCGGCACCAATCACCTGTATCGGGTCAAGGCCTGGCAACAGATCGGCGGTTACGACGACTGGAAGGTCGAGGATCATGCGACCGCTATCCGGATTCTCTCCACCGTCAACACCGGGTCGGGTAAGAAGTGGAAGGGCATCTACACCAGAGACATCCTCAATGTCGGAGAAGGGCCCACGACGTTCTTCGACTGGTATCAACAGCAGCTGCGGTGGGCCGGCGGGATATGGGAAATCATGCTCCGGCTCTCGCCGCGTGTCTTCAAGGGGCTCGACCGCGACCAGCGGGTCGCCTTCGGCATGCTGCAGAGCTTCTATCCCTCCGTTGCCATTGCGTGGGTGTGCAGCATCGGCATGACCGCGTTGTATATATTGACCGGTTTCGCGGCTGAAAAGGGCATCGTGGCCTGGTGTGTGCTGTGGATCCTGTCCATCTCATCCACCATGGGACTGTTTTTCTGGTTACGTCGCTTCAACCTCGCCGCACACGAGCGCGACGAGTTCGGATTGGCCGGAATCATCCTCATGCTCATGACGATTCCGACATACGTCACTGGAATGTTCCAAAGCGTTCTTCGCATCCAGACTGGCTACGGCGTCACCGCCAAGGGACGGCTCGCGGTCAAACAAGGCGGGGTGAAGACGTTTCGCGCCCCATTGACGTGGGCGGTCATCAGCGCAGCCTTGATCGCTGCCAGCCTTCTAGTCCCCGCACGCCTCACACTTGTGGACCTGTGACCTGAGGTTCTGGCTAGTGTTCACCCTCCTTTGGTGTGTCGCGCCCGTAGTCATGCATTACGTAGTGCTTCGGCGGGAGTGGACGTCGGCGTCCGAGACTGTTAGCGGACCCGAGCTTGCCGGGCAGCGCCCCAGTATCGGCGTCAACTGAAGCCGAATGTGATCGCGGCACTCACCAGGCTGCAGGAGCTGACATGGCGTTCCCTGGCCGACTCGGGCGGCTCTCAGCCGTCCAGCATCTCGTTGACCACGCTGTCCCTCGGCGCAGTGCGCCGCTGACAGGTCGGCGACGCCACGCGGCGCCTTCCAGCCATCCCCGGTCCCGCCTGCAACGTAGGATCTAGCGGTGCGGGTCAGTTCGACCGCGGCGCCCGTTGAGGCGAGCGACTCCGCGCCGGCGACGAGTTCAGAGCGGGCAGGGTGACGGCTTCAGCGGGCGTGGGCGGTTAATGGTGAACCGGCGCTTGTTGCTTCCCGGGGACATGTAGAGACATGTCATCATGATGAACAGCTTTCATTCCGGCGATTCAGGTTCACGACGTCCAACGCCTCAGCGATCACAACTGTCGCGACGAAGGCTATTGCGATTGTGCACACTCGTGCCAGCCGGAATGGTTCTGCCGTCATGCTCCGAGCACAGGCGGCTGTTTTCGCTTCAGCCCGACTGGGAATATGACTTCAGTCAACGGCCAGACGGTCCAATCGATTTCACTGTATGGAAAGCGGCTCACGGACCGACGATTCCTGACTACAACAGCGAGGTTGCGACCTACACCGACCGCACTGCGAACGTGCGTATCGAAGATCGAGCGTTGGTCATCGAAGCGAGACGGGAATGGATGGACGGGAAGCCCTACACCTCAGCCTATCTCACCACCGAACACAACGCCACGTTCATGTTCGGCAGAATCGACGTCGTGCTGAAGATGCCCCACGGCGCGGGTACATGGCCGGCGGCATGGTTGTTGCCGGCAGCACCTCGCTACCGAGCCAGTGAACTTGGGCTTAGGGATACCGGAAGCAGCTGGCCCCTCAACGGCGAGATCGACATTGTGGAAGCTATTGGAGCACGGCCAAATATCGCCTACGGCAATGCACATTCGTACAATTCGAACAAAAATAAGGGTATCTCCGATAACGCAGTAGGGACCACAGTCGATAACTTGAGCACTGCCTTCAACACCTACAGCATCGAGTGGCTGCCTGACAGTATCAGTTTCCTGGTTAACGGCTCTCCGTATCACAAAATCCGCCGGCAGGCCGATAGCCCCGCCGATTGGCCTTTTTGCCAGGAGTACTACCTGATCATCAACTTGGCGATGGGCGGTTCATGGGGCGGTGAGAAGTACAACGAATATCCCCCGGACGGTGTAGACCCCCGCTATAACTCGTGGACCCTTGCCGTGCAATCCATTCGCTATTACCGGATGCTCGACCAACCGACCGATTCATGAGGACACGCGGTCTAGATCAGGTCTAGATGTGATTGCACCCCAGGTCCGGCCTCCGGCCACAAGCCTCCGGGGGTCTGTGCGATCTCCGTACGCATTTGGACGCGCAGCTTGGCGTCGAGGTTCGACAGCGGCTCATCCATGAGGAATGCCCTCGGGTTTCGCACGATGGCACGCCCCATCGCCACCCGCTGTCGCTGCCCGCCGGAGAGCTGACTCGGCTTGCGATCCAGGAGATCTGTCAGGTCAAGGGTTTTCGCTGTCTGCTCGACCTTCAGGGCGATCTCCTCGTTGCCCATCCTGGCCAGGGTCAACGGAAAGCCGATGTTCTGTCCCACCGTCATGTGGGGGTACAGCGCGTAGGACTGGAACACCATCGCGATGTCACGGTCCTTCGTGGGCCGTTCGTTGACCCGCTCGCCGCCGATGCGCAGCTCTCCTGAGGTGATCTCCTCGAGACCGGCGATCATGTTGAGCGTCGTCGATTTACCGCATCCGGACGGACCGACCAGAATGACGAATTCGCCGTCGGCGATGGTGATCGACAAGTCCGTCACCGCGGCGGTACCGTCGGGATAACTCTTGGTCACCCCGTCCAATACGATCTCAGCCATCGAGCTCCCTTTCGCCGCACGGGCATTGGGATCCTGCCGACCCCGTCCCAGTCGACGCGATTCGCCCGCTGGGCAAAACTAGGGCCAAACATGCTCGATACGCAACATTTTCCGGGCGCACCGGAGGTCACAACGTCGAGCGCCCGACGAGCATTGACACTCGAGGAGCCTAGATCGTCAAGCGCGCCAGCAGATCCCGGCCCTGCTCTGCGCTCTGCGGATCACACAGGACGTCATAGCGTCCAGCCACCAGCTGCATGGTCGAACTGAAATCTCTTGTCCCGCGTGCCATCGCATATGGGACAGCCGAGGAGATCAACCCGAAGAAGACACCCGCGATCAGCCCGGTGATGAGCGCACTCCACGGGTTGGGGCTGAAGAAGCCGAGGACCAGGCCGATGAACAGGCCCAGCCACGCACCGGTCAGGACGCCGCCACCGAGCACCTTCGGCCAGGTCAGTCGGCCCGTGACCCGTTCGACCTGCATCAGGTCGACGCCGACGATCGTCACCTGCTCGACGGGGAACTGCTGATCGGACAGGTAGTCCACGGCACGCTGCGCCTCGGCGTAGGTCGGATACGCGCCGATCGGCCACCCTTTGGGCGGAGTCGGCAAGCCGACCGGGCGACCACGTCCCGAGGGCGCGCCCGCGACCGCCGCACCGGGATTCTGTCCAGGCTGGAACGGGCTGGTCATCGTATTCTCACTTCCACTCCGTCGCTTTGCCGTATGCAACGCTGGTTCGAAGATCAACGCGCGCGGCCCCTGATTGGTGCCCCGAAACGCGTTCACCTCGGGTTACCTGCTCCTAGGCTAGGTTGATCTTCATGACAAGTCCGGACAACGACGCAGGCGGCCGGAGCGAATCATCTGATTCCGCCGCAGCCGAGCCGTCCCCTTCCGGCCACGAAGCGCCCCCCATCGAGGAGACGCAGAGCTTGTCCGAGACGGTCACCCCAGCCCCGCCGCAGGAGTACACGCCTCCGCCTGCCTACATCCCGCCGCCTGCCTACATCCCGCCGCCCCCGAGCTACGAGCCGCCCACGTACACCCCCACGGCCGGCTATCCCCCGTCCGGTGACTTTGCGGCGCCGCCGTATCCGCCGCCACCGTCCGGCTATCCAACCCCCTATCCCGACCCCGGCTATCCACCCCCCTACCCCGACCCCGGCCAGATACCGCCCTACCCGACGCCGGGATACGGCGGCCCGGCCTATCCGCCGCCCGGCCCGTACGGGACGGTGCCCGGTGGCTACCCGCCGCCGCCCGGCCCATATGCAGGCGCGGATTACGGGTACGGGTACGGGTACGGCGGATATCCGAGTCCGCAGGCAACGAAGACGAACCCGATGGCCGTCGCATCGCTGGTGTCGTCGCTCGTCGCGGTGCCTGCCTACCTGATGTGCTTCATCGGCTTCTTCCCGTCGATCCTCGGAATCATCCTGGGGGCGATCGGGCTCAGCCAGGTGAAACGCTCCGGCGAGAAGGGCAAGGAAATGGCCATCGCCGGGATCGCGATCGGCGCGGCTTCCCTGGTGCTCGCGATCCTGCTCATCGCGGTCATCAGCGCGTCCGGTACCAATTTCTGACGACACCGGAATTCGGCGACTGCCCTGAGTCTCAGACCGGCGGCCGGAAGCGCTCTCCGGTGCGCTGCATCCCCGCGGCGCGCCCCTTCCCCGCGATGACCAGAGCCATCTTTCGGCTGGCCTCGTCGAGCATCTCGTCGCCGAGCATCACCGCGCCCCTCGCCCCACCGGCACTCGACGTGTGCCACTCGTAGGCCTCCAGGATCAACTCGGCGTGGTCGTACGCCTCCTGGCGCGGACTGAAGATCTCGTTACCCGCCTCGATCTGATCGGGATGCAGTACCCACTTGCCGTCGTAACCCAGGGCCGCCGAACGCCCGGCCACCCGACGGAACGCGTCGACGTCGCGGACCTTCAGGTAAGGGCCGTCGATCGCGGCGATGCCGTTGGCGCGCGCGGCGATCAGGATCCGCATCAGCACATGGTGATACGCGTCACCGACGTCGTAACCCTCCGGCTGTTCGCCGACTTCGAGCGTGCGCATGTTCAGGCTTGCCATCAAGTCCGCCGGACCGAGCACGAGGGCCTGAACACGCGGAGCGGCCGCGATCGCGTCGATGTTGGTCAGCCCCCGGGCGTCCTCGATCTGGGCCTCGATACCGATGCGCCCCGGCGGCAGACCGTGAGCGGCCTCCAATTGCCCGAGGAGCAGATGCAGCGCGTGCACATGCGAGGCGTCCGTCACCTTGGGCAGCACCACCAGATCGAGCGCGGCCCCCGCCTGCGCCACCACCTCGATGATGTCGGTGTGTGTCCACGGCGTGGTCCAGTCGTTGACACGCACGCCGCGCAGCTGGCCCGCCCAGCCGGGCTCCGCGAGAGCGGCCGCGACCCGCGTCCGCGCTTGCGCTTTCGCCCCTGGCGCAACGGCGTCTTCAAGGTCGAGGAACACCTCGTCGGCAGGAAGTACCTTCGCCTTCTGGATCATCTTCTCGCTGCTGCCCGGCACGGACAGGCACGTCCGGCGGGGCCGATACCGGTTCTCCACAAGAACACTCTCTACCCTCTACAACTATGGCGTCGGTCAACAGGGTTTACGCGGCTCGGCTCGCGGGGATGGTCGTGCTGGGCCCCGACGGCGAATCCATCGGGCGTGTGCGCGATGTGGTCATCGGCCTCAGCGCCGTTCGCCAACAGCCGCGAGTTCTCGGCCTTGTCATCGAGTTGCTCACTCGTAGAAGGATTTTCGTGCCCATTCTGCGCGTCACGGCGATCGAGCCCGGGGCGGTCACGCTGTCGACGGGCAGTGTGTCGTTGCGCCGTTTCTCCCAGCGCCCCGGCGAGGTTCTCGTGCTGGGGCAGGTGCTCGAGACCCGGGTGAGGATCAACGACCCGGACCTGCCGGAGCTGGCGGGGCTCGACGTCGTCGTGGTGGACCTCGGCATCGAGCAGACCCGTACCCGCGACTGGACGGTCACCAGGGTCGCGGTGCGGCCCCAGCGCAGGCTTGGGCGTCGCAGCAATGTCTACGCCGTCGACTGGCAGCACGTCCACGGCCTCACTCCATCCGGCCTGGCGATGCCCGACCAGGGCGTCGCCTCGCTCCTCGAGCAGTTCCAGGGCCAACGGCCCGTCGAGGTCGCCGATGCCATCCGCGAGCTGCCTCACAAGCGCCGCCACGAGGTCGTCAACGCGCTCGACGACGAGAGGCTCGCCGACGTGCTGCAGGAGTTGCCAGAGGACCAGCAGGTGGAGCTGCTCCGGCAATTGAAGACCGACCGTGCCGCCGACGTGCTCGAGGCCATGGATCCCGACGACGCGGCCGACCTTCTCGGCACGATGGCGCCGGCCGACGCCGAACAGTTCCTGCGGCGCATGGACCCCGAGGATTCCGAGGACGTCCGCCGCCTGCTCAGCCACTCCCCGAACACCGCAGGCGGCCTGATGACGTCCGAGCCGGTGGTGCTCGCCCCCGACACCACCGTCGCCGAAGCCCTTGCGCGGGTGAGGGATCCGGATCTCACACCGGCGGTCGCATCCCTGGTTTTCGTGGTGCGCCCTCCGACGGCCACACCCACCGGCCGCTATCTGGGGTGCGTGCATCTGCAGCGGCTGCTGCGCGAACCGCCTGCAACTTTGGTCAGCGGGATCATCGACAAGGACCTGCCCAGCCTGCGGCCCGAAGATTCACTCGGCGCGCTCACCCGCTATTTCGCCGCGTACAACCTGGTGTGCGGGCCGGTGGTCGACGAGGAGAACCACCTGCTCGGCGCGGTCTCCGTCGACGACGTCCTGGACCACCTGCTGCCCGACGACTGGCGCGACCGTGAGGCCGAAGCCGTGATTCTGACCGCCGAGAGGACGACATGAGCGAATCGTCGGCGCGCCAACGCCTCGACACGCCCAAGAGCTCACGGTCCATCGCCCCCCGGTTGGACATCGAGGCGGTCGGCCGAGTCAGCGAACGATTCGCCCGATTTCTGGGGACAGGCCGCTACCTGGCCATGCAGACCGTCTTCGTCATCGTCTGGGTGCTACTCAACTTCGGCGCGTTCGCCTGGCAGTGGGACCCCTATCCGTTCATCCTCCTCAACCTCGCGTTCTCCACTCAAGCCGCGTACGCGGCGCCGCTGATCCTGCTGGCCCAGAATCGGCAGGAGAACCGCGACCGGGTGGCCCTGGAGGAGGACCGCAGGCGCGCCGAACAGACCAAGGCCGACACCGAGTTTCTGGCCCGTGAGCTGGCGGCCCTGCGACTCGCCGTGGGCGAGGTAGCCACCCGCGACTACCTGCGCCGCGAACTGGAGGAGATCCGCCGCCTCGTCGAAGACCTGCACGGACACGGTGGCGCAGGCAACGGCGAGCCGAGCAGGCCACGTGCCGGTGAGAAGAAGCCCAAGAAATCCGGCTGAGACAGCTGGGCGAATGCTGTAACAACGGCATGGCCCTATGGGTATGGTGACGTGGTTCACAGGCGATCACACAGCTAGGACGGTTGAGTGCATATAGGGGGAGGACCGGCCCTTCACACCGCGCGGCGTCGCGCAGGGCAGTTCGTCCGCACGCCTGCCATCGGTGTGGCCGCCGTGCTCACCCCGCTCGTGCTGGCCGGTGCCGTCGGCGCATCCGCCCCGTCGACCAATACGCCGACCCGCGATCCCGCGGTCATGCCCTTGGCCGCGGTCGCCCCGTCGTCGAACCAACAGTCCGGCCTGTCCGTGGTCGCGGTCGCCAGGACGCCGGCGTCCTTCCGCACCGTCGCCAGCGCCACCTCCGCCCCTCCACCCCCCGTGGTGGTGAGTTCCCCTGGAACACTGCGGATTCCGTCGATGGCCCTGGCGGCGTACCGCAACGCCGAAACGATGATGGCCGCGGCGTACCCCGGTTGCGGGCTGAGCTGGAACCTGCTGGCCGGCATCGGGCGCATCGAATCGATGCACGCCTACGGCGGCGCCACGGACTCGCGGGGCACGGCGGTCCGCCCGATCTACGGACCCAGCCTCGACGGCACGCTGCCCGGCAATGAGGTCATCGTGCAGAGCCGCTCGGCCGACCGCGTCACGTACGCACGGGCGATGGGGCCGATGCAGTTCCTGCCCGGCACCTGGTCGCGCTACGCCTCCGACGGTGACGGTGACGGCAAGGCCGAGGTCCAGAACCTGTACGACGCGTCGCTGGCGGCGGCCCGCTACCTCTGCAGCGGTGACCTGAACCTGCGCAACCAGAGCCACGTGATCGCCGCGATCCTGCGCTACAACAACTCGATGGCCTACGCCCAGAACGTGCTCAGTTGGGCCGCGGCGTATGCGACCGGAGTCGTACCCGTCGACCTGCCTCCGATCACCGGCTCTGTCCCCGAGCTCGATACGGTCACCGTCAACAGCCACCTGGATCGCCGCGCCGGTCTGGGCCCGGGGTTGCCTCTGAACGCGACGGGCCTGCCCGCCAATGATCCGCTGGCGCTCATCCCGCTGATGGAACGCACGGACGTGGCCAGCCAGATCAACACGGCCCTGCCGGGTTTCGTGCCCGGCCAGACGCTGGGCCCGCTTCCCGGACCTATGCCGGCTCCCCAGGCGTCGCCGCAGCCGGTCGCGCCTCCGCCACCGGCGTGGATCCCACCGTGGATGCAGCCTCCGCCCCAGCAGCAACCGCGGTGCGCGGTGTTCTGCATCCAGGACGTCGCGCCTGCGGTGCCCACGCCTGCCGGGCCCCTCGGAATTCTGCCGCCCGCACCGGTCGCGGCGCCGCTCCTTCCTGGACCGCCGCCACCCCCGGCATCCCCGCTTCCGGGCCTGTCCCCGCTACCGGGACCCGCACCGGGCCCGGCGCCCGGACCCATTGCCTGAGCGTCGCCGCTGCCCGCATTCGGGGATGAAGCACTCCGACGCCTAGACTCGCGGGTGATGCCTGCTACCCCGAATGACCTGGAAGCGGCGGTACGTACCGCGCTTGGCAAGGTGATCGACCCCGAACTGCGGCGGCCGATCACCGAAGTCGGCATGGTCAAGAACGTCACCGTGGACGCCGACGCCTCCGTACACGTCGAGGTGTACCTGACCACCTCTGCCTGCCCGAAGAAGACCGAGATCTCCGATCGCGTGACCCGGGCGGCCCAGGACGTGCCCGGCACCGGCTCGGTCAAGGTGACTCTCGACGTCATGAACGACGAGCAGCGCACCGAGTTGCGCAAGCTACTGCGCGGCGACTCCCGCGAACCGGTCATCCCCTTCGCGCAGCCCGGATCGTTGACCAAGGTGTACGCCGTCGCATCCGGCAAGGGCGGCGTCGGAAAGTCGAGCATCACGGTGAACCTGGCGGCCGCGATGGCCGCGCGTGGCTTGTCCGTCGGGCTTCTCGACGCCGATATCTACGGTCACTCCGTGCCCAGGATGATGGGCACCACCGACCGTCCCACCCAGGTGGAATCGATGATCCTGCCGCCGGTGGCGCATGAGGTCCGGGTGATCTCCATCGCGATGTTCACCCAGGGCAACACGCCCGTGGTGTGGCGCGGGCCGATGTTGCACCGGGCGCTGCAGCAATTCCTGGCCGACGTGTACTGGGGCGACCTCGACGTGCTGTTGCTCGACCTGCCTCCCGGCACCGGTGACATCGCGATCTCGGTGGCGCAGCTGATCCCCGGTGCCGAGATCCTGGTGGTCACCACCCCGCAGCTGGCTGCCGCGGAGGTCGCCGAGCGCGCAGGCGCGATCGCACTGCAGACGCGTCAGCGCATCGCCGGGGTCGTCGAGAACATGGTCGACGGGCCCGTCATCAAGATGTTCGGTGAAGGCGGCGGACGCCACGTCGCCGAAAGCCTGTCGCGCGCCGTCGGTGCCGAGGTGCCGCTGCTCGGCCAGGTTCCGCTGGATCCCGACCTGGTGGCTGCAGGCGACTCCGGCGTACCGCTGGTGCTCACCGCGCCGGATTCGCTCGCGGGCAAGGAATTACGGAAGATCGCCGACGCATTGTCGAGCCGCAGGCGCGGCCTGGCCGGCATGTCCTTGGGGCTCGACCCCGCGGGGCGCTGACACCGAGAAAAGGACGTCAGGTCGCGTCGGTGTCGTACGGCGTCGAGCTCGACGGCTCCGGCGGCTCGGCCGCCGAGGCGGTGGCCCCCTGGTCCTGGGACACCGCCGTAGGCCCGGGTCCGGACTGCGGTTTCTCGGGTGGGCTATGGGTCTTGCCGGTGAAGATCGAGTCGTCCCCGTCGAGAAGGTGCTTGGTCAGTGCCGCGCGCGGGGTCATGCCACGCAGCTTCTGCAGCTCCGACAGGGGTTCGCGCAGATCGTCGAACTCCGGGCCGAGATCCTCGCGGAGCTGGCTCGTCGCGCCGGTCACGTAGTCGCGGGCCTGGCGCACCGCGCCCGCGGTCCATCGGATGGCTCCGGGCAACCGCTCCGGTCCCAGGATCACCAGACCGGCGATCACGAGAACCAACATCTCGCCCCAGCCGACGTTGGCGAACATGGTTACGTGCTGTCGTCGCCGTTGGGAGTCACCGTCAGCGTGACGCGACGGCCGTCGCGAACGACCTCGATGGGAGAAGGCTCGTTGATCTTGAGCTGGCGGACGGCCACGATGAATTCGTCGGCGTCGGCGACCTCACGGTTCCCCACCTTGACGACCACGTCGTTCTCCAGGATGCCCGCGCGTTCGGCCGGGCTGTTCGGGGACACGTCGGCCACCTGAGCGCCCTTGGAGACGTCGTTGCTCACCGAGCGCGCCGTCAGCCCCAGCGTTGGATGCGCGACCTTGCCGCTCTGGATGAGCGTTTCGACGACTTCCTTGACCTCGTTGACCGGGATCGCGAAGCCGAGGCCGCTGGCGCTGTCCGACAGTGACTTGCCCGCCGTGTTGATGCCGATGACTTCAGAGTTCATGTTGATCAGCGGCCCACCGGAGTTGCCGTGGTTGATCGATGCGTCGGTCTGCACGCCGTCGATGACGGTGTCGGTGTCCGAGCCGTCGCCGGACAGCGGAACCGGCCGGTGCAGCGCGCTGATGATGCCGTGCGTGACGGTGCTTCGCAGACCCAGCGGGGCGCCCGCGGCGATCACCTCCTCACCCACGCGCAGCTTCTCGGAATCACCCATCCGCGCGACCGACAGGTTGTCGACGTTGTCGACCTTGAGGACCGCGAGGTCTGTCTTGGGGTCACGGCCGACCAGGTTGGCCGGCACCTCGCTGCCGTCGTTGAACACCACGGCCATCTTGAACTCACTGGGATTGGTGGCGGCCTCGGAGATCACGTGGTTGTTGGTCACGATGTAACCGCGACCGTCCACGACGACGCCGGAACCCTGAGCCCCCTCCGTCTTGCTCGTGGCCTCGATTGTGACCACTGAATCAGCAACTGCCGCAGCAACTTTGGCGAATTGACCCTGCGGCTCGTCGCCCGAGGCGTCGCTGGTCTCCAGCGTCACCTTGGAGGTGGTGAATGCCTCGACGACTTCGGCGGTGGTGCGCCCCACCCAGCCACCTGCGACGCCGATCAGCAACGCCGAGATGCCGAGCACCGCGAGCGCGACATAGGACACCCTGCCGCCGAACAGCACGTCCCGGACACCGAGCTTGCCTACAGGGGCGGCGGTGACAGTGGGCTCGGTGGGGGCGAGCGCGGGGGTGCCCAGTGCGGCAGGCGCCCCGGGATTG
Source organism: uncultured Actinomycetota bacterium (assembly GCA_963796545.1). GTDB lineage: Bacteria > Actinomycetota > Actinomycetes > Mycobacteriales > Mycobacteriaceae > Mycobacterium. The sequence continues at coordinate 214,220 of CAWCMF010000026.1, read as the reverse complement.
CGCCACGGATCGTCGGACTCGTCGGCGCCGCTGTCGCGTTCGGCGTCGAGTGCGCCCGCGTCGGTCGGGTGCCGCTGCAGGGAGTCGCCGCCGCTGTAGGGACGGCTGAACGCCTCCGCCAGCACGGGATCGGGCGCCTGGTCCTTCGGTGCGTACTCACCCTGGTCACGGTGCTTGTCGGCACCCAGGAAGGAGCCGTCGACGCCAGATGGCCGCCCGAACGTGCGCTGTGCCGCCGGATCGACAGGCGGACGCGACACCGGCCGCGGCTGGAGACGTTCCCGACCGGTCTCGTCCAGATTGGTCACCCGTTATCGCCCTTTCCCTCTTGCCACCCGCAGTCACGGCGCCAGCAATCATCGACGCACATCGGTGGCCGACTCAGTCTTAACCCTACCGGCGTTTGCGACGCGCCCGCTGCGTGCCGTCAGCTAACTGCGGAGATTCAGCTGGCTCGTCAGCTTCCGCAGGAGTGTGGTGCGGGATCTGGGACAACAGGCCCAGCAAAGAACTTGGCATCGCCACGGGCCGACAATCCCGCAACGCCTCCCTGGCCTGCCGCTGGGCGTCGACCTCGAGGGCGCACTCAGGACACAACGACAGATGATGGGCGGCTCGCAGGTGTGCTGTCATGCGCAGCTCACCGTCGACGAACGCGGCCAACGCCTCGATGGACAGGTGCTCGGTCGATCCGAACTGCCGCGGACCCACGGGCGTGTCACTTTGCGAAGCAAATTGCGTGGGAAGCCAGGAGAAAGCTCGGCGGAACGCATGTCCGGGATCGAACACCACCCAGCTCCTCTCCACCCGATGTCGTGTGGCCTGCCCTAGGCCTGAAGATGTACTTCGAATGTAGCGCGGCATGCTGTGCGGCATCGCGGGAACGTCAGGCGGACTTGGCCGTGTCCCTGGCGGCGGCCGGGCCGGCGTCGCCGGCGTGGCGCGCAAGGTAGTCACGCAGGGCCTGCCGCCCACGGTGGATACGGCTGCGCACGGTGCCGAGTTTGACGCCGAGCGTCGCCCCGATCTCTTCGTAGGACAGACCTTCGATGTCGCACAGGACCACCGCGGCGCGGAACTCCGGCGCGAGCGAGTCGAGCGCGGCCTGCAGATCGGCGCCCAGTCGCGAGTCGTGGTAGATCTGCTCAGGGTTCGGCTCGTCGGCAGGCACCCGGTCGTAATCCTCGGGCAGCGCCTCCATCCGGATCCGTCCGCGGCGCCGGACCATGTCGAGGAAGAGGTTGGTCGTGATGCGGTGCAACCAGCCCTCGAAGGTGCCTGGCTGGTAGTTCTGCACCGAGCGGAAGACGCGGATGAACGTCTCCTGGGTCAGGTCCTCCGCGTCGTGCTGATTGCCTGACAACCGGTAGGCAAGGCGATACACCCGGTCGGCGTGCTGGCGGACCAGCTCGTCCCAACTCGGCATCGCGGCCTTGTCGCCGGTGGCATCGAACACCGCCGTGCCGGTCAGCTCGTCGGTCGGCTCCACCCACTCGGCATCGATGAACTGCTCACGATGCGCCATGGATACAGGTGCGGCAGCAGAAACGGAAACGGGGCCGGGGATGGCGGTCGTCGGATCCTCCAGGTCGAAGTGGCAGCGGTCGTCAGCCGACAACCGGTCGATATCGATAACGCGACGTGAGGCGGGGTTGTTCCCTGAGCACGCGGTACTGATGCGTGCGGCCGAAGCGTCATCTGTCATGCGATCACCGTGTCCTGCGCTGGTATGTCAGGCATATGAGCAAACTGAACATTTCCTGAGAACGATCGCTACCCCTTTTTTCACCAGCGGAAACGGCGCGCATGGCTCGGGTTTTCCGCTGCGGAGGCCGGGCGTGTCGCTACCGTGGCCGAGCGGGCTGGCTCTACGCTGCGGGCATGGCCAGCAGCGACGACCCCGGAGCAGGCTCCGGCGATTCCACAGCGCGAGCGCGACAGGCCGACGCGATAGTCAACCACGCCGAACAGTCGATCTCCGAAGACGCCATCGTCGCTGCGGCCAGAGAGCGGGCGGTCGACATCGGAGCCGGCGCGGTGACCCCCGCCGTGGGTGCGCTGCTGTGCGTGTTGGCCAAGCTGACCCGCGCGCGTGCCGTGGTCGAAGTGGGCACAGGGGCGGGTGTCAGCGGCCTGTGGCTGCTGTCGGGCATGCGCGAGGACGGCGTGCTGACGACGATCGACGTCGAACCGGAGCACCAGCGCATCGCCAAGCAGGCGTTCACCGAGGCCGGTGTCGGACCGGGGCGCACCAGGTTGATCAGTGGCCGCGCCCAGGAGGTGCTCACCCGGCTGGCCGACGATTCCTATGACCTGGTGTTCATCGACGCCGACCCCGTCGATCAACCACAGTTCGTGGTCGAAGGCGTGCGACTGCTGCGCGCCGGGGGCGCGATCGTCGTGCATCGGGCCGCGCTCGGTGGCCGGGCCGGGGACGCTTCGGCGAAAGACAATGAGGTCGCCGCGGTGCGTGAGGCGGCGCGCCTGATCGCCGAGGACGAACGGCTTACCCCGGTCCTGATCCCGTTGGGCGACGGGCTGCTCGCCGCCGCCCGCGACTGACCCGACTTGCCCGCGGCCGTTCCGCGAGCGCGCGCGTCTGCGCGGGCGATACGCCGCCGAACGCCTGGCGCAATTAGCGCGCGCTCGCTCGTGCCGAGTGCGCACCGAGCGCGCGAATCTTGACGATTTCTTGACGCGACACTCCCTTGACCGTCCGCTGAACGAGTGTTTAGCATACTAAACATGCGTTCAGCGGACGACCTCACCGCGGCGGCCCGAATCCGGGACGCCGCCATCGATCAGTTCGGCCGTGAGGGGTTCGCCGTCGGCCTCCGCGCTATCGCCACTACCGCCGGGGTGAGCCCAGGACTGGTGATCCACCACTTCGGCTCCAAAGACGGGCTGCGCAAGGCGTGTGACGACTTCATCGCCGAGACGGTGCGCGAGACCAAGGCCGAGACGATCCAGTCCTCGGACCCGGCAACATGGTTCGCCCAGATGGCCGAAATCGAGGAGTACGCCCCGATGATGGCGTACCTGGTACGTAGCCTCCAGACCGGTGGCGATCTGGCGAAATGCTGTGGCGCAACATGATCGACAACGCCGAGCAGTACATCGAAGACGGTGTCCGGGCCGGGACCGTCAAACCGAGCACGGACCCCAAGAACCGGGCGCGGTTCCTTGCAATGTCCGGCGGCGGAGGGTTCCTGCTCTACCTGCAGATGCACGAGGACCCCACGAACCTGCGGGCCGTCCTTCGCGATTACAGCGAGGAGATGGTGCTCCCCGCCCTGGAGCTCTACACCAACGGGCTGATGGCCGATTCGACGATGTACGACGCGTTCGTCGCCCAACGCAGACAAGGTATTCCGTTCACGTCGACAGAAGGAGCGCACGATGACTGATAGCCGACTGGCAGTCGAGATCAGCGGGCTGCGAAAGTCGTTCGGCCGCACCCAAGCTCTCGACGGGCTCGACCTCACTGTCGCCCCAGGCGATGTCAGTGGGTTCCTAGGCCCCAACGGCGCGGGTAAGTCCACCACGATCCGGGTGCTCCTCGGACTGCTGCGCGCCGACGGCGGCACCGTGAGGCTGCTCGGCGGCGACCCGTGGCGTGACGCCGTCGATCTGCATCGCCGGATCGCCTACGTGCCAGGCGATGTCACGCTGTGGCCGAACCTCACGGGCATGCAGGCCATCGACTTCCTGGCCGCGCTGCGCGGCGAGGGCAGCATTGACACGACACGCCGCGATCAGCTGATCGAGCGGTTCGAGCTCGATCCGCACAAGAAGGCCCGCACCTACTCCAAGGGCAACCGGCAGAAGGTGGCGATCGTGGCCGCGTTCAGCACCCGCAGCGAGCTCTTCGTGCTCGACGAGCCGACGTCAGGCCTGGATCCGTTGATGGAACAGGCGTTCCAGCTATGCGTCAGGGAAGTGGCCGACGCGGGCGCGGCGGTCCTGCTGTCCAGCCACATCCTGGCTGAGGTCGAGAAGCTTTGCGACACAGTCACAATCATCCGCACCGGGCGCACCGTGCGATCCGGCACGCTGGCAGACATGCGTCACCTGATGCGGACCAGCGTCACGGCCCGCACCCGGGGCGACGGCCGCCGGCTGGAACGGGCACCCTACGTCCACGACCTCCACACCGACGGTGGCCGACTGAACTTCTCGGTGGACCGCGAAAACCTCGACAGCGCCATGGCCGATCTCAGCGCGCTGGGCATCGACGAGCTGACTGTGGCCCCTGCGTCGTTGGAGGACATGTTCCTGCGCGAGTACGCAGGGGCTGGACCGGCGATGAGCGCCAGCGCGAAAGGCGGACGGCCGTGAGTACCACCACCGCACGACCGCAGGCTCGAGTCCGGCGCCACGCGGCTAGCCAGAACGCCTCGCCGTGGACGGGCACCGGACATCTCGTCCGGCTGGCACTACGCCGAGATCGCGTGCGCCTGTCCATCTGGATCGGTGCGCTCACACTGACGATGGTCTACGCACCCAACGCCGTCAAGCTCGCCTACCCCGAGGAGGCGCAGCGACTGGCGCGGGTCGACATGCTCAAAACGCCGGCCGGAATGATGCTGGGCGGCCCCATGTTCGGCGGAAACGAGACCGAGCTCGGTGCCATGATGGCCAACGAGTTGATGTTGACCCTGATCGTCGCCGCGTCGATCCTGGCCATTCTCACCGTGATTCGGCACACCCGCGCCGAGGAGGAGAGCGGTACCGCCGAACTCGTGCTCGCCTCCGTCGTCGGCCGTTATGCCCGCACGACCGCCGCACTGGCGGTCGTGGCCGGCACCAACTTCACGCTGGCTGCCACGATGACGGCGGCGATGACCGTCAGCGGCTTCGACCTCGTCGATTCCGCGGGCATGTGCGTCGGCGTCACCGCGGTGGCGATGGTGTTCGGTGGTGTCGCAGCGGTCACCGCTCAGATGTGGCGCGTCGCGCGCGGCGCCACGGGTGCGGCGATGGCAACCCTCGCGCTGGCGGCGCTGATCCGCGGGGTCGGCGATGTCATCGACAACTCGGGGAGCGCGCTGAGCTGGTTCTCCCCCATCGCATGGGCGCAACAGATGCGTGCGTTCGTGGACCTGCGCTGGTGGCCGCTGGCGCTCCTGATCGCCCTGACGCTCGGCCTGGTCGCGCTGGCGGCTGTCCTGGAAGTTCGGCGCGAGTATGACGACGGCACCGTCGCGGCCAGCGGTGAACGCCCCGACGCCCGTCCGGTCCGCGGAGTGCTCGGCCTGCACCTCGCACTGCAGCGGGGGCAGACGATCGGCTGGTCGGCAGGGCTGTTCGTGGCCGGGCTGGCCTTCGGATCCATGACGAAGTCGCTGCTTGACGCAGCCGAGGGCAACGAGCTGATCGCCAGGATGGTCTCGACGCAGGGCACCGACGGCGTGTACACGACGATGTCGCAGTTCCTGGCCGCCGCGGCAGGCGCCTATGTCGTCTCAGCCGTCCTGCGTGTGTACGTCGACGAGCAGTCCGGCCTCGGTGAGGCGGTGCTGGCCGGAGCGGTGTCACGTTGGCGCTGGCTGTTGGCGGCGGTGGCATCGGCGGTCCTCGGCGCCACGGTCCTGATGTTCTGTGCAGGCCTGGGCAACGGCGTGGGAGCCGGCGTCACCGTGGGTGACATGGCGACGGTGCTGAAGCTGACGCTTGCCGGGCTGGCGTACGTGCCGGCCCTCGCGGTGTTGGCCGGGGTGGCCGCGATCGCCGTCGCGCTGCGCCAACCTTGGATCGGCTGGCTGGCAATGACTTTCGTGGTGGTGTCGCTCTACCTCGGTGCGCTGCTGCGGCTACCTCGTTGGCTGATCGAGCTGTCACCCGTCGGGCGGACCACCGTACCCACGGACGTGCCTGTCGCCTCGTTGATCGTGATCGCCGTGACAGCACTGGGTTTGGCGCTGGCAGCAGGTTTTGTTTACCGGCGGCGCGACGCAGCGTGAGGAGGGACTGATGAAGATCGCACTGCAGATGCTGGCGTCGATGCTGTCGGGTATCGCGTTCTTCGGTGTGGCATTGTTCCTGCCCGCGGGCACCTTCGACTACTGGCAGGCATGGCTGTTCATCGCGGTGTTCATGGTGTGCACCCTGGTGCCGAGCATCTATCTGGCCGTCCGCAGCCCGGACGCACTCGCCCGCAGGATGAAGGCCGGCCCCGCCGCAGAAACTCGCCCTGCCCAGCGCATCATCATCTCCGCCACCGCATTGCTGGTGGTCGCGGTCCTGGCAGTCAGCGCTCTCGATTGGCGGTTCGGGTGGTCTACCGTGCCCATGTGGGCCGTCATCGTGGGCCAACTGCTGGTGGCCATCGGTCTGCTCGGCGCGCAATACGTGGTCGTGCAGAACAACTACGCGGCTGCGACCATCACGGTCGAGGCCGATCAACCTCTGGTGTCGACCGGCCTCTACGGCGTGGTGCGCCATCCGATGTACAGCGCGGCGTTGGTGATGATGATCAGCACCCCGCTGGCGCTCGGATCGCTGTGGGGGCTGCCCATCATGCTGCTGGCGGCGCCTGTGCTCGCGGCGCGAATCCTCGACGAGGAGAAGGTGCTCGCCGACGAACTTGCCGGCTACCGCGAGTACAAGAACGAGGTGCGTTACCGCCTGATTCCAGGGGTGTGGTGACCGCCGGCAGGTACCGACCCGCCGCATACTGACTCCATGGAGTTGCTCACCGGGTTCGGCCTGGCGACCGCCGCGGGCCTGAACGCCTATATCCCGCTGCTGGCGCTGGGACTCCTGGCGCGCTTCACGGACCTGGTGGCGTTGCCGCCGGGCTGGGCCTGGCTGGAGAACAGCTGGGTGATGGCGATCGTGGCGGTATTGCTGGTGGTCGAGATCGTCGCCGACAAGGTGCCTGCGCTCGACAGTGTCAACGACGTCGTGCAGACCTTCGTGCGTCCCACCGCGGGCGGCATCGTGTTCGGTTCGGGCACCGCGGCGCAGACGGCTGCGGTGTCCGACCCCAGCGCGTTCGCCCAGTCCGGTCAGTGGATTCCGGTGGCCGTCGGCGTCGCCATCGCGCTGGTCGTGTCCTTGACGAAATCGACCGTGCGGCCGGCGGCGAACGTCGCGACGGCCGGCATGGCCGCGCCGGTGCTGAGCACGGCGGAAGACATCGTCAGCCTCGCGTTGGTGATTACTCGCGATCCTGTTGCCTGCACTCGTCCTGGTGGCGGTGATCGCGTTGGCGTGGGGTGCCGTCCGGCTGATCCGCAGGCGCCGTACCAGACAACGCGGGTCCGCATGAGAGGGGTTGCGCGCCAACCGTGCACAGCGAGTGCGCCGTCCGGCTGGACGTCCCACATCACCTGATGGACGGTAGGTCAGATCCAGACGCCCTTGCCGACCGCGACGACGCCGCCCGAACTGACCGTGAAGCGTTCGCGGTCCTTGTCGAGGTCCACGCCGACCATCTCGCCCGGACCGACCACGACATTCTTGTCCAGGATGGCGTGCCGGACCACGGCTCCCCGCCCGATGCGCACTCCGGGGTGCAGCACGCTGCCTTCGACGATGGCGCCGTCATCGATGGCGACGTTTGACGACAGCACCGAATTACGCACCGAGGCAGCCGAAATGATGCTGCCCGCACCGACGACCGACTCCTGCGCGGACCCGCCGTTGACGAACTTGGCGGGTGCCAGGTTCTCCGCGCCGCCCCGGATCGGCCAGCGCTTGTTGTACAGGTTGAAGACTGGATGCACCGACACCAGGTCCATGTGCGCGTCATAGAACGCATCGAGCGTGCCGACGTCACGCCAGTAACCGTGGTCCCGCTCCGTGGCGCCGGGCACCTCGTTGTTGTTGAAGTCGTACACCGAGGCCATGCCGTCGGCGACCAGCCGCGGGATGATGTCGCCGCCCATGTCGTGGTCGGAATCGTCGTCGTCGGCGTCGGCGCGGATCGCGTCGATCAGCACCTTGGTGGTGAAGATGTAGTTGCCCATCGACGCGAAGGTCATCTCAGGGTCGTCGGGAGTGCCCGGCGGGTCCGTAGGCTTCTCCACCCAGCCGCGGATGCGCCCGGAGTCGTCGGCGTCGATGCAGCCGAACGCACTGGCTTCGGCCCGCGGCACCCGAATGCCTGCCACGGTCGCGCCCGCGCCGCTCTCGATGTGCTGCTGGACCATCTGCTCGGGGTCCATCCGATACACGTGGTCGGCGCCGAAGATCACGATGTAGTCGGGATCCTCGTCGTAGATCAGGTTCATCGACTGATAGATCGCGTCGGCTGAGCCGGTGTACCAGCGGGGCCCGAGGCGCTGCTGGGCCGGGACCGGCGTGATGTATTCACCGGCAAGCCCCGAAAGCCGCCAGTTCTGCGAGATGTGGCGGTCCAGCGAATGCGACTTGTATTGCGTGAGCACACAGATTCGCAGGAAACGCGCGTTGACGAGGTTCGAGAGCACGAAATCGATGAGTCGGTAGCCACCCCCGAAAGGAACAGCAGGTTTGGCGCGGTCGGCTGTCAACGGGTACAGCCGCTTGCCCTCTCCGCCTGCGAGGACGATGCCCAACACATGTGGCGCTTCCCTCATGATGCCAACCTATCCGCACGTAGGGACGGGGGCCAGCCATTCGCACTTTTGTCACGGTGCGCGCTGACCACCACGGGCCGTGAAAACCGACTTCCCGGCTGTCCGTCAAGACAATTGGTGATGCGGCGCGACGCGTCGCGAAGTTGGATACGGTCACACCATGCGGGTGGCGATGATGACTCGGGAGTATCCACCTGAGGTGTACGGCGGTGCTGGTGTTCACGTCACGGAGCTGGTCGCGCAGTTACGGCACCTGTGCGACGTCGACGTGCACTGCATGGGCGCGCCGCGACCTGGCGTCACGGTCGCCCAACCCGACCCGGCACTCGCCGGTGCCAATGCGGCGCTGGCCACCCTGTCGGCCGACCTGAACATGGCCAACGCCGCATCGGCGGCTACCGTCGTCCACTCGCACACCTGGTACGCCGGGATGGCCGGGCACCTGGCCGCGATGCTGTACGGGGTTCCGCATGTGCTCACCGCACATTCACTGGAGCCCATGCGCCCATGGAAGGCCGAACAGCTCGGCGGCGGTTATCGCATCTCGTCGTGGGTGGAGAAGACGGCCGTGGAGGCCGCGGACGCGGTGATAGCGGTCAGCTCGGGGATGCGAAGGGATGTGCTGAGCACGTACCCGGCGCTGGACCCCGATCGTGTCCACGTCGTGCGCAACGGCATCGATACCGACGTGTGGTTCCCGGCCGAGCCGGGAGGCGACGGGTCGGTGCTGACCGAACTCGGCGTGGACCCGGCCCGCCCGATTGTCGCGTTCGTCGGGCGGATCACTCGCCAGAAGGGGGTCGCCCACCTGGTGGCGGCCGCCCACCACTTCGCCCCCGAGATCCAGCTGGTGCTGTGCGCGGGCGCTCCCGACACCCCGGAGATCGCCGAGGAAGTGGCCTCTGCGGTACAGGAGCTGTCCCGGTCCCGCACTGGCGTGTTCTGGGTGCGCGAGATGATGTCCACCCATAAGATTCGCGAAATCCTTTCGGCGGCAACAACTTTCGTCTGTCCATCGGTCTACGAGCCGCTGGGGATCGTCAACCTCGAAGCGATGGCGTGCTCGACGGCGGTGGTGGCCTCCGACGTGGGTGGGATCCCCGAGGTGGTGGCCGATCAACAGACCGGGCTGCTCGTGCACTACGACGCGAACGACACCCCGTCCTTCGAGCGGGAACTCGCCTACGCGGTCAATACGATTGTCGCGCACCCGGAGCGAGCACGTCAGTTCGGAATGGCTGGCCGGCAGCGCTGCATCGACGAATTCTCCTGGGCGCAGATCGCCGAGCAGACGCTGGAGATCTACCGCGCAGTCTCGGCGTAGCGGGCGGCGGCGCTAGCTCGTCACACCTTTGAGTTCGTCGCCGAGGGCGGCCGCCTCATCCGGCGTGAGTTCGACGACGAGCCGACCACCGCCCTCCAGTGGAACCCGCATCACGATGCCTCGCCCCTCCTTGGTTGCTTCCAATGGACCGTCTCCGGTCCGGGGCTTCATCGCCGCCATCGAGTGCTCCCTCCACATGGGCGTGCCCGTACAGGGCTTGGTCTGTCCGTGAGCCGGAGCTGGGCACCGTTCAAGGTGCACTGACAGCACCCGGCTCTGAACTGCTACAGACCTCCATTGTTCCCTATGCACGCCAAGTCGTGTGCGAAGACCCGGCTATAGCTACCCGGATGACGAGTTCGGCTTCCCTGAGGTGCCGATCTTGATCGCCTCGACGAAGTAGCCGCGCGGCGCGTCCGGCACGTCGGCCGGGACGGCGGGGGCGTGCCACCGCCCCCATCGGTTGCCCGGTTCCGCGACGTCGGTCACCACGCTGGACCAGCCGTGCACCTCGGCCAGCTCACCGGGCGCATCGGTGGCGAAAAGCCATGGCGAGCCCGATCGGCCATGGACTGGCGCAGCCCGCCATGAACGGCGCCTCCAGCAGCGTTTTCCCCACGACGTCGTAGAGCAGTATCGAACCGGGTGCCGACAACGCATCGATACGCGCGAAGAGCGTGCGCACGGCAGCGTCGTCGAGATACTGGAGCAGCCCCTCGATCAACCAGACCGCTGGGCCCGTGGTTCCAGACCCGCGGACGTCAGCACCTGAGGCCAGTCGTCGGCCAGATCGACCCCGGCCACCCGACGGCAGCGGCTCTTCCCCGTCGAGCAGCCTGGCCTTGGCAGCGATGACCGCTGGTTGGTCCAGCTCGAACACCGTGGCGTCGGCCGGCCACGGCAACCGGTAGGCCCGGGCATCCAGCCCGGCGGCCAGGATGACGACCTGGCTGACGGTTGAGGTGGCGCGCAGAATCGCCTCGTCCCAGAACCGGGTCCGCACCACAATCTGCGTCGTCGACTGGTCGCCGACCTCGGCGACCATCCGTGCGAGCATCTCCCGACCCGCCTCGCCCGCCAGCCGGTCGGCGAACGGGTCGACGAACAGCCGGTCGTCGCGTGTCGATTCGTGAGCGCGGATGGCAGCGACGAGGATCCCTGTGTCGGCGACCGCCTTCAAGTTCTCGTCCACCGGCTGCGCCCGGTCCTCAGCTGTCCGACCGCGGTACCCAGCAATCGGCCACATGGTCGTCGACCATTCCCGTGGCCTGCATCAGGGCATAGGCGGTGGTGGGCCCGACGAAGCGAAAGCCACGCTTCTTGAGTTCCTTGGCCATCGCCGTGGATTCAGGGGTCACCGCCGCCACCTCCGCCAGGCTGGCGGGCCGTGCCCGCGTCACACGGTCCGGCGGTGCGAACGACCACAGCAGCTCCCCCAGATCGACGCCGTTGTCGGCCATGTCGGCGACTATGCGCGCGTTGGAGATCGTGGCGTCGATCTTCGCGCGGTTGCGCACGATTCCGGGATCGGCCATCAACCGCTCCACGTCAGCGTCACCGAAGCGCGCGATGCGCTCGACGTCGAACCCGTCGAACGCCGCGCGGAAGTTGTCCCTCTTGCGCAGGATGATCAACCACGACAGCCCGCTCTGGAACGCCTCGAGGCTGACCCGTTCGAACAGCGCCGCCGAATCACGGAGGGGTTGGCCCCATTCGGTGTCGTGATAGTCGCGGTAGAGCGTGAAGTCGTCTGGGGGCAACCGGGATTGGTCGATCCACCCGCAGCGGATCCGCGGGTCGGCGGATGCCGTGGTCATGCGTCATCCCGTGCACTGTCCGAACGCATCGCGTGCGGGCCTTCGGCAAATCCGTCGTCCTCACCGAGATCGTCGATCACGTAGGCGGCACGCACCGCGGTGAGTTCCCCACGCAGCATGTCGATCTCCTGACTCAATCGGTCGAGCACCCAATCGACCTCACTTGTCTTGTAACCGCGGAGCGTCTGGGAGAACTTCACCGCCTCGACGTCGGCCCCGGTGACCCCGGAAGCGGGCAGCACGGTCGCCGTCGTGCCCTGTGGCAGGGGCGGCAGCACCTCACCGCGGCCGAACAGCACGCTGCCGACGGCGAACAACACGATGCCGACGAGCACGAGCACGACGAGATAGAGCAGGACGAGAGTCACACGTCGATATTGCCCGAAGGCTGCGACAAAAGTCAGCGAGGGCGCAGCGTGATCATGGCGGGTCGGTCGTCCAGCGACACCGACGAGGTACGCGGGGTGTAGTCCTCGCCGTCGGCGAAGAATTGGGTCAGACCGACTCCGGAGTCCGGGATGCCACACCGCGACAGCAGGGTGGCGATGACCTGCCTGCTCATCGACGCCAGCTCGGTCAGCGGGCGGTTGCGGTGCGTCCGCACGCCGAGGTTGACCTGGGCGAGGGCATCGAGGCCGAGCCGGTCGTAGGTGTCGACCAGCAACCCGATCTCCACGCCGTAGCCAGGCGCGAACGGAACGGCGGTGAGCAGCTCACGGGTGCCCGCATACTCGCCACCCAGCGGCTGGTAGAGGCACGTCAACTCGGGACGCAGCGCGGCAAGCAGCGGGCGCGCCACCAGCTCGGTGACCCGGCCACCGCCACTGGCGTCCTCGCTGCCGCTCACCTTGAGCGGCCGCCGGTAGAAGCCCTTGACCAGGTGGACGCCCTCGGTGGTGAGCAGCGGTCCGAGCAGCTTGGGCACGAACATCGGATCGGGATCGAGAAGGTCGGAGTCGACGAACGCGATGAGGTCACCGGAGGTGGCGGCCAGCGAGCGCCACAACACCTCGCCTTTGCCGGGCTGCGGCGGGACCTCGGGCAGCGCGGCCTCGCGGCTGATCACCCGGGCCCCGGCGGCGAGTGCGCGGATCTCGGTGTCGTCGGTGGAGCCGGAGTCGAGCACGATCAGCTCGTCGACGAGTCCACCCAGCAACGGGGTGATGGTCTCGACAACCGAGGCGACAGTCGCTTCTTCGTTCAGGGCAGGCAGCACCACCGACACCGTGCGGCCCTTCTTCGCGGCTTCGAGCTCGGCAATCGACCATGCCGGCCTGCTCCAGCTGCGTTCGGTGAGCCAGCGGTGTTCGGCAACAGCTTCCGTGGCTAGCAAATCAGATACGCGGTCGGATAACACAGTCATGCCAGTCCCCTCACCGTGCGAGTCGGCGGCCGCGCGCCCTGGATCGACGCGACCATTTCCAGTGCGCGTCGCGTGGGCCCGACCTCGTGCACCCGGAACATCGCGGCTCCTTCGGCGGCCGCCAGCGCGGTGGCAGCCAGGGTTCCTTCCAAGCGTTCTGTCAGGTCCACACCCAGAGTTTCCCCGACGAAATCCTTGTTACTCAGTGCCATCAGGACAGGCCATCCAGTGTTTACAAGGTCTTTTACATGACGCAACAAACTAAGACCGTGGTAAGTGTTCTTGCCGAAGTCGTGGGTCGGATCGATCACGATGCCGTCGCGGCGCACGCCGAGAGCCACCGCGCGGTCGGCGGCAGCGGTCGTCTCGGCGATGACATCGTCGACGACACCATGCTCGGAGAGTCCGTAGTTGACGCGGAACGGACGGGTCCGCGGCACCGCGCCACCGGTATGGGAGCACACCAGACCGGCGCCGAACTCGGCCGCGACGGCGGCGAGGTCGGGATCGGCCCCGCCCCAGGTGTCGTTGATCAGGTCCGCCCCCGCCGCGCAGGCTTGCTTCGCCACCTCGGCACGCCAGGTATCGACGCTGATCAGCTGGTCAGGAAACGCGCCGCGGAGCCATTCGATGAACGGCACGACGCGGGTGATCTCCTCGTCGACGTCCACGATGCTGCCTGGCCCGGCTTTCACACCGCCGACGTCGACGATGTCGGCGCCCTCGTCGACCACCCGGTAGGCAGCCTGCTTGGCCGCCTCGTCGGTGAACGTGGCGCCGCGATCGTAGAAGGAGTCCGGTGTGCGGTTCACGATCGCCATGATCAGCGCGCGATCGCCCGCCACCGGGCGCCCGAGAAACGTCGACTGCACGCCCACCAGGCTACGTTTTCTCGCGGGCCCGGCGGCTTTGGCGTGGTTTTCGCCGCCGTCAGCGACGACAACGCACGCCGAAATCGCCAGCTACTTGGGCTTCTTGCCGTCCTTCACTTCGGCGAGGTACTCGTCGTAGAACGGCACGTAGCCCTCGTCCTTGCCGGACAGGACGTAGATCGGGTCCTCGACCTTGACGTCGTCGTCATCGCCCTCGCCGCTGGCGCCGCCGTAGCCCTCCTTGCGCAGGTCACCCTTCTGGCTCTTGAACGTCGACGTGTGCGCGAGCTCCTTGACTACCCGAACGAACAGCGGCACCGCGTAGCTGGGCAGCTTGTCGAAGGCAGCCTTGGCCAGCGCTTTGCCGTCGAACTCCTGGCCATCCTTGAGCTGGATCGCGACCATGCCCGCCCTGCCGCCGGTGTCGGGCACCTCGACGCCGAACACCGTCGCCTCTTCGATCTGCGAGTCCGTGGAGACCGCCGCCTCGACCTCGGTGGTGGCCACGTTCTCACCCTTCCACCGGAAGGTGTCGCCGAGCCGATCGGTGAAGGCGGCATGCCCGAAGCCCTGCGCGCGCATCAGGTCGCCGGTGTTGAACCACACGTCGCCATCCTTGAAGGCGTCGCGCACCAGCTTCTTCTCCGACTCCTTCTTGTCGGTGTAGCCGTCGAAGGGCTGGAAGTTGCTGACCTTCGACAGCAGCAAGCCCGGCTCGCCCGTCTTGACCTTCTTCACCCGGCCGTTGTCGTCGCGCACGGGGTCGCCGGAGGCCTCGTCGTATTCGACGAACACGATCGGACTCGGGCAGATGCCGGTGGTCTTGTCGATATTGAGGACGTTGACGAACGCCGTGTTGCCCTCGCTGGCGGCGTAGAACTCGCACACCCGCTTGATGCCGAACCGCTCGGGTGAAATCGTCCCAGATCGCAGGCCGCAGCCCGTTTCCGCAGATGACGCGCACCCTGTGCTTGCGGTCGGTGGGCTTCTCCGGCTGATTCAGCAGGTAGGTACAGATCTCTCCGATGTAGACGAACGCGGTCGCCTCGTAGCGGATGACGTCGTCCCAGAACTTCGACGCCGAGAAAGACTTGCCCAGCGCCAGCGTCGCCCCTGAGTTGAGCACCGAGGACAGCGCGACCGTCAGCGCGTTGTTGTGGTACAGCGGCAGGCAGCAATACAGGGTGTCGCTGTTGTTCAAGCGCATCCCGAGGCCGCCGAAGCCGGCCAGCGCGCGTAGCCAGCGGTAGTGCGTCATCACGCTGGCCTTCGGCATCCCGGTGGTGCCCGACGTGAATATGTAGAAAGCCTTGTCCTTGGCCAGCACGGCCGAGGCGGTCGCGGGGTTGGTCGTCGGAGCGGTTTCCGCGAGTTGCTTGAGTTCGTCGAGCGTGACAAGCCCGTCGGTATCAGCGCCGGATTCGGTGATGGGTTCGACGAATTCCGACGCGGCGACGACGACCGACGCGGACAGCAGCCCGATGCTGTGCTTGAGCACCTCGTCACGCTGGTTGTAATTCAGCATTCCCGAGATCGCGCCGCACTTGACGACCGCCAGCATGAGCAGCACCGGGTCGACGGAGTTGCGCAGCATGATGCCGACGACGTCGCCGTGGCCGACACCCTTGGCGGCCAGCACCGCCGCGTAGCGATTGACGGTTTCGTTGGCCTCGCGGTAGGTGATCGCCTCGTCACCGAATTTGATGAACACGCTGTCGGCGTGTCGCGCGGCGCGTTCCTGGAAGACCTTGCCGATCGACGTCTTGGAGGTGGGTCGGGCGCCGAAGCCGGTCACGACGCCGCGCACGATCGTCGGAGTGTCCCTGAGCAGACCCGGCACCTGGCCGGCGATATCAAGCAGCCCAACGCTTCCGCGGATCCCCGACTTGTTGCTCATGTGCGCCGCTCTTCCTCCGCTGTCGGTTTGTCGGTCACCCTAGCCGGGTCGGTCACGCGGCCAGAGCGGCATCGACATCGTCGACGACGGCAAGCCTTCGCAACGCGTCCTCGGCGACGTAGCCGGTTCCGACCAGCCCGCGCAACCAGGCCAGCAGGCCGTCGTAGTGCCCGAAGGGATCGAGCATCACGATCGGCTTGGTGTGCATACCCAAATAACCGGCTGTCCAGGCTTCGAAGAATTCTTCGAGCGTCCCGATGCCGCCGGGCAGCGCGATGAACGCGTCCGCGCGGTCCTCCATCACCTGTTTGCGTTCCCGCATCGTGTCGGTGACGACGAGTTCGTCAGCTTCGGTGTCGGCGACTTCGCGGTGCACGAGCGCCTTGGGAATCACCCCGACGGTGTAGCCGCCGTGCGAGCGCGCGGCCGCCGCCACGGCACCCATCGCCGAGACGTTGCCGCCTCCCGACACCAGGGTCCAGCCCTTGTCGGCGATGCCCTTGCCCACTGTGCGGGCCAGCTCAAGCAACTCGGGGTGTACCGGGCCCGACGCGCAGTAGACGCAGACAGCCCACTCTCGATCTGGATCTCGGGACACACCGATAACCTAGCCACATAGACTCCGGCTTGTGCCTCCGCCTCGGTCTCTCGAATGGGTGACTGCACCGCCAGAACCTACCCTCGACCAGCTTGAACACGGGGTACGCACGTGCGCTGGCGCCGTGCTGATCGGTCCTGCGGGTGTCGGGAAGACGACGTTGGCGCGCCTGGCCGCCGAACGCCTCGGCGCCGCTTTCCCGCGTGTCAGCTGGGTGCGCGCCACGGCGTCGCGGCAGGCCGTTCCGTTCGCCGCGTTCGAACATCTCCTCGACATCCCCGAGACGGGCAGCACGACAACGGTTCTGCGGGCGGCCCGGGAGGTGATCGGCGACGGCCGTCTGCTGGTCGTCGACGATGCACACCTGCTGGACCCTCTGTCGGCGGCGCTCGTCTACCAACTGGCGATCGAGCGCGCAGTGCGGCTCCTGGTCACGGCGTCGGTCGGCGACGCTCCGTTGCCCGCCGAGATCACCGCCCTGTGGCAGGACGAGTTGGTGACGCGGATCGACCTGCAGCCGCCCGGCCACGACGACGCTCGGCTGCGGGCGCAGGTCGCCGAGTTCGTCGTGACCTCCCCCTCGCGCACACCGGGTGCTCGAGTTCCTGTCGGTGTCCGATCCGTTGGCCCGCACTGACGCGGAGGCCCTTGCGGGTGCCGATGCGGTGCAGGAGGCGCTGCAGGGCGGCGCGGTCGTCGAGGAGGACGACGAACTGCGTCCGGCGCATCCGCTGTTCCTCGACGCGATCCGGGACGCGTTGGGTGGGCCGGATCTGCGCAGGCTGCGCACCGCGATGGTCGAGCGCACCGCGGAGAAAAGCCTCGGCGTCGTCGGGAGGCTGCGGCTGGCGTCGTTGGCCATCGGCAGCGATCGTCCGCAGTCGGTCGACCAGACGTGTGCTGCCGCCCGCGACGCGCTGCGGCTGGGCGACCTGGAACTCAGCGAGCGCCTGGGCCACGCCGCCCTGCGACCAGGGGCCGGACATGAGCGCCCGTCTGACCGTGGGTTACGCGCTCGCCTGGCAGGGCAGGGGACGCGAGGCCGACGCGGTGCTCGCGGAAATCGATCCCGCGTCGTTGACCGAAGACGAGTTGATGGCGTGGGCGCTGCCCACTGCCGCCAACCAGTTCTGGATGCTCTCCGAGCCCGAGCGTGCGACAGCGTTCCTGCGCGCCACCCGGGGGAAGGTGTCCTCGCCGTCGGCCCGCATCACGTTGGACGCGCTGTCGGCCACGTTCACGATGAATGCCGGAAATCTGGTCCGGGCAACCGAACTCGCCGACGAGGTGCTGGGGTCCCCGGATGCCGACGACACCGCCGTCGGCTGGGCGGCGTCGGCGGCGGCACTCAGCGCGGCACGCATGGGCCGGTTCTCCGATGTCGACGCGCTGGCTGAGCGGGCTCTGTCCGCAGGCCAACCGGGTCTGTTGCGATTCACCAGCGGCTTCGGCCAGACGACGACACTGTTGATGACCGGTGAGCCGGAGAAGGCGCTCGAATCCGCGCAGCGGCTCGCCGATTTCGCGCAGCGCCGTCAGCCGGGACGTGCCATCGGTGAAGTGCTGGTCGCTGACGCGCTGATCGCAACCGGTGATCTGCCGCGCGCGGTGGCGCTGCTGCGCGAGGCCGTATCGATGCTCGCGCCGACGGGATACTCCTGGGGGCCGCTGGCGTCGATGCTGCTGGCGCAGGCGCTGGGCCGGCTCGGACACACCGTCGAGGCAGGGAAAGCGTTGTCGCGCGCGGAATCCCGGCACGGGCTCAAGTCGATGCTGTTCGCGCCGGAGTTCGCACTGGCCCGCGCGTGGACGATGGCGGCCCGCCACGACCCGCACGGCGCCGTCGCGGCCTCGCGGGAAGCGGTCAAGGCCGCCGAGCGCGGTGGACAGATGGCTGTCGCGCTGAGGGCCTCGGTCGACGGGGTCCGCCTTGGCGATCCGCGGGCGGTGGACACACTGGCCCGGTTGTGCCGCGAGGTCGACTGCGCGTTCGGCCATGCGGCGCTCGCCGACGCCCGTGAGGACGCCCTGACCCGGAACGGATTGCCGCCCTGAGGGGCTGAACCGGGCCCCTAGAATCGGATCCAGCGATCCTGGAGGTGTCCATGTCCGAGCCGTTGCAGGTGAACCCCGCCGACGTGCAATCCCTTGGCGGCATCCACGCCGACGTCGCCTCAGGCCTCGGTGCGCTGGCCGAGTCATCCCCCGGCGCTGCGGATGTCGCGGGATCGCACGGCACCATCGCCTCTGCTGTCGGCACCGCGCTGACCGGGGCACTCGGCAGCCGGGCGGGAACCATCGCAACCGCACAGTCGACCGGCAGCGCCATTTCTGAACTGCTGCACCAGTCGGCCCTGGCGTACGAGCGCGGTGATCAACAAGGCGGTGACGCGATTCGCGCGGCTGCCGATGCGCTCGCGCGAGGCGAGGGTTCGGTCGGCAGTGCCTCACCCGGGGGCGGTGGGGCAGACGCGTCGGGACAGGCAGTGGGCCAGCTGGGTCAGCTCGGACAGGTGGGTCAGCAGCTCGCTGCACCGTTGGCCGCGCTCGCCCAACCACTGCAGCAGCTTCCTCAGCAGATCATGCAGGGCATTCAGCAGATGACCCAAACTGCTTCCAGTGCAAATGGATCGGACAAGGTGGGGGTTGCGGATTCGGGCACACCCGAGGACAGCGCCGCCGATGAGCGCTCGCCGGAGCGGGACCCGAAGGAGCAGGCGCCGCCGGACGATGTCGAAGATTCCGCGGCACCGGGGACACCCACCAGCACCGGCGCCGCTCCGATGCCTCCGGCGGACGAGCGGCCCGCGCCCACCCGGCCCGCGGTGGACTAGCTCTCCGCGAGCCTGCCGTCCGCCAGCCGCAGATACCGGTCGACACCGATCGCCTCGAGAAACGCCGCGTCGTGGCTGACAACAAGGAAGGCGCCCCGGTAGGCAGCCAGTGCACTCTCCAACTGCTCGACGCTGACGAGGTCGAGGTTGTTCGTCGGTTCGTCGAGGAGCAGCAGCTGCGGCGCGGGCTCGGCGAACAGCACACACGCCAGCGTCGCGCGCAGCCGCTCACCCCCCGACAGCGAACGCACCGGCAGGTCGACGGCGTCACCGCGAAACAGGAACTGCGCCAACAGGTGCCTGCACCGGGTCACCGACAGACTGGGCGCGAAGGCCGCGAGATTCTCGGCCACGGTGCGCTCGTCGTCGAGCAGATCCAGCCGCTGGGACAGATAGGCGACCCGCCCGTCGGCCACCTGTATGGTGCCTGCATCGGGTTCGAGTTCCCCGAGAAGCGCGCGCAGCAGCGTGGTCTTGCCCGCTCCGTTGGGGCCCGTCAGCGCGATCCGCTCCGGTCCGCGCACCATCAGGTTCACGTCGGCGAGGATGTCACGGCCGGCCCGTTCGAACCGTAACTCGCTGATTTGCAACATCATTCGGCCCGACGGGACGGACGTCTCGGGTAACTCCAGCACGAGGGCATCGTCGTCACGCAGGGCACGTTCGGCATCGTCGAGTCGAGCCTTGGCGTCGTCCATCCGCTTGGCGTGGACATCGTCGGTGCGGCCCGCCGTCTCCTGGGCGCGACGTTTCATCGCTCCGATGATGATCTTCGGCAGCCCCGCGTCTTTGACGGTCCGTTGCGCGGTCCTCCCCTTGCGGTCGGTCCGTTCGCGGGCCTGCTGGCGTTGCCGCTTCTCCTGCTTGAGCTGTTGCTCGGCGTTGCGCACCGAATCCTCCGCCGCGCGGTGCGCCTCCTCCACGGCCTGCCGGTAGGCGGTGAAATTGCCGCCGTAGAAGACGATCTCGCCACGGTACAGCTCGGCGATGCGGTCCATCCGGTCAAGGAGCACGCGGTCATGACTGACCAGGAGCAGGCACCCGCCGAAGTCGTCGAGCGCGTCGTAGAGCCGGCGTCTGGCGTCGGCGTCGAGGTTGTTGGTGGGCTCGTCGAGCAACAGCACGTCGGGGCGTCGCAGCAGTTCACGGGCCAGCCCGAGGGTGACCGCCTCGCCGCCGGAGAGCGATCGCAACGACCGGTCAAGGGCGACGTGACCGAGGCCGAGGCGGTCGAGCTGGGCGCGGGTGCGCTCTTCGACGTCCCAGTCGTCGCCGATGGCCGTGAAGACGCTCTCGCTGGAATCGCCTGCCGCCAAAGCGTTCAGCGCGTCGATGACGGGCGCGACACCGAGTACCTCAGCGGCACTGCGGTCATCGAGCAGCGGCAGTGTCTGCGGCAGATAGCCGACGACGCCGTCGACCGAGACCGCGCCGGCTGTGGGCTGCAGTTCGCCGGCGATCAGCCGCAGCAACGCGCTCTTGCCTGCGCCGTTGGGTGCGACGAGACCGGTGCGACCCGCGCCCACCGAGAACGACAGGTCGGTGAACAGCGGGGTGATCGTGGGCCCGGCGGCCCAAGAAAAAGCCAGATGGGTACAGGTTACTGACGGCATGGGAGAGCTCTCGGTGACGTGCGAACAGAGACGGCGAAGTCGTCAGGACGAGAGCATGTTTCCCAGGCTACCCACGTCGTCAACCGGTTAAATTAGCGTCGCAACATGTCGGTGACCGCGGTGATCTGCTCGACCTCGACGTGTTCGTCGACGCGGTGTGCCAGGTTCGGATCGCCCGGCCCGTAGTTGACCGCGGGGATGCCCAGCGCGGCGAAACGTGCCACGTCGGTCCAGCCGTACTTCGCGCGTACCTGCCCGCCCGCGGCCTCGACCAGCGCGGCGGCCGCGGGGCGGGTCAGGCCCGGCAGTGCGCCCGCCGCGGAGTCGGTGAGCTCGAGGTCGACGTCGAGCCCGTCGAACACCTCGCGCACGTGCGCGTACGCCTGCTCGACGCTGCGGTCCGGCGCGAAGCGGAAATTCACCGTGACGTCCGCCGCGTCGGGGATGACGTTGCCCGCGATACCGCCGCCGATACGCACCGCCGAGAGGCCCTCGCGGTACACGCAGCCGTCGATGTCCACGCTGCGCGCCCGATAGGACGTCAGCCGCGCGAGCACGTCACCCAGCTTATGAACGGCGTTGTCCCCCAGCCACGATCGCGCCGAGTGCGCCCGGGTTCCCGTCGCGCGGACGACCACCCGAAGGGTGCCCTGGCACCCTGCTTCGATGAAACCGCCGGACGGTTCGCCGAGGACCGCGACGTCGGCGGCGAGCCAATCCGGCAGCTCCCGTTCGATGCGACCGAGCCCGTTGGCGGTGGCCTCGATCTCCTCGCAGTCGTACATGACGAGCGTGATGTCGTGCGCGGGGTCGACAACGGTGGCCGCCAGATGCAGGAACACCGCGTCGCCTGACTTCATGTCCGAAGTTCCGCAGCCGTGCAGCACCCCGTCGACCAGCCGGCTCGGCACGTTGTCGGCCGCAGGCACGGTGTCGGTGTGCCCGGCCAGCAGCACCCGTGACGGCCTGCCGAAGTCGGTACGGGCCAGCACCGCGTCGCCGTTGCGGACGATGTCGAAACCGACGGTCTGCTCGCGCAGCGCGGTCTCGATCTCGTCAGCGATGCGCGTCTCGTGTCGGGATTCGCTGGGGATGTCCACCAGCGCCGCGGTCAGCGCGATCGGGTCACCGTGCAAATCAAGCCCCACGGGTCTGACGTTAGTCTTAGCGCCGTGACTTCTGCATCAGGCATCGGCGTGGCGACGATCGCGGCCGACGGATCGGTACTCGACACCTGGTTTCCCGGGCCGGAACTGACGGCCGACGGCCCTACCGGCGGGCAGGAGCGAAGCGACCGGGGAATTGTCACCGGCGGGCAGGAGCGAAGCGACCGGGGAATTGTCACCGGCACGGTCCGCCTGTCGGTGGCCGAGGTAGCCCCCGAGCTCGCGGCACTCGCGGGTCGCGACGAGGATCGCGATGTCGAGGTCGTCGTCGTCCGTACGGTCATCGGGAACCTGGACGACAAGGCCGTCGACGCCTACGACGCGTATCTGCGTCTGCACCTGCTGTCGCACCGCCTGGTCGCGCCGCACGGGCTCAACGCCGACGGCCTCTTCGGGGTCCTCACCAATGTGGTGTGGACCAATCATGGTCCGTGCGCAATCGAGACTTCGAAACCGTTCGCGCCCGGCTGCGCCGTCGCGGGCAGGTGACCGTCTATGGCGTCGACAAGTTCCCGCGAATGGTCGACTATGTGGTGCCGTCCGGGGTGCGCGTCGCCGACGCCGACCGGGTGCGCCTCGGTGCGCATCTCGCGCCGGGCACGACCGTTATGCACGAGGGCTTCGTCAACTTCAACGCGGGCACCCTGGGCAACTCGATGGTCGAGGGCCGGATCTCTGCGGGCGTCGTCGTCGACGACGGCTCAGACATCGGTGGCGGTGCCTCGATCATGGGCACGCTGTCGGGCGGCGGCACACAGGTGATCTCTGTCGGCAAGCGCAGCCTGCTCGGCGCCAACGCCGGCCTGGGTATCTCGCTCGGCGACGACTGCGTCATCGAGGCGGGGCTGTATGTCACGGCGGGTACCAAGGTGACGACCGCAGACGGGCAGACGGTCAAGGCGCGCGAGCTCTCCGGCGTCAACAACCTGCTGTTCCGTCGCAATTCGGTGACGGGCGCGGTCGAGGTGGTCAAGCGCGACGGCACGGGCATCACGCTCAACGAAGCGCTGCACGCCAACTAGGGTCGCCTCCCTTTTCTCCGCGAGCGTGCGTGTCGGAGGCGGACACGCCGCGTAGTTTGGCGATTTGGCGCACGCTCGCCGCCCGCCAGCGTGCTATCCCGCCGCGTTGGGTTTCAGCGGCGGGCAGTTGCCCTGCGGGTCCACAGCGAGCTCGAAGTGCCAGATCTCGTTCGCATAGATCTGGCACAGTCCGAACTGCCTGCCGTTGGCGATCAGCCAGTGGTCCGCCTCGGCCGGACCGATGTCGATCGCCTGCCCCATGACATGTTTGGACACCTCGGGCGTGGCGACGAACTCGGCGGCCTTCTCCACGCTTCCGTAGGTTTGGATGCCGTTGTCGAACAGCCTCTGCTGGAAACCTTTCGACCGCCATCCCGACGTCACCATCAGTGGGACGCCTGTGGCCTCAGCGGCGCGGGTCGCATTCTGCACTGCGCCCAGCAATACCGGATCAACCTGCGACAGAATGGGATTGGCGGTGTCGAACGGCGAAAGCATGGTGCCGTCGGGAAGCCAGCCGCCGGTCGTGTCGACGGCCGACGCCCCGATCGTCAGGGTGTCCGCCGGCGGGGCCGGGGGCACGGGAGGCGGCGGCACGGTGATGCTGGTCTGGACGAGCATCACCTCGGGCGGGTGACCGCACGCCGGCAGCAGCGCGACACTCAGCGCGCCACCGATCGCGGCGAGCGTGCGCGGAATCCCCGAAATGCGCGGCGTGTTGCCCGCAGACTCGCACGTTCGCGGGGGAAGGCCCGTCACGTCTCGGCCGCCAGGATGCAGAACTCGTTCCCTTCGGGGTCGGCCAGTACGACCCAGCTCTGCTCACCCTGGCCGATGTCGACACGCCGCGCGCCCAAACCGATGACCCGTTCGACTTCGGCTTCCTGATCGCCCGGGGTGAAATCGAAATGGATCCGGTTCTTGACCGCTTTACCTTCCGGGACCGCAAGAAACAGCCAGTCTGGACACAAACCGCCGGGCGCCCGCAGCGCGACGTCGCCGTCCTCGGTGTCCTCGGCGGGCCAACCCAGCACCTGCGACCACCAGGAAGCCAGCGCGTGCGTGTCGGCGGCATCGATGCACACCTCGCTGAACCTCAAACCCATTGCGCCAGTTCCTTCTTCAGTACCTTGCCCATGGCGTTGCGGGGCAGACTGTCCACGATGCGAACCTCCCGCGGCCGTTTGTGAGCCGAAAGTTGCTGTGCCACATAGTCGATCAACTCATCAGATTGAGCATCGCCGACAACGAACGCGACGATCCGCTGCCCGAGGTCCTGGTCCGGCGCCCCGATCACCGCGACCTCCCGCACACCGGGGTGGCCGAGCAGCACCGTCTCGATCTCGCCTGCGCCGATCCGGAACCCGCCGCTCTTGATCAGGTCGACGGACTCTCGGCCGACGATCCGGTGCATGCCGCCCGCATCGATGACCGCGACATCGCCGGTGCGGTACCAGCCGTCGTCGCCGAGCACCTCGGCGGTGGCATCGGCACGGTTGAGGTAACCGTCGAACAGCGTCGGGCTCTGCACATGCAACTGCCCGATGGTCTCCCCGTCGTGGGCAACCTCCGCGCCGTCCTCTGCGACCAGGCGCGTCTGAACACCGTTGAGCGGCAATCCGACCCAGCCCGGCCTACGCTCCCCCGCAGCCAGCGTGCTCAAAGTGATCAGCGTTTCCGTGCTGCCGTACCGCTCGACGGGCTGATGACCGCTCAGCGCGGCAAGCCCGTCGAACACCGGCACCGGCAGCCCTGCGCTGCCCGACACCAGCAGCCGCGCCGGTGCCAGCGCCCGCGCCGCGTCGCCGTCCTCGACGATCCGCGACCACACCGTCGGCACCGCGAACAACAGCGAGCCACCGAACTCGCTCACTGCCTGCGCATACAACGCCGGCTTCGGTTTCCCGGTGTGCACGAAGCGGTTTCCGATCCGCAGCGAGCCCAGCAACCCGAGGACCAGACCGTGGACGTGATACATCGGCAACCCGTGAACCAGGGTGTCGTCGGGTGTCCACTGCCAGGCGTCGGCGAGCATGTCGATGTCGGCGGCGATCGCGCGGCGGCTCACCACCACACCTTTGGGCAGCCCCGTGGTGCCCGAGGTGTAGATGATCATCGCGGCCGCGCTCGGCGGCGGTTCGGGGTAGCGATGCCATGACCGTGCGTGCAGCCGTACCGGGATGTGCGCCAGCCCGTCGGCGTCGTCGGGCACCTCCCCCAACCAGGCCTGGGCACCGGAGTCGGTCAGGATGTGCTGCCGCTCCGCGACTCCGACGTCAGCGGGCACGGGCACGAACGGCACCCCGGCGATCAGGCAGCCCGTCACGGCGAGCACTGTCGCCGCGGTCGGCCGCGCCAGCACGGCCACGCGCGATGCGCCGCCCACCCGCTCGGCGACCGACGTCGCGGCGCCGACCAGATCGCTTCGACTCAACGACACGCCGTCGATGCGTACCGCATCGCCGAGGTCTGCCCCCGCCGCCACGGCCGCGGGGTTCAAGGACGCCAGCAGCACAGAACGTGAGGCTACCCCCCATCCCTGGCCATACTGGTGCGATGGATTCGATCCGGACTGTGGGGACCCGCGAGGTATACCGGAATCCCTGGATGACGATTCGCGAGGACGATATCCGCAGGGCGGACGGCACCACGGGTATCTACGGCGTGGTGGACAGGCCGACGTTTGCGCTGGTGATCGCCCGCGACGACGGACGGTTCCATCTCGTCGAGCAATTCCGCTACCCCATCGGTCTACGACGCTGGGAGTTCCCCCAGGGCACCGCGCCGGGCCGGGCTGAACTCGACGTTTCCGAACTCGCCGCCCGCGAGCTGCGGGAGGAAACAGGGCTCGTGGCCGAGACGATGACCGAGATCGGTCTCCTCCACGTCGCCCCTGGGCTGAGCAGCCAACGCGGACACGTGTTCCTCGCGACCGGGGTGACCGAGGGTCCGCACGATCGGGAGCACGAGGAGCAGGACATGCGCAGTGCGTGGTTCACCCGGGCCGAGATCGAGCAGATGATGCGCGACGGCGTCATCACCGACGCGCAGACTCTCGCAGCGTGGACTCTGATGATGCTCGCCGGCCATTGACGCGAGGTCCCGAGGTCCGTTCCGCACGAAGGTCATTCGCGAAGCCGACTCCGATACCAACCCGTGACGCAACCGTGCCCCCGACTCGCCGTGTCGGTCAGGCACGTTGACCGGTAGGGCAATTACGTTTCTACTGCCACACTGGACAACTCTGCGAGGAACCATGTCTGCCCGACGGGCGCGCCACGCGCTAGCAGCCGCGATTGTTGTTGCGGCCGCGTGCGTCGGCAGCGCAGCCACCGTGTCGGCGGCGCAGCCGGATTGGACCGGCCGCTACACCGTCGTGACTTTCGCATCGCAGAAGATCGGCACCAGCATCGCCACCCAGCAGTCGGAGGCGGACTTCAGCGCCCAGTACACGTTCAGCACGTCGTGCGGCGCCGGCGCGTGTGTGGCCACGGCCTCCGACGGGCCGACGCCGACCAACCCCACCATCCCGCAGCCGACGCGCTACGCGTGGGACGGCAGGCAGTGGATCTTCAACTACAACTGGCAGTGGGAGTGCTTCCGGGGCGACGACGTCCCCCGTGAATACGCCTCTGCCCGGTCGTTGGTGTTCTATGCGCCCACCCTCGACGGCTCGTTGTACGGGACGTGGCGCACCGAGATCCTGGAAGGCATCTGCAAGGGCACCGTGGTCATGCCCGTCGCGGCGTACCCCGTGTAACCCCACAGACACACCGCCGGAAAACTCCCGAAACTGTCGGCCTCAAAGATTGGTCCACCGACCCGCGTCGCTCCTCGGCGCGGGCACCGGAACGGGCGGGAGCTGGATATCTCGATGGCCACAATCACACGGATCCTGACTCAGGGGCGATCCAGCACGCGACCCGTCGACGAGGTCCCACCACTGAAACGGCTGTTGCCCCTGGGTATCCAGCATGTACTCGCCATGTATGCCGGCGCGGTCGCGGTGCCGCTGATCGTCGGCGGCGCAATGGTGGGCGCAGGGCAGCTTGAGCAGTCCGACATCGTCCACCTGATCATGGCCGACCTGTTCGTGGCCGGGATCGCGACGATCATCCAGGCCGTCGGCTTCTGGCGGTTCGGCGTCCGACTGCCGCTGATGCAAGGTGTGACGTTCGCGGCTGTCGGCCCGATGATCACCATCGGCATCAACCACGGCATCACCACCATCTACGGCTCGGTGATCGCGTGCGGGCTGTTCATGATGCTGCTGGCCCCCGTGTTCGGCAAGCTGATTCGCTTCTTCCCTCCGCTGGTCACGGGCACCATCATCCTGATCATCGGGGTGTCCCTGATGCGGGTCGCCGCGGGCTGGTTCGGTGGCGG
Organism: uncultured Actinomycetota bacterium; assembly: GCA_963796545.1. Classification (GTDB taxonomy): domain Bacteria; phylum Actinomycetota; class Actinomycetes; order Mycobacteriales; family Mycobacteriaceae; genus Mycobacterium. The sequence continues at coordinate 186,764 of CAWCMF010000026.1, read as the reverse complement.
TACCGCCACCGGCGCGGACTTCGGCTCGCCTGCGGTGATCGGCATGGGATTCTTCACGCTGGCCGTCATCATCGCGATCGAACGGTTCGCCCCCGAAAGTCTGCGACGAGTGTCGATTCTGCTCGGTCTGCTGATCGGCACGATCGTGGCCGTTCCGTTCGGCATGACGAACTGGGACCACATGGGCGACTACAGCTGGGTCGGCGTCGTGACCCCGTTCCAATTCGGTATGCCGGCGTTCGAGATCAGCTCGATCGTCGCGCTGCTCATCGTCGCGATCGTGATCATGACGGAGACGACGGGTGACATCGTCGCGGTCGGCGAGATCGTCGACGAGAAGATCACTCCGCAGAAACTGGCCGACGGGTTGCGCGCCGACGGCCTGGGCACCGTCATCGGCGGCATCTTCAACACGTTCCCGTACACGGCGTTCGCGCAGAATGTCGGCCTCGTCGCGATCACCGGCGTACGCACCAGGCACGTCGCCACCGTCGCGGGCGTCATCCTGGTGTTGCTGGGCCTGCTGCCGAAGATGGCCGCCGTCGTCGAGGGCATACCGCTGGCCGTGCTCGGCGGCGCCGGTGTGGCACTCTTCGGGATGGTCGCGGCCAGCGGTGTCCGGACGCTGGCGAAGGTGAAGTTCACCAACACCAACATCCTGGTGGTGGCGATTTCGATCGGCATCGCGATGCTCACCGAAGCCAAGCTGTATTACACCGACCGCTCGCTCGCCGATTCGCCCGTCAACGTCTCGCTGGATCTGTACCACCAGTTCCCCGACTGGTTCCAGACCATCTTCCACTCCGGGATCTCGGCGGGCGCCATCACCGCGATCCTGCTGAACCTGTTGCTGAACACCGGAACTCGCGACAATGAGGAGGGCGACCTCGCCGCACACGATGCACCGCGCGGCGCGCTACCCGACCCGCTGGACGCGCTGCGCGCCGCGGACCCGTCGACGCCGCCCGAAGTTCTGGAGGAGCTGGCGCAGAAGCGGCCGGAGCTGCACACGATCATCGTGACCAACCCGTCGACGTATGTGTCGACCTGCGAGTGGATCAAGGGGCAGGGCAACCCGCAGGTCGATCAGGTTTACCAGAAGTGGGACGAGGTGACCGAGGGGCGGTTCTCCAAGCGCAGCCGGGAATAGCTCGGGTGTGCGTGCAGATCGTGATTCGGCGGCGAAACGCGATCTGGCCGCACACTAGAGGCCCGCCGTCAGCCGAACAGTCCTTCGACGAGGGCAGTCGGAGAACCGAACCGGTGGGCGGTGACCGAGACTGCTTGCTCCCGCAGGAAGGTGAGCAGCTCGACTCGCCCAGCCTCGACGACCGGCTGTGCGTACAGCGCGATATCGGCTCGGCCCTCGCTGGCTTCGGCGAACGCCTCGCGACTGCCGCCGAGCAGCCGGACTCGGGCAGGAGCTTTGCCGCGCAAGACTTTCCGCCACGCGTCGGCATCCTCGACTCGGCACGTGATCCCGTACGACCGCAGCTGATCGACGATCGCGGCGTCGAGCGGTGCCGGGGTCGAGACGGACACGTCGGCGCCGGCAAGCACGCCCGCACCGACCACCCGGAGCAACGACGCGGTGTGGCCGTCCTCGGCGCGCACCGTCACCGGGACCGGCCGGTAGCGCAGCACGTTCTTCTCCGCCTCCAGTCCCGTGACGTCGCGAGCGACGCCGAATTCCTGTTCCCAGGCATGGGCGTCGGATGTCAAAGACCGCTCCAGGAACTCAAGACCCGCCGGCTCGAGGCCGAAATCCGTTGCGATGTCCAGAAGTCCACGAAGGTCCGCGGTGAGCACGCCTGCCTTCGTCGCGGGTGCGGTGCGCCAGTCGCTGAGTCCGATCAGGTAGTTGGGACCGCCGGCCTTGGTGCCCGCACCAACCGCGGACTTCTTCCAGCCCCCGAAGGGCTGACGCCGCACGATCGCGCCGACGGTCGACCGGTTCACGTACGCGTTGCCGGCCTCGACCTGCTCGATCCAGCGTTCGATCTCGTCGCGGTCGAGGCTATGCAGTCCCGCCGTGAGCCCGTAGTCGACCTGGTTCTGGATCGCGATCCCCTCGTCGAGATCCTCGGCTTCGATGAGGCCGAGGACTGGTCCGAAGTACTCGGTGAGGTGGAACTCCGAGCCGCGTCGGACACCGGTTTTCACGCCGGGCGACCAGAGCCGGCCGGTGTCGTCCAGCTGGCGGGGTTCGACAAGCCACTGCTCCCCCGGCGCCAGTGTGGTCAGCGCGCGCAACAGCTTGCCCTGGGCCGGTTCGATGACCGGCCCCATCTGGACGGTCGGGTCGGACGGATAGCCGACTTTCAGTGACGTGACCGCGTCGACGAGCTGGTCCCGGAACCGCGCCGACCGTGGCAACAGATCCGATCAGAATCCCCAGCGAGGCTGCCGAGCATTTCTGCCCGGCGTGCCCGAAGGCCGAATACACCAGGTCTTTCGCCGCCAGATCGATATCCGCGTGCGGCGTGATCAGGATGGCGTTCTTGCCGCTGGTCTCGGCGAGCAGGGGAAGGTCGGGCCGGAAACTCCGGAACAGCGCGGCGGTGTCGAACGCTCCGGTGAGGATCAGACGGCCGACCCGCCTATCGGAGACCAGCTGTGTGCCGAGGTCACTCTCGTCGACGTGGACGAGTTGCAGTGCATCGCGCGGCACTCCGGCATCCCACAGCGCCTGCACCATCACGGATCCGCACCGCCGGGCCTGCGTCGCGGGCTTGATGATGACAGCGCTGCCCGCAGCCAGCGCGGCCAGTGTCGAGCCGGCGGGGATTGCGACCGGGAAGTTCCACGGTGGTGTGACGACGGTGAGCCCGACCGGAACCGCGGCGGCGCCGTCGATGTCGTCGAGCTCCTCGGCAAGGGCCGCATAGTAATTCGCGAAGTCGATCGCCTCGGAGACTTCGGGATCGCCCTGGTCGAGGGTCTTACCGGTCTCCGCGGCCATCACCTCGAGCAGCGCCGGGCGTGCGGCCTCCAGGGTTCCTGCCGCGCGACGCAGGATGGCGGCGCGTTCGGCCCCGGGCGAGCGCCGACCAGCTCGCACCCGCGGAAACACCTTGGGCGATCACCGAATCGAGCTCGTCAGCACTCGATACGGTGTGGTCTTCCACCAGAGCAAGACCGGCTGTCGACCCCGGGACGCGGTCGGTGATCGTCCGCGCCCCACGCCCGGTTGCCCGGCAGCGACGGGTCGGTGTCGGCGACATTCGAGAAGACCTGCCTCACCGAGCCTTTCGGGTCATCGGTGCGCCGGTCCTGCCGACGGTTGGGCGGCGGTACGACGTCGTCGACGTCGGCCAGCGATGCGACGAACCGATCCTTCTCCCGGTGATACAGCGTGTGATCGCTGTGCAATTCGAACACGGCGGACATGAAGTTGTCCTGGCTCGCCCCCTCCTCGAGCCTGCGCACCAGATAGGCGATCGCGACGTCGAAGTCTTTCGGATGCACCACGGGCACGTACAGGAGCAGTCCGCCCACTGTCCGGCGCACGGCCTCGGCCTGTGCCTCGGCCATGCCCAGCAGCATCTCGAAGTCGACCCGGTCACGGACGCCACGGCGTCCCGCCAGCGTCCACGCGTAGGCGATGTCGAACAGGTTGTGACCGGCGACGCCGATCCGCACGTTCTCGGTGTGGTCGGGCTGCAGCGCGTAGTTCAGCACCCGCTTGTAGTTGGTGTCGGTGTCCTGCTTGGTCGACCACGTCGCCAGCGGCCAGCCGTGCAGGGACGTCTCGACGTGCTCCATAGGCAGGTTGGCGCCCTTGACCAGACGGACTTTGATGCCGGCGCCGCCGCGTTCCCTACGGGTGCGGGCCCAGTCCTGCAGCCGGATCATCGCGCTCAGCGCGTCTGGCAGGTAGGCCTGCAGCACGATTCCGGCTTCAAGGTCGAGCAGTTCGCGTCGATCGAGCAGCCGGGTGAACACCGCGATCGTCATCTCCAGATCGCGATACTCCTCCATGTCGAGATTGATGAACTTCTTCGTCGGCTGAGGTCGCCGCCAGGGTGAACAGCGGCAGCAGGCTGTGCACGACGTGGTCAACCGCTTCGTCGAACGCCCACGGCGAATGCGGCGGTACGGTTGCCGAGACCTTGATGGACACGTAGTCGACATCGGGACGCGCGAGTAACCGCTCGGTGCCGTCCAGTCGGCGCGCCGCTTCGCGCCGACCCAGCACCGCTTCGCCCAGCAGATTGATGTTGAGCCCGACGCCGCGTTCGCGGATCCGCGCGATGGAGCGGCCGAGACGGGCGTCGGTGGCGTCCACCAGAAGGTGGCCGACCATTTCGCGCAGCGCCCTGCGAGCGATCGGGATGACGAGGCCGGGCGCGACAAGCGACATCACCCCACCGAGCCGGATCATCAGCCGAAGGTGCCACGGCAAAAAGCCCGGCGCGGTGCGCGCGAGGTCTCGCAGGTTGGCCGCCGCGACGCGGTCGTCCTCCGGCCGGATCACCCGGTCGACGAACCCGACGGTGAAGTCCAGCCCCGCAGGATCTCTCAGCACGTCGGCCAGGCGGCGCGCCGCGGGCGCGACAGGTTGTCCGGCCGCGTCATCGAGCCACTGCCGGACCAGCGTTTCGACATCCGTCAGCACGCCCTCATCGGTGCCCATAAGCATCATTTACTCATGATCAGCCCGAACGAACCTTAGAATAAAGCGATGAATTCTGACGATAAAGCATAAGTAATAATGATGAATAAGCGGCCGGATCTCCTCGACACCCGGCGGCTCCGTTTGCTGCATGAATTGAGCCTCCGGGGCACGCTGGCCGAGGTCGCCGAGGCGTTGCACCAGAGCCCGTCCTCGGTGTCGCAGGCATTGACCCAGCTGGAACACGAGGTGGGCGTTCCACTCCTGGAGAAGGTCGGCCGCCGGGTGCGGCTCACCCCGGCCGCCGAGGTTCTGGTCGAGCACACGGCCGTCATCCTGGCGCGGCTCGAACTGGCCGCCTCGGAGGTCGCCGCGCAACGCGAGGAGGCGTCCGGCACCGTCCGCCTGGCCGTTTTCCAGTCGGCTGCCTCAGCGTTCATGCCACAGATGTTGACCGAGTTGGCGGTCCGCCACCCGCGGCTGCGGATCACGATGTCGCAGCGGGAGCCGGAGCAGGCGCTCTACGAGACGTGGATGCGCGAGTTCGATCTGGTGATCGCCGAGGAGTATCCGGGGCGCGCCGCCCGGGCGTATCCCGATCTGGACCACGAGCCGTTGACCTCTGATCTGCTTCGTTTAGCTGTTCCGCCCGCTGGTGAGCCGTGGGATCAGGTCACCTCGGTCAGGGACGCCGCGCAGCTGCCCTGGACGATGGAGCCGGCCGGAACGGCATCCCGCCACTGGGCCGAACAGCTCTGTCGGAGAGCCGGATTCGAACCCGATGTCCGGTTCGAGACCGACGACCTGGAGGCGCAGATCGCGCTGATCGAGAGCGGCAACGCCGTCGCGATCCTGCCGGACCTGATGCGGGTACGCCGTCGTCCGGACCTGCGCGTCATCGACGTCGACGCGCGACGCCGCTCGGTCTTCACCGCGACTCGGGTTGCGCTGCGCCAGACACCGGCGATCCGAGCGTGCCGTGAAGCGCTCGCCGCCGTCGCGCCGAAAGACCTTGCGGTGCCCTGACTGTCCTTGCGCGAGCAGACACAAAATCGCACGGATTCGGCTGAAATCATGCGAGTTTGTGTCTGCTCGCCGTGAAACTCAGCCCAATCGCTGCACCGCAGCGGCGATACGCTCGTCCGTCGCGGTCAGCGCAACCCGCACATGCTGGGACCCGCGGGGACCGTAGAACTCACCCGGCGCGACCAGGATGCCGCGCTCGGCCAGCCAGGCCGCCGTGTCTCGGCACGGCTCACCGCGGGTGGCCCACAGATACAGCCCGGCTTCGGAGTGATCGACGGTGAACCCGGCCGAGCGCAGGGCGGGCAGCAGCGCGTCACGGCGGCGGGCGTAGCGCCCGCGTTGCTCGTGTTCGTGGGCATCGTCATCGAGGGCGGCGACCATCGCGCCCTGGACCGGAGTCGGCACCATCATGCCCGCGTGCTTGCGCACCGCGAGGAGTTCGGCCACCACCTCGGGGTCGCCCGCGACGAAGCCGGCCCGGTAACCGGCCAGCGACGACGTCTTCGACAGCGAGTGGATGGCCAGCAGCCCGGCGTGGTCGCCGTCGCAGACGTCCGGGTGCAGGACCGAGACCGGTGCGGCATCCCAGCCGAGGCCGAGGTAGCACTCGTCGGAGGCGACCAGCACGCCGCGCTCACGGGCCCATTCGACGACCTTGCGCAGGTGGTCGACGCCGAGGACCTTGCCGGTCGGGTTGCTCGGCGAGTTCAGGTAGAGCAGGGCAGGGGCCGATGAACCGCTTGCGCGAAGAGTGGACAACACCGAGGGACCCAGCTGCGTCAGCGAATCGGCGCGCACAACGGCGGTTCCGGCCAGCAGGGCACCGACCTCGTAGGTGGGGTACGCCAGCTCGGGCACCACGACGATGTCGGCGGCGCCGAGGCCCAGCAGCGTCGGCAGCCACGCGATCAGCTCCTTGGTGCCGATCACCGGCAGCACCGCCTTCGGCGCCACACCGGTGATTCCGTACCTGCGGTGCAGCGCGGCCACGGCGGCGTCCCGCAGCGCGGGGGTGCCGTGCGTGGTCGGGTAGCCGGGGGCGGAACTGGCCGCGGCGAGGGCGTCACGGATGACCGGCGCCACCGCGTCGACAGGCGTTCCGACGGATAGGTCGACGATGCCGTCGGGGTGGGCACGGGCCGCCGCGGTCACGTCGGCCAGGGTGTCCCATGGGAACACCGGCAGAGACGCCGACTTCAGCGGACGGCGCGTGAGCTCAGCCAACTGGGCGGGCTCTCAGTCCTCACCCTGGGGCGCCAGATCCTTGACGGCCTGCGGGTCGTTGTCGGTCTGACCGACCTTCGATGCGCCGCCCGGTGACCCCAGCTCAGCAAAGAAGTCCGCGTTGTGCTGCGTGTAGCCGCTCCACTGGTCGGGCACGTCATCTTCGTAGTAGATGGCCTCGACGGGGCAGACCGGCTCGCAGGCGCCGCAGTCGACGCACTCGTCCGGATGGATGTACAGCATCCGGGCACCCTCATAGATGCAGTCGACAGGGCATTCCTCGATGCACGCCTTGTCCTTAACATCGACGCAGGGTTCGGCGATCGTGTACGTCACGAAGGTCTCCTCAAGTCCTCTCGAACTACCTGTCCAGTGGGGTGCTGTCTAGGCCGGCACAACTGTTGACCGCGACCGGTCTGAGCAAGTATCCCTGCCGTTAGTTGGACGCGTGTCTCAGTGTGCCCTAACTTGCGCGCGACCACGGTTTAGGGGTTGCGCGTAGTTACAGATACTAAACGGCCCGTTAATCCCTCGCCTAGTTGGCCCACCGCTATACATGCATGTGCAGTGCAACTTGTTGCATATGGAGACCGCGGCGTTTCTACGCTCCACTCCGTGCGTGTCTGCCTTCTCCCGCGAACGTGCGTGTCTGCGGGCAACACGCCGTCGAATTCGCGAAGTTCACGCACGCTCGCTACCCCGGGGACTGGTACGCGACGCGGCTGACACGGAAGTGCGGCACATGGTCGGCGGGTCCGGGCCGATCCGGGAAGTCGAAGACACCTAGAAACAGGAACATCGGATAGTCGGGCGCCTGGTCCGCGATCCGCGTCGTCACCCCGTCGATCGAGAACTCGATTGAGCCCGGCCGCCAATCAACGGCATATGTGTGCGGCCGCTCGAGGTCGATGTCTCGCAGTTCGGCGGAGAAGTCCTCCCGCAGGGCAGGATCCCGGAACTTGTGTATCCCCTGACCCACCGCGGCCCGTCCGTCGACCACGGTGTCACCGAACACCTCCATCACGCAGATCTCCCCGCATCGATCGGGCTCGTCCTCCAGTCCGACCATCCACGCCGAAAACATCGAACGCGGGCTCAAGTCGGCCGTGCACGTGACGGAGATGACGCCGAAGTGCGGAACGAAGCCCAAGACCGTGGGCTGCTGCTCCCGGACGACGAGCCCGTCGCGAAAGGGTTGCGGCGCATCGGTCGACCCGACCGGGCCGGACCGGTTGGCGCTCTGGATGCCCGAAACCCGCAGCGGCCCGTCGTGCAGGTCGGGACACCACAGCGGCTGGGAGGGCGGGATGGACAGGTCCAGCCCGTCAGGTCCGGTGTCGAACGTCGCCGCCGAAGCAGACCGCGAACTCCACGCAGGCAGGTAGGACGCCGTCCAGATGCCGTGGTCGAGCGCGGTGAATCGCTCCTCGAAGTCCATGGCGGCCACCACCTCAGGCTAGCCGGGAATGAATTCGGACTCTGGTCCGTTTAGACCAGATGTATCCGCGCCACACCACCCTCCAGAGAGAAGAGCATCACATGACCACCTCCGTTTCCGTTGCCAATGCACTACTGCCCACCGGCACCTGGGCGATCGATTCCGTCCACTCGACGGTCGGCTTCTCGGTACGCCACCTCATGGTCAGCAAGGTCCGAGGCGTATTCGACACGTTCAGCGGCGAGGTCACCGTCGCCGAGGACGGTTCTCCGTCCGTGAGCGCCGAGATCGCGATCGACTCGGTCAACACCCGTAACGAGCAGCGCGACGCGCACCTCAAGTCCACCGACTTCTTCGACGCCGAGAAGTTCCCGGTCGCGACGTTCGTGTCGACCGGCGTGCGCAACGATGGCGACAACTACGTCGTCGACGGTGATTTCACGCTCAAGGGCATCACCCGCCGCGTCTCGTTGAACCTGGAGTTCAACGGGGTGAACCCCGGCATGGGCCATGGTGAGGTCGCCGGGTTCGAGGCGTCGGTTGTGTTGAACCGCAAGGACTTCGGTATCGACATCGACATGCCGCTGGAGACCGGTGGCGCCGTCGTCGGCGACAAGGTGACGATCACGCTCGAGATCGAGGCCCTCAGGCAGGCCTGACGTCCGACTCATGAAGCCGCTGCGGCACCCACCGCAGCGGCTTCATGGCGTGACGCGGTGGCTGATCTCGCCGATCCTGTCGACGGTGAGCGTGAGTTCGTCGCCGGGGCTCAGCCAGTTACCGGTCTCCATCCCGCTGCCGCCCGGAAGCGTTCCGGTAGCGAAAAGCTCACCAGGATATAATCTTTCGGCGCGTGAGGCGTGCGCCAGTACCTCACTGATCGACCAGTGCATGCCCCGGCTGGATACGACACTTACGGTTTCGCCGTTGATGGCGACCGATCCGGTTAGTTCGTCGATGTGCGGCAGAATTTCGTCGGCGGTGACCGCGACGGCTGACATCGACGACGCGAAGTGCTTGGACTTCTGCGGCCCCAGCCCGGTCACCATCTCAGCGCGCTGCACGTCACGGGCGCTCAGGTCGTTGACGACGACGAAGGCCCCGATCGCGTCGAGCGCTTCCTGCGGGGTGGCATTGAACAGCGAGGTCTTGAGCACAAAGCCGATCTCCAGCTCGTAGTCCAGCGCCGCCGAGTACGACGGGAACGCCACAGGGGAACCGCTGGGCACGAAGCTCAGATGGTTCGACATGTAGTAGATCGGCTGCCGGTAGAACAGCGGCTTGGGCTTGAACGGCGGAAACGTCTTCTTCGACAGCTTCTCGAAGGTTGAGGCGACGGGTGCGGCGGTCGGCATGAACCGGCCGACCATCCCGCGCGCAGCGTCGATGGCATGCTTTTCGTAGAGCATGAAATCGCGGAACGACGCGGGCTGGAAAGGGAGGACGTTTCCCGACAGCTCTTCGTGGCGTTGGGCGTTGGCCAGCTCCCACTCCGCGTTGAACACCGTCCCGCCGAGCGCAGCGGACTCCGGAGCGGGCGCCCACGACCCGTCCGCGCCAAGGGATTGCAGTTCCAGTCGCCCGTCGGCGATCGCACGGCGCAGCTTCATGCTTCCGTCCTACCAGTCCGGCGGCGCGAAGCGCGCACTCGCCGACCGCGAGCGTGCGCAACCTACGCACGAATGACGGCGCGTCGCCCGCAGACACGCACGCTGGGCCAGGTGGCTCCACGAGCGGAAGTCCTAGGCGGCCAGGGGGGTGTAGTCGGTGCTGCGCTGCCGCGCGGGGCGGCCGATGCCTTCGGCGATGGCCGTGAGTTCGGCCGCCGTCTTGGCCGACCCGTTCTCCGAGCCCGCCATCCGCGAGATGGTCTCCTCCATCAGCGTGCCGCCGAGATCGTTGGCGCCACCGTTGAGCATCACCTGTGTCCGCTCGACGCCGAGCTTGACCCAGCTGGTCTGGATGCTGGGAATCCTGCCGTACAACATGATCCGCGCCAGTGCGTGGACGGCGCGGTTGTCGCGGTGCGTCGGCCCCGGCCGGGCACCGCCCGCCAGATACAGCGGCGACGACTGGTGCACGAACGGCAACGGCACGAACTCGGTGAACCCACCTGTGCGGTCCTGGATGCCGCGCAGCACGTTGAGGTGTCCCACCCAGTGCTTCGGGGTGTCGACGTGGCCGTACATCATCGTCGAGCTCGACCGCAGCCCCACCTCGTGGGCGGTGCTGACGACCTCGATCCACATCGACGTGGGCAGCTTGCCCTTGGTCAGGACCCAGCGCACCTCGTCGTCGAGGATCTCGGCGGCCGTGCCGGGGATGGTGTCCAGCCCGGCCTCCCGCAGCGACGTCAGCCATTCCCGGATCGACATCCCGCTCTTGGTGACACCGTTGGCGATCTCCATCGGCGAGAACGCATGCACGTGCATCGACGGCACCCGCGCCTTGACCGCACGAACCAGGTCGGCGTAGCCGGTGACGGGCAGCTCGGGGTCGATACCGCCCTGCATGCACACCTCGGTCGCCCCGGCGACGTGCGCCTCCCACGCGCGCTCGGCGACCTCGTCGGTCGACAGCGAGTACGCGTCGGCATCACCCTTGCGTTGCGCGAACGCGCAGAACCGGCAGCCGGTGTAGCAGATGTTGGTGAAGTTGATATTGCGGTTCACCACGAACGTCACGTCGTCGCCGACGACATCGCGGCGTAGCGAATCCGCCAGTGCGGTAACGGCTTCCAGCGCCGGTCCGTCGGCGGTGGCCAGCGCCAGGTACTCGTCGTCGGAGCAGCCGGCCGGATCCCGCTCAGCCGAGCGCAGTGCAGCAAGCACGTCGGTGTCAATGCGTTCCGGCGCGCGGGCCGCTAGTTCCTCGACCTTGGCCCGGATCGACTCCCAATCCCCGAACGCATCGTCCAATCGCTGCGGGTGGCCGTCAGACGCCCCTCGGTGTCGATCGCCGAATGTAGATCGGTGCGCCCCAACGACTCTGTGGCCTCGTCGGGCTCCTGCCACGGCCGGCCGACCGGATTGACATCCAAAGCCAGACCCGTCTCAGGATCGGCCAGCGCGGCGACATGCCCGAACACCCGGGGGTCGATCCACCCGCCGCCGGCCTGCACATACTGGGGCTGCGCGGTCAGTCGCTGCACCAGGTCATAGCCGGCTTCGGCGGTCACATCGGCCAATTCGTCCAGCGCAGGCCATGGCCGCTCCGGGTTGACGTGATCGGGGGTCAGCGGAGAGACGCCACCCCAGTCGTCCACACCGGCACCGATCAGCGCCAGACACTCCTCGCGGGACACCAGATTGGGCGGCGCCTGGATGCGCACCTTGGGACCCATCACCAACCGCGTCACCGCGATCGTGGCCAGGAATTCGTCCAGTCCGGCGTCGGGCGTCGCCGCCATCGCGGTGTGGTCCTTGGCGCGGAAGTTCTGCACGATCACTTCCTGAACGTGCCCGAACTCCTTGTGCGAACGGCGGATCGCGTGCACCGTCTCCGCCCGCTCGGTCAGGGTCTCGCCGATCCCCACCAGCAACCCCGTCGTGAACGGGATCGCCAACCGGCCCGCGTCGTCCAACGTGCGCAGACGCACCGCAGGATCCTTGTCAGGGCTGCCGTAGTGGGCCAGCCCCTTGGTCTCGAACAGACGCCGCGACGTGGTCTCGAGCATCATGCCCATCGACGGCGCCACCGGTTTCAACCGCGACAGCTCCGACCAGCTCATCACGCCCGGATTGAGGTGCGGCAACAGCCCGGTCTCCTCCAGCACCCTGATCGCCATGGCACGCACGTAGTCCAGAGTCGAGTCGTAGCCCCGCTCGTCGAGCCACTGGCGCGCCTCGTCCCAACGCGCTTCGGGTCGGTCACCGAGCGTGAACAACGCTTCTTTGCAACCCATTTCAGCGCCGCGGCGGGCGACGTCGAGGATCTCGTCGGGCTCCATGAACATGCCCTTGCCCTCGGCGCGCAACCGGCCGGGCACCGTGACGAACGTGCAGTAGTGGCAGGTGTCCCGGCACAGATGTGTCACGGGGATGAAGACCTTGCGTGAATAGCTCACCGGCAACCGGCCTGCCGCGCCGCGCCGACCGGCGGCTTCCAGGCCGGCGTCGCGAACCCGGGCCGCTGACGCGCACAGATCGGCCAGGTCGTCATCGCGCGCCGTCAGCGCGATCGCGGCCTCGTCCACATTCAAGGCCACCCCGTCACGCGCCCGTCGCAACACTCGCCGCAGGGCGGCAGGGCTTGGCGCACCGGGCTTGGGGGAAGCGCCGGGGTAGGCAGAGCAGCGCCGCGCTGGGTGTTCAGAGCCACTTCCCTGTAACCCCGGCGTCGTCGCGGATCATCCGCGCGTCTCACTATTTGAAACCGAGTGCGCCTGCCATCCGCGGGACATGGGGATCACAGTAGTCACCCTGCGCGGCGGCCGGAGCCCGCCCCGGGGATTAGGTCCCCCGACCCGGGATGACGCATCAGCACCCACGCGGCAGGCAGCGCACCCAGCGCGACCAGCAGCACCGGCCCGAACTCCATGATCCCTGTGCCACCGAACACGATGTCCTCGCCCGGTCCGACCACGGTGAAAAGCAGAACGGTCGCCAGCCACGTCCACAGCGGCAGGGCGGCCAGGCGTGGCGCCGTCGTCCACTGCAGCCCAACCCACACCATCGCAGCATTGAGAACACCACTGATCAGCGCACTGATCGGGAAGGGAAGAGGGCCGATCCGCAGCGGGAGGAAGAAGACAGCCATCAGGGCGGAGAGCACACCGTTGAGGCCGAGTACGGCCAGGACCACGAACCGAAGCCGGTCTGACGCCGGCGGAGCTGACGTCGTCAGGTCGGGATGCTGTCGAGCACCGAGACGAGCGAGCCGATGACCCACTGGTAGCTGTCGAGGCGGTCCTGCCAGTGCTGCAGGTTGGGATCCAGGTCCGGGTCCATGTGTTCCCCTCCGTGCGCGGTCAGTTGCGGGCAGCTTACCCGGTCGCGCCGCCGTCAACCGAGGGTCAGTCCGGCCAACAGATCCGTTTCCCAGCCGCGGTGGTCGCGCGGGCCTGCGGTGCCCTCGGCCAGCACGTAATACTCGGTCGAATCGACCGGCAGCGCAAGGTTGTTCGACAGCGCGAAGGTCCGTCCATCGGGGGCGACGCTCACCTGCGTGGCATGAGCGCGCAGCGCCGAAACCCGGGCAGCCCCGTGCGGGGCGAGGTCGAGCGCCGCGTCGATCGCGTCGTCGGCGAAACCGAATTGAGACAGATCATCCGCCGACACCTTGATCCACCCGTCCGGCACGTCGCCCATCGCGTCGAGTCCGTTGGCCAGGGCCGTCGCCGACGTCACCGTCCAATAGAACTTGGGCACCTCCCAGCTCGACGCGGCGACCGCCGCCGTCGTGACCCGGTGGGCGTGGATGTGGTCGGGGTGTCCGTACCCGCCGTCCTCGTCGTATGTGACGACGACGTGCGGACGCAGGTCGTCGATTGCCTCGGCCAGCAGACGGGTCTGCTCGGCGAAGTGACCGTCGACGAAGCGTTTCTGATGCCTGGCCGGGGTGCCTTCCATCCCGGAGTCCCGCCAGCGCCCCGCCCCGCCGAGATAACGCGGACGGTCCACGCCCAACGCGGCCAGCGCCGCGGTCAGTTCGCTGATCCGGTACCCGCCCAGCTGGTCGGCGTGGTCGACGGTCAACTGCGCCCACTGGTCGCCGATGACCTCGCCCTCTTCGCCGAGCGTGCACGTGATGACGCGCACCTCTGCGCCGCGGGCGGCGTAGTGCGCGATCGTCGCGCCCGTGGTGATGGTCTCGTCGTCGGGGTGGGCGTGGACGAAAAGCAGTCGCGCGGTCTCCATTGGAGACAGCTTGCCCGTTCTTCTGCCGCCGCGGACGCCCGACCTGACATACAGTCCCCTCGTGACCCGCCGCAACGTGCAGTTCGGGTGCGCGGTCGTGGTCATCGGCCTGGTGTTGCGCCGACAACGCCAGGACACTACTGCGGAGGCTTGACCCAGGTGCCGGCATCTCCGACGATGCCGACGGGTACCGCGCCGGTGAGGCTGACGTTCTGAACTCTGGGGCCTGCCGCGACGATCGTGGTGTCCTGCAGGATCGGCAGCACCGTCGACATCTCCCACAGTCGCGGCTCGACCGCGTCGATCACCTCGGCGATATCGGCGGTGCCGCTAAGTGCGGCGTCGATTCTCGGCTGGATACTGCGGTCGCAGATGCCGGTGATGTTGCTCGGCGCCTGTACAAGCTGACCGGACTCCGGGGCCGGGGCGGGTGTGGTCTGCGTCGCCGTGGTCCGCGGGGGGACGGGGACGGGGGCGGGTCCTCTGTCGAGGTCGGCGGCGGCGAGCCGGGCGTGGTCTCGACCGCGGTGGCTTCCAGCGCGGGGCAGCCGTACCGCGACGCCAGTGACGTCGCGAGGTCGCCGCCCGCCGGATGCCAGCCGATCACCGCGTCGACCTTGTTGTTGACGAGTGCGTCGCCGTACAGCGTCACCGGATCCAGCGCCGCCACCGACGCCGCGATCCCGACGTTGCGCAGTTGGTCGGCGGCGGTGTTCGCGACCGCGACCGCGGTCGGGTCGTTGGCGGCGACACCGAGAACGAGCGTCAACGGCTGCCCGTCCTTGATGAGCCGGCCGCGGTTGTTCTCCGGCGGGCTGGGCGACGGCGAGGGCGGGGTCGGCGTCTCTATCGGCTCGATCTGATAGCCGGCGCCGGCAAGCAACGACATCGCTTCTTCGCGGGACATCGCCGGAGGGGAGGTCGGCACATAGCCGGGATCGGACGGCGAGCGCACCTGCGCCTGAGCCAGCGTGACGGTGTTGTCGTCACCCGCGCCGACCGCGGCCAGCAGGTCTACATCGAGAAAACCGAGGATGGCCTTGCGGACCTGGATGTCGGCCAGTGTCGGTTGCTGTGCACGCAGCGTCATCTGCATGACGCGCGGGGTCACGATGCGCGCGGTCCTGACATCCGGAATCGCCGAGAGCTGCGCGAACACCGCCGACCCTCCGTGCACCTGAGCGACCTGAGTGTCGCCATTGCGGATCGAATCAGCCAGCGCAGCCGGGGTGCCGCCGCGGCGGAACAGAATCAGATCGGGGGTGGCGGGCTCACCCCAATAGCGATCATTGCGGGCCAGCAGGATCTCGTCGCGCTGCGGGTCGATGGTGTCCACCCGGAACTGCCCGCCTGTCACCGGCAACGCCTGGGCGAGACCGGCGGCGAATCCACCGGGGACGTCCTTGACGATGTGAGCGGGCAGGATGTCGTTGAACAGCTCCCGCCAGGCGGGATAGGCCTGGGCGAACGTCACGACGGCCGTCTTGCCACCTTCCACGGACTGCACGCCGGTGATCAGGTCGTAGCCGGCGGGGTCCACTGCGCCGGGCTGGCCGACCATCTGCCGCCACAGGTACCAGTAGTCGTCGGCACCGATCGGCGCGTTATCGGTCCACTGCGCTTCCGGACGGATCTTGTAGGTGACGGTGAACGGGTTCTCACTGGTGACCTCCGCCGACTCCAGCAGCGAGGGATCCATCTCCCAGCGCGAACCGGTCGGCGTCCGCGAATCGGGGATCGGCCGGAACGAACTCGGCAGCACCAGTGAACTGATAGCCGCGTTCACCGGCGACTGGTCGGACAGCAAATGCGAGTTGAACCCCGGTCCGATCGAGTCGATCGCCATGATGATCTGCGCCGCCTTCATAGGTGGCGGCGGCGTCGACTCGGTGGTGTCGGTGCTCTGGGGCGCGGGCGGTGGGCTGACTGTGCAGCCGGTGACCAGTGCCAACGTCATCGCTATTGCGCCGGCGCAAGCGCTGATGCGTCGCGGAGTGGTCGGCACGCTCTACAGGGTAACGAGCAGGTTCACCCGCGAGCCTTCGCGCGTGATTTCGCTCGCGCCCGCAGCGACGAGTTCAGCTCGACCTTGCGCACGCGCACGACCTCCGGCGTCACCTCGACGCACTCGTCCTCGGCGCAGAACTCCATGGCCAGTTCGAGGCCCATGTCGAGAGGGCGAGCCAACGTCTCGAAGACGTCGGCGGTCGCCGAACGCATATTGGTGAGCTTCTTCTCGCGGGTCGCATTGACGTCGAGATCCTCGGCGCGCGGATTGATGCCGACGACCTGACCCTCATAAGTGTCGTCACCCGGCTCGACGAAGAACTGGCCACGGTCGGACAGCTGGGTCATCGCGAACGGCGTGATCTTGCCGGTACGGTCCGAGACCAGCGAGCCGGTATGGCGGGCCCGGATCTCCCCCGCCCAGGGGCGATAGCCCTCGAACACGGCGTTGGCGATGCCGGTGCCGCGAGTCAGCGTGAGGAAATCGGTCCGGAAGCCGATCAACCCGCGGCTCGGCACGATGAAGTCCATCCGCACCCAGCCGGCGGCGTGGTTGGCCATTTCCTCCATGCGGCCCTTGCGGGCGGCCATCAACTGCGTGACAGCGCCGACGAACTCTTCGGGGCAGTCGATGGTCATCGCTTCGAACGGCTCGTGCAGCTTGCCGTCGACCGTCCGGGTGACCACTTGCGGCTTACCGACGGTCAGCTCGAAACCTTCGCGACGCATCTGCTCGACTAGAATCGCCAGCGCCAACTCGCCACGGCCCTGTACCTCCCAGGCGTCCGGACGGTCGATATCGACGACCTTGATCGACACGTTGCCGACGAGTTCGGAATCCAAGCGGGCCTTGACCATTCGCGCGGTCAGCTTATGCCCGGGAACCTTGCCCGCCAACGGCGAGGTGTTGGTGCCTATGGTGACCGAAATGGCGGGCTCGTCGACGGTGATGCGCGGCAGCGCGTGCGCGTGATCGACGTCGGCCAGGGTGTCGCCGATCATGATCTCCGGCATGCCTGCGACGGCGACAATGTCCCCGGCGACGGCCTCATTCGTGCTGGTCCGCTCGACGCCCTCGGTGGCAAGGAGTTCGGTGATCTTGGCGTTCGTGATGACCGGATGGCCGTCGACCTCACGCATCCAGGCCACCTGCTGGCCCTTGCGGATGCGGCCTTTGTAGATGCGGATCAAGGCGAGCCGGCCGAGGAACGCGGACGCGTCGAGGTTGGTGACGAGCGCCTGCAGCGGCGCCTCCGGATCGCCCTGCGGCGGCGGGATGTGCTCGAGCAGCACGTCGAAGAGCGGGTCGAGGTTCTCCCCATCGGGGTTCTCGCCGTTGGCGGGTTCGGTGGTGCTGGCGATGCCCGCGCGGCCCGACGCGTACAGCGTCGGCAGTCCGAGCGCGAACTCTGCCGCATTCTGCGCTTCCTCGTCCAGGTCCGACGCGACGTCGAGCAGCAGATCGTGGCTCTCGGAGACGACCTCGCCGATCCGGGCGTCCGGTCGATCGGTCTTGTTGACGACCACGATCACCGGAAGGTGCGCGGACAGCGCCTTGCGCAGCACGAACCGGGTCTGCGGCAGCGGGCCCTCCGACGCGTCGACCAGCAGCAGCACGCCGTCGACCATGGACAGGCCACGTTCGACCTCGCCACCGAAGTCGGCGTGGCCCGGGGTGTCGATCACGTTGATGACCGTCATGCCGCCATCGGGGTGGTGCCGGTGCACGGCCGTATTCTTGGCCAGGATGGTGATGCCCTTTTCCTTCTCCAGGTCACCGGAATCCATCAGGCGTTCGATCGCGTCGTCACCGCGGTGACTCAGAGCCCCCGATTGGCGCAGCATCGCGTCGACCAGGGTCGTCTTACCGTGGTCGACGTGAGCCACGATGGCGACGTTGCGAAAATCAGGGCGTGAATCCACCTCGTGATTGTCGCAGTGCAGTGCACCGATCACGAAAACGAGAGAGACAGCTCACTTGAAGCCGAGCAAGTTTGCCGACATCAGACCCAAGAAGAAGTGCTGCCGTAGCAAGCCTCGGTGCAAGCGCTGCCCCCTGGTGCTGCACAAGGTCCGCAAGGCCGAACTGAACGGAATCCGGGGCAAGGAATTGACGGTCGTCTTCAAGCGCGCGCGAAAGGCCTGATCGCGGACTCGGCGCGGCAGTCAACGCACAGTTCCGCGCCCGATCTGCAGGACCCGGGCGTACCGTTGATGCCATCAATGAGGCGTTTCCTCGGAGGTTGCCCATCATGACGGTTTACTCGGTATTAACCATCGTTCTCATCACCGTGCTGGCCACGCTCACCACGCTCGCGATCTTCCTGGGGCTGGCCAACTGGGTCGGCGCCTTCTATGTCGTGCGATGTAGCGAATGTCGTCATCTGACGTTCAGCTCAGCGAACAAGGGCCAGGCGTCGTGTCCGCAGTGCCGCCACCCGGTGCTGACGCATCCGATCCACGCGATCGCCCATCGGGCAACACGTGCGGACGTGCGGGTCGCCGGGGAAAGGTTGCGGTACTGACCTCACCACCACCGACCTCACGCACTCATGTGACCGCGTTCCCGTATTGGGGCGACCCGGGTTCTCTGAAGCGGCGTCCGGTCATCTTCTCCGATTCGATCCGGATGAAATGATCGCGCCGACCGTCGACCCACGGCTGCACAAACGTTCCCGACACTTCGACCAATTCGTCGATATCGGTGATGGGGGACGCGTGTCCGACGACGGTCACACTCCACCCCGTGCGCAGGTCGGGATCGAGCTCATCGGCCTGGAAGGCGACGACTGACTTTTCGGTCGCGGCGGTCAGCTTCGCCCCGCCGGCAACTCGGACGACTATGTCGTCACGCCACAACCGAAAGTTGACCGGCTGCACGGCGGGCAGGGCGTCCTCGGTGAAGACCAGACGGCCCACACGCACGTCTTGGAGCAGATCCAGACACTGCCTTCGATTCAGGACATCAAGTTGTTGGCCTTTGGACATCGCAATCACCTCTCTGCTCGGGCGAGAGTTCTCCCGCCCTGAAGCGCTCCCTCGAACTCTATGCGGTCTGCCTCGCGTGGCGGCGCTATGCGAACCGCAGGGGGAGCGTCGCGAAACCCGATGCGGGATAGACCGCATTCGTCGCGCACGCGTCGGCTGCCGGCCCGATGGTCCGCGGTATCGGCGAACAGCTGCTCCACGAACACCCGAAGCTCGAGGCGGGCCAGCGGCTCGCCGGGGCAGACGGGGACCCCCTGTCGTAGAGCAGGTTGAGGCGAGTGTCGCGGTTCAAATCGAAAGGTCTGGATCGCCGAAGACTTCCTCGCCACGCGGGAGTTGACCCCATCATTTCGGCGGCGATCGCGCATACCACCTGTTCGAACGCGATCATCCTGTCCGCCGCGAAATAGCGGTCCACAATCGCCCGGAAAGCGGTGTGCTGTGGGGGGATCCATGCCGTTCGGGACGGCCACGTGACTGGAGAAGACGTTGGAGAACGTTTGGTGCTCGTCGAGCACCCGCACGACGCCTGCGTGTTTGACCACCGCCCAGTTTCCTGATACGTCGTGCGCAACGGGGCATTGACGGCGCATGCGGTCATACGCAGCGATCTGGTCGACGAGTACTTCGGGTGCGTACTGGTCCCAATCGGATTCGCCGGTCTCGGTCACATCGATGGTGTACCCCCGCGTGGCGGTTTTCTGCACGGCTACTCGGCACGCCCAACCGATTCGACCTGAAAAACCTGATCGGCCTGCGGTGGCT
This sequence comes from uncultured Actinomycetota bacterium, assembly GCA_963796545.1. Classification (GTDB taxonomy): domain Bacteria; phylum Actinomycetota; class Actinomycetes; order Mycobacteriales; family Mycobacteriaceae; genus Mycobacterium. Next base: position 166,843 of record CAWCMF010000026.1, on the reverse strand, counting down.
GAAATGGTGGCCGAAGCGTTGAACGCGGATGGTCGTCGATCGCGTCGTTGTCCGATTCAGGGGGTCAGGGCTGCGATCTTGATCAGGTTGTGGGTGAAGATCCCCTGTCAGGTCCAGGTTTTCGCTCCCTCGAGGCTGTCCAGGCGGCTGCGATCCCAGCCGTATCCGCGTTTGAGGGTGCTGATCCGGCCTGCGCATCCGGTTCGCCACTTGATGGTCCGACGAAATGCTGGACGTTTCTCGACCTGCTGGCGGGCGGCACCGGGTCGTGATCTTCATCAACGTCGTCGGGTGCGGCACCCGGGTACCGAACGGGATCCGGCAGAACCGCTGCCAGGAGATCGAATCGGCCACTTCCCGACACAACGACTCGTAGCCAGTCGGTAGCGGAACTTCAGGAACATCAACCGCAGATACGTGTCCATCGGAGTGAAGGCCGCCCGACGCGGGGGTCGAAGAACGGCGCGAAGGGGTGCGAAGAACACCGGATCATCCAACAGCCCGTCGACTCGACCCAACTCCACCGGTAACACCAACAACTCCGGCGGCAGGATCGCGTCCCACATCGTCGGCTGATCATTTACAGTACGAAACATGATGGCCTCGAATCCTTCTCGCCAAGGGTTCGAGGCCATCATCCCAGCTCAGGCACCCTCAAAAGACTCGACACGCCCCGACTTTTTCAGGTCGAAGTAGCTAGGTGACCATCAGCACGACCCGACGGCTGCGGCGGTCGCCGCGAAGAGGCTGCGCGAGTGCATCTCAGTAGTACCGGCTCGACACTTGTCGAATCGCCAGTACAGCATTACTGGTCTCACCACGGCGCGAGAGAGTAACAATTCGCGTTGCGGAGCATGCAGCCGGATCTTACGGCGATGGTTTCGCGTGGCCCTCGCGGAAGGAATCGCAATGAGCAACGCACGCGCATCGGTCGTATCGAGTTGTCGTGCTTCAGGTTTCGTCACTGACCAAGCGTTTCGCCCCCACCTCACCGCAGGCGCCTCCGTGTGCGGTGCTGCCGTCCTGGTGTTGGGCCTCGTGATCGCACCACCGGACGTTCAAGTTGCGAAAACCAAACCTCGTGAGGTTCAGCTCGCGGCATTCGCGCTACATCCGACGACAAGTCTGCCCCCGCTGCTGGACGAATTCATCAGCGGTCAAGCCACGCCCGTCGTACCGCTTCTCCCGCCTGTCGTCCACGGCGGCGCAGGCATCCCTAATGGCGCCGTGATCACTCTGCGCGAATCGCCTCCGGCAGCACCACCGACCGGCTCCCCAACGCTAGCGGCCGATGCAGTCGGTCAATCACAGCTTGCCGCCGCGATAGAGAGTGAAGAGCTGAGCTTCGAGAACGAGTTGGCGGAGTGGGTCACATCGGCATTTATGTCGGTGCTGCCCTTGATACCAGAGCCCTTCGCCGGCGCCTTCCTCTTCTTTGTCGTGGTTCCGGTGTTTGCCTTCTTGCTTTTGATCTTCCCCCCGAAGTTCCCCGAGGCGGTCGAAGCCATCCCCGATCCTCTGGAAGAGGACCCGCTGCCGGCGGCCGCCGAGAATAAGGAAGCGGTCGAGGCGATGGTGGAACAAAGGGAGGCCGATATCGACCAGGCAGGCCCGCTGGACGAGCTGGACATCGACACCGACAACACGACGCTCAAGCAGCCGGACACCGACACCGACAAAACGACAGCCGAGCTGCACACCGATCCCGATCCCGACACCGACACCGACACCGACACCGACAAAACGACACCGCAGCTCGACACCGATCCCGACACCGACAAAACGACACCCGAGCAGCCGGACACCGAAACCAACGAAACGACACCCGAGCAGCTGGACACCGATCCGACACCGACACCGACACCGACACCGGCACCGGCCAGATGACGTCGAAACAAAAAGACAACGACACTGAGTAGCCGCGGAATCGATTTGAGCGCAACGAATCTCGCGCTGTATGCCGCGCACGAAGCTGTGGTGCGCGCAGGCGATCGGTGTGCTTTTTCAGCGTGAAGAACTCTGGAGCGCCCGCGTCAACTCCGGTAGCCATGCCCGATCGGCGGGCACCCACGCAAGGGCGCCGACTTCATCCGCGCTCACCCAGCGCAGCGCGCGATGGTCGATGGGTTGCAGTTCACCTCCGGTCTGCGTGACGAGGTAGGCGCGCAGCGTCATCGACGCGCTCAGCGCGACGTCGTCACCCAGGCGGGCGCCCACCGTCACGTCGATGCCCAGTTCCTCGCGTAGTTCGCGCTCCAGCGCGGCCGCGTCGCTCTCCCCCGGTATCACCTTTCCGCCAGGCAGTTCCCACATGCCGGCCAACTCGGGCGGCCTGGAACGCTGGGCGACCAGAAGTGACCCGCGCTCGATCAGCGCACCGGCGACCACGATCAGGTTTGACACTGCGCCAGACGGTATACCTTCGAAACCATGGCTGTGTTGACAGATGAACAAGTGGACGCCGCATTACCCGGACTCGACGGCTGGGAGCGGGCCGACGGTGCGCTGCGCCGGTCGGTCAAGTTCCCGGCATTCCTGGACGGCATCGACGCCGTCAAGCGCGTCGCAGAACACGCCGAGGCCAAGGACCACCATCCCGACATCGATATCCGTTGGCGGACAGTGACTTTCGCGCTGGTAACGCACTCCGAGGGAGGTATCACGGACAAGGATGTGCAGATGGCTCGCGATATCGACGGGATCCTCGGGTAGCGATCCACGCCAGCGTCGCCACCGTGGCGGCGATGTAGACCAGGCCGGCCCACGCGAGATACCAGGGCCGCGGGATCACCCAGATCGTCGGCTGGGCGAAGCTCAGTAACCAGGGCACGCCGATCAGGATCAGCGCCAGCCAGCCCCAGCCGAGCACGCGCGCACCGAGTTGGGCACGCAACGGGCCGTGCAACAGCCAGATCATCAGCGGTATCAGCCAGACCCAGTGGTGCGTCCACGAGATCGGCGAGAGCAGCAGACCGAACATCTGGACGATCACGATGGCGCCGAGGCGGTCCTCGGCCCCGCCGATCGCGCGCCACGCGAGCAGTGCAAGCACGGCCGTCACCGCCACGCCGATCAGAACGGCGGGGCCGTAGCCCGCGTCGTGACCCAGGATCCGTGAGATCCCGCCCCGCCAGGACTGGTTGAACGACGTCCCTATCGGGCCGACGCGGTCGGCATCGCCGAGGAGTTCGGTGAAGTAGAAGCGGGCCTGGTCGCCGACGACGAGAGCCGACACGCCGACGGTCAGCCCGAAGACCACCGCCGAGCACAGCACCGCCGCCCACCGCCGGGCCCCGACGAAATACAGGCCGGCGACCGCGGGCGTGAGCTTCACCCCGGCGGCCAGACCGATCAACAGGCCCGACAACCACCATTTCGAGGTGTAGACCGCACAGAGCACCGCCAGGACCAGCAGCACGTTGACCTGGCCGTAGTCGAATGTGCTCCGCAGCGGCTCGGTCCAGATCCCGACGGCCGTCCACAGCATCGCGACGCGCCGATCACCGGCGACGGATGACGGCGGCAGCAACCGCTGGCTCAGGCGCACCACGCCGTAGAGCGCGGCGATGATGCCGACCTGCCACACGAAGGCGACCAATCCGAACGGCAGCAGATGCAGCGGGTAGAACAGCACCGCCGCGAAGGGCGGGTAGGTGAACGGCAGCGGGAAGTCGGGCGTTTGGTCGGCATAGACGTAGTCGTAGAGGGTTCCGGGGTTGTCCAGAGCCGCCGCGCCGCCGACATAGACGTGCAGGTCGACGAAGTTGGCGCCGTTGGGCACGAGGTAGGTCCACGCGAGGCGCGCGGCGATGCTGAGCACCAACAACATCGGCGCCGCTGTCGACAGGCGCGCGGCCACCCGCGGCGCCGGGGCTCGCTGTGGCGGAGTCGATGGTGTCTATCCGCCTGACTCTAGCGAGTGGTCACCATCGGCCTTCACATCCGTAACGGTTGGATAAATGCCACACGTGTCACTTGAGTAACTCCAGTAACAGGCTAGCTTCGGGTACAGGCGTGCCATCAATGTCATCTACGGCAATCTGCGCCACCGACGGAAATGGGAGATCTTTCATGCACCGCACTCGAAAACTGTTCGCAACAACCATGATCGCCGCGGCTGGGGCGGTTTCGGCTTCCGTGGCGTTCAGTGCCGCAGCGGTCGCACAACCCGCGCCGGCACCGGCCCCCGCACCACAGATCCCCGGGCTGCCGATGCTGCAGCAACTGGCGGCGAACCCGGCGGCTGCCGCGCAACTCATGCAGACCTTTGCCGGAATGTTCGGTGGCGCGCCTGCGGCCACCGCGACCACCACCCCAGCGACCCCGGTCTCGGGTCCCGGCGCAACCGCGTCGATCAACCTGCCGCAGACGATCAACACCATGGAGGGCACTGTCCCAGCGGTGCCGGCCGCGGTACCCGCGCTGCCAGGTCTGGTGCCCATCGGAAACACCACGACGGTGCCGGCGACGGCCGCGACCACGCCTGCGCCGTCACCGCTGTCGGGCCTGACCGACACCTTCGGACTTCCTGGCGGACTCGCCTCGCTGATGCCCGCAGGGAACCCGCTGGCCAGCCTGCTGCCTACCGGCAACGCTGCGGCACCGGCACCCGCGGCAGCGCCTGCGCCCGCTCCGGTGGGTCAGACGGTGTTCACCCCGCTCTCAGCACTGCCGTGACGCCCTGAGCGGGACCGCAAGCCGGACCACAACCCACCTAGATCACCGGAGTAATGGGGAATCATGTCAACAACCAGGACGACGCTCACCACCACCCTGGCAGTGTGCTCATCCGCGGTTTTGCTGACGGTCGGCGTGACCGGAGTTGCTCACGCCGACCCGGTGGCGGCGCCACTGCCGGTCGCGCCGTTGCCGATCGACGGACTGCAGGCGCCCGGCCTGCCCGCGGTGCAAAGCCTGGGGCCCGTGATCCAGCAGGCGGCGTCTGACCCCACCAACGCCGCGTCGATGCTGATGGCCGCCGCCGCGGTGTTCGCCGGAGACATGGCGGCGCCGAAGCCGTCGCGCGACGTCGCGTCGGCGGTCAACCAGTTCGTCGCTCAGCCCGTCGCCCATGTGCCTGCCACCGGCGCAGTGCCCGGTGCCGAGGCGCACCTGCCGGCCGGCGTCAACCCCGCCCACGCGCTGGGACCCGCGCCGGAGGCTGTTCCGCTGGCACTTCCCGAAGTCGCGCACGCTCCGGCGGCCGCTGCCGCACCTGGCGTCGTACCGGCGGCGGTCCCCGCCCCGGCTCCAGGCCCGCTACCCGGTCCTGCGCCTGCACCAGCGGCGGAGGTTGCGACACCGGTCGCCGCTGCACCGGGCGCCGCACCGGGTTTCGGCCCGAACGCTCCGGTGACGCAGGACTTCCTGTACCCGTCGATCAGCAACGGCTGCCTGTCCGACGGTGGCAACGTGCTCGCGACCGCGATCTCGGTGGCGGGTCCGGCGACGATCCCGCTGCCCGGGCCAGGCCCGGGTCAGACGGCGTACGTGTTCACCGCGATCGGCACGCCCGGCCCGGCCGCCGAACAGAAGCTGCCGCTCAACGCCACCTGGGTGAACCTGACCACCGGCAAGTCGGGCAGCGTCACGCTCAAGCCGCGCCCGGACCTGAACCCCAACGGGCCGACCACGTTGACGGCGATCGCCGACACGGGGTCGGGCAGCATCATGTCGACGGTTTTCGGTCAGGTCACCACGACCGAGAAGCAGTGCCAGTTCATGCCGACGATCGGGTCGACCGTCGTCCCCTGATCGGCACGCGGTGCATTCCGAGTCGAACCCACACGCCGAATCGTCGTCAGGTGTCAGTAGGCCATGAACAGGATGGCGTCGCGGTCGTAGTCGCGGCCGGGATGCACTTCGGACAGGTGAGCCTGCGCCTTCTCCACGAGGTCCTCCTCGTCCTTGCCGGTGATCGCTTCGCCGCAGGGGCAGTTGAGGTGAGTCTTCATGGGTTCAACAATGGCACAGCGTCCGCTGTGCCATAAGACAAGATCGTCAACATGGACCTGTACGACGTGATGCGCACGACCGGCGCGGTGCGACGCTTCACCGACGACCCCCTGTCCGACGATGTCCTGGAGCGGATCCTCGACAACGCACGATTCGCGCCCAGTGGCGGCAACCGACAGGGCGTGCACGTGATCGCGCTGCGCGACCGCGGCACCCGCGAAGCCCTCGGCGCGCTGTGCGAGACGGGCGCGCGCCGCTACATCGCGCAGAAGCGCAACGGCGAAGGGCCGTGGAACCCGTTGCAGCCCATGCAGGTATCCGCAGAGCAGCTCGCGGCCACCGACGTACCCGCGGAACTGTCGACGCCGCTGCTGACGTCCGCCGTCGTCCTCGTGGTGTGCGTCGACCTGGCCGTGGTCGCGGCGTTCGATCAGGACCTCGACCGGATCGGCGTGATCGCGGGCGCGTCGGTGTATCCGTTCGTCTGGAACGTGTTGCTCGCCGCGCGCAACGAAGGCTTCGGCGGCGTCCTGACAACGATGGCCGTCGCCGAGGAGCCACGCGTGAAGGCGCTGCTCGGCATCCCTGACGACCACGCCGTCGCGGCAGTGCTGCCGCTGGGAAAGCCGCAGCAACAGGTCAACAAACTGACCCGCAGACCGGTGTCGGAGTTCGCCACGCGGGAAAGATTCGACGGCGAGTCTCTATGACGCCGCGCCCCCGTCGTGAGACCTTGAATAGGTGACGGTGACGTTGGGTTATGCGACGGCCGTCGGCGGCCGCGGCGACCTCGACGAGCAGCTCGTCGCGCTCGCCGCCGCAGGGGTGGACTCGAGGCGGATCTTCACCGACAAGACCACGGGCTCTGCGGACAAGATGCGCGCCGGACTGCTCGCACTGCTCAGCTACGCCCGCTCCGGGGACGTCGTCGTCGTGGTGGCACTCGAACGATTGGGCCGCTCGGTGTCGGAAGTGACACAGACCGTCGCCGACCTCACGACCCGCGGCATCACCCTTCGCTGCCTGCAGAACGGCCTCGACACCGCCACCTCCACCGGACGCGTCGTCGCCAAGGTGCTCACCGACCTGGCGAGCCTCGATGTGGCGCGCAGCGAGCCTGCGCCCAGACCGTGATCCGCCGAGTTCGGTGATCTCACAGCAGTCTCGGCGCTGAGAGCTCCGGCCTGGCGGCCTTCTTCATCTACGGCTCCGGCCTGGCGGCCTTCTTCATCTACGGCTCCGGCCTGGCGGCCTTCGCGGCAGCTTTCGCTTCCTTCTTGTACGTCCGCACCTTCTGCAACGAACCCGGATCTTTCACATCTGCGACTGACATGTGCGCGCCCGCCTTGCCGTAGTCACCGGCGGCCGCGCGCCAACCTGTCGGGGTGACGCCGTACTGCTTGCCGAGCAGCGCCAAGAAAATCTTGGCCTTCTGCTCTCCGAAGCCCGGCAACGCCTTGAGCCGACGCAGCACCTCCCGCCCGTCCGCGCCGTCGGACCACAGCGCCGTCGCATCGCCGCCGTACTCATCGACGACGACCTGTGCGAGGGCTTGCACGCGCTTGGCCATCGAGCCCGGAAAGCGGTGCACCGCAGGCGTTTGCGCACACAGCGCAGCGAACGCCTCCGGGTCGTAGTCCGCGATCACGCGCGCATCGAAGCTGCCGATCCGGTCGGCGATCTTCTTCGGGCCGCCGAACGCCACCTCCATCGGGATCTGCTGATCAAGCAACATGCCCGTGAGCAGCGCAAACGGGCTGCACTCCAATAGCGCGTCAGCCTCGGGATCTTGGGCCAGGCACAGCTTCGCAGTCATAAATGGAGCCTACGTGCTACCCCAACGAGGCGACTCCGCCTGCATCCGCGCGACCGGAAGGGATCTATCCGCGGACCCCTGCGGGCCCGTTGACCAACCTGGAACCGTAGCCAGCGCAAGTCCCTACCCGGCCCGCTCGTCGTGGCCGATCTGACGGATCACATCGGCGAGGAGTTGAGCGTGCCGCACTCGTCGGTGAAATCAACAGCTCTTAGCATCCTCTTGAGAGTCCTCGGGGGTGCCCGCCCGTGGCTGAATCGCCAGACACACTTACATTTTGGTGTATCTCGCCATGGCGAAGCTGTAGAGGCCGTAGGTGATGATTCCTATCCCGGCGGCGATCAGGAGCCCTGCTCCGTAGGGCTGGGCGCCGAGGGTTTTCAGGGCCCCGTCGAGGCCGGTGGCCGTATTGGGCTCCGAACGACTCACCGCGACGATGACCAGCACCCCGGCACCGGCGATGACCAGGCCCTTGGCGATGTAGCCCACCATGCCCAGTCGTCGCACCAGGTCGCTGGAGCGGCCTTTGAGGTCGTCGAGAAAGTTGCGGCTGGCTCCCTTGTAGATGTGATATCCACCGACCGCGATGATGATCATGCCGGCGGCGATGAGTGCGATCGTGCCAGCGTCGGTCTGCATCAGGCGTGCGCTGATATCCGAATTCTGCTCCCCAGTGGACTTTCCGGCACCTCGGGCGAATCCGAACGCGGAGTATGCGAACGCGAAATAGACCACCGCCAGCGCGAAGGCCTTCGCCCGATCTAAGACTTCCGATGATGCGCCTTGGGATTTCGGGTCGGTCGATCGACCGAGGGCTGTTTCGACGAGTCGCCATAGCCCCATCACCACAAGCGCGACCACGGCGGCCCAGAGCGCGGCGATGCCGTACGGTTTGGCTGCCAACGCCGCTAGTGCCCCGGATTGGTCAGCGGTGCCGCCGCCGACGCCGAGGGCGATCCGGATGGCGAGGTAGCCGATCGTCAGGTGCAGTAGGCCGCTCACGACGTACCCGGCGCGGGCGAATCGTTCGAACACGCTGTTTTGGGCGATCTGTGTCGCGGTGGACGCCGACGCGTGGTCAGACATTGCGGGCCTCTCCTAACCGGCCGGATGCATCATGGCCCGATCCTGTGCGAGATATTCGCCTTCTCGGCGGCGGCGAACGCGGCCAACGCGGCACGCACTCTCAGGCGTTACCTACCGAAGCAGTGAGTAGCCCGGTGCTGCCGCGGTAAGACGCAGTCGAGGTAGCGGGGGCGGGCATTGCCCGCAGGCCGTCAATGCTCCTGGTGTTCCTTGCGGTTGGCGGTCCGAGGCGTTTCGGGTGTCTGCGAGGCCGGATCCATCGTGTCCGCGCGGTCCAGCTGCTCGTTGAGCTGATCACGGGAGGTCACTGCTTCGCTGCGGTGCGCGGCGGCTTGCTGTTGCAGACCTGAGGCTTGGGCCGCCTTGACGTCGGCTTCGGCCTGGGCGGCGCGGCCCTTGGCCGCGGTCTCGTCGGCCAGTGCTTCGCGCTGCTTAACCTGCAGTGTTTCCTCCTTGGCGGACTCGCGGATCTTGTCAGCTTCGACGTGGCGGTGTTGGTTGCGTTTCTTGCGCGCCGCCCACGTGATTGCGGCGATAAGTAGAATTGCGGCGATCGCAACGACGACGATCAAAACGATACTGCTGGTAGTCATGTCGGCTCCTTGGATTGGTTGAGCAGGTCGAGGTTCAAATCGGTTGGAATTGAACTGTGGGCTTTATGGACTGGGTTGCGGCACTTGACAATCCGTCACTTTGGGATTGACACCCACGTAATTAAGTGGTCCCGCGATAACGGTCACCGCGACCGTCCCCGCGCTGGCACAGTTTTGTGCGGCGTTTGTGAAATACCCGCGCTGGTAGGCCGCGAATGCGCCCACGATCAGCCATACGATCACCAGTAGCCCTACGAAACGCATGATGTGTCTCCTTGGATACTCGGCGGCCACGGGCGGCCAAGGGGTAATTCGCGGGGGCGGCGAATCATGTCGTCGTATTGCCGGCTAGTTGCGTGTGCTGGTTAGTAGTAGTGGCGGCGGCCGGCGACAGCGCGTCCCGTCCTTCCCATGACCATCAGTACCAAGCCGACGACGAGCAGGATGAGCCCGATGGTCCAGAGAATGGAGATCTTGAGCAGGAATCCGGCGATGATGAGGATGATTCCAAGGATGATCATGGCGTTTAGCTCGTTTCGAGGCAGATGTAGGGGAACAGATAAGCGGGATCAGACTTGGTCGCGGCCGATGTCAGCGTTGTCGGCCGGGTTGCCGGGTCAGTGTTTGAAGGCGTCTTTGACCTTGTCTCCTGCCTGTTTGGTGTTGCCCCTGAACTGATCGACGCGTCCCTCGGTGCGCAGCCGGGTGTTGCCGGTGGCGCGGCCGAAGTACTTCTTGGTGGCGCCCTTGGCGGCCTCGGCCTTGTGGGCGATCTTCTTACCGATACTCATTGCGGGATTCTCCTTCGTTTTCGGTGGTCAGAGGCCGCGACTGCGGGCTGACAGAATTCGACCGGGGTCGGTGCCTACCGGGGTCCGTCCACGCGCGCGGTGCCCGTCGGTTGTCGACCGCGCGACCAGCGACCGAACCGGGAAAACCCCTTGCCGCGGGTGGTAGCCCCCTGCGAAGTCACCGGTGAGCCAGTGGCTGCGCCGGCCTGCTGGTGTTCGAGCCGATAGTCGCGCTCCTGGTTCAGAAACGCCGTTTCGCGTTGGGACCTCTTGAGTTCGTGTCGGGCGTCGCGCCCACGGCCCGCGGTGCGCCGAGCACCGGCCAGCAACAGGCTCAGACCCAGCATCGCCACCGCGCCGACCACGATCCCGACGAGGAACAAAGTGCCGGTCGACCCGGTGACGTGATAGCCGAATACGGCGAAGTTCTCGGTCAACGGGTGAGCGGCCCCCGCATTGGTCAGTATCCCGGTGAACCCGACGATCACGGCGACGAGGAGAACGACTAATCCAACGGTGACAATCATGTCGAGCCTCTGATCTGGTGCTAGATCTTTATTACACGCCCCAAAAAGGCTAGTGTCAACACTGTTAATACAGTGTTGACTTACATCGTTGAAGCCTGGTGTTGACCTTCGAATGGTGAGTGCTTCGATGACGAGGCTGAGGGGAAGTGCTGCGTGCAATGACGAGACATCCGACCGGGCCCGACGCGGGCGCTGACGACGGTGATCCGTCTGTCGCGGCCGCCCGCCGAAACAACGGTCAGCTCACCCGGTCGATGATCCTGCAGGCTGCGCTGAACATCGTCGACAGCGCCGGGGTGGACGGATTGTCCATGCGCCGCCTCAGCGTCGCACTGGGCCGGGATCCGGTGATGCTCTACCGGCACGTCGCGAGCAAGGCCGCGGTGCTCGACGGCGTCGCCGAGATTGTGCTCGGGAAACTACACGTGGACACCGAAGACCCGGACTGGGCCGGCCAACTGCGCACCGTCGCGCGCGACTTCCGCCAATTGGCCCTGGCGCACCCGAACGTGGTACCGCTGCTGGTCACTCGGCCGTTGGCCACCCCGCTCGGGCAACGGCCACCGGGAATGCTGCGGCCACTAGAACACGTCCTCGCGCTGCTCACATCCGTCGGGTTCACCGGCGATGACGCCCTACACATCTACCGGGTGCTGTTCGGCTATTTGTACGGCCATGTCCTCAACGAGTTGCAGGAGGTCATCGAGCGACCCGAGGAAACCGAGGATGTACTGCGGCTCGGTCTGCACCGACTCGCGATCACCGAATTCCCTGTGCTGCGCGCGCTGGCACCGGTCCTAGCCTCCTACGACGGCGCCGCCGAACTCGACCGCTTCCTCGATCTGCTGCTCCCCGGCCTGACCGCAACCCTCACCCACCCCGAATCTTGACCGGTGTGTGCGACGACTACGACCCTTAGAGTGCCCTGAATAATCCGCGTGGCGGTCAGCGTGTTGGTGGTGATTCTTGGCAATGATTTCGGTGTGCAGGGTCGATCGGTTAGTCAGCGTGAGCTGCTGGATGCGGAGTCGGTAGCGGAGCATCTTCTGAAGGCGGGCAGCGTGTTTGCGTTCTTGGCGGCGCATCGGCGCGAGCTGTTCCCGGATGCGATGTTCGCCGATTTCTTTCCGACGGGTCGGGGCCGGCCCAGTGTGCCGGCTGTCGGGTCAGTCCTCTGGCCGCTTCTCGGCAGACACGCCGACATCCTCAAATGACCCAACGATCTTGTATCCCTTGGCCTCTGCCCACTTTGTAGTGGTCTCTAACTGGCAAGATGCGAGACCTTCTGTGGCCCTTGGACTACCGAAACCCGAGCGCCAACGAGAGCGCGAAGAGCTTGCGTTCTCATAGTTGCAATCGTATCTGCACCTGTTGATCGAGAAGCATGCCGACCAGCAGCGCAAACGGGTTGGTTTCCAGCAGCGCGTCGGCCGCGGGTTCCTGAACTAACTGCAGTTTCGCCACGCCGCCAGTTTAGGACTGGGCCTCGGCGCTTCGCGTCGAAGATGGGTCGGACCATATGGCGGACAGCGTCAACCAGCGGTGGAACGATATCGATGTGGACGCCAGAGGGGCGGCGCATTGACCGCACCCCGAATAATCTGTGGTTCCTGTGGGGCGCACTCCAGCCCGACGGGCAACTTCTGTAGCGAGTGCGGCACCCGACTCACGCAGGCCCCCCAGTCGGCCGAGTACAAGCAAGTCACGATCTTATTCGCCGACGTGGTGCACTCGATGGACATCGCAGCAGTGGTGGGCGCCGAGCGGCTACGCGAGATCATGGCCGAACTGGCGGACGTCTGCGCGGGGGTTGTACAGCGTTTCGGGGGCACAGTCGGCAGTTTTACCGGCGATGGGATCATGGCGGTGTTCGGCGCACCCGCGGGCTTGGAGGACCACGCTGTTCGTGCTTGTCTCGCCGCCCTGGCAATTCAAGGGGGCGCGCGGCCACTTGCGCTCGCAGCTCATGAACGGGACGGTATCGACCTCAAACTTCGAGTCGGGTTGAACTCCGGTGAGGTGATTGTCGGCAAGATCGGATCGGGGTCCTTTGGTTACACCGCTGTTGGCGAGCAAGTCGGGATGGCTCAACGCATGGAGTCCGTGGCGCCACCGGGCGGGGTAATGCTGAGCGAGTCGACCGCCAGCCTCGTTGAGTGCAATTTCGCCTTGGGCACAAGAGAATTCGTGCGCATCAAGGGATCACCGAAAGCAGTGCGGGCGCGTCGTCTACTATCCGCGTCAGCTGACCGTCGGGTGTCTCGTGGGCCCTCCCGCCTGGTAGGCCGCGAGGCGGAGACGACAGCAATCTCGACGATCCTGGACGATGCGCTTGCAGGCGTCGGATCTGTAGTCACCGTGTCAGGGCCGCCGGGCGTTGGAAAGACGCGGTTGGTACGCGAATCAATTGCGGCGGCGACAGATCGTGGTTTTGAGGTGTACTACACCTACTGCGAATCGCACACCCGGGAGATCTCATTCCACGTCATCTCACGACTCTCGCGCGCGCTCTTCGCAATCGGCGGTCTCACAGCAGCGGATGCCCGGGCACGGCTGCGCGCCGCCATGCCTCTCACCGATGCCGAGGACCTGCTCTTGCTCGATGAGCTGCTCGGCATCCGGGATACCGAAGTGTCGCTGCCAGACATCAGCCCGGACGCGCGGCGGCGGCGGCTCATCGAACTCATCAACACAGTCTCGCTGGCGCGGCCGAAACCTGCTGTCTTTGTCATCGAGGACGCCCATTGGATAGATGGCGTAAGCGAATCGATGCTCACCGAATTCGCCGCAGCCATCGGTCAAATGCGGGCAATTATGTTGATCACGTATCGCCCCGAGTACCAGGGAACCTTGTCAGCGTTGGTCGAGGCCAAACCTATCGCGCTGGCACCGCTGAGTGATTCGTGCATCGGCGAGTTGCTGGACGAACTACTCGGATCGGATTCGTCGGTGGGCAACCTGTCCACGCTGGTCGCCGACCGCGCGGCGGGCATACCCTTTTGCGCCGAGGAGATCGTGCGCGATTTGGCTGAGCGTGGAGAGATCGAAGGCAATCCCGGCGCCTACGTATGTCTTCGACAAGTAGGCGATGTCCATGTACCACCCACTCTCCAGGCTGCGATCGGTGACCGTATCGACCGGCTCGGCCACTCGGCGAAACAGACGCTGAACGCCGCATCGGTCATCGGAGCTCGATTTCATGCCGCGTTGTTGGAGCGATTGCTGGATCGAGCGGACCTCACGCCACTCATCACGGCAGAACTCGTCGACCAGGTCAGTGACGAAGACGATGCCGAGTATGCCTTCCACCATCCGCTCACTCAGAAAGTGGCGTACGAATCGCAGCTCAAGTCCGCGCGCGCGGACTTGCACCGGCGTGTAGCGGCGATGATGCGGCAGACGAATGCCGCCGCCACCAGTGAGGGCGCAGCCATGATTGCAACTCAATACGCGGCCGCGGGTGAGCTGCCGGACGCACATCAATGGTTCATGCGAGCCGCGACCGGGTACGGGCCGCGCGACATCCGGGCCGCACGCGGAAGCTGGGAACAGGCCGCGAATGTTGCCGACCAGATGTCAGAGGACCATCCCAACTATCTGGCGATGCGGATCTCACCGCGGGCTCTTCTGTGCGGCAGTGCTTTTCAAGTGGGTGGAGTTCCAGAGAGCACAGGCTTCGAAGAGCTGCGTTCAATCGCGACCGCAGCCGGCGACAAGAAGTCGCTGGCGGTGGGTATGGCCGGCCACCTCAACACGCTGACGTTCAATTCGCGCCACCGGGAAGCAGTAGATACGGCGTCTGACTTCGCGGCATTGGTCGAGTCGATTGGAGAGCCGGAGATAGCCGTGGGCCTTCTCTACGGGGCGGCTCAGGCCAATTGGGAGGCTGGCGAGGCGGTCGAAAGCCTGCGGTTGGCGCAGCGCATCATCGACCTCGCGGACGGTGACCCCGTCATGGGGAACTTCGTTATCGGGTCTCCACTCGCCTGGGCCATCACCTTGAGGGGCGCATCAGCGATGTTCCTGGGCCGCCCAGGGTGGCGAGCCGACATCGAACGGGGCATCGAGATGGCGCGGGCGTTCGACGCCACAACCCGAATTCTGGCACAAGTGTACAAATTCGCCGGTGCGGCGGGAAACGACGCCATCCTGCCTGATGCCGAAGACATCTCGTTGACATCGGAGTCGCTGGCGATCGCGCGACAGTCGGGGGACAACACCGCCGTCACCTACTCACACATGATTCGGGCGATGGCATTGCTGCACAGCCCCCAGGGTGACCAGGAGGCAGGCATCGAAGCATTGACCGCAGCGCGCGAGATGATCGTTCGCGAGAAGCTGACCGTGACATTGCGAAGACTTACCGATCTCGAGTTCGCCCGGGCAAGCCTCAGCTCAGGCGAGCTTGACGATGCCGTCGCGTTGGCGCGCCAGGTACTCGAGGAGCAGTTCGCCAACGGCGAGATGATCTTTCGCGGCCCTGCCACCGCAGTTCTGGGTGAGGCGCTACTTCGTCGCGGCACGAAACACGACATCGACGAAGCTCACGGAGCTATAGACCGGCTCTGCGCCGTGGCGACCGAGCCCGGCTTCGTACTGCACGAACTGCCGCTTCTGCGGTTACGGGCACTCCTTGCCAGAAGCAGCGGAGACGAGCGGGCCTACGAGCAGTTCCTGGCAGGCTTTCGGAAGAAGGCGCTCGCAGCCGAGTTCGAGGGATATCTGGCGCAAGCCGACGCCATGGCGTGACGTTCGGATCGGGTCGCTAGGACCGCACTCGATGACCTCCGAAGACCATCGGGCGAACCTCGTGACCAGCGATCGGGGCTGAAGTACTCTCGTTTCTGTGGCATCGGCCGCCATCGCAATCATCGAGAAGTACTTCACGTGCGAGTTCACCACCATCGCGCGCGATGGTTCGCCGCAGACCTGGCCGGTGAGTCCGCGGCTGCTCGGGGACGGCCGTTTCCTCCTGGGTACCAGCATCGGGCTGCCGCAGAAGGCCTACAACATTCGCCGCAATCCGCGGGTCAGCATGCTGTTCTCCGAGCCGACCGGCAGCGGTGTCGCCGAGCCGGGAGCCGTCCTGATCCAGGGCGACGCCACCGCCGAGGACCGCATCGTGACCGACGTGGCATCCGATCCGGAGCTCGCGTCGCTGTTGGAGACCCTGTGCACCCGGCAGCCGGCAGGCGCGTTCTGGAGCACCCGGCTGGGTCGGCAGCTGTGGTGGTCGTATTACATGCGCATCCTGATCTACGTGACACCCCGTCGCGCGCTGTACTGGCCGACGCGCGATTTCACCGCCCGGCCCGAGGAACTCGATCTCAACGAGGTGCGTCGTGTGGGGTGATGCGGCCAAGCGGCTGAGCAGGTTTCCGCAAGCGGTACTGACCGCGCTCGACGCGAACGGCTACCCGGTCAGCGTTCGCGTCGACACCGGTGACTATGACGCCGCGACCGGCGAGCTGCCCGCGGTGCTGCCCGCGGAGTTGGGGGTGGTGGGAGGGCCGGCCAACCTCCTGTGCCACTACCACGACGCCAAGTTGTGGCGCCTCGACGCCACACAGGTCAAAGGCCGCCTCCAAAGGCGGGGCGAACGTTGGGTCTTCGTGAGCGAGGCGTTCACCCCGCAGTCG
The DNA here is from genome assembly GCA_963796545.1 of uncultured Actinomycetota bacterium. GTDB lineage: Bacteria > Actinomycetota > Actinomycetes > Mycobacteriales > Mycobacteriaceae > Mycobacterium. Next base: position 150,436 of record CAWCMF010000026.1, on the reverse strand, counting down.
AGATTGCAGATGGTGAAATTCCTGAGGGGCACCCAGACCTCAGGACAGAAATACCTCGACAAACGTGGACTCATGCGACCAGCGGTGAATTGGACAGCGATCAAGGAGATTCAGCGCCGCGCCGCGCAGCAGCGAACGACCTGAACCAGTCTCGGGTTCCTAGAGTCACTACAGTTTCGCCGCACGGGCCAGTCTAAGGTGGTGCCAACCTCACGCGAGGAGCGAAAAACAGATGTCCGGCCAGCTCGCGATCGCACTGACGGCGGCACTGATCCTCCTTGCGGTGGCTGCCGTCGTGGTGGCCGTGCGGACCAGGCGCGTCGTGGCCACCCCTACCGAGCGCGCGGTGCACGCCGCGCTGCACACCGCGTCGCGCGCCGCCAGAGCGCTTCGCCGCGGCCTCGATACCGATTCGGCGAAGACTGCCGCGCCATTCCTGCGGGATCTCACCGGCGCCGACGGCCTGGCGTTGTTCGACGGCGACGGCCAGCTGCTCGCGCGCGACCCCGACGAAGACGCGGTCTGGGTCGACGACCTGCTCGACGCCTGCGACCGCGCCGCGAGGCAGTCGATCTCCGGTGAGCGCCGCGTGATGACACACGCCAAGACGTCCGCGGTGGTCGCGCAGCCACTGCTCGCCGAGGCCGGCGACCTGCTCGGCGTCCTCGTCGTCGTCACGACCCGATCGCCGGGACCCGGAATGCTCGGCGCCGTCGGCGAAGTGGCGCGCTACGCCGCCAGCCAAACCGAGCTCGCCGAGCTCGACGCCTCCCGGGCACGACTCGACCGTGCCGAAGTCCTGGCGTTACGCGCACAGATCAGCCCGCACTTCATCTACAACGCGCTCAACACGATCGCGTCGTTCGTGCGCACCGACCCCGACCGGGCTCGCGAGCTCATCCTGGAATTCGCCGACTTCACCCGCTACTCGTTCCGTGCCGCAGGCCAATTCACCACGCTGGCTGAGGAACTACGCAACATCGACCGCTACCTCACGCTGGAGCGGGCCCGCTTCGGCACGGCGCTCAAGGTGACCCTGCGCGTCGCGCCGGAGGTGCTCACCGTCGTCGTTCCGTTCCTGGCGCTGCAGCCACTGGTGGAGAACGCGGTGCGGCACGGCTTCGCCGGGCGCGGTAGCGGATCGATCGAACTCATCGCCCGCGACGAGGGTTCCGACTGCGTCATCACCGTCGAGGACGACGGAGTGGGCATGGATCCCGACGCATTGCGGGTGGGTCCGAGCGACGCGCTGTCCGACGGCACCCAGACGCCCGAGGGCGCGGGCGCGCATGTCGGACTCACCAATGTCGACCATCGCCTGCGCGCCGCCTTCGGCAACGATTACGGTCTGGTGGTCGAAACCGCGATCGGCGCAGGCACCAAGGTCGTCATGAGGGTGCCCAAGTTCCGGTCGGGAGTGCGGGCCAGCGGAGGTGGGTTCGGGGTGGACAAATCGTGACCGCACTGCTCACGGTGCTCGCCGTCGACGACGAGGCTCCCGCCCTCGACGAGCTTGCGTATCTGCTCGGCAAACACCCCTGCACCGCAGAGGTCTTCCGCGCCGGCGACGCGACATCGGCTCTGCGCGAACTCAATCTGCACTCCATCGACGCGGTGTTCCTCGACATCAACATGCCCGGCCTCTCGGGGATCGAGCTCGCGGGCGTGCTCGCGAACTACAGCCATCGACCGGCGATCGTGTTCGTCACCGCGCACGATGACAAGGCCGTCGCCGCCTTCGACGTCGGGGCCGTCGACTATCTGCTGAAGCCGATCCGTGCGGACCGCCTCGACGAAGCGATCCGGCGCGTCGCCGCGGCACAGGCCCCCGCCCCGCCCGACGAGCGCGGCGGGATCGGCACCGAGGAACCGGATTCCGACGTCATCCCGGCCGAGCTCGGCGGCGTCACCCACCTCGTCCAACGCGGCAGCATCGGCTGGGTCGAGGCCGAAGGCGACTACGCCCGGCTGCACTCGGCGTCGGGCTCCCACCTGGTCCGCATTCCGTTGAGCACCCTCGAAAACCGTTGGCGCGAACACGGTTTCCAACGGGTGCACCGCTCCTACCTGGTGGCCCTGCGCCTGGTCACGGGGCTGCGCACCACCGACGGCGCGGTCCTCGTCCGGTTGCGGGCCAACGGTTCATCACCGGCCGTCGAGCTGCCGGTGAGTCGGCGCCAGGCCCGCGAATTGCGTGATCGCTTGGTGCGCAACCCGATGCGCAGTCTGCGGCCTGCAGGCAGTGGCGATGACTAGCAGCGAGCGACCCCAGCGCCAGCGGGTCGTCTTGGCGCACCGGCGTGGCGCGCGCATGGTGCGTACGCGCGTCGAAGTCCAGGAGCAGACCCAGGTCGGTGACGCCCTGGTACGCGGACTGGTCCGGGCTCAGCTGGGTCTGGCGCTGCGACTGGCCGCGGTCGTGGTGGGTCTCATCGGCGCAATCCCCCTGCTGAACGCGGTCTTTCCAGGTCTTGGGGCCATCACGGTGTTCGGCCTCCGATTGAACTGGGTGGTCCTGGCCGGGATGGTGTATCCGCTGCTGTACGGAATCGGCTGGTTCTACTGCCGGTTGGCCGAGCAGGGCGAGCGCGATTTCGTCGGCGTCGTCGACGCCGAGCCATGACCGGCACCGCGCTGACGGCCGCCGCGCTGCTTGCCGCGGCAGTCGCCACGGTCGCGATCGGCGCCTACGGCGTGCGATTCTCCCGGACCACATCCGATTTCCTCGTCGCCTCGCGAACTGTCGGCTCGCGGTGGAACGCGGCCGCGATCTCAGGCGAATATCTCTCGGCTGCATCATTTCTCGGTGTAGCGGGGCTGATCGCCAAGTACGGCGCCGACGCGCTGTGGTATCCGGTCGGGTTCACCGCGGGCTATCTCGGCCTGCTCCTGTTCGTCGCGGCGCCGCTGCGTCGCTCCGGGGCATACACCGTCCCCGATTTCGCCGAGTTCCGGCTCGGCTCGGCACGGTTGCGCAAGGTCGCGATGCTCGTCGTCGTCGTGATCTGCATCTTCTATCTGGTACCTCAGTACCAGGGGGCCGGTCTTACACTGAAAACCCTTCTGGGCATTCCGGTCTGGCTCGGCCCGCTGGCCGTCGGCGCGATCGTCATCACCAACGTGGTGGCCGGCGGGATGCGCTCCATCACGTTCGTGCAGGCGTTCCAGTACTGGCTCAAACTCACCGCGGTCGCGATCCCCGCCCTCGCGTTGACCGGACTTTTCCTCACCGACCGGGGTGGCGAACTCGGCGGACCACTGCCGCCGACCGTCCAGCAGAACACCACCGTCGAGATCGAGACCGACGTCGTCGTCCAGGTTGCCGCACCGGCCGGGATCACGGTGAGCGGCACGCTCGATGACCGGCAGGTCGACGACGCGACGATCGGTCCGGCCGGCGAGCACGCCCTCGGAGCGGGCAGCACCCTGAATCTCGCCGCCGGAGCGGCCACCCCCGTCGTCGCGGGAACGCCGAGCGCGGGCTCGGACTGGATCGCCTCGGGCGGCGGGCTGGGCGGGGACCACCCGCTGTATCAGGTGGTGTCGATCATGGTGGCGACGTTCCTGGGCACGATGGGCCTGCCACATGTGCTGGTCCGCTTCTACACCAACCCCGATGGGCGTGCGGCTCGGCGTACCGCGCTCGCGGTGATCGCGCTGTTGTCGTTGTTCTATCTGTTCCCGACGTTGCTCGGCGTGTTCTCCCGGCTCTACGTGCCGCAACTGTTGATCACCGGAACCGCTGACGCGGCAGTGCTGTTGGCGCCTGGTTCGGCGATCGCGGGGCCCGCAGGCCAACTGCTGGCCGCGTTGGTGGCCGCCGGCGCCATTGCCGCGTTCCTGGCGACGTCCTCGGGCCTGTTGGTCAGTTTCGCAGGAGCTCTGGCGACCGACGTGCTCCCGGGTCGGGTCCGCGACTTCCGGCTGGCCGCCGTCATCGGCGGGCTGATCCCGATCCCGCTGGCGCTGGCGGCGTCCGGCGGATTGGAGCTGTCCCGCAGCGTGGGTCTCGCGTTCGCGGTCGCGGCGTCGACGCTGTGCCCGCTGCTGGTGCTCGGCATCTGGTGGCGGGGTCTGACGGCGATAGGGGCCACGTGTGGGCTCGCGGTGGGTGGCTTGCTGTCCGGGGTGGCAGTCACCGTCGCCGTGGCCGGCGGTATCGACGAGGACGTGCTCGGCGGCTGGCCTGCCGTGCTGATCGGATATCCGGCCGCGGTCAGCGTCCCACTGGCGTTCGCGACGATGATCGTCGTCAGCCGGTTGACCCGCGCGGCCGTGCCTGCCGACGTCGCGCAGACATTCGCCAGGATGCATGTCCCGGAGAACCTCGGCATGGTGATTGACAGGGTGCCGAGGGGCTGACGCCCGCTGACGCCCCACCGCTCGTCGCCGCCGATCGACCGTTCGCCGCACAGGGTCCGGATCTCACCGTGTCACCTGCGTCAACGCTGGGTATGTGACCCATATCTCAACTACTTTTTCCGGAGAGCCGGTTCACAGCAGTCAGGAGCGTGAGATCAAGGTGTCCGAGACAGACCTACCGATTCGCCCGGAAGCGATCAGCGGCGAACGTTATCTGGAAGTCCAAGCCAGCCCCGAATTCCAGGAACTGCGAAGCAGGCTGCGTCGCTTCGTCTTCCCCATGACAGCAATCTTTCTCATCTGGTACACGACGTACGTCATCCTCGGCGCGTTCGCCAACGACTTCATGGCGATCAGGGTCTGGGGCGCCATCAATGTCGGCCTGATCATCGGGCTCGGCCAGTTTCTCTCGACGTTCGTGATCACGGCGCTGTACGTGCGGTTCGCCAACCGCGAACTGGACGGGCGTGCCGGCGCCATCCGCGCCCAACTTGAGAGTGAGCTCAAATGACAACCCTCATGGCTCAGACCGAGACCATCGGCAACCCGCTGGCCAACATCGGCATCTTCAGCCTGTTCGTCGTCGTCACGATGATCGTCGTGATCCGGGCCAGCAAGAAGAATGCGACTGCCGACGAGTTCTTCACCGGCGGTCGCGGGTTCTCCGGACCGCAGAACGGCATCGCCATCGCGGGTGACTATCTGTCGGCCGCAAGCTTCCTCGGCATCGCCGGGGCCATCGCGGTCTACGGCTACGACGGCTTCCTCTACTCGATCGGTTTCCTCGTCGCATGGCTGGTCGCGCTGCTCCTGGTTGCCGAATTGATGCGCAACACAGGCAAGTTCACGATGGCCGACGTGCTGAGCTTCCGGCTCAAGCAGCGGCCGGTGCGCATGGCCGCGGCCACCAGCACGTTGACGGTGTCGCTGTTCTACCTGCTGGCCCAGATGGCCGGCGCCGGTGGCCTGGTCGCGCTGCTGCTCGACATCAAGGGCCGCACGGGCCAGTCCATCGTCATCGCCGTGGTCGGCGTGCTGATGATCGTCTACGTCCTCGTCGGCGGCATGAAGGGCACCACCTGGGTGCAGATCATCAAGGCCGTCCTGCTCATTTTCGGTGCGGGAGTGATGACGGTCATGGTGCTCGCGAAGTTCGGCCTGAACTTCTCCGAGATCCTCGGGTCCGCGCAGACGGCGATCAGCAGCGCCACCACTGAGGGCGTGGCCAACCGCGATGTCCTTGCCCCGGGCGCCCAGTACGGCGGGTCGCTCACGTCGCAGATCAACTTCATCTCGCTGGCTCTTGCGCTGGTCCTCGGCACCGCGGGTCTGCCGCACGTGCTGATGCGCTTCTACACCGTGCCCACGGCCAAAGAAGCACGGCGAAGCGTCGTCTGGGCCATCGCGCTCATCGGCTCCTTCTACCTGTTCACCCTGGTTCTCGGCTACGGTGCGGCGGCACTCGTCGGCCCCGATCGCATCCTCAGCGCCGCTGGCGGCGTCAACTCGGCGGCACCGCTGCTGGCCTTCGAGCTCGGCGGGGTGATCCTGCTCGGCGTCATCTCCGCGGTGGCGTTCGCGACCATCCTCGCGGTGGTGGCCGGTCTGACGATCACCGCCTCGGCGTCGTTCGCGCACGACATCTACGCGAGCGTGCTGAAATCGCACAAGGTGACCGAGGACGAGCAGGTGCGGGTCTCCCGCATCACCGCGGTGGTGCTCGGGGTATTCGCGATCGGCCTCGGCATCCTGGCCAACGGGCAGAACGTGGCATTCCTGGTGGCCCTGGCGTTCGCGGTCGCCGCGGCGGCGAACCTGCCGACGATCTTGTACTCGCTGTACTGGCGGCGGTTCAACACCCGCGGCGCGCTGTGGAGCATGTACGGCGGTCTGATCTCGACCATCGTGCTGATCGTCTTCTCCCCCGCGGTGTCGGGTGCCAAGACCTCGATGATCCCCGGCGTGGACTTCGCCTGGTTCCCGCTGGCCAACCCGGGCATCGTGTCGATCCCGTTGGCGTTCATCCTCGGCATCGTCGGGACGCTGACCTCGCCCGACAACGAGGACCCCAAGGTCGCCGCCGAGATGGAGGTCCGCTCGTTGACCGGCATCGGCGCCGAGAAGGCGATCGGCCACTAAAGACCCGCCGAAACTGTATTCCGCGCGCAAACCGGCGTCCCCTTGCCGCGCGGAATACAGTTTCGGTGCCTGCGCTGAGTGCTTTTACAGCTCAAGAACATGTCGCCGCCGTCGCTGCTGCCGGCGGGACACGCAATCATGATGTGCGCGTTGGCGATTGCCACGAACTTCATCACAGTGTCGGTGTCGCAAATGCTGGTGATGACGGTGGTGGCGGCGCTGACTGCCGCCCGAGCGCTCGCGAACGAGGCACGGGCTCAATGAATTACCCGCTCTTGCGGCGGAACTCTCTGCGGTTCTCCACCGGCCCGTGGGCCCGCGGCTTCTTGGCTCCGCCGTCCTTGTGCGAAGAACCGTTGACCGCTTTCGCGTTCTTGCGTTCCAGCGCCTCGCGGAACTTGCGCTTGCCGTCGTCCTCGCCGGAGTCGGCGGCCTCGTTGGATGCCATGGTGGGAATCGTAGCGCTCAACGCGTCTGAATCGAACGCAAGCGCTCAGCGCCGTCCCGGCGGCATGCCGTACACGTGCGAGATCGGCAATGTCATCAGTACCCGGCGATCGTCGACCATGGCCCGGCGGTAGTCGTCCCAGTCCGGGTGTTCGCCCGAAATGTTGCGGTACAGCTCGACCAGACCCTCCACGGTGTCGTCGTCGGGGCTGGCGGCCGGAGGAGTCAGCACGGCTTCGCCTTCGGCGACTGCGTAGGCATAGCCGTCGTCGGAACTCACGTGGATCGCGGCGCGCGGATCACGGCGCAGATTGCGGGTCTTGGCCCTCGGTTCGGTGATGGACACCGAGATCGTCAGCGCGCGCGCATCGAAGTGGTAGGACACGTTCGACAGCTGCGCCCGGCCGTCCCGCTTGAGCGTGGCCAGCACCCCCAACGAGTTGCATGAGAGCAGCGCCAGCAGCTTGTCGTCGAAGACATCGCGCGTCATGGCTCGAGCCTACGACCTCTGGGCGTCTGGGATCATCGACCAGGTGCACCGATTCACCTCGATCGACGGTGGCGTTCTTGACGGCGTCTCCGCAACCACGCTGTGGACGTTGCGCACCGCGCCGCGGAGGCCCCCTGCCATCGGGGCGTATCACGTTGGCGGAGTTCCGGCGGTGACGTCACCAACCACAGAAGGAAACCGATGACCGACAGTGGCAAGCACACCGCCGACCTCACCGGGGTGTCCGAGACCGCGTTGATGACCCTGTTGGTCCGCGCTACCGAGGCCCGACGGCCGGACGCCCTCATCGACGATCCGATGGCGATCCACCTGGTGGACTCGATCGACTTCGATTTCGCCAAGTTCGGTTTCGTGCGGCGCCAGGACATGGGATTGCGCGCGGCAGCGTTCGACGCCGCGACCCGGCGCTACCTGCAAGACCACCCCAAGGCCACCGTCGTGGCGCTCGCCGAGGGACTGCAGACCAGCTTCTACCGACTCGACGCGCCGGGCACGGGCGTCGGCCACGAGTTCCGCTGGCTGACCGTCGATCTCCCACCGTTGGTGGAGCTGCGCCGCAAGCTGCTTCCCTCCTCCGATCGCGTGCAGCTGATCGCGCAGTCCGCACTGGACTTCAGCTGGATGGACCAGGTCGAGACGCAGGACGGCGTGTTCGTCACCGCCGAGGGGTTGTTGATGTACCTGCAACCCGAGGAGGCGATGGCCCTGATCACCGAGTGCGCGGCGCGCTTCCCTGGCGGACAGATGATGTTCGATCTGCCGCCGTCAGGTTTCGCCGCGCTGGCCCGCCGCGGTATGCATGCCTCCCGGCGGTACCGGGTGCCGCCGATGCCGTTCTCGCTGTCGATCGCCGAAGCCGCCGACCTCGTCAACACCGTCCCCGGTGTGCGCGCGGTCCACGACATGCCGGTGGAGCAGGCCCGCGGGTGGCTGCTCAACGCCCTGCTGTGGACCGCCCAGCGGGTACCGCTGCTCGACCCGGTCCGGCCGATCTTGACGCTGCTCGAGTTCGGCTGACCTCACCGGCAGCCGGCTGCCGACTCAGCCGAAGGCCGTCTCCACGTAGCGGAGCGCCTCGCCTTTGTCCACGCCCAGCGCCCGCGCGGTGGACACATAGGTGTGGGCAGCGGTCGCCATCGCGGCGTCAGCCGGATCCGCCCGGGCCACGTAGGTGCCGAACCGCCCTCGCGTCTCGAGAATTCCCGCGGCTTCCAGCTCTCGGTACGCCCGTGCCACGGTGTTGATTGCCAGGTTGATCTGACCGGCCAGCTCGCGGACCGTGGGTAACCGGGTGCCCGGAGCGAGCTCTCCATCCCGGATACCTGCGATGATCTGCGTTCTCAGCTGGTCGAAGAGCGGCCTGGCAGCGTCCGGATCTACGCGTACCCAATCCCCCAACTCGGCCACGTGCTCAGTATCACCCAAAGCCGCTAATTTGGTGGAGTGCAGGTGACGGTATTCAGCGGTGCGGGGATCTCCGCCGAGAGCGGCGTGCCGACGTTCCGTGACGTCGAGACGGGCCTGTGGGCCAAGGTGGACCCCTATGAGATCTCCAGCGCACAGGGCTGGCGCGCCCACCCGGACAGGGTGTGGGCGTGGTACCTGTGGCGCCACCACATGATGAGCGCGGTCGACCCGAACAACGCGCACCGTGCCGTTGCGGCGTGGGAGGACTACGCCGACGTTCACGTGGTCACCCAGAATGTCGATAACCTGCACGAGCGTGCGGGGAGCAATCAGGTGCACCACGTTCACGGCAGCCTGTTCGAATTCCACTGCGACCGATGTCGATCCGCATATCAGGGCGCAGTCCCGGATATGCCCGAGCCGGTCGAGTCGATCGACCCGCCCAGTTGCATCGCGTGCGGCGGGTTGATCCGGCCCAACGTCGTGTGGTTCGGCGAGCCCCTGCCCGACGACGCGTGGCAACAGTCGGTCGATGCCGTCGTCAACGCCGACCTGGTCGTGGTGGTCGGGACGTCGTCGGTCGTCTACCCGGCCGCAGGCCTACCCGAGTTGGCCGTGGCCAACGGAATTCCGGTCATCGAGGTCAACCCCGAAGCCACCCCGCTGTCGTCGAGTGCGACGGTCACTCTTCGAGAGAAGGCCAGCCAGCGCGCTCCCGGGGCTGTTGCAGCGCCTGCCTGCCCTGCTCAGCTAGGACGGACGGCCACGCCGATCGCGAACTCGGCCACCGGTAGGGGCACCCACGCCGGGAACGTCCACTCGCGGCGCGCGTCGGTAACCCGGAAGCCCGCGCCGACGATCGTGTCCTCGGTGTGCCTGTGCGTGTGGCAGTTACCGAGCATCCGCGGCCAGACGGTGGCATCGGCGAACTTCTGCAGCCGGGCACGGCCACCGTGCCCGGCGACGTGCTCAAGGTAGCGCAGCTGGCCACCCGGATTCAGTCGCGAAAAGAGCTGTCCGACAACTTCTTCCGGGTCGCCAACCGAACACAGCACCAACGAGCACACGACCGCGTCGAACGGCTCCGCGTCGGCGAACTGCTCCACGGTGTCCGTGCTGACGGTCACCGGGACACCGACGCGGGCAGCTGCCTGCGACGCGAGTGCCGCGAGCCTGCGCTCGGGTTCGACAGCCACCACCTCGGAGACGGTCGCGGGGTAGAACTCGAAGTTCGTTCCGGTGCCCGCACCGACCTCAAGAACACGGCCCGTCAACCCGGCCAGATTCTCCTTGCGCAACCGGCGCAGCGATTCGGGTTCCCGCGACGACATCGCCGTCCACAGCCGCGCAAAGAACGGATTATCGACGCTGTCGCTCATCGGTCACCTCCTTCAACCAATTCATGATCTCCCGTGGCGACTCGTCGGGCCGTATCGCGGCAGACACGACATGGCCGCAACAGACCGACCGCAGCAGCCGATCGGCGAACTGCTCGGTGTCACCCCACGGCAGGTAGGGGCGCGAAATGAGCATCGCCGCAATGCCGTGCACGGCTGTCCACAGCTCCAGCGCCAACGTGGTGGCGTCATCGGGCGGATAGCTGCCCTCGGCGATCAGCGCCTGCACCGTCGCACGCAGATGCCCGAACGCCGAACTGTTCAGCGCGACATCCACGTCACTGCCAGGGGTTCCGTAGCCCATTGTCGCGATGCGGTACAGCACTGGGGTTTTCAGCGCGAAGCGCAAGTACACGGAGCCCTGCGCCCGCAACACGTCGATCGCCCCGGCGTACGCCCCCGCGACGGCTTGCATCTCGTCATCGAGCTTCTCGAAGTACCGACAGCAGACCGCGTCCAGAAGCGCGGTCTTGTCGGCGAAATGCAGATAGATCGACGGCGGCGTGACGCCGACCCGCTTGGCCACCGATCGGATCGATACCGCGGTGGCATCACCAGTCTCCAGTAGGAGTTCTGTTGTCGCGTCGAGGATTTCATCTCGAAGCTGTTCACCCGAACCTCGGGCGGCGCGGCGCCTGCGTGGCACGTTCATGCTTGTCCCGACGTGACCGGACGTTTGCGCGGCGTGGGGAAGTCTTTCTCGTCCAGGGTCTCGCTGAACCCGATCCGCTCATGGAGTCTGGCCAGCGGGCCCGGCGCCCACCAGTTCCAACGGCCGAGCACATGCATGAAGGCGGGCACCAAGAGCATCCGGACCAGCGTCGCGTCGGCCAGGATGGCCAACGTCAGGCCGACTCCGAACATGCGCATGAACGCCACCTTCGCCGCGATGAGCGCCGCGAACGAGATCGACATCAGCAATGCCGCCGCGGTGACCACGCGGCCAGTGCGCGCCAGGCCGAGCGCCACACTTTCGTCGTTGCGGACGTGGGACGGTCTTCGCCGGACTTACCAGCCAGAACTCGCGGATCCTGGAGACCAGGAACACCTCGTAATCCATGGACAAGCCGAAGGCGATGCAGAACAGCAGCACCGGCATGTTGGCCACAAGCGTGCCCGTGGGTGTGGTACCCAGCGCCCCGAGGTGGCCGTCCTGGAAGATCCACACCAGCGCGCCGAATGCGGCGGTCAGCGACAAGACGTTGAGCACCAACGCTTTCAGCGGCAGCACCACGCTGCCGGTGAGCAGGAACAGCAACACGAAGGTGATGGCCGCGATCACGGCGAGCACCGTCGGCAACCGCGAGGTGATGGCCTCGGAGCTGTCACGGTTGACCTGGGCGAGTCCCGTCAGCTGCACGTCCCGGCCGTCGGGCGGCGCGACGGCATGCAAGCGGTCGAGCTGGGCCTCCGACGCGTCGGTGAACAGCGGCGCGGTACTGCCGATGGTCAGGAACGCGCTTCCTTCCGCCATTCCTGTTGCCGCCGAAGGGGGTCCGGCCTTCTCCCCGTCGACGAAGGTGCCGCCGGGCGCGGACACCGAGGTGACGTCCTCGACGCGGGACAGCTCGGTTGCGTAGCGGTCGAGCTCGTCGGGGATCACCCCCTCGGCGTTCGGGAACACGACGACGACATTGTTGGACGAGTCGACGGCGAAATCCTCACGCAGGTCGTCACCGAGCTGGCGGGCGGACGCGGTGTCCGGAAGCACCCGGTCGTCGGGGAAGCCCCAATCGGCACCGAGGAAGGGTGCACCGAGGAGGACGAGCAGCGTGACGACGACGGCGGCGATCGGAATCGAGCGTCTCATCACGAAATGCGTCGACCGGTACCAGAACATCTGCTCGATCGGCTTGGTCACCGGCTCCGGCCTGCCGAGTACCCGGCGAACCAGCCTGCGAACGTCCAGCGAGTCGAGCCTGTCCCCCGCCAGCACGATCGCGGCGGGCGCCACGACGATCGCCGCCAGCGCGGCGAACCCGACGACGGCGATGCCGGCATAGGCGAACGATTTCAGGAAGTACATCGGGAACAGCACCATCGCGACCATCGACAGCGCCACCGTCAACGCCGAGAACAGGACGGTGCGGCCCGCGGTCATCATCGTGCGCACCAGCGCGTTGTTCCGGTCATGTCCGTCGGCGAGTTCATCGCGGTAGCGGCTGATGATGAGCAGCGTGTAGTCGATGGCCAGCGCGAGGCCCATCGCGATGGACAGGTTGAGCGCGAAGATCGAGACGTCGGTGACGAGCGTGACGGCGCGCAGCACGGCCATCGAGCCGAGGATCGCGAATGCTCCGACGGCCAGTGGCAGCGCCGCGGCGAGCAGACCTCCGAACACCCACACCAGCACCAGGAAACTCAGTGGAATCGCGATGGATTCCATCATCAGCAGGTCTTCTTCGCTCTGGGCGTTGATCTGCACGTAGGTCATCGCGACCCCGCCCGCCCGCACGGTGACGCCGTCGCGGTCGCGCACCAGCTCTTCGGTGATCGCCTTGGCGTGCTTCTGCGCCCCGCTCTCCCCACCGGTGATTCCCGCGACGATGAGGCCGGTCTTGCCGTCCTCGCTGACGAGGGTCGGCGCGGCCGACGGGGGCGCCGTCCACGCCGCGGCCACAGTGCCCACATGAGGCGACTCGGCCAACCGATCCGCTAGCTCGGTGCCGACCGTCCGCGCGGAAGGCTGCGTCGAACCCGTCGTCGGAGGTGACGCTGATGACCAGCTCCATGTCACCCTGGCCGAACTTGTCGACGAGCAACTGGGTGGCACGTGCGGACTCCGACGTCGGGTCCTGGAAGCCGCCTGCCGACAGATGCTTGGTCACCGGGACGCCGAACACACCGCAGGCGATCATGATCAGCAGCGCGGTGACGAGAACGCGGCGCGGCGCCGCGACGGCGAGCAGTGCGATGCGGTGCAACACCGGGCACCTCCTGAGAATATCGCCGCTAAGTTATCAGCGATAACCTGACCGGGTCAACGGTCACTCCGCGATGAATTTCCGGGCGTGCCGCGCGGTCGATCTGAACATGACCGACACATCCGGACAGAACACTTCGAGCTCCATAACATTGGCCGACATGACGGATACCCACGCCAATGTGGTCGCGTCGCGGCCCGGCGCGATCGACAGCATGCTCGACATAGGCCTATTGATCCTTCGCCTCGGCATCGGCGCGGCCATCCTGCAGGCGGGCCTGATCAAAGCATCCGATTTCGCGATGACCGTGCAATTCATGAGCGAAGCGGGGTGGCGCGTGCCGGCGTTCGCCGCGTTCATGGTCACCGCGACCGAAACTGTCAGCGGCGTCGCCCTGCTCCTCGGCGTCCTCACCCCGCTCGCAGGGTGCGCGACCCTCGGCGCGATGCTCTGCGCATGGGCTGTGAACGTCTCCGGCGCCGCGTTCTGGTCCGAGCCGTTCAACGTGCCGTTCTTCATCGGACTCGGCGGCGCGGCCCTGTTGTTTGCCGGGGCGGGCGCCTACTCCGTCGACAGCCGAGTTACTCTCACGTCTGACCTGGTCACCGCGGGTGAAGGTGGCCCTGCTCGCGCTGGCCTTCGTTGCTGCAATCGTGACCTGGGTGGCGCTCTACGGCGTCAACCCGATCCACTTCACCGCTCCACAGGCACCCGCCACGCCGTGAGTGCTACTCGTCGGTAGGGCAGTGAACCTACCCGGCGGTAAGAATTGCCACAGTTCTCCGAGAGGAGACTCAAAGAATCCTTAAGTGGCGGTGGTTACTGTCCAGTACATGTGGATCGACGACACCAGTGCTGATGTCATCAAGGTTGACTTCGAGGCTCTCTACCACGGCGATTTTCTCGTCGAGGGTCTGACCTCGGAGCAGCTCGACGACGAACAGATTCTGCCTACCGCAGTGTGAAAGAACGCGCGCCCCGTGGGGCGCGCGTTCCTCCATGTTCGGTTGCCTGACGCCTTTGCACCTCTGTAGTGCCGGTGCGCCGCCGGGCGTCTCGATTTCTCGCTAGACCCGCTGCGGCACCGGCGTGACCATTCCCGCCAACCGGGCGCTGATGATCTCTTCCGCCTCACCGACGATCCGCGAAACCAGGTCACCGACCGTCGGAATGTCGTTGATCAGCCCCATCGCCGTTCCGACACTCCAGATACCGGCGTCGACATCGCCCTCGTCGTAGACCCGACGACCACGAATTCCCGCGACCAGATCCTTGACGTCCTCGAACTGACCGCCGCCCTTGAGGATCTCGACAACCTCACGCGACACCACGTTCGATGCCACCCGCGCGGTGTTGTGCAGGCTGCGGAAGATCAGTTCGGTACCGCGCTCGTCGCCGGCGACGATGGCTTCCTTGACGTTCTGATGGATGCAGGACTCCACGGTGCACATGAACCGAGAGCCCATGTTGATGCCGTCGGCGCCCAACGCCAGCGCGGCAACCAGCCCACGGGCATCGGCGAAACCGCCGGACGCGATCATCGGAATCTCGATCTTGTCGGCAGCCGCCGGAATCAGCACCAGGCCGGGGATGTCGTCCTCACCGGGATGGCCCGCACACTCGAAACCGTCGATGCTGATGCCGTCCACGCCCAGCCTCTGCGCCTTGACTCCGTGGCGCACTGATGTGCACTTGTGCAGCACCTTGATGCCGTTGTCGTGGAACATCGGCAGATGCGGCGCCGGATTCGAGCCGGCCGTCTCGACGATCTTGATGCCGGAGTCGACGATCACCCGGCGGTACTCGTCGTACGGCGGCGGGTTGATCGACGGCAGGATCGTCAGGTTCACGCCGAACGGCTTGTCCGTCAGATCGCGCGTCTTGGCGATCTCGTTGGCCAGGTCGGCCGGCGTCGGCTGCGTTAGTGCGGTGATGAAACCCAGTGCGCCCGCATTAGCGACGGCCGCAACGAGTTCCGCGCGACCCACCCACTGCATACCACCCTGGGCGATCGGGTGCTCCACACCGAACGTCTCGGTGAACTTCGTCGTCAGGCTCATCTGTGCTCCTTGCTCTTCGCGCGGGCGCTCATCGCGGTGCCATCCGGATCGCGCCGTCGAGGCGGATGACCTCGCCGTTGAGCATCGGGTTCTCGATGATGTGCACGGCCAGCGCGCCGTACTCGTCGGGGTCACCCAGTCGCGCCGGGATGCGGCACCTGCTTGCCCAGCGAGGCCTGCGCCTCTTCGGGCAGCGACCCCAGCAGCGGGGTCTTGAACAGGCCGGGCGCGATCGTGACGACGCGGATGAACTCGCGGGACAGGTCGCGCGCGATCGGCAGGGTCATGCCGACGACGCCGCCCTTGGACGCCGAGTACGCGGCCTGACCGATCTGGCCCTCGAACGCGGCCACCGACGCGGTGTTGATGATGACGCCGCGCTCAGCTCCGTTCTTTCCGGCGAGCGGCTCTTGTCTTGGCGATGCGCTCCGCCGACAGGCGCAGCACGTTGAACGTGCCGATCAGGTTGACCTCGATGACCTTCTTGAACCCGTCGAGCGGGAACGGGCCGTCCTTGCCCAGGGTCTTGGCGGCGTTGCCGATGCCTGCGCAGTTGACGTTGATCCGCAGCGGGCCGAATTCCTCGGCGGCATCCAGCGCGGCACTCACCTGCTCGGGATCGGTGACGTTGGTCTCGACGAACTTGGCGCGCGGTCCCGAGTTCCTTGACGACGTCCTCGCCCCGCAGGTCGATGACGACGACCGAGGCGCCCCGGTCGAGCAGTCGCTTCGTCGTCGCCAGGCCGAGGCCGGAGGCGCCCCCGGTGACGACGGCGGCGGCGTCTTTGATCTCCACAGATTGTTCCCTTTCTCTCGTTAAACCCAGTCCTGCAGAACGGTTTCGGTGTCCGCGCCGGGCACACCCGGCGCCGTCGGGGCGGACGGGACACTGCGCGAGAACCGCGGCGCGGGCGCCGGGTACAGCGTGTCGTTCTCGCGGTAGAAGGTGTCGCGCTCGGTGTTGTGCGGCTCGGACTCCACCTCGGCGAACGACAACACCGGCGTGACGCACGCGTCGGTGCCTGCGAAGACCTTCGCCCAGTGGTCCCGGTCATGTGCGGCGAACGCCTCGGTGAACACGGCCTTGAGTTCCGGCCAGCGGCTCATGTCGTTCTGGTCGGGCAGATCGGCCGCGTCCAGGCCCACACCCTTGAGGAGTTCGGCGTAGAACTGCGGCTCGATCGCCCCGACCGCGACATGGCGCCCGTCGGCGCAGGTGTAGGTGTCGTAGTACGGCGCGCCCGTGTCGAGCATGTTGACGCCACGCTCGTCGCTCCACATCCCCATGCCGCGGAACGCCCACATCATCATCGACAGCACGCTCGAGCCGTCCACCATCGCGGCATCGACAACCTGGCCCTTGCCGGAACGTTCCCGCTCCCACAGCGCCGACAGCACGCCGACGAGCAGGAACATCGAGCCACCGCCGAAATCGCCGACGAGGTTCAGCGGCGGCACCGGGCGTTCGCCTGCCCGCCCGATCGCGTGCAGCGCACCGTTGAGCGAGATGTAGTTGATGTCGTGCCCCGCCTGCTGGGCACGCGGGCCGTCCTGACCCCACCCGGTCATCCGCGCGTAGATCAGCTTGTCGTTGACCTTGGCGCAGTCCTCGGGTCCGAGGCCCAGCCGTTCGGTGACACCGGGCCGGAAGCCCTCGATCAGCACGTCGGCCTTGGCGATCAACTGCAGGACCAACTCGCGGCCCTCGTCGCTCTTGAGGTTGGCGGCCACCGAGCGGCGGTTGCGCAGCAGGTAGTCGCCGCCCGGTTTGGTCGCGGGACCCGGGCCCTTGCCGGGACGTTCGACGCGGACCACGTCGGCACCCAGATCTCCGAGAATCATCGCGGCGTGGGGGCCTGGGCCGATGCCGGCCAGCTCCACGACTCGCAGTCCCTGCAGTGGTCCAGCCATGCCTAACCGCCCTTCATCACAATCGCTCGGTTGACCGCGACATAGCTTACTTGTATAACCAAGTCGGACCGGCCACGGGTCTTCAGCAGTCGGGAAGGCCCCCTCAGACCAAAGGTTGCGTGCATGACCATCGACTCGGGCACCGAGATCTACCAGGGCATCGACGACCTCACGGTCAGCCTCGACGACGGCGTCCTCACTGTGACGCTCAACCGCCCGGACAGCCTCAACTCGCTCACCGCCCCGATGCTGCAGACGTTCGCCGCGACGCTGGAACGCGCGGCGAGCGACGCCCGGGTGCGGGTGGTGCGCATCGGCGGCGCGGGCCGCGGCTTCTGCTCGGGCGCAGGGATCAGCGAAGAGGACCACGCCAACCCCGGTGCGGCCGGTACACCCGCCGACGTGCTGGATGCGGCCAACCGCTGCATCCGCTCGATCGCCGCCCTTCCGCAGCCCGCCGTTGCGGTCGTGCAGGGCGCGGCGGCCGGCGTCGGCGTGTCGTTGGCACTGGCCTGCGATGTCGTACTCGCTTCGGAGAAGGCGTTTTTCATGCTGGCGTTCACCAAGATCGGGCTCATGCCCGACGGTGGTGCGTCGGCATTGATCGCCGCCGCAGTGGGCCGCACCCGAGCCATGCGGATGGCACTGCTGGCCGAGCGCATCGCGGCCGCCGAGGCCTACGAGCTGGGGCCTGGTCAGTGCGGTCTATCCCGCCGACGATTTCGCCGCGGAGGTCGACAAGGTGATCGGCACGCTGGTCTCCGGGCCCGGCGGTCGCGCTGCGCAAGACCAAGGACGCGATCAACGCCGCCACGCTGACCGAACTGGAAGGCGCGCTCGAACGGGAGAAGAAGGGCCAGCTGGAGCTGCTGGTGTCCAACGATTTCCGCGAGGGCACCAAGGCATTCCAACAGCGCAGGGCAGCGACGTTCACCGACTCCTGACGCACGTTTCGGATGCAGTTCCGGCAGCGAAAGTTCGAGCAGCGGGCCACCGAAATGCGCTTCGCGCGGCCGCCGGCGAAAATCGTTCGACTCGACGGCCATGCGTGCGCGACCATCGGTAGGTGAGCACGCAATTCGACTTCCAGCCGCCGGTGGCCCCCGGCGGCTGGCGCGTGCTCGCGCCGTTCCGGTTCCGCGAGTACCGCCTCCTGATGGCGGCGGTGTCGCTGTCGATCTTCGCCGAGGGCATGTGGGCCGTCGTGATGGCATTGCAGGTCATCGAACTCGACAACGACCCGACATCGCTGTCGCTGGTCGCGACCTGCCTGGGCGCGGGACTGGTGGCGTTCGTGCTGGTCGGCGGGCTGGCTGCCGACCGCCTCAGCCAACGCGGCATCATCATCGTCGTCGCGGCCGTCAACACCGCCGTCGTTTCCGTCGTCGCGGCTCCTCGGACTTGTTGGCGCACTGCAGATCTGGCATATGGCGGTGGCCGCTGCGGCACTGGGTATCGCCGCGGCGTTCTTCTTCCCGGCCTACAGCGCGATCCTGCCGCGGATCCTGCCCGCCGAACACCTGCTGGCCGCCAACGGCGTGGAAGGTGTTGTGCGCCCGGTGTTTCAGCGCGCCGATCGGTCCGGCAGTCGCCGGCCTGGTGGTCGGTGCGACGTTTCCGTCGGCGGGTGCCGTCATGGTGGCCGCCCTGTTCGGCATCGGACTGGTCTTGCTGGTGGCCACCCGGACACCGACGGTCAAAAATACTGTCGCGCAGCATGATCAGCCCCATCTGCTCAGGGACCTGAAGGACGGTTGCGTCTTCGTGCTGCACACGCCGTGGCTGCTGTGGACCCTGCTGTTCGCCAGCATGTTCGTGCTGGTGGTTCTCGGCCCGATCGAGGTATTGCTGCCGTTCGTCATTGCCGACCGGTTCGACCACGGCGCGCAGACCTACGGCTTCATCCTGGCCTTCTTCGGGATGGGTAGTGCGCTGGGCGCTTTGGCGGTGTCATCGAGGCGGCTGCCCCGGCGGTATCTGACGGTGATGATGACCATGTGGAGCGCGGGCTCCATTCCGCTGGTGATCGTCGGCGTGACGTCGTCGTTCCCGCTGATGGCGCTCGCGACGTTCATCGTCGGTGTCACCGATGGCGCGGGCATGGTCATCTGGGGGACGCTGCTGCAGCGGCGGGTGCCGCCGGAGATGCTGGGCAGGGTGTCGAGCCTGGATTTCTTCGTGTCGCTGGCGTTCATGCCGGTGTCGTTCGCGATCGTCGGCCCGCTGTCGAAAGTCGTTTCCATGGAAGCGATCTTCCTGGCTGCCGGCGTACTGCCGGTGCGTACTGGCGGCGATGGCGATGCGGGCGGCCAAGATGCGCCGAGACGAACTGGCGCATCCGCTCCGCTAGACGCCGAACATCGGGGGCAGTGCGAGCACCAGGACCAGACCCCAGAAGAAGTGGGTCAGCATCGGCGCGAGCACTCCCCCGGTCGCGCGGCGCAACCATGCGCAGATCGTGCCGAGGATGATCGCGGCGAACCCGAGCATCGGGTTGCCGGTCGTCGCGGCCGTCGCGATGACGTACAGCACGGTGGACACGAGCACGGGACGGTACTTCGTCAGCGCGGTGTACAGGGCGCCACGGAAGAACAGCTCTTCGGCCACACCGTTGATCACCGTGATGAACGACGATGAGCCACAGTGGCCCGGTGTTGACGTACTGGAGGACGTTGGTGATGTACTCACGTACACCGGGTATCTCGCGAGCCACCAGGCCGCCTGCGACGAAGGCGGCACCAACGGCCAGCCCGACGGTGGTACCGGTGATGACGGGCCGCTGATTGCGCCCCCTGAAGCACACGTACCCCAGATGCAGTGGCCCGGAGGCGAATGCGCCGACGGACCAGACACCCGCAAGGGCAAGCGTGAGCCACACGAACGATCCATCGTCGGCCGGTCTGCTCAATGAGTAGCCGAGCAGTGACCCGCCGATCAGCAGAACCACGGCCACGATGACCTTGCGGCGCGTGATCACTGACGGTGGCTCGTTGTATGGGGGCGCCACCCCGCGCACGATCTCGTAGACCTCGCCAGACCACCGGCGGCGAGTTCGGCGTGCTCACGCGGGGATCACCCTCGGCACCATACCGATCACATGGTCCAGCCCGGTACGCAAGGCGGCGGCGACGGGGCCGGGGACGAATCCGATCAGCCCGAGAACCGGCCGTACGAACGGCGGCGTGACGACGCCTGCCAACTTCTGCAGCCTCAGCGTGTCACCACCCGCCCACTCGGGATCCGTATCGGCGAGGTGGTGCGGGTCCCCCAGGTCGTTGACCGGCCGCCGCGGCGGAGTCGTGACTGCCCGACGCATCGCATCCTCGACCGTGACGAGTCCGTCCGCCGGTTCAGGGACGAAATCGCCCAGGCTGTTGACGGAAGCCGTCATCGGATAGTCAAGCGACTCAACAAGATCCGCGGCCAGCCCACCCGGGACCGGCAGGATGAAGCCGGTCACCTTCGACACCAGGCCGGTGTCGATGCCGAATACCGCGACGGGTTGTCGCCAGATACCGGCGGTGCGCGCGTAGCGCGCAACAGATCACCGTACGTGGTGGTCGCCGGTCCCCGTGATGTCGTAGGCCCCGGCAGGAACCTTCTCGTCGGCCACCGCGACGAGGTAGTGCAGGACGTCGCTCACCGCGATGGGATCGATCGGGTTGGCCGACCATTCGGGCATGGGCAACACCAGGAACCGGTCGGCGACATAGCGCAGCATCTCGAAGGAGGTGGATCCGGCGCCGATGACGATCGCGGCACCGAGCCACACCACATCGGGTCCACCGTCGATGGTGAGCGCGGCGGCGACCTCGGCGCGGCTGGTCAGATGTTCGGACAGGGTGTCGTCGTCGGGCACGAACCCGCCGAGGTAGACGATGCGACGCACCCCCGCTGCCTTGGCCGCGACGGCGACGTTGGCCGCGGCCAGGTTGTCTGCTTCGCGGAAACCAGGCTCTCCGATGCCGTGCACGAGGTAGTAGACGACGTCGATCGGCCCTGCCTCGGTGAACGCCTGCTTCACCGAGATCTCGTCGTGCGCATCGAGTGTCACCGTCGAGACATCGTCATACCAGCCGAAGTCGGCCAGTCGGTCGATGTTGCGACTGGCGGCAACCACCTGGTGACCGTCTTCGAGCAACGCGGTCACCAGGCGCGAACCGATGTATCCGGTGGCGCCGGTGACCAGAATGCGAGCGGAATTCACGGTAGGCCTGTACCCCGACGCGCCGAATCAGAACCTGCCGATGGGGGTTAGTCGCGTCACTGTGCCTCGCGATGCACCTTGACCAGCTCCTGGTACAGCACCGCGTTGGTCCGGATGCCTGCGATCTCGTCGTCGCTGAGTTCGCGGCGCACCTTGCCGGGCACCCCGGCAACCATCGACCCCGGTGGGATCACCGCACCCTGTGGCACCACCGCCCCCGCAGCGATCAGCGATCCGGAACCCACGATCGCACCGTTGAGCACCACGGCCCCCATGCCGACGAGCGAGTCGTCCTCGATGGTGCAGCCATGCAGCACTGCGTTGTGCCCGACGCTCACTCCCGCTCCGATGCGGGCCGGGAAACCCGGGTCGACGTGAATCGTCACCCCGTCCTGGATATTCGTGCCTGCCCCGATCTCGATCGGCTCGACCTCCGCGCGCAAGATCGCGCCGTACCACGCGCTCGCTCCCGCAGCCAGGACCACCTGACCCACCACGGTGGCGTTGGGCGCCACCCAGCTGTCGGGATGCAGTTCGGGTGAACGTCCGGCGATGGAGAGAATCAGTGGCTGGGCCATGGGCGTCATCGTAGGACCGGGATGCGGAACCCGGTACGCCGCATGCAATCCTCGGCACGTGACAACGCCGTCAACACCGACCGCGCTCAGAATCGTCGAGGGAGTCGACCTCAGCGGCAAGACCTGCGTCATCACGGGCGCCTCCTCGGGGCTGGGCCGCGAGTCCGCCCGAGCACTGGCCACCACAGGTGCCCGCGTGATCCTGGCGGCGCGCAATGTGGAAGCGCTCTCCGAGACCGAGGCCTGGGTGCGTGGCGAGGTCCCCGGAGCGCACCTGTCGATCGTGCACTTGGACCTGACCTCACTGGCAAGCATCGCGGCCGCCGCCGAGGAGATCAGCGAGCTGACTCCCGTCGTGCATGTCCTGATGAACAACGCCGGCGTGATGTTCACCCCATTCGGCCGTACCACCGATGGGTTCGAAACACAGTTCGGCACAAACCATTTGGGGCATTTCGAGTTCACCAGGCTGCTGTTCCCGGTGCTGGTCACCGCCGACGGGGCCCGCGTCGTCATTCTGTCGTCAGACGGGCACCGGATGAGCGACGTCGACTTCGACGATCCCAATTTCGAACACCGCGACTACGACAAGTTCACGGCGTACGGCGCGTCCAAGACCGCCAATGTGTTGCATGCGGTCGAGCTGGACCGCCGCTTCCGCGACAGCGGTGTGCGCGCGTTCGCGGTGCATCCGGGGATCGTGGCCACCGCGCTGGCGCGGCACATGACCAGGGACGACCTGATCAGCCTCAACACGATGGCGACACCGGCCAATCGCGACACCACCGAGCAGCCGGTCGACGTGATGAAACAGTTCACGACACCCGAGCACGGCGCTGCCACGCAGGTGTGGGCGGCGGTCAGCGACGAACTCGACGGCGCAGGCGGTGTGTACCTGTCCGACTGCCGGATCCAGCAGGCAGCGCCGTACGCGTTGGACGAGGCCCGGGCGCTGGCCCTGTGGGACCTCTCGGAGCGCCTCTGCACACCGAGCGCGTCGGGCCTAGGCTCGACTGCGTGAGTTCGTCCGCGAAGGTCATCTACCTTCGCTCCTATGGGGACCGTGACCGCGACGACCATGACGTCGTGCGCGTGGTCCTCGACGCCACCGTCGAGTTGTTGCGGGACGAGTCGTTCGACGACCTGACCACCCGGCGAATCGCCGACAAGGCCGGCGTCTCGCACAGCGACCTGTGCGTGTTCTTCCGGTCGAAGGACGCGATCGTCGCGGAGATCTACCTGGGCCTGCTGCGCGACGCACCGCTCGCGGTCGACGTGGAGGAGTCCGCGCAGACACGCGTGGTGGCGCTGTTCAACCAGCTGGTGATGCTGCTGGCGGATCAGCCGGGCCTGGCCGCGGCGTGTGCGAGCGCGATGATCTCCAAGGAGACGTCGGTCCAGGCGATCCGCAGGCGTATCCACGAGGAATTACACCGTCGGGTGCGTACGGTGCTGCGCTCGGACGCATGGCCCGAGGTCGCCCAGACACTCGAGTTCGGACTGGTGGGCGCGATGGTGCAGGCCAGTTCGGGTTCGGCGACGTTCGAAGGCATGGCAGGCGAGTTGGCACGGGTGGTCGCTACTTTGTTGCCAGAAGGTTCCTGACCGCGAAAACGCGCTGGTCCGAGGCTTGGCCGCGAGCCGATTCACACCGTCGTTGCACAATCTCGACTTGGCCGTTACCAATCCGTCCACATACCATTCGCACTTGACAAGTGTTAGGAGCCCAACGTGAAGACCCGCACCAGCACGGCCATCGGCGTCGCTCTCAGCGCCGCCGCCATCGCCCTGTCTGTTCCGCTGGCCGTCAACGCCTACGCCGAGCCGTCCATCCCCGTGGTCGAGATCCCGGATCCGCAGGGGCCCGACTGTGGCGCCTTCAAGGAGGCTCTGCCGAACTGGAAGGGTCTGGCGAACCTACCCGTCAGCACCGCCCTGGCCGGCATTCCCGACATCTCGACGTTCAGCTCCGCCGTCTCGGGCCAGCTGAACCCCGCCGTGAACGTCGCCGGTGTCTCGACAACGGGCCCTACGTGATCTTCGCGCCCACCAACGAGGCGTTCGCGGCACTCCCGCCGGAGCAGCTCGAGGTGCTGCGCACCGATGCGGCGGCGTTGACCACCCTGGTCTACTACCACGCATTCCTCGGCCTGCTCGGCCCCGATGACGTCAAGGGCCAACGCCCGACGCAGGAGGGCACCGAGATCGAGGTGACCGGTTCGGGCGGCGATATCCAGGTCAACGAGACCGCCAAGGTCGTCTGCGGTGGCATCCAGGCGCAGAACGCCCGGATCTACCTCGTCGACACAGTGCTCAACCCGGCCGAGGCGCCTGCCCCGATCACGCCGACCTCGACGAGCACCACCGAAACGACCACCACGACGACCCCCACCGCGACGACGTCGCCGGCGCCGGTCCTGCCCGCAGAGTCACCGACGCAGACACCGCCGCCGGCCCCGAAGCGCCCATCGGTTAGTGAGTTCGGTGTGTTGGTGTCGGTCACGGACTAACGCGCCGAATTCGCTGGTCTACAGGCCAGGTCGCGGCCGATGATCTCTTTCATGATCTCCGTGGTGCCGCCGAAGATGGTCTGGATTCGTCCGTCGACATACGCCCGCGCCACGCGGTATTCCAGCATGTAGCCATAGCCTCCGTGCAGCTGCACGCACTGGTCGACGATCTTCTTGGCGACCTCGGTCGCCCACCACTTCGCCTTGGCAGCCTCGACCGCGGTCAGCTCGCCGTCGACGACTCCCTGCAGGCACCGGTCGATGTAGTTCTCGGTGATGTCGAGCTCGGTTTCCATCTCGGCGAGCAGGAAGCGGTTGTGCTGGAAGCTGCCGATCGGTTGCCCGAATGCCTTGCGGTCCTTGGCATATTGCAGGGTCTCCTGGAACAGGCCGCGTGCGCCGGAGATCGCCGAGATGGCGATCGAGAGGCGCTCCGACGGCAGGTTGGTCATCAGGTGGTAGAAGCCGCGCCCCTCCTTGCCGAGCAGGTTGGCGTTCGGCACCCGGACGTTCTCGAAGTGCAGCTCGGAGGTGTCCTGCGAGTGCAGGCCCATCTTGTCGAGCTTGCGGCCGCGGGTGAAGCCCGGCATGTCGCGCTCGACCACGAGAAGCGTGAAGCCCTTGTGCCCGGCTTCCGGATCGGTGCGCGCGACGACCACACACAGATCGCAGTTGATGCCCGACGAGATGAACGTCTTGGAGCCGTTGACGATCCAGTCGTCACCGTCGCGCACCGCCGAGGTGCGGATGCCCGCCAGGTCACTGCCTGCCCCCGGTTCGGTCATCGCGACGGCGATGATCGTCTCGCCGCTGGCGATGCCGGGCAGCCACCGCTTCTTCTGCTCGTCGTTGGTCAAGTCCTTGAAGTACGGTCCGACGACGTCGTTGTGCAGGCTCAGCGCGGGCCCTTGCACCCCGGATTTGGCCATCTCTTCGTCGATGATCGCATTGAAGCGGAAATCGTCGGAACCGCCGCCGCCGAACTCTTCCGGCATGTTGAACCCGATGAGCCCGTACTTTCCGGCCGCGGTGTACGCCGACCGGTCGACGATGCGCTCGGTCTCCCACTTGTCGGAGTGGGGCACGAGTTCGCGCTCGATGTACTCACGGACGGTGTCGCGGAACGCCTCGTGCTCGGCGTCATAGATTGTTCGCTTCATCTCTGTTCCTTACTTGGCTTTCCAGACCGGCTGGCGCTTCTGGGCGAAGGCCAGCGGTCCTTCCTTGGCGTCTTCGGTGGCGAAAACCGTCGCTACTTCTCGCATTGTCCGTGACCAGCCGGGTTCATCGGCGGCCACGATGCCGTCGTCGGAGCCGACGGCAACCCGCTTGCTGGCCCGCACCGCCAGCGGCGCGTTGACGGTGATCCTCTCGGCGAGTCTCGAAGCAGCCTCGAGCACTGCGCCTTCCTCGCCGTCGGGAACCACCTCGTTGATCAAGCCCAACGACAGCGCCTCTGCCGAGGTGATCGGCTCTCCGGTGAACATCATCTGCAGCGCGACCTTACGCGGGATCTGGTCGACGAGCCGGAACACACCGCCGGCCGCGGCGATCAGCCCCCGCTTCACTTCGGGCAGACCGAATTTGGCGGTCTCGCCGGCGACGACGAGGTCGCTGGCCAGGGCCAGTTCGGTGCCGCCGCCCAGGGCGGTGCCGTTGACCGCGGCGATCGTCGGCTTGTCGATGAAGTGGCGGACGTACCCGGCGAAGCCCCACTTGGGATGGTCGGGATGGCCGATGCTCTCACCTCGGGACAGCGCCTTGAGATCGGCCCCGGCACAGAAGGATTTGTCTCCGGCCCCGGTGATCACGACCACCCACACGTCCGGGTCCTGCTGCGCCTCCTCCAGTGCATCGCCCAGGGCGATGGACACAGCGGAGTTGATGGCGTTGCGGGCCTCGGGTCGATTGATCGTGACGACCATGATGTTGCCCCGGCGCTCGACGAGGGCGCCGGGGGCGGTGAGTGCTTCGGTCACAGCAGTTCCAGGATGGTGGCGTTGGCCTGGCCGCCGCCCTCGCACATCGTCTGCAGACCGTACTGAATGTTGTTGTCCCGCATGTGGTAAAGCAGCGTGGTCAGGATACGGGCACCCGAGCCGCCCAGCGGGTGACCGAGGGCGATGGCGCCGCCGTTGGGGTTGAGCTTCGTCTCGTCGGCGCCGATGTCCTTCAACCACGCCAGCGGGACCGGGGCGAAGGCCTCGTTGACCTCGAAGACACCAATCTGATCGATGCTCAGACCGGACTTCTTCAGGGCCTTCTGGGTGGCCGGGATCGGCGCGGTGAGCATGATGACCGGATCGGCACCGGCCAGCACCGCGGTGTGCACCTTGGCCAGCGGCTTGAGGCCCAGTTCGTTGGCCTTCTCGGCCGACATCAGCAGCAGCGCGGCCGAGCCGTCGGAGATTTGGCTGGAGTTACCGGCGTGGATCACACCGTCCTCCTTGAATGCCGGCTTGATCCCGGCCATGGATTCGACGGTGCCGCCCCGGCGGATGCCGCCGTCGTCCAGGACGACGGTGTCGTTGCCGTCCGCATCCTTGCTCTTGATACCGACGATCTGGTCCTTGAATGCACCGGAATCTTGTGCGGCAGCAGCCTTCTCGTGTGAGCGCAGCGAGAATTCGTCGAGCTGGGTGCGGCTGAGGCCCCACTGCTCGGCGATCATCTCGGCACCGATGCCCTGGTTCGGAGTCTTGGCGTAGCGAGCCTTGAACGACTCGCCGTACGGATTCCCGCCGTTGGCCAGCGAGGAGCCCATCGGAGTCCGCGACATCGACTCGACGCCACCGGCGACCACGACGTCGTAGTGGCCGGCGACCACACCGGCGACGGCGAAGTGCAGCGACTGCTGGCTGGATCCGCACTGACGGTCCACGGTCACACCGGGGACGCTCTCGGGCCAGCCCGCGCTCAGCACCGCGGTGCGCGCGATGTCGAGTGCCTGCTCACCGGCCTGCATCACGCAACCCCAGATCACGTCGTCGACGAGCGCAGGATCGACCCCGGCGCGCTCCACCAGGCCGTTGAGCACCTGAGCCGACAGCTCGGCGGGGTGCACCCCCGACAGGGCGCCGTTGCGCTTGCCGACGGGCGACCGGACAGCCTCGACGATGACGGCTTCAGCCATGGGGATACTCCTTCTTTCGGCGGGTCTTGCCTCGAACGTAAACGAACAAGGTTTACTAGGTCAACCTACTGGTTGGTGGAGGTCGGTTTCGCCCCGGGCGACCATCTCAGGCGACCGGTGAGCGTCCCTTCGCAGCGCGTTCGGCCGCCAGCAAGAGCTCATCACGAAACAGTGGATGAGCGATGGCCGCCAGCGCCTCGCCGCGCTGCTGCACGGTCAGACCTTCCAACTCTGCGGCGCCGTACTCGGTGATGATCACGTCGACGTGATGGCGCGGAGTCGTGATGACCGCCCCGGGCCCGAACCACGGCACGATCCGCGACTGCAGGTTGCCGTCCTTGCCGTACGTCGAGGGCAGGCAGATCAGCGAGCGGTCCGAGAGCTCAAGGCCTGCACCCGCCACGAAGTCCTCGGCGCCGCCGATCCCGCTGAACTGGTCGCCGTTGATCGTGTCGGCGACGACCTGCCCGTGGATATCGACCGCAAGACCACCGTTGATCGAGACCATGTGGCGGTTGGCGGCGATCACCTCGGGCGAGTTGACGATCTCGACCGGCAGGAACGCCACCTCGGAGTTGCCGTCCAGCCATGCGTAGAGCTCCGGCGAGCCGAACGCGAACGTCGTCACGCTCACGCCGTCGTACAGACGCTTGTCGGCGTTGGTGACCTTGCCCGCACGATGCAGCTGCATGCAGCCGTCGGTGAACATCTCACTGTGCAGTCCATAGTCGCCGTCGTCGCCCTCGGCCAGCAGGGTGGCGATCTGGCTCGGAATCGAGCCGATTCCGGTCTGCAGCGTCGCGCCGGGGCGGATGAAGCCGACAGCATGCCGGGCGATCGCCTTGTCGGCATCGGTGGGCGGCGGTCCCGGGAGCGAGAGCGGCGCGTCGGTCGAGGGCACGAGAATGTCGATCTCGTCGACGTGCAGAGCGTGGCGATGCTCCTCGCCCATGCCGAAGGTGCGCGGATACTTGTCCGACACCTCGACGACGAGCAGCCGATCGGGATCGGCGCCTGCACGGTGCAATTCGTCGACGGTGCCCCCCGCGTGAAGCGACAGCGAGCACCAGCCGTCGGCGTCGGGCGGCGCCGCGACCGTCGTCATCACGCGCGGTGACTGCCGTTCGAGGAGGGGCCCGAACCGCCGGAAGTCCGCGGGCGTGAACCCGATATTGGCACCGCTGTCCCGCAGCCCCCGCTCGAGCGGACCGAAGAAGCCCGACAGGTAGTGGACTCCGGCTCGCGAGAACAGGTCGGTGCCGACCGCGAGCAACGCGCCGAACACTCGTAGCTCGCTCCAGTCCTCGCGCTCACCGAGCGCCCGCAGAAACGCCGGCGGCTGACCGGGTCCGAGCGGTATTCCCAGCGTGTCGGCGGTCTTGAGCCGCGCGGCGGACTGGTCGGCGGTCAACTCCTGGGGCATGGCCGTTACCCTGCCATGCGCGCCGCGGGCAGCCCCGCGAATTCACCGACCGGAAAACTGGCGCTCACTGAGCGGGACCGCCTGCCGGTCGGACGCTGGGCGAAGGATGGCCCGGTGGCCTCCTCCACCGGATTCGATACTCGACTTGCCCCGTGCGACACCACCAGACCCGCAGTCCTACCTGCGAGCAGCGATGGCCTGGCATTTCGGCGAGGACACCGGCTCGCCGTTCTGGTTGCGCGCCGCCGCCCGACTTCGACTTCGACCCGCGTGAAAGACGTGCAGCACGCACGACGATCTCGGGCTGTTTCCGAACCTTGTCGACCAATTGCGCGACGTCCCGGTCGAGGACCTCATCCCCCGCGGTTACGGACACCCGCTCCCCATCCCGCGCATCTTCGAATCCGGTGGCACGACAGGCGCACCGAAGCGCACCGCGCAGCTACCGGACTGGATCGAGCAGGTAACCCGTTGGCAGGTCGCGGATTTCAGCTGCAGGCGGCTTCGTGCCCGGCGCCGGGCCTGCTGTGCATGATGCCCAGCGGCCCGCACGGCGTCGGCCACTTCGACCGTGCCGTCGCCGAGCGACTCGGTTCGGCCTTCCACGCGATCGACCTGGACCCGCGGTGGGTCAAGAAAGTCGCCAGTCCGAGCCGATGCCCGCGCAGCCGCCGAGGTGGCCGGATACGTCGATCCACGTCCTCGAACAGGCGCGCCACATCCTGGAGACCCAGAACGTCGCGAACCTGCACGCCACCCCGCCGCTGCTGGAGGCCATCGCCACCAGCGACCAGCTCACCGGCCTCGTGAGCCGGCGGATCCGCTACATCCTGCTCAGCGGCGCGCACGTCGACGCCGACACCATGGCGCTGTTCCGCGAGATCTTCCCCGGCGCCGCGATCGCGATCGCATTCGGCAGCACCATGATCCTGTCGCAGGCGGCCACCCGCACCGAGGGCCACGCGCACGTCTTCGACCCGCGCTCGCCGTACATCGTGTTCTGGGTCATCGATCCCGACACCGGCGCGCAGGTGCCTTACGGCGAGCGCGGGCAGGTCGTCATGAACCACATCAGCAAGGGCATGTTCATCCCGAACAACCTGGAGCGCGACACCGCCATCCGGGTACCGGGCCCCGAGGGCCAGGTCGGCGACTCCGCTCAGCGAGGTCGCGCCCGTCGCGGTCTTCGGTGGCGAAGCCGGTCATCGAGGGCGTGTACTAGCCGTGGGCGCAGACTTCTCGTCGGTCGACGCGCTGGGGCCCAACGGTGAATACCGCACCCACAAGCGCGAAACCGTCGCCGACACCCGCGGCGTCGCGGTCCTCGATCTCTCCGTGGTGCCCCGTCTCTACGTCACAAGAACCATTGCGGCCCAACGTAAGACACCACCACTGCGGGTGGCCGAGCGCGCGGCGGCGCTCAGCCGCGCGGCCGAGATCTTCACCTCGTCGACGATCGCGGGCCTGACCTTCGCCGAGTACGTCGACCTCACCTGCCAGATCTCCGGGCTGCCGGTGACGGTGGCCAAAGCGGGTGCGGACGCCGTCACGGAATCGTTGGTGACTGACGTTCGACGCGGTGCTCGCAGCGCTGCCCGCGGGTGCGAGGCTGGACTGGCGGGACCAAATCGGTGGCGCGGTGTGGGCACGCCGCGGCGAGGTGCTCGCCGTTCACGCCCCCGGAAACGCCCCCGGCGTTCACGGTCTGTGGCCGCAGGCACTCGCCCTCGGCTACCGCGTCGCGGTGCGGCCGTCACGGCGTGAGCCGTTGACCTGCGCACCGGCTCATCACTGCGCTGCGGCAGGCAGGCTTCCGCTACACCGACGCGGCCTACCTTCCGACCGACCACGCGGGAGCCGATGGCGTTGTGCGCTCCGCCGACCTCGCGCTCGTCTACGGCGGCCAGGAAGTCGCCGACCGTTACGAAGCCGACCCATCCGTGTTCGTCAACGGGCCGGGCCGCACCAAGATCCTGATCACCGCCGAACACGACTGGCGGGACTACCTCGACGTCGTCGTCGACTCGATCGCCGGGCTCGGCGGGATGGCGTGTGTGAACGCCACCGCCGTGCTCTACGAAGGCGACGCGGCGCCGCTGGCACACGCGATCGCCGAGCGCCTGGCGGCAATGATCCCGCTACCCAACACCGACCCGCGCGCCGTAGCTGCCCACCATGCCGATCGCGAACGCCCACGCCCTGGCCGCCCACTTGGCACGCAGAGCCGCAGGGCACCGCCGGCGATCCTCGGCGCCGACCAGGTGGTGGCCGATCTCGGCGACGGGTTCGCGGCGCTGCGTCCCGCGGTGCACCTGCTGGCCACGCCGGACCCCAAAACGCTCGGTGTAGAGATGCCATTCCCCTGCGTCTGGGTGTCACCGTGGTCGCGCGAGGACGGCATCGCTGCCGCTGCGGAACACGTTGATGATCAACGCCGTCACCTCCGATCAACAACTCCTGGAGCGGCTCGTGCACGATCCCACGGTGGCCAACGTCTACAGCGGCCGCGTCCCCACCCATCACGCGGCGCCTCAGATCCCGCACGACGGATATCTCGCCGACTTCCTGATGCGCAACAAAGGATTCGTCAGCGGCTGACCGAGAGCTGACAGAATCGGTGTCCACCTGCACGGATACCGTTCGGTCAGTCGCCGGTCACCTCACATGGTTTACTGAGTTGCACAGCTGAAGTGCGCGCGGAGCATGACCGTCGAGGAGGTCCAGTGGCTCGCAGTACACCGCTGGCCCCGATGATCGGGCCGGACGCCGTCGCTTCTCGCGCCGCCGTCCGGTCACCCAAAACCGCCGAGCTCGTCGCAGGCACGTTGCGCCGGATGGTCGTCGAAGGACAGCTCAACGACGGCGACTTCCTGCCCAACGAGGCCGAGCTGATGGCGCATTTCGGTGTCAGCCGCCCGACCCTGCGTGAGGCCGTCCGGGTACTGGAGTCCGAGCGTCTCGTCGAGGTACGCCGGGGTTCGCGCACGGGAGCACGGGTGCGGGTACCCGGCCCTGAGGTCGTCGCCCGGCCTGCGGGGCTGCTGCTGGAACTGTCGGGTGCGACGATCGCCGACCTGCTCACCGCGAAGTCGGGCATCGAGCCGATGGCCGCGCGCCTGCTGGCAGAATCCGGCTCGGATGAGGCTTTCGACGAACTTGAGCGGATGCTCGAAGTGCTTGTCGCCGACGGTCACCAGTCGGGACGGCTCGCCGAGGCGACGGGCGCGTTCCATCTGCGCGTGGTGCAGCTGTCCGGCAACGCCACGCTGGGCATCGTCGCCGGGATGCTGCATGAAATCACGGTCAGGCACACGGCTTTCGTGTTCAACGAGCGCCGCCCGGTCTCGAAGGCCGATTACGAAACGTTGATGCGCTCGTATCGCAGGCTCATGCAGTTCCTGCGGGCAGGCGACGCCGCGGGGGCTGAAACGCACTGGCGCAAGCATCTCGACAAGTCACGGGAGTTGTTGCTGACGGGCCTGGAGAGCGTGCCGGTCCGCGACGTGATGGGCTGACGCTTCGCGCAGACGCTCAGCCGAGTCACCGTGCGTCGGCACTGCCCTTCTGCCACGTCACATGCACCGGGACCGTATCGTCCCACGGCTGGCGGGTGACCATGTCGGCGACCATGACATAGCCACGCTCGAACTCACCGGTGGCGGCGTCGACGAGGCGATACTCCTGGCGCTGCTTGTGGATCGGCTGCGCATCGAGCAACAGCACCCGCACCTCGCCGGGCTCGAAGTGGCAGCGCTTCTGCAAGGCGGCGATCAACTGCTCGTTGTGCATGTGGCCGTCACCGAAGTTCCAGCCGATCGCGGTACTGCAGATCCGTTCGCCGTCGGTCAGCACATAGTCGGCTTCGTCGTGACCGGCCATCGTCCGGTGCGCCAGCGTGAACATCGCCCGGCCGTGAGTGTTGAACGAGCGGAAGGCGTACCCCATGTACTGATACATCTCGGCGGTTTCCTTGCTGCCGTAGAACTTCTCCATCTGCGCGGCGGGCATGCTGGCGATCGCGACGATGCCGTTGGTGATCTTGTCGGAGGCGGACGGTTTGACACACCACAGGGACGTGTCCCAGTTGCCGGCGTAGTACCGCATGCCGGGGAGGAAGGACACCTTGCGAGGGAACAGGTTTCCGATCACCACGGTGCCCGCGACAACGATGAAAAGCACGATGGGCCAAGGGCTCTGCAGATCCCCGAGACCCACCCCGGCGTTGCCGACGAAGAGCGCGAGCACGCTGAATATCATGAAGACATTCCACTCCAACGGCACGCCCATCGGGATCGCCGACAGGATGCCGAAGTGGAAGACGATCATCACGAACGCAGCGACCGCGGTGACCCAGCCGCCGTGGGAGAAGAACAACACCAGCGGGACCAACCCCTCGATCGCGGTGGAGAAGTGGGCGAGCACGCGTGAGGCCCGGCCCGGCCGCAGGTCATCGGGGAAGTGCTCGAAGAACTTTCGCTTGATCCACTTCGGCCGCATCACCGGGTTGTTGCTCATCATCGTCGAGATGACGAACGGGAAGTGCTTGTTGAGCTTCGACGTCGCCGCACCGATCCAGATGACCAGACACACCAGCTTCGCGGCGATGATGATGTCCGCACCACTGAACAGGAAGCAGACCGCCAGCGAGCCGTACACCTCGCCGCGGGCAGCCAGGAACAGCACCTTGTCCCGCACGCCCGCGACGGCAAGGAGCACCACGATCACCGCGGTCTGCCACACCGGCAGCACCCCGACCTCGGAGCCGATCTCCGGGATCGGTCCGGTGCCATCAGAGAACAGGGCGAACACCAACACCATCAGCAGGGCGCCGTACAGCAGGACATCCAGCGGCGTTCGGGCGTCACCCCTGGTCAGCGGAATGCGATTCGGCCACGGTGGCAGCCGAATGGTCTTGGGCCGCAACCAGTACAGGATCGAGCCCAGTGGCGGGAAGAAGCGGTTGTTGAGCGGCCCGAATCCGCAGCCCAGCCCGACGATCTCGAACAGCATCGTGAAGAGGACGACCTTCTGGTACACGATCGGCTCGTGATACCAGGCCGCGACATCGGTGAATCCGTCGATACCGGTGGTGCTCAGCACGATCAGCCACGCCGCCAGGACATAGAGGAGGATCTTCACCACGTAGAAGAGGTGCATCACGACGGGCGTACCGAAGCCGACCTCCGCCCAGTGCCTCGCCATCGGGACGATCCGCTCGGCTCGGGTGCCCTTGCTCCACTCCGCGTAATCGACGACGGGCGCATCCTGCTTGAGAAAACCCATGCGGGCCAGACTAGAACGTGTTCCAGTTCGTGTTGCACCGATTATGCGGTTTCATCCGCGACACGCCGGGGAAGGCGAATGAGACCGCACGTTCGCGGGAGCTACGCCCCCGTCTTGGCCGGCGGGCGGTAGAAGATCACGAGCTGGCCGATGCCGCCTGCCAGCCCGAGCACCGCGGCGATCAGCAGACCCCACCAGCCATGCAGGTACTCGTAGACGCCCGTGTCCCTGAACAGTGCGTAATCCAGGCTGAGCTTGCCTGCGCCTATCGTCGCGATGCCGACGGCCGAGGCCGCCAGCACCAGGTTGTACTCCCAGCCCTCCTTGACGATGAAGAAGCCATTGGCCTTGTGCACCGTCCACGCCGCGACGAACATCAGCGCGACGAACCCGGCGGCCGGGATCGGGGTGAGCAGGCCGATGGCCAGGCCCAGCCCAGCGGCCATCTCGGTGGTCGCCGCGACCCGGGCGTGGAATATGCCGGGTCTCATCCCCATGCTGTCGAACCAGCCGGCGGTACCCTTGAGCCCGCCCTTGCCGAAGAACTTGTTGTATCCGTGCGCAGCCATGGTCAGGCCGAGTACGACACGCAGGATCAGGACACCGAAGTCAGCGCCATCGTAGGCAGTCATGTAACAAAACTTAGAACATCTGTCACGTCGCCGCCCATCCCCCCTCCCAGAGCCGACTGGTCAATTCGGACCGCGGCCGGCGAACTGGCTGTCGAAGCTTCCCTTGAGCAGTGCGAAATCAGGTGCGGGCGGCGGCGCATCGGGCACCACCGCACAAGCGGTGAACAGGGCGATCTCGCCGGGTGCGGTCGGACCATCGCCATTCCACGGTGACGCGGCGTGACCGTGTCGGCGCCAGTTGGGCGACGACTGCCAGCGCATTGCGATAGGCCCACTCGGGACGCCCAGGTCCGCCGAGAGCTCACTGATGCTGCCACCGTGGACGTCGACCTCAAACACGCGGGCGAGTCCCAGATCTACACCAAGTGTCACCCGCTGGGGTTCAGGCCGCGGGCACCCAATTGCCGTGGAAGCCGGCCGGAACACGATGCGGCAGCTTGACGCTCGCGATGTCCTCGAGCGTGGCCGCGTCGACGATCGCCAACTCGCTGCGATCCGTGGCCCGGTCGTACACATAGCCCATCAGTACACCGTCGTCCTCGGCAGCGTCCGGCGCGGACGGGTGAAACACGAACTCCCCCACCGACTTGCCGACTCCGAAAACCTTGGCCGCGGTGCCGCCCCGACGAGGTCGTGCTTGAGCAGGGTGTCGGTCGCACCGTCGAGGTCGAAGCTGGGCGCGTAGCCGTAACGGTGCCGCTTGCCGACGCGCCTCTCGTCGACGCGCGGGAACTCCTGGCTCCGGTCGTCGATCCGCGATTCGCGGACCTTGCCGTCGGCGAGGTCCACCGTCCAGCGCTCCAACGTCGGCGGGTCCTCATTGGGGCCGAGGTGATCGGTGTCGAACATCTTCGGATGCCGCACGACGTCGAGGACGACGGTGTCGCCGTCGTCGTAGGAGTTCATCGGATGGAAGACGTAGCACGGCTCGACGTCGAACCACCGGACGTCGGCGTTGGCGCCGTCCCGCGGCATCACACCGATTCGCGCCGGGTAGTGCGGATCCCACGAGTACGGGAACCGGCGGTCGGCGAGCCCCCGGCGGGGATCCGTGCGGCGATCGGATCCGGGATGCGGACCCGACCGATCAACGCGGACAACAATAGTCGTGCAGGCAGCCGCAGCCCGCGCGGCATTGC
The DNA here is from genome assembly GCA_963796545.1 of uncultured Actinomycetota bacterium. Taxonomy (GTDB): domain Bacteria; phylum Actinomycetota; class Actinomycetes; order Mycobacteriales; family Mycobacteriaceae; genus Mycobacterium. Next base: position 114,373 of record CAWCMF010000026.1, on the reverse strand, counting down.
CATCTCCGCAGCCTGGGCGGCGTCGAAGGTGACGGGCAGGTCGTAGAACACCACGTGCCGCTCGGTCAACGAGAAGTCATGCATCATCGGGCTGCCCGCGACCTCGATGTCGACGGTGCGGCGCGCTCGGCCGTCCGCGCCGATCACCGAGTACTGCACCGTATTTCCCCGCAGCATGCTGTAGGACACCGCGTGGAGTTCGCCGGTCACCGGGTCGCGCTTGGGGTGGGCGGTGTAGCCGCCAGTGAGGGTGCCGTCGAAATCGCACGTGCCGACGGTGTCCAGTTCGTCGGTCAATTCGTAGTTGGCGACCCCGGATTCGATGAGCGCGATTGTCTTTCCGGCGTGGCCGATCACGTTGGTGTTGGCACCCATCTCCGATACCGGGTATCGCCCCGTAGGCACGGGCTCCCCCAATGCTCTTGCGGCCATCGGGCTGCGGACCCACCGATTGCGGTACCACTCAGCCTTCCCGTCGCGGAGGCGGATGCCGTGGACCATGCCGTCGCCGATGAACCAGTGATAGAGCTCGGGGTCGATCTCACCGACCGGATTGGGCCCGTTGCGGAGATAGCGACCGTCGAGATAGTCCGGGATGGACCCCGTCACCTCGAGGTCGGTGAGCGTGTACTCCTCGGAGATCGGCGCGAGCGCGCCGTCCAGATAGCGGTTGACCATCGCTGGAACCTCCTATAACAGCGTTATGTGCACATCTGTATAACACCGTTATGGCAGGATGGCAATGGTGAGCAATCCCCGTGATGCACTGGTCGAGGCGGGTGTGCGCATTCTCGAGCGCGACGGACTGCCTGCGCTGAGCGCCCGCAACGTCGCCACCGAGATCGGCACCTCGACGATGGCGGTGTACACGCACTTCGGTGGCATGACCGGCCTGCTCGACGCGATCACCGTCGACGTCTTGAGCCGCTTCACCAAGGCGCTCACCGAGGTTCCCGAAACCGACGACCCGGTCGCCGACTTCCTGGCGATGGGGCTCGGCTATCACCAGTTTGCGCTGGCGAATCCCCAGCGGTATCAACTGATCTTCGGCACGTCCGCGCCGGCGTCGCTCGTCAATTTCCGCACCGATCTCACTGTCACCGGCAGCGCGACGAACCGCGCCGAGTGGGCCGCATCGTTCGATGTGCTGCACACGGCGGTACACCGGATGATGGCCGCGGGCCGGATCCGCGACGACGACGAACTGCTGGTGGCCGGACGCCTGTGGAGCATCAACCACGGCGCGGTGATGCTGGAGATGGCGGGGTTTTTCGGCCACGAAGGCCACGGCCTCGCCCAGATCCTCGGGCCGTTGACCATCGACACCCTGGTCGGCATGGGCGATGATCGTGACGCCGCGACCCGGTCGCTGGAGACGGTCATCGCGTCGCTCACCGCCTAGCCCAGTTCCCGCTCCAGACGTTCGACGTAGGAATCGATGTCCCCGATCGCGGATTCGGCCGCGTGCACGCTGATCGCGATCGTGTCGCCGATGCCGTTCACTCCGTGTGTCAACCCCATCATCGGCGACAGGGCGGGGAAGCTGGCGGCCACCACCACAGGAGCGGCACCGAACCGCAGATCCTTGGCGCCGCGATTGACGCTGGACACCACGGTATTGCCGTTGACGGTGGGCGACCTGACGTCGGGATCGAACATGCTTGCCCCCCAACGCAACAGGGGTGCCGGAACTGCAGCGAACGCCTTGATCTCGGCCCTCATCGCCGGGTGGTTGCGGCGGCGGCGGCGCTGGTACATGTCGGCTGCAATCAGGCGAGCCCGCTGCTCGATCTGCGACGTCCGGATAGAGACCGATCCCGACGTTGCCGTAATGGTTGTTCGACAGGCGCGGACCCGCCTTCGCCATCGGAACCTCGGCGCCGAGCAGTGAGGGGTCGTCGCCGAGCTCACGCAGGTGCCCGGCCAGCGCCGCCGACACCGCGGTCAGCACGCCGACGGTCACCGTCGGCCCCGGCAGCTCCGCACGGTCGCGAATCACGGTCCGGATCTCACGGGCACCGGACGGTCGCGCATTGGTGCGCAGCAGCGGTCGCGAACGTGCTTGGGCAGGAACGAGTCCCGCCGCGGTATCGCGGACCAACCGGCGATGGGCGCGGGCCGCGGCGATCGAACGTCGCGGAAAGGCAAGCGGGGGGTGCGATGGCGACGTCACGGCAGGCACGTCGCCATCGCGGCCGAACAGGTAACCCGCCAGCGCCGCCGAGCGGTTACCGTCGGCGAACGCATGCGTCGCCTGCAGCACCGCGACCGTCCCGCACCCGCTGCCCGGCAGGCCGTCAACCGCCGGGAACACATGCAGGCGCCAGGACATCACGCGCTGATCGAGCTGATCGTCGGCCAGGCTCTCCACGGCAGCCAGGCATGCCGCCCATGTGCGGTCGGCCAGCTCGTGCACCACGAACTGATCGGGGCCTACGTCACAGGGCGCCCAGACCGGGTAAGTCCAGAAACCGGTGTCGGCGATGCGCATTCGCAGCTCGGCACAGGCCTGCGCCCTACCCCGAATCTCTTCCAGCGCCGGTTCCAGTTCTGCCGCCCCCTCGCCGAACCCGTACAGCGCGAAGTGATCGTTGGGGATCGCGCCCGATGTCCAGAAGCTCTGCGCATCGACCGCCGCGAGCCGGCGCTCCGTCATGACGCCAAGGTTAGGCTGCACCCATGCCGTTGCTGCCTGCCCCGTCCGAGACCGGTTCCGTTCTCGTCACCGGTGCATCGTCCGGCATCGGCGAAGAGATCGCACGTGAGTACGCGCGACGCGGCTACCGGGTGATTCTTGTCGCGCGGCGTGCTGATCGCCTCCAGGCGCTCGCGGATTCACTCGGCACAGGCGCGTTGGTGGTCCCCGCGGATCTGTCGAACCCGTCGGATCGAGCGACGTTGCCCGATCAGGTCGCCGCGCTCGGTCTCACCGTCGACATCCTGGTCAACAACGCCGGCATATCCAACCTCGGCGCGGTCGCCCGCGTCGACGTCGAGGCGGAACTGCGATTGGTCGAGGTCGACGTTGCCGCAGTGGTCGACCTGTGCGCTCGATTCGTGCCCGGAATGGTGTCACGCGGCCGCGGCGCGGTGCTCAACGTCGCATCGGTCGGCGCGTTCGGGCCCGTGCCGTGGCAGGCGTCCTACGGCGCGGCCAAGGCCTTCGTCCTGTCCTACACCGAAGCGATGGGCGAGGAACTGAAAGGAACCGGCGTTTCGGCCACGGTCGTGTGCCCGGGTCCGGTGCGCACCGGATTCGGTGAGGCCGCGGGCATTCCCGACGAAGAAGCCGAAAAGATGCTCCCGAAGTTCCTGTGGGAGGAACCCGACGCCGTGGCCAAAACCGCCGTCGACGGGGTGGCGCGCGGCCGCAGGGTGATCGTGCCCGGCACACCCAACCGGGTGGCGGCAATGCTGAATCGCCTTGCGCCACGGTGGATCCTGTTGCCGATGCTGGCCCGCAGTCACCCGGGCCGCACCACGCGTTGACCTACACCGGGTCGAACTGGGAGATCAGCCAGCGGTCGCCGTCCTTCTCCAGCGTCACCCGCACGCTAGAGGCGGTATCGGTGGGCACGTCGGGCCCCACGGTCACCGTCTGATTCACGAACAGAAGGACGACCGCCTTGTCCGGGGTGGCCGACACCGACGCGGCCGCAGGCACCGTAGCGATCGCCGAGATCTGCTTCTCCTTGGCGCCGGGAATCACGACATCGTTGGTCAACGACGTGTAGGAATCCCTGAACTCACCGGTGAGCAGATCCCGCGCCGCGCTCAGTTGTTGCTCAACGGTGTCGGGTGTGTACGACAGCAGGGCAATCGTGCCGTCGCGGGCGGCCTGCACCGATGTCACCGCGGCGACTTCGCCGTTGCGCACCGAGTTGTCGCGCCACTTCAAATATCCGGCGCCCGCCGCGAGCACCAGCGCCAGTGCAGGCAGGACGATGAACGCGACGACGCGCGACCACTCGATGCCGCTTTTTGCGGTGCCCGACGTCGCGGGTTCGTCAGCGCTCTCCGACTCGTCGGCCTCGGGGTCGTCGACCCCGGGCGCGACGTCGACGTCGGGCGCGGCGGTGACCTCAGCCTCGGCGATCTCGTCCTTGGTGTCGTCTTCCACGATCTCCGTCGCCTCGTCCCCTTTCACATCTCTGGTCACGGCACGAAGTCCACATCCGCCACCTTGGCCTGACCGTCGACCTCTTGCACGGTGATCTTCATCCGCCAGGACCGCGGCTGCGGTTCGGGCGCACCGGCATTCGTCGTCTGCACCCGCACCGCCACGAGGACCTGCGCCTCGTTGTCGCCCACGGGTGACAGCAGCCCTGCCTCGGCGATCTCGCCGACCGACTTCGACTGGGCTTGCTTGACCACCTGGACGAATGGCTCCGCCCGCTGCTGGAAGTCGTCGTAGAACGTACCGGTCGCCGACTCGAGGATGCGCTGTACGTCGGCGTCGGCCTGCTGCCAGTCGATCGTGGTCAGGTTGAGTGCACCTTGACGCCCTACCTGAAGGAAGACGTTGCGCTGCGCCTCCGCGCGATTCGATTCGTAGGACCGGTAACCCAGCCACCCGGCCAGGCTGGCCAGCGCAAGCACGCCGACGACACCCGCGATGAGCGCGAGCTTGACGTGCGATATCGGCGTGCGGATCGGAGCGACCGGTCCGCGCCGTCCACGTCCGCGTCCTCGTCGTCGTCAGATCGTCCTCGACGTCCTCGCCGTCGTCGACGTCATCGACCTCATCGACTTCGCTCGACGCTCATCGACAACATGCTCTTCGCGCGAGCGCTCATCGACAGCCTTCGACTCCGGTTCGATGGCGCTGGACTCGTCTTCCGTCGCTGCCGAAGCCGTCAGTTCCCCGTCGGGGGCAGCAGCATCGTCTGCCATGTTCGCTCCTCTGTGGCACCCTGCGCCAGATTGGACTGTGTGTACACACGTCCGTCCGGTCCAACGTACGTGCCGTTCGCCGGATCGTATTCGGCGGCCGCCATCGGTGGTGGAGCAGGTCCCGGCGGCGGAGGCACTTGTGCAGGTGGTGAACCCGGAGGCAACTGCGGGACGGCCTGCCCCGACAATGTCGCGTTCGGGTCGCCCTTCCAGTTGTATCCGTCGTTCAAGGGCACGTAGTTCTCGCTGCTCTCACACATCTTCGCGGTGGGTGCGCGTTTGCCCGGCACCGTGACGCACGGGATGTTGCGGGCGCCTCGCACGTTGAACGCGCCATCCTGCGGCACACGGCAGTACACATCGCCCGCAGGCCGGTCGGGATAGTCCTCGAACGACGGTGGTCGCTGCTGCTGGGGCGGCAGGAAGCCGGTGTTGCATGGCGGCGGGATGTTGAGGTTGAGATTCAGGGTGAGGTAATCGCCCAAGTAGTCCTGTTTGGTCCCTTGCTTGGCGACGCCAACCGCCTGGGTTACCGCGGTGCCCTGCGGAAGCAGCACCAGCAGTTGCTCGAGGTTGGGCTGGTACGTGACGGCGACCTCGCCGACGCTGACCAGGTTGGCGAGCACCACCGGCAGAGTGGGTTGCAGCTGGTCGAACAGCGCCCGCACCTCCTCGGCCGCGCCGGGCCCGCTGCTGAGCACCCCCGACACCGACTGGTCCTCACTCTGCAGCTGACCGGTGATGTTCGCCAGATTCGCCGCCCACGACTGGATGGAGTCCGACGTGTCGGTCTGGGAGTCCAGCACCGGCTGGACCTGGTCGATGACGGTCGTCAGCGAATCCAGGTTCGCCCTGGCGTCGATGGCCAGCGACGTGGAACCGTTGACCAACCGCCGCAACTCGGGACCGAGGCCGCCGACTGCCAGGTAGGACTCGTCGATCACTGTCCTGAGGTTCTCCTGCGGGATCGCCCGAAGGCCGCTGTTGGTGAGCTCCAGGACGCGAGTTGACGTCCGGCGGCACCCTCGCGCGGTCACGGGATATGACGTCGCCGTCGCGCAGTTCAGGTCCGTTGCCACTCTGGGGCACCAGTTCCACGAACTGCTCGCCGACCGCCGACTGGCTCCGCACCGAAGCGACCAGATCGGCGGGGATCGTGACGCTCGAGTTCAGCGACATCACCGCCTCCACACCGGTGTCGGTGAGATTCACACTGTCCACGATGCCGACCTGGGAACCCCGGTAGGTCACGTTGCTCCGCTCGTAGAGCCCGCCGGTCTCGGGCAGCTCGAGGGTCACCTTGTACTCGCCGATGCCCACCATCGCGGGCACCCGCATGTAGCCGAAGACCATGATTCCCAAGGCCACCGTGGCCAACAGGGAGAAGATCGCCAGCTGGATCACCATCTGTCTCGTCACACGCATGTCATCGCCCCTGATCCCAGCGGTACGGCGCGACCAACGGGTTGCCGCCAGGTGGCGGGACGTGGTGATTGCACGGGCTGGGCATCTGCCCGATGGTGCGGCCCCACTGCAACTCCAGCCACGTCAGATTGCACTCGAACCGGGTTCCGGTGAAGAAGCCCTGGTCGACCCGGCTCAGCGTCAGGTCGACGATCAGCGACAGGTTGGCGTAATCGCCGCGCAGCCAGTTGGTCAGCGTCTCCTTCGGGAAGGGGAACGTCGGCAGGAAGCTCAGCGACCGCGTGAGCGCAGGCCCGGCATCGGCCAGCGATTGCAGCACGGGGCCGAGGTCTTTGAGTTCCTGAACGAGTGCTTCCTGGGTCTGGTTGACCGAGTCGGCCGCCAGCGCGCTGAATCTGCCGAGCTGCACCAGCGTCTCGGACAGCGCGTCTCGTTGGTCACGCAGCACGGCGAGCGCATCCGGGATGGTCTTCAGCGCCTTGTCCACCACCGGCTTCTGCTCGGCGATCTGCCCGATCAAGTTGTCGAGGCTCTCCGACGTGGCGATGATGTCGTTCTTCTGGTCGTCGAGGTGCCCGATCGCGATGTCGAGCTGCTGGATCAGGCTGCGCAGATCGTTCTCTCGGCCGGTGAAGGCGACGCTCAGCGCCTCGGTGACGTCCTGGATGTTGCCCAGACCGCCACCGTTGAGCAGCAAGGCGACTGCGGCCAGCGCCTGCTCGGTTGTCGGGAACGCACCCGAGTTCTCGAGCGGGACCAGCGAGCCCTCTTTGAGCCTGCCCTCCGGCGGCTTGTTGGCGGGGGCCGACAACTCGATGTGCTGCGAGCCCAACAGGCTCGTCTGGCCGATCTTGGCGGTCGCGTTGGCGGGCAACACGACATCGCCGTTGAGCGTCATCGTCACGAGCGCGTTCCAGCCCTGGCGCTCGATCTCCGTGACGGTGCCGACGTTGACGTCACCGACGCGAACCCGGGAGTTCCGTTCGACGTTGTCCACGTCGGGCATCTGTGCCTTGATCGTGAATGAGCCAGGGCCGCCGCCCTGGGTACCGGGCAGCGGAACCGAATTCAGGCCGCGCCAACCACATCCAGTAGCCACCACTGCCACGATGAGCATCGCGACGCCGGCACGCAGTAAGGCGCCACCCTTTCTGCTCCTCACGTCCGCGGTCATGACCCGGCCCCTGGCACCATCATGCCCATCAGCCCGTCATTCGGGTTCGTCGACAACGGCGCCTCGGCAGCCAGCGGTGGCGTGTTGGGCGCCAGCCCCAGCGGACCCTGCCCCGGAGGCAGCGTGGCCGGATCGGCGGCCAGCGGAGCGGGCGCTCCCGGCGGCGGCGGTGGTGGTCCCGCCTGCGCCGGACCACCCGGCGGAATGTAGTCCGGTCGCAGCCAATCCTCGCTGTAGGTCAGCTCATTGGGCCGTGTAGTGGCGCCGATGAGCTGGTTGAGTCCCAGCGGCGGATAGTTGTACTGGCGGTTCTTCATGATCGGCGCGAGGTACTGCACACACAGCTTGGCCGACTCTTCTGCGCCGAGGCGCGATGCGGCTTGCACTGCGCCGCAAAGGAACTGGATCGGGTTGGCAAAGTTGTTGACCGCCAGGATGGCACTCGCCCCGCCCTGCGCGGGCTGCCAGATGTTGACGTAGTTCTGGAACGTGTTGGGCGAACTGTGCAGGAACTGCGTGACGTCGTCCAGGCTCTCGTTGAGCGCCGTGGTCACACCCGCCAGTTTCTCCGACGTCGTCCCCAGCGCGTCGCGGTTCTCGGCGACGAACGACTGCACCTCGGGGAGGACCGCGTTGAGATCCCTTACCGCGCTGGCCACTTCGTCAGGGCCATCGGAGAGCAACCCGGTGACCGACGCCAGGTTCTGGTTCAGCTGCCGCATCAGGTCCGTGCTGTCCTGCAGTGCCGACACCAGGATCGCCAGATTCTTGATCGTGGAGAAGATGTCGGTGCTGTGATCGCCCAACGCCGAAAACGCCTGCGACAGTTTGATGACCGTCTCGCGGATGTTGGCGCCCTGGTCCCGCAGATTGTCCGCGGTCGTATTGATCACCGATCCCAACGGACTCACCCCGCCGGGTTCGGTCGGCTGCAATGTCTCGCTGAGCCGTTCCAACTGCCCCCGCACCTGATCCCACTCGACGGGCACCGCGGTTCGGTCCTTGGGGATCACGGTGTCGTCGCCCATCACCGGCCCGCCGGTGTAGACGGGCGTGAGCTGGATGGCACGCGAGGTCACCAAAGCCGGTGACAGGATCGCGGCGTTCGCGCCCGCAGGCACGTCGTGGCGGCTGTCGTACCAGAACGAGATCTTCACCTGTTCGGGTTCGGGGTCGATCGAGGTGATGCTGCCGACCGGCACCCCGAGTATGCGGACATCGTCGCCGACGTAGATGCCGTTGCTGTTGTCGAAGTACGCGACGACATTTATGCGGTTGACCTTGTCGGTGGTCCGCACCAGGATCGCGACGCCCGCCACCAGCAACAGCACGAGCACGACGCCGATCCACGTTCTCGGATTCCTCATGGCGTGCCCTCCCCGGGAACGGGAACGAGCGGAGGTGCCTCACCCGGAGCGGGCACCAGAACCACGCCCGGGTTGGGGTCCGGAACGGAAGCGATCCCGTGCGGCGCCAACGCCGGCGGGCCCGGCGGCGGACCACCGGGTGGCGGCGCGGGCAGCGGTTCGCGGTACGGGTAGCAGCCGGTGGGGCCGGGCGCAGGCAGGCCTCCCGGTCCGCCCGGCCCGCACCCCGGATCACCGGGGTTGCCGGTGATGGCATCGGGAAGCGTCATGCGCGGGTCGCCGCCCTGGCCGGTCCTCGGGAACGGCACCGGCATCGCGGGCGTGCCGGGCTGCCCGACCTGCGGGTCGAAGCGCTGCGACGGCAGCAGCACGTTCGGGTCGAGACCCAGGTCGGAGAAGGCCACGTCGATGAACGGCTGGAGGAACTGACCGGGCAGCAGATTGGAGATGTAGTTCTTGAAGAACGGACCCGACGAGACGGACTCGCCAAGGGACAGGGAGTACTGGTTCAACAGCTTGAGCGACTTCTGCAGACGTTCCTTGCGGTTGTCGAGGATCGTCAAGACCCCGTTGAGCTTGTCCAGCGCGGGCTTCATGGTTTCGCGGTTCTCGCCGATGAAGCCCTGGAGTTGTTGGCTGAGCGTGGAGATACTGCCGGAGATCTGATCCAGTGCAGCACTCTGACTCTGCAATTCGGCCAGCAGCGCATTGGTGTTCGAGACGAGGCTGACGACCTGTCCACTGCGCTCCGCCAGCACACTGGTGGCCTTGTTCGCATTGGCGAGGAGGCCGCGCAGTTCGGCGTCGCGTTCGTTGAGGGTGTCGGAGAACCGCGCCACGCCCTCCACCGCGATCTTCAGCTGTGGCGGGGTGTCGGCGAACGTGGCCGAGAGCACGCGAAGCGACTCGGACAGCTGATCGGTGTTCAGGCCACTGATCGTCGTCGCCAGCTCACCGAGGGCATCGGGGAGCTGGTAGGGCGACGTGGTGCGGTCGATCGGAATGGTGCCGTCCTGCTGACCGTCGCCGCGGGCGACCACCTCAAGAATCTTGGTTCCCAGCAGTCCCTTGGTCTTGATCGCGGCCTCGGTGCGGTCACCGAGCCGGATGTCCTTGTCCACGGTGAACGTCACGAGCACCTGGGGACCGTCCAGCTCGATCGACTTGACCTGGCCGACCTTGAAACCCGAAACCTGCACGGCCGCATCGTCGGTCAGCCCGCCGGCCTCGGCGAAGTGCGCGGTGTACTCGCGCCCCGGATCGATGAAGGGCAGTTTGTCGTAGTTCACCGCGCCGAGCACGATCACCGCGGTGACCCCGAGACCGACGGCGCCGATGACCACCTGGTTGCGTTCGCTGAACGGCTTCATCGCGGCGCGCACCTCCCGCTCTCCTGGCCGGCCACCTTGATGTACACCGGTTGTCCGCCCTTGCCGTTCGTCTTGATCACCAGGTCGCACAGGTAGAAGCTGAAGAAGTCGCCGTAGATGCCCTGCCGAGCCAGCGCCTGGTAGGCGTCCGGGAGGGTGTTGATGACGTTGTCGAAGTATTCGTGGTCGGCCACCACGATCCCCGCCGTCCGGTCGGTCTCATGGATGACCTTCTGCAGCGGCGGACGGGCCTGTGACAGCAGATCGCTGATGCTGCCCGCGGCCGCGTTCGTGTAGGCGAGCCCGTCGCTGATGTCCTCCCCGCGGGACTCGAGACCATCGACGAGTTCCGACAGCGAGGTGACCGCCTTGTCGAACTGGTCGCTTTGATCTCCGAGCGACCCCAGCACCGTGTTCAGGTTGATGATGACGTCGCCGATCAACTGGTCGCGGTCGGCCAGCGTGCTCGTCAGCGCAGCGGTCTGCGCCAGGAACGAGTTGACGGTGCCGCCCTGGCCCTGCAAGGCGGTGATGAGCTGCCCCGACAGTGCATTGATCTGTTCGGGATTGAGCGCCTGGAACAGTGGCCGGAACCCGCCGATCAGTGCGTCGAGGTCCAACGCGGGTGAGGTACGGGCCAGTGGAATGGTGTCGCCCGCGCTGAGCTTCTGCGTCCCGCCCGCGCCTTCCTCCAACGCCAGATAGCGGCCGCCGATCAGATCGTCATAGCGGATGACGGCACGGCTGCCCTGAGTGAGAACCACCGAATCGTCGGCGGAGAACTCGACCAGCGCGGTGGTGTCGGGCTGGATCTCCACCTTCTTGACCTTGCCGACCTCGACGCCGGCGATCCGGACGAAATCGTTGGTCTCCAACCCGGTGACATTGATGAACTCGGCGCGGTACTGATGGGACTTCTCGCCGAAGCGCATCTGCCCGAAAACCGCGAACAGACCGAAAACACCGAGCAGGCACACAGCCAGAAAGACCCCGAGTCGCGTGGCGTCTCGCCGGACACTGACTGACATCGGTTACCTCTCTGTGCGTTTCGTGGGTCGGGTACTTGCGGATCTAGCGGGGCGGTCCGGGTACGGCCGGAACCGGGGGCGGAACGAACGGGTACGGAACAGCAGTCGGCTGCAGCTGCGCCGGGCTGGGAACATAGAACGGCTCGGAGCCAGGACGCGGACCGGGGTCTCGCGGAGCCCCTGGCGGGGGCGCCGGCGGCAACCCGGGCCACAACGGGGTGCCATCCGGCGCGTACAGCTGCGCACCGTAGGCCGGAGCGCCGGGGTACGGGATCGGTCCGATGGCGGGCCCGCCGAAGTTGTTGCGGATGCTCGGCGGTTCCGGCACAGCGCGGGTCACCGGCAGGTAATTGGCGTATATCGGGAAAGCGATGCCCGGGTTGGGGCGCCAGTCCAGGCCGCTGCCGAAACCGGTGTTGGTGACGAGATTGCGCACCGGCCAGTTCTTCGCGACGTCAGGCAGCGACCCGCAGCCGGGCTTGCCGCCCGGGCCGCCCTTGGCGCCGATGATCGGCAAATGCTGGGGATAGTGGTAGGGGTCGTCGCCGAACGCCAACCCGGCATCGAGCACCAACGAGCGGCCGTTGCCGCCGGGTGCCTCGTAGCCACCGCCGTCGAGCAGCTGTTTGGCACCGAGTAGCAGGCAGGTGTACTCGGGGTTGTACTTGAGAAGCAGGTTGGTCGTCGGCGCCAGCACGTTGACGGCCTTGATCAGGTTCGCCTGGCTGGGCGCCAGCAGGCCGATGCCGCTGTTCGACAGCCCGATGGTGGACAGCAGCAACGCATCCAGCTCTTTGGACTGGTTGACCACGGTGGTGCTGGTCGTGCTCGCCGCGTCCAATGTCGCCAGGATGTCCTGTGCCGCTGCGCTGTACGTCTCGTTGAAGGCGTTCAACGACCGCAGATCGGCCGTGATGGTCTCGTTGCGCGGATTCAGGGCGAGCAGGACCTCATTGGCGTCGGTGGTGGCCTGGCCGATCCGCTCACCCTGGCCACGGACGCCGTCGGCCAACGCGGAGAGGGTGCTGTTGAGTTTGGCCGCATCGATCTGGTCGAGTACCGCGACGAGGTTCTCGAACACGGTATTGACCTCGGTGGTCACGTTGCGGGACTGCAATACCTGGCCCGCTTCGAGACGGCCGGTGGGGTCGTCAGGGAAGACCAGATCGACGAACTTGGCGCCGAAAATCGTGGTCGCGCGGATCTGCGCCTCGACGTTGGCCGGGATGTACTGAAGCTTGTCGGGGTCGATCTCGAGGCGCAACGCGACCGGCGGGTTCTCCTGGCCCGTCACCGAGATGTCGGAGACCCGGCCCACCTGCACACCGCGCAGCTTGACCTTGGCGTTGGTCTCCATCACCAGACCAGCCCGGTCGGACGTCAAAGTCACCGGGACTGTCGACTTCAGGGTTCCAGTGAACAATGCGTAGGTCAGCCACACAGCCGCGGCAACCACCGCGACGAGGACGAGCGTCCACCACCCCGGATGCAGACCCTCGTCGTCCATACCTCAGCCCGCCAGGTTGAAGTTGCCGGATTGCCCGTAGACCGCGAGCGAGATCATCACGAGCACGAACGCGGACACGATCAACGATGTCCGGACCGCGCGTCCGACGGCCTCGCCGACGCCGGCCGGTCCGCCACGCGCGGTGAAACCGTAATAGGTGTGCACCAGCATGATCACCACGGCGAGGGCGACGCACTGGATCAACGACCAGAACAGATCGATCGGATTGAGGAACGTCCGGAAGTAGTGGTCGTAGACACCGGTCGACTGGCCGTAGAGGACCGTCGTGCCGAATCGCGCCGCCCAGAACGACGCCAGCACGCCGACGCAGTACAGCGGGATGACCACGAGCAGGCCGGCGACCACCCGGGTGGAGGCCAGGAAGGCGACGCTGCGGATCCCCATCACCTCGAGCGCATCGATCTCCTCGTTGATCCGCATCGCACCCAGCTGCGCGGTGGCGCCGGCACCGATGGTCGCCGACAAGGCGATGGCGGTTGTCGCAGGCGCGATCAACCGCACGTTGAAGAAGGCTGACGCGAAACCGGTCAGCGCCTCGACGCCGATCTCCGCGAAGTCGGTGTATCCCTGCACCGCCACCAGGGCACCGGTCGTCACGGTGAGGAAGCCGACGATCGCGACGGTGCCCCCGATGACGATCAACGCCCCTGAGCCCAAACCCATCTGGGCGATGAGCCGCATGAGCTCGACCCGGTAATACGTGATGGCAAGGCCGATTGATTTCAGGGTGCGACCGTAGAACTTGGTCTGCACGCCGACCTGGTTCCACGGACCGGCTATCGCGCGAAACCGCGCCTTGAGCCAGGGGAACTGGGAATGTGGCCTGGAAACCGTCACATCGTCACCTTCACCGCGACGGCGGTTGCGACGATGTTGATCGCGAACAGCGCCATGAAGGTGAACACCACGGTCTCGTTGACCGCATTACCGACGCCTGCCGGGCCACCACCCACCGAAATACCTTTGTAGCAAGCGATCATGCCGGCTGACAGCCCGAAGAGCGCTGCCTTGACCAACGCAATGGAGACGTCGGTGGCGCCGATGATCAGCGTCAGGCCGGAGGCGAAAGCGCCCGGCGAGACGTTCTGGATGTACACACAGAAGAAGTAGGCGCCGGCCAGGCCGACCAGGATCACCGTCGCCGACAGCGCCAATGACACCAGTGTCGCGGCCAGTACCCGCGGAACGACAAGGGCCTGAATGGGATTGACACCCATCACGCGCAGCGCGTCAAGCTCCTCGCGGATGGTTCGGGCACCGAGGTCGGCGCACATTGCCGTCGCGCCTGCACCCGCGACCACCAGGACGGTCACGATCGGACCGATCTGGCGGACAGTGCCCAGCGCGGCGCCGGTTCCTGAGAAGTCCGCCGCGCCGAACTCCTTCAGCAAAATGTTGAACGTGAACGTCAGCAGCACCGTGTACGGAATGGTCAGCATGAGTGTCGGCACGATCGACACGCGCGCGACAAACCAGGACTGACTGATGAACTCACGCCACGCGAACGGCGGCCTGAACATCGACACGAAAGTGTCCAGAGCCATCGAGAAGAAGCCACCAAAAGCACGTAGCGGCTTGGCGATCACGCCGGAAGCGACCATCTAACGGGTCCTTCCTCGTGTGCACCTCACCGCCATACATCCTCCGACAACGGGCCTGGTCCCGGTTGGGTGTGGCTGAGAGTACACAGCGGAAGACGCCGAGAACCGTATATCAACAATTTCTGGCCGGGTAAAACGAGGTTGTACGGCCGGTTGATGTGCTGCTTACAGGCCGGAGACGGCGGCCTCCAGCTCGGCGATGACGATTTTGCGCGTCCCCAGCATCGCCCTGGTGGCTGCCGCCGCGGGAGCAGAATCATCGCCGGCCTAGGCCGGCGTCACCGCCCCGACTGCACGCAGCGCGAAATCCAGCACCCGGGCCTGCGCCTGCTTGAGCGCCTGCACGTCCTCGGCGTTCTGATGGGCCATCACCCGACTGACGACCGCATTGATGGCAGCGGCATCGGATTCCGGATCGGCCAGCGGGAAGGAACCGTCGGCAAGGCCCCGGCGCAGGATCTCGGATAGCGAGCGTTCCCGCTCGACATGAAGCCGTTCGCGCATCTCACGGTAGCCCTTGGCCGCCCGGACCTCGTCGCAGTCGATGACGGCCAGCTGTCTGAGCTGGGTCGGGTCGCCGAGCGAGTCGAACATCTCGCCGATCCAGGCGGCGAGTTGCTCGGCCGGGGTGCCGACCGCGGCGTCGGAGACAGCGCTCACGTTGGCGACGATGACACCGCACGCCTGCTGCAGTAGAGCCAGGAACAGGTCGTCCTTCGAGACGAAATGACGGTAGAACGCCCTGCTCGAAAGCCCGGCGCTGCCCAGGATCGCCGACATCGGAATGGGCCCGGGGCGGGGTTTCAGTAGGCAACGATAGGCCGCCTCCATGATGCTCCGACGCTCGTCGTCGCGGTCGGATTCAGGTTGCACAACCGTGAATATTAGGGATAGCGCAGTCGCTTGGGGCCCAAGATGGCCGTATCACGCGCGCTGGGTAACGTAATCGGACCGGGGCCAGCCGAAAGGACGCCTGTGAGCGCTACCAGCAGCGAACCGAAGACCGTGACGTTTCGCGGCGCAGACGATCTCGCGCTGGTCGCCGACGAATGGAACAATCCCGTCGAGACGGTCGGGTTCAACGAGTCGGGTCCGTCCGTTCTGATGCTGCACGGCGGCGGCCAGAATCGGTTCTCGTGGAAGAAGACCGGGCAGATCCTGGCTGCCCGAGGCTTGCACGTGATTGCCCTCGACAGCCGCGGGCACGGTGACAGCGACCGCTCGCCCGAGGCGACCTACACCGTCGAGGCGTTGTGCGCCGACACTCTCAAGGTGCTGGACCAGATCGGACGTCCGACCGTGTTGATCGGCGCCAGCATGGGTGGGCTGACAGGCATTCTGACGGCCAGGCAGGCCGGACCCGACGTCGTGAGCCAGCTCGTCCTGGTCGACGTTGTGCCGCGATACGAGAAGGACGGCAGCGCGCGGATCCGCGACTTCATGTTCAGCCACGTCCACGGCTTCGACTCGTTGGAACAGGCTGCCGACGCCGTCGCCGCCTATCTGCCGCACCGGACGAAGCCGCGCAGCCCCGAAGGCCTCAAGAAGAACCTGCGGCACCGCGACGGCCGGTGGTACTGGCACTGGGATCCGGCTTTCCTGACCAAGCCGAACGAAGATCCGTTCGTGCGGGTCGAAGCGCTCGAGCAGGCCGCGATCGAACTGACCATCCCGATCCTGCTGATCCGCGGCAAACTCTCCGACGTGGTGAGTGAGGAAGCGGTGCAGGAGTTTCTGGCCAAGGTCCCGAACGCCGAGTTCGCCGAGCTTTCTGGCGCGGGACACACAGCCGCCGGGGACGACAACGATGCGTTCTCCGAAGTCGTCACCGAATTCGTCCTGCGGTAGTGGCGATGAGTGCTTGCGCGAAGAGCAGATAACCGTGAGCACCGATTCCACCGCGGGCTTCAATTTCCTGGAGCAGCGCGAGCTTCCCGCACCGCAGGTGAGCGAGGCTCAGGCACAAGACGTCCTGTCCACCTACTACGGCCTGACCGCGCGCGCCAGCTCGCTGGGCAGCCAGCAGGACAAGAATTTCACCGTGCACGACAGGGACGGCACGATTGTGGGGGTCCTCAAGGTCGCCAACCCCGCATTCACCGCCGTCGAGCTCGCCGCACAGGACGCCGCCGCGGAGCTGATCGCCGCCGCGGAGCCCGCCTTGCGCGTGTCGATACCGATGGCCAACAGTGACGGTGAGAAGTGCACGGCCGTAACGGGTTTGGTCGACGGAACTGCCTACGTGCGGTTGCTGAAATACCTGCCGGGCGGGACCCTGCTGCAGACGGGGTATCTGACGCCGGAGTCGATCGCCGGACTCGGCGACGTCGCAGGCCGGGTGAGCCGCGCGCTGAAAGACTTCAGCCATCCCGGCCTGGATCGAATCCTGCAGTGGGATCTGCGTTTCGGAATGGACGTGGTCGACGCGCTCAGCTTCCACGTCCGCGACCCCGAACTGCGAGGCAGGCTGGAGACGGCCGCCAGAGAGGCCTGGTCGCGGATCGCGCTGCTCGACGAGGCGTTGCCACGACAGGCGGCGCACATCGACCTGACCGACGCGAATGTGGTGGTCTCGCGCGAAGGTGGGGCGCCCCGGCCTGACGGGGTCATCGACTTCGGCGACCTGTCCCACACCTGGGCAGTTTCCGAGCTCGCCATCACCGCGTCATCGGTACTGGGACATGTTGGCGCTCAGGTGACATCGGTGCTGCCGGCGGTCCGGGCGTTCCATACCGTGCGCCCGCTGTCGGCCGCTGAAGCCGATGCGCTGTGGCCGCTGCTGGTCTTGCGTACCGCGGTGCTGATCGTCAGCGGAGCTCAGCAGGCCGTGTTGGATCCGGACAACGACTACATCACCGAACAGTCCGACGATGAGAGGCGGATGTTCGAACTCGCAACGTCGATTCCGATCGATGTGATGACCGCGGCGATCAAGGCCGACCTCGGAATGTCGCAGCCGGCTTCTGCGGTGCCGGTGCAGTCGCAGCTGATCGCGGTGGACAGGACGTCGGTGGTGACACTGGATCTGTCCACCACCTCGGACCTCTACGACGACGCGTTCGACGGGTCCGGTGTGCTGCCCACCGAATTCGAGAGTGAATCCGCCAGGGCCGCACTGCAACAGGGTGCAGCATTGGTTGTCACCCGATTCGGTGAGGCGAGGTTCTGCCGGGCGCCGCGGTTGAGTCAGGAATCCCCCGACGTCGTCGCCACGGGCGTCGACGTGTGGTCTGCCACCGACACCGACATCGCCGCACCGTGGGACGGTGAGGTGATTGACGGCACGGGCTCGATCACGTTGCGCGGCGAGGAGTTCGAGCTGACACTGTCCGGGGCGACAGCAGATGTCGGTGGCGCGGTGAGCGCCGGAGACGTCGTCGGTCGCGCCCCGGCCCACCAGCGGGTCAGGCTGAGCGTGCGTCCCACGAGCGGACCCGTCGCACCGTTCTTCGTCGGCGTCGAGGTGGCGCCCGGCTGGCTGGCGTCGGCACGGGATCCCAGGCCGCTGCTCGGATTGGCGCCGCTGGAGCAGGGCACCAGCGAGGATCTGCTGTCGCGCCGCGACGCCAGTTTCGCACCGGTGCAGGAGTTCTACTACCGCACCCCGCCCCAGATCGAGCGCGGCAGAAGGCATTTCCTGATGTCCACGCAAGGCCGCACATACCTCGACATGGTCAACAACGTCACGGTACTCGGACACGCACATCCTCGGATCGCCGACACCGCGGCGCGCCAACTGCGCAAGCTCAACACGAACTCCCGATTCAACTACCAGGCCGTCGTCGAGTTCAGTGAGCGGCTGGCAGCACTGCTGCCCGATCCGCTGGACACCGTGTTCCTGGTCAATTCCGGATCCGAGGCCAGCGACCTGGCGATCCGACTGGCGACCGCCGCCACGGGACGGCGCGAGGTGGTGGCCATGCGCGAGGCCTATCACGGGTGGACCTACGGCACCGACGCCGTGTCGACGTCGACCGCCGACAACCCGAACGCCATTGCCACCCGGCCGGATTGGGTGCACACCGTGGAGTCGCCGAACAGCTTCCGTGGCAAGTACCGCGGGGCGGAGGCATCGCGGTATGCAGCCGACGCGGTGAACCAGATCGAGGCGTTGATCGCCGAGGGGCGTCCGCCTGCGGCGTTCATCTGCGAAAGCGTGTACGGCAACGCAGGCGGTATGGCGCTCCCCGATGGCTACCTCCAGCAGGTCTACGCAGCGGTGCGCGCCGGCGGCGGGCTGGCGATCTCCGACGAGGTGCAGGTCGGCTACGGCCGACTCGGCCAGTGGTTCTGGGGGTTCCAGCAGCAGGATGCCGTGCCCGACATCGTGTCGGTGGCCAAGTCGGTCGGCAACGGATATCCGCTCGGAGCGGTCATCACCAGCCGTGCCGTGGCTGATGCGTTCTCCAGCGAGGGATACTTCTTCTCCTCTACCGGCGGCAGTCCGCTGTCCTGCGCGATCGGTATCACCGTGCTCGACGTGCTGCGCGATGAGGGGTTGCAGGACAACGCTCTTCGCGTCGGTGGATACCTCAAGGCCAGGTTGGAGGCGTTGCGCGAACAGCACCCACTGGTCGGCACGGTGCACGGATTCGGCCTCTACTTGGGCGTCGAGATGGTCCGCGACACCAACACTCTGGAGCCGGCCGCCGCGGAGACATCGGCCATCTGCGAGCGGATGCTCGATCTCGGGGTCGTCATCCAGCCCACCGGTGACCACGTGAACATCCTGAAGACCAAGCCGCCGCTGTGTCTCGACATCGAGGCGGCCGACTTCTACGTCGACACGCTCGACCGGGTTCTCACCGAAGGCTGGTGATGCTCCGGCGCGGCTGTCTCTTGTTGCGTCGGATCTCTGAATTTTCTTCTGTCACTTGGGTTTCTGTGGCAACAGCAGTTGCCTCGAGTCACACGCCAAAGGTCGGAAATGTCAGTGGATCGAACTAGTGTTCTAGCCATGGGTTCGTCCCGGAATGAGGTGTTGGAGGCCTTCGATGTCTTCGACGCGGTCATCGACGCGATCCTGGACCTGGACTACGACGCCCTGAGCCCGGCCGAGCGGGTGCGCCTGGAGGCCCGGTTGGAGCGCAATCTGCGGCGCGCGCCGGCAGTCGAGCATCAGTTGATCGCGGGCCTGACAGCAGAGACCCAACCGTGCCAGTTGGGTGAGGCGTCCTGGCCCAAGGTGTTGACCACCGCGTTGCGGGTCTCCAGCGCTGAGGCCAAACGCCGGCTGGCCCGGGCACAGGTGTTGGGGCCGCGCCGGGCGATGACCGGGGAATCCTTGGCGCCGGTGTGGGAGGCCACTGCGGCCGCCCAGGCCCACGGCCTGCTTGGGCCAGAACACCTGGCCGTGATCGCGAAGTTCCACAAGAAGCTGCCCAGCTTTGTCGATGCCGGCACCCGCGCCGAAGCCGACAGACACCTGGCACAAGCCGGCGCGGGACTGGATCCAGAGAACCTCGCCGAAGCCGCCGCGATGCTGCTGACCATGATCGACCCCGACGGCGCCGAACCCAACGAGAAGGAACGGGCCCGCAAGCGCGGCATCGTGATCGGCAAACAACAAGCCGATGGCACCGCCTCGATCTCGGGGCGGCTGACTCCTGAAGCATTGGCGATCTGGGAAGCGATCTTCGCCAAGGAAGCCGCACCCGGACACAACAACCCCGACGACGAGAACCCCGACGCCCCCGACAACGGAGAGCCGCCGTCAGCCGACCAATCCCGCGATAGGGAGTCCCGCCCGCAGACGTGCACCGACACTCGCACCCACGCTCAACGCCAGCACGACGCATTCCTTGCCGTCGGTCGTTCGGCACTGTCGTCAGGGGAACTGGGCCAGCACAACGGGTTGCCGGTGACCGTCATCGTCTCGACGACGCTTCAGGAGTTGGAGAAGGCGGCCGGCGTGGCGGTCACCGGCGGCGGGAGCCGGTTGCCGATGCCGGATTTGATCCGGATGGCCGCCCCGGCGCATCACTACCTGTATGTCCACGACGAGCACACCGGCCAGTCGTTGTATCTGGCCCGGGCGAAGCGGCTTGCCACTGCGGCGCAGCGGATCGTGCTGCACGCCCGCGAGCGCGGGTGCACCCGGCCCGGCTGCAGCGCGCCCGGGTATTGGTGCCAAGCGCACCACGCCGTCACCGACTGGGTCGACGGCGGCCAAACCAATATCGATGACATGACCCTGGCCTGCCCAGCCGACCACCGGATGCTCGACAACACCGGCTGGCATACCCGCAAAAACGCCAAAAACCAGACCGAATGGCTCCCCCCACCGGATCTGGACACGGGACAACACCGCGTCAACGGCTACCACCACCCCGAGAGATACCTACTCCCTGAAGACGACGACCCGTAGCGTCACCCGCTGAGCCGCGAGTTTCGCCACACTGGCGGGCTTGCTTCACCCAGCCGCGCTGGATTCATCGAACGATGACAGGCTCCCCGATGATGTGGTGACCGAGTTCGGCGCCAAAGTGGAAGAGTCCCTTCACATGTCGGCGATCACCGCGGAGTACGCCTAGACCAGCAATGGCACTGACGCGAGAGGATCCTCGGTGAGGATCTCGAACATCGCCCGGCGACTGACCAGCTCCGCACGTTCGAAGGCCTTGCCCGCCACCTGTAGTCGACAGCGCGCGATCGCCGAGTTGTAGCAGTACTTCACGCCGCCGTGCGTGTCCGGGTAGGTCAGCCCGATGACGTCGGCAGGCACGGTGGTGATCTCGCCTTCGATCATCTGCTCGCCCACCCGCGCACCGAACGTCCACGTGAACGGTGTGTAGCGACCGTGGGTCTGCATGCTGCCCCGGATCGAGCGCACGGAGAAATCTTGACCCTCGTGCCGGAACACGAACAGCGTGACACCGGGCAGCAGCAACGGTCCGACAGCGGCGCGGGCGGTGACGACCTCCAGCGTCGAGTCGGGCGCGTTGTCGAAACCGCATACCTGCCCGTAGGCATAGGCCGGGGTGTGCCGCGTCCCGTAATTGTGGTTGACGCTGCCGGTCCAGCCGTCGACGTCGACTCGGTGACCCGTGATCTCCAGCCGGCCGTCGAAACGTGCCAGCGGATGGCGCACCATCGTCTTGGCGGTCGGGAATCGGGCTTGGTAAGCGCGGTCGGACAGCACCCGGACCGGTTCTTGCCCGCCTGGGCTGATCGACAGATCCCACCGCGCGTCGGCCAGCATGCCGACGGCTTCGGTGTCGTCGAGACTGGTCGAGGCGATTCGCGCTGTCCAGCCGTCGTCGCCGAAATCAGCTTCCCCGATCGGAAACCGCTGCTTGACTGCGCGGTGACCGGCCGGGTCGAACACCATGACCCATACGTCCGCCGCCGGTTCCCCGACCGTCGGAAGCAAAAGGGTTTCCCTCAACCACACCGCGCGGCGAGCGTCGGAGGCGTTGGCGCGCAGGAAACGACTCTCGTAATAGGGGGCCTCGGCGACCGTCACACCACCAGCATCCAATACTGGAGCGGTGACCGGAACGCTGATCGTGCTATGTGTGCTCGCGGTGCTGGCCGCCGGCCTGGCGGTCGCACTGGCGGTGCAGTCACGCCGATTGAAGACCGCCCGGGAAGAAGCCGACGAGTTGCGCCGCCGCCTCGACACCCGCCAGATGTGGGTCTCGGGCGGCACCAAGGCCGTCAAGACGGTGTGGGAAACCGCCAACATCCTGCGCCGGGACGGGTTCGGCGCAGCGGTGCGGTCCTCGATCGAGGAGCTCGCCGACTGGGCCGAGGTCGAGCGGCCAGACCTGGCGCGGCTGGCGCCCGGCGGTCGGGTGGCGATCATGTTCTCCGACATCGAGGAGTCGACCGCCCTCAACGAGCGCATCGGAGATCGCGCGTTCGTCAGGCTGATCGGCAAGCACGACAAGTCGGTCCGCAGGCATGTCGACAAGCACGACGGCTACGTGGTCAAGAGTCAGGGCGACGGCTTCATGGTGGCGTTCGCCCGGCCGGAGCAGGCGGTGCGATGCAGCATCGACATCCAACGGTCACTTGGTAAGCAGCCCAATGGTATTCGCGTGCGGGTCGGCATCCACGTCGGAAAGTCGGTGTTGCGCGGCGACGACCTCTTCGGCCGCAACGTTGCGATGGCGGCACGGGTGGCCTCCCAGGCCGACGGCGGCGAGATCCTGGTCAGCGCCGCGGTGTGCGATGCCATTGCGAGCTCGGCCGATTGCGAGGACATCGCCTTCGACGACGAGCGCGAAGCCGAGCTCAAGGGATTCTCCGGGTCACACACGCTCTACCCGGTGCGGTCGGCCTCGGCGAGTCGTTGATGCAGCCGGGCCCGGATGTCGTCCGGGGTGTAAGCATTGCGGCGCCGCTGGTCACGCGCGACCAAGGCTCCACCTGCGACGACGCCGGCGACACCGGCAAGGCCAACCCACTTCCAGATCCCACGCATGGCCATCAGTCTGCATAAGCTGCGGGGGTGAATCCAAGCACGGTGCCTCTACAGCGCGCGCTGGACGAAACCCGCACGGGGGATATCTGGTTGTTCCGCGGGCATTCGGGACCGGATCGGGCCATCCAGTCGATGACCAACAGCCCGGTCAATCACGTGGGTATGACGGTCGCGATCGACGACATGCCTCCGCTGATCTGGCACGCAGAGTTGGGCGACAAACTTCTGGACCTGTGGACGGGCACCCACCACCGCGGGGTTCAGCTCAACGACCTCCGGCAGGCGGTCGATCGCTGGATCAACACGTACGACCAGCGCTGCTGGCTGCGTCAGCTCACGCCGTACGCCACCCGCGATCAGGAAGACCGCATGCTCCGGGTGATCGCGCGGATGAACGGCACCCCGTTCCCGTCCACGGCCCGGTTGACCGGACGCTGGATGCGAGGCCGGATTCCGAATGCCGCCGACTTCACCCGGGGAATCCCGTTCGTTCACAGGAAGGTTCAACAGTCGATCGAGCGGCGCAAGGCCGAGAAGACCAAGACCGGCCTGGAAACCGCGTACTGCGCCGAGACTGTCGCGATCACCTACGAAGAGATGGGATTGCTCAAGACCGAGAAGCATTACAACTGGTTCGACCCCGGCTCATTCTGGAGCGGCGACATGTTGGCGTTGGCCGAGGGCTACCGGCTCGGCGACGAAATCTCCGTCCTCCCATAGCTCAGGCTGCGCCTTTTCCGCTGGCGAAACGCCGACCGATATCTCGCATTTCCTCACGTCCAGGTGCTTTGCTGAGGCACAGTAGACCTATTCGGCACCCAAGGGAGCGCAGGCATGCCGAGACCGACGGACCACCACGCCCCCGCAGACGACCTGCCGACCCGCGGCCTGTTCAGCGCCAGGACGTCAGCCATCTCCATCGTTGCCGCCTCCATCGCCACCCTTGGCGTGGTCTTCGTCATGCTCAATGCAAACGATGAAGTTGTTCCCCAGGTGCAATCCGTTCCTGCTCAACCGAATACGGTGTCGCAGTGGGTTTCCGCACCGGTCAGAGCCGAGCCCAAGCCCGCGCCCCCACTGCCGCATGCACCCACCCTTGCGATGGACGCTCGCGGATTTGTCGACTCCGCGGCGCGCTGCGACTCGAGTCAGCGTGCAGTGGCGATCGCGCGCACCGAGCGGTCGGCGATGGTCGTATGCCAAGGATCTGACGGTGCCTACGAGTATCAGGGAATACGCCTGCACGACGGGGCATCCCTAAAACTCGGCGACGTACGGCCGATCGCGGCTGGGTTCGAGGCACGCAACGAGGGCACCACCTACCGGCTGTCACCCACCGAGTTGGTCGTGATCTCCGGCGAATCCCTGCAGAGCCGCGACGCGATCGTCGAATACCGCGCGGGTTGACCGCCCGCCACCGCCAGCGTCCCGACGATCTCGGCGCTCGCGTGTCTCGGTTTGTGAAGGCTGCGACGCTTCGGTGAGGTAGTTCGCGAGGTGCACCGACGACGAGTCACCGGGGTGCGGCGTCAGCGCGTCCCATGCCTAGTGGAGGTACTCATAGGCAGCACCGCCGGGCCGCCAGCTCATCGAGCGGCCGTCACCGAAATCGGACAACATCGCAATCAGCGGACCGGTCAGCTCGGCAGCGGTGGGCCGCAATTGCAATGCGCGCTCCGGGAATTCGATGCGGATGCCCTTGCCGGGGGTTTCGGCGGTGTCGACCACGTGGTGACCGATCAACCGTCGAATGGCGTCGGCGTAGCCCACCTGCCCATCGACGATCGGTCCGGTCGGCGTGATCACCACCGGCATCACCTCACAGGTGAGGACGGGGATATCGGGCAGTTCGGCGGACCCGAACCCGAATTGGACGTAGCCACCGATGAACTGGACCGACTGCAGTGGATAGCCGACGAGACGTGGCAGCAGATCGTCGTATTGATGCGCCCTCGGCGCCGCGTGCTGCGGATGGAGGAATCGAACTGGAGAGGGTTTATCGCCTGGCAACTGGTTGTCGCTACAACCAGAGAGACCCTCAGTCACCATGCACCCCGGATCGTCGCCCTTGATGAACACGCCGTAGCACTACAGTACGTCACGATGTGGGCGAGGCGTTCCCGGTTCGTGACCTCGTTGCGACAGGGAGCGTGGAGGCTCGAAGCCGTGACAGCGCTCGGTGTACTCGCAGCCTTGGCGGCAGCGCTGTGCATCGGCTACGTCATCGGGCGCCGCGCCGGGCAGAGAACGCCGACGTGGAGGCAACGCACGAGCCGGACGGCGCTGGGCAGGCAAGCGGTCGGCTTGATCGCGCTGGTGGCAGCCAGCCAGATTCAGCGCGCGATCCGGCGACGGGTCCCGGCGATCGCTCCCCGGCGGTTGCCGTGGCCGATCTGGCGTTGACCGCCCTACCTCCCGGAGGGGCGGCCCTGTCGGGGTAGGTTGCGTCA
Organism: uncultured Actinomycetota bacterium; assembly: GCA_963796545.1. Lineage (GTDB taxonomy): Bacteria > Actinomycetota > Actinomycetes > Mycobacteriales > Mycobacteriaceae > Mycobacterium. Next base: position 89,109 of record CAWCMF010000026.1, on the reverse strand, counting down.
ATGCCGCTGCGCTACGTCGATCCCCATCGGAGACGCGGATCTCGATATGAGCAGGGTGTCCGCTTCGGGCGCTCCCGGATAGGGCAGTTCCTCGCGCGGCACGTCGCGCGCCGCACCGATCCGCTGCTGTTCCGCCTCACCAGCGGCCGGGTGAACATGGGGCCGATCGTCAACGCGCCGCTGCGCTCTACCGGCGCGAAGTCAGGCCAACCGCGCGAAGTCCAGCTGACGTATTTCCACGACGGAACTGATGTGATCCTGGTCGCCTCCAACTTCGGCGGCAGCAAGCACCCGCAGTGGTATTACAACCTGAAGGCCCACCCGGACTGCACCTTCGGTCAGGAGCCGTTCACCGCGACACAGGTGACCGAGGCCGAGGAGTACAGGCGACTTTATGAGCTCGCCACACGGGTCTATGCCGGGTACGCGGACTACCGCGAGAAGACGGCGGGCACGGGCAGGCAGATCCCCATCTTCCGGCTCACGCCACGATAGCCGCTGGGCTCCCATTCACCGGGTGGTCGTCGGGGTCGGCGGGGGCGCCAGCGACAGGCCGGCGTAGATCTCGTCCAGAATCGGCGCGAGCATGGCCTGCGCTGTCGTCCTGCCATCCGGAGACAGCGTCAGATTCGTCCAAATCACCAGTGACACATCGTTGTCCGGGTCATATCCCATGAACGAGTTGAAACCAGGCAGTTCTCCGCCGTGGTAGTACATGGCGGCGCTCGGACCGAACCGCTGATACGAGATGCCGTATCCGTATTTCTGCCCGTCGGGTGCCGCCGGATCCTCGGCCTGCAGACTGGCCAACCACTGCTGGTGAAATTCGGGGTTGAAGACCTTGCCGGAGACGAGTGCCCGCATCCACGTGCCCAGGTCGTCGGCGGTGGAGATCGCGCCCCCGGCCGCGGTGGCGTAGGAGGAGTTCTGGTTGGTGTAGTCGATCGGTGGCAGCGTCCCGGCCTGCGCCGCCGCCTGTACATCGGCGGGGTAAGGGTCGTCGGCCAGTGCGTAATAGCTTCCGCCGTACATGTAGCCGTGCGAGAACGGCGCCGGGATCGCGGTGTCGTCGGCGGCAGGAAGGGACGTCTGCGCGAGGCCCATCGGACGGAACAGCCGCTCCTGGAGCTGGTCGCGCAACGGGCTGCCCCCGGCCTTCTCGGCGACAAGACCCAGAAGGGCGTAGTTCGTATTGCTGTACTCGTAGGCCGCGTCGGGGGCGAATTGGGGCGGATGCCGGAACGCGATGCCCAGCACCTCCTGCGGCGTCCAGGCCTTGCCCGGGTCTGCGTCCATGACAGCTGAGAGTTCGGGATCGGCGGTGTAGCCGTACAGCCCGCTACGCATCTTCAAAAGCTGTGCGACGGTGATGTTCTCGCCGTTGGGAACATTGGGGACGTAGGCCGAGACCGGGTCGCCGAACTTCAGTTTGCCGTCCTGGGCGAGCAGCACGATCAGTGCCGCCGTCATGGTCTTGGTGTTCGACGCGATCCGGAAATGCGTGTCGGCCGACGGTGGCGTCTGCGCGGTGAGGTCGGTTGTGCCGACTGCGGCGTCGAAGGTCCCCTGCGGGGTACGCAGCACGACCATCGCCCCCGGCACCTTCAGGTCACGTGCGAGGGTTTCGACGACGGCGCGAAACGCCTTGGCGTCGATGGTGTTCAGCGCGGAGTTCACCGGCGCCGAGGCCGTTGCGGTCGTCGTCGCCGGAGATGACGTAGCTGTCGGCTCGCTGCTCGACGCGCAAGACGACAGCGATAGGGCGACACACGCCGCGAACGCGGCGACACGAATGCGTGCCGCGTGTTTCGCCTGGCAGGCGTTCATCTTCGTGACCCGCTCCCGTCGCGTCGAGTACGGGACAATATGACGCTGGTCTTGGCAGACGTCGAGAATCCCAACCGCAGCCTAGACACTCACCACCTTCAGGAGCGGGCGTTCGTGTGGATTCCGACTACACCGCAACGACTGATCGGGAACGCAGGCATAATTCGTGCTGGGGAGGGGCGTGATCATGGACGGTGCCGAGCCCCGCCGCCCGGAGCCGGTTGGAGCCGCACCGGTATCGCTCCCAGGGACGCTGCACGGTCAGCTCTTCTTGCTGGCCCACGATCGTCGCAGGATCCGATTCGACGCCGGCGACCGGCCACGCTACGGCCTCGCTTTACGCACAGCGATGTTCAGCGACCTCTACCTGGCGGGCCACCTGTCCGACCGGGACGGCGAACCGATCGCGATCGACGGCCCAGGCCCCGACGATCCCGTGCTTCACGGGATACTCGACGAAGTCGCCGAGAGCAACTACCAGGACTGGTCGGACGCCATTCTGCATGACTCACATTCCCGCACTCCCGAGGTCGTCCATGCACAACTCGGCGCCGAGTGGCAAAGGACAGAGCTGCGCAGGCGACTCGGCATCGTTCCGTATAACCGTGTGCGCCTGACGAACTCGCAGCTCGTCCAGCAGCTTGCCGGCCGGGTGACCACCGCCCTGCACACGGCGCTCGCCGGCAGGCCGGCCGACGCGCGACTGCTCTCCGTCGGACTGATAGGCGCCTTGGGCCAACTGCCTACGGTGTTCAGTTTCGCGGAAGCGATTCGCCACGAACACGCGCTGCACGAACTGGTCTTCGAAGGGATTCCACCGATCTTCGGCATGCTCACAGTAGTCGAGCGAGCCCGAGGGCAGTTCAAGTCAGAATGGGACAATTCGCAACTCCGCGGCGGTGGCTGAAGGCTCAGCGTGCGTGAACGTTGAACCGGAACTCCACCGAATTCCGTTGCCGATCAACGTCAGGCTTCGTCGACAACCGCAACGCCAACCTCCCCACAGGCCGCTTTCAACCGCTTGTCCCTCGTCCAGAGTTTCGCGCCGTTCACGAGCGCGACCGACCCGAGAAGGTTGACGTCGGTGGCACTCAATCCTCTACCCCATAAACGGCGACGATCGACGAGATGGAGAACTTCGAGGTGCGTCACCGTCGGAAACTGATGGAGACTGGCCAGCAATCCGAGCACCACGTCTCGCTGCTTGATCGAACCGAGTGCCAACTCCTCCACGACCAGGGGGTGGCAGCCGATTTCGTCATCGGTCAGCAGCCCTACGAGTCGCGCTTCCGTGGCATGCAGATGGTCAATCCATACCGACGTGTCAACGAGGATCAACCCGCAGACGCCCTCCGCCGAGGCGCTGCAGACGCCTCAGAATCCGTGCCTCCAAGCGCTGCCAGGCGACGGCCGCTTTCCACTCGGATCAAGGTCTGCAAACCTCGGCGGAGTAGCGCCGCACTCTCGGCTATTCCGGTAAGTTCGGCCGCCTTCGCGAGCAGGGCGTCATCAATGGTTACCGTCGTCCGCATTAGGCACCTCCGCACGCATCAATTGATGCGCTCAATGATGCCATCGATGCGTGAAGCGTGCCAGCGCCACTCCTCAGGGAGCCCTGGCGCCTCAATGAAGCGCGGCGCGCTAAACGTTGAACCGGACTCCATCGAGCTCCGCTACCGATAAACATCTCGACGATGAGCGATGTGGATGACTCGCACCACAATTCGACCATCGAAGATCCGGTAGATCACCCTGAACTCGCCGCGTCGGGCCGAATGCCGTCCCTCCAGCCGACCTCGGAGCGGCTTTCCCACACGATGAGGATTCTCTGCAAGTGGCCCTCGGATGAACTCCCAACACGCGATTGCGACTGGCTGAGGTAGCACTTCGGTGAGCGCCTTCCGCGCCGCACGGGTCATCTCGATGTCATAGGCCACTCGGAAGTCGCCCAACAGTGCGCATGTCCTTGGTCACCTGGTCGAGCGTGTAAATCTCTCCCGCGTCGGCCTCCGCCTCGGCTTCTCGGATTTCGAGTAGCAGATAGCGATCACTCAGAACATCCAAGGTTTCCATGATCGAGTCATAATCATCGGCACTGAGAATCACCACCGCGCGACGGCCTTGCCGGGTGACCTCGATCCGCTGGTGGGTACGGACTGCCTCCTCGACCAGTTTGGACAGGTTGGCGCGGACTTCGGCCAGCGGAAGCGTCGACATGTACAGAATTCTAGCGTGATATGACCCCATTGCCAGTCGCGAAGGTCACGCAACGGTCGACAGTTGGAGCGGAATCAATGACATTGAACCGAAACGCCACCACGTCGCGACTAATCGTCACCCGTAAGTGCGCCGGTAGTGGTCAGTATTGTGCGGGACACCAGGCCTGGATCGTCGACCATTGGGACATGGCCGACTTTCGGGAGGGTCACAACGGTCGCTTGCGGAAGAGGTCGTATCGTGCCGTGAGCCGCGGCAGGTAAGAGTCGCTCCTTGCCACCCCACGCAATGGTGATTGGGCATGGCAGTGGATCGAGCGGTGCGACTTGCCACTCCGCGCTACATAGATCGGCAAGAACAGTGCATCCGATGCCATCGTCGATGAACTCGATCGCTCGGCCTGCCGAGATGCGGTCCCCACGATGAGCCACATCGCGCAAGAGGAGTCGGCGCAGCATGGGCGACCTGTAGACATAGGGAAGCAGCGGACGTGTGCGGCGACCGAGCGCAATGCCGCGTTGCAGTCTGCCCAACGCTCGCTGCTGGAAGCCCTCGCCGTACGTCCAGAGCCCGCCCGGAGAGAATGCGCATACGGTCGCTGCACGACCGCGCCGGGCCAACTCGAGGGCCACAAACCCGCCCATTGAATTGCCTGCAAGGTGCGGGCGATCAAGTTGACACTCGTCCAAGTACCGCTCGGCCGCATCGACCATGTCGGCCATCGTTGCAGGGCGTCGTTGCACTGATGGACCGCCACGGTGGCCAGCCGCGGTCGGTGCATGTGTGTCGTGGTAGTCACGCACGAGCGGGACGACTTCGCGCCATACGTTGCCCGTCATGGCAAGCCCATGCAGGAGGACAAGTGGGGACTTGTCGGAGGGCATACGACAGTTTCCCACTGCTGGCCCGTCTCAATGTGCGCGGGCGTCGCCTTCCTACGCCTTCCCACGTCCTCACCCCTCGACGTAGACGTTGTTCCGAACCGGAACTCGACCACATCCCCGTCCGCGTGCATTGTTCTGCCGTGCAATAGATCTCGCTCACTACTTACTCCGCCTTCTGATTGACCACTTTCAATCCAAGCGACGGCGCGGCGCGGCTGAAGATCCGCAGTGCTTTGGCCAGACCCACGACGATCTCCTCACGGCCCGCATCCAAGCCGGCCATCGCGGCGGCGACAAAGGCGTCGAGCTCCATCGCGCGCGGCGGGATTCGGTCGAGATTTCGATGCAGATCGGTCACGACGACGGGCGGGATCAACTCGACGATCTGCACAGTGGAACTCCTGAGTTGCCGCCGGAGGGCGATCGTGAAGCTGTGCACGGCGGCCTTAGTCGACGAGTAGATCGGCGCGGCGGCGAGCGGCACGTAGCCCAGCCCCGAGCCGACGTTGACCAGCCGCGAGCGCGGCTGTGCTTTAAGTAGCGGCAAGAAGGCGTTGGCGACGTAGATCACGCCCTTGAGGTTGACGTCGACCTCGCGCCCTAGCTTGGCTGCGTCGAGCGGGCCCGGCCCGGCGAAGTCGAACAGATGTTGGATGCCTGCGTTGCTGATGACCGTGGTCAGCTCGGGCCAGCGCTCACCAACCCGCTCGGCAAGTGCCACCACCTGCTCGGGATCGGCCACATCGACTACCTCGGCCTCCATTCCGGGGTGGCGCGCCGCTACCGCCTCGACGCGCTCGCGCCTGTGCCCCGCGACGATCACCTGGCTTCCCCGCGCGTGGAAGGCGGCCGCGAGACCGGCGCCGATGCCAGAACCGCCACCGGTAATGAGCACTACCTCCATCGCCGCAGCCTACTGCTTAGTCTTTGATGTTTGTCCGTGGCTCAGAGACGTTGAATCGGAACCGGTTTACACGTTGAATCTGAACTCCACCACGTCGCCGTCGGCCATCACGTAGTCCTTGCCCTCCATCCGGACCTTGCCTGCGGCCTTCGCCGCGGCCATCGACCCGGCCGCGACCAGATCGTCGAAGGACACGATCTCGGCCTTGATGAAACCCTTCTCGAAGTCCGAGTGGATCACCCCTGCCGCCTTCGGCGCGGTGTCGCCATGGTGAATTGTCCAGGCGCGGGCCTCTTTTGGCCCGGCCGTCAGGTAAGTCTGCAGCTTCAGCGTGTGAAAACCCGCCCGCGCCAACGCATCCAGGCCACGCTCGGTCTGACCGATCGACTCAAGAAGCTCGGCGGCCGACTCCTCGTCGAGCTCCTGCAGCTCCGCCTCGATCTTGGCGTCCAGGAACACCGCGTCGGCGGGCGCCACCAGCTCCCGCAACTCGGCGACCCGCGCGGCGTCGGTGAGCACCGACTCGTCGGCATTGAAGACGTAGAGGAAAGGCTTGGAGGTCATCAGGTTCAGCTCACGAAGAGGCGACACGTCGAAGCCGGCGGAGAACAGCGTCTTACCGCTGTCGAGCACCTCGTTGGCCGCGACCGCCGCGTCGTGGACGGGCCTGCGGTCCTTATGCGTGCGCGCTTCCTTCTCCAGCCGCGGCAGCGCCCGCTCCAGCGTCTGCATGTCGGCGAGGATCAGCTCGGTCTCGATCACCTCGATGTCGGATTGGGGATCCACCCGGCCGTCGACGTGCACGACGTCGTCGTCGGCGAACACCCGCACCACCTGACAGATGGCATCGCTCTCACGGATGTTGGCCAGAAACTTGTTGCCAAGCCCCGCGCCTTCGGAGGCGCCCTTCACGATGCCCGCGATGTCGACGAACGTGACCGGCGCCGGCACGATCTTCTCCGAGCCGAACATCCTGGCCAGCTCGGACAGCCGCGGATCCGGGAGCGCAACCACGCCCTCGTTCGGCTCGATCGTCGCGAACGGGTAGTTGGCGGCCAGCACGTCGTTCCGTGTCAGCGCGTTGAACAAGGTCGACTTGCCCACGTTCGGCAGTCCGACGATTCCAAGATTGAGGCCCACGGGGTCCACAGTGTAGGGAATGTGATCGCCACGCCACTGTTCGCTTGCGGCGTCCAGATGTCGGAGCCGGTACGGTCGACCTGTGTCAGGACAGCGCGCACGGTCGTCGGTAGCGGCCGATCACCGCTCCGCGCACCCCAATATCGCAGGAATTCCGTGGTGGGGCGCGATTCTGACCGCCGTAATCGCGTCTTTGGTGGGTTTCGCCTTCGACGCCGGATCCGGCGGTCAGCAATTGACTGCGGTGTTCTCCGCGCTCTACGTCATCGGATGTCTGGTCGCGGTGCTCGCCGTGCAGCAGGTCGGGCTGTTCACCGCGGTCATCCAGCCGCCACTGGTCCTGTTCGTCATCGTGCCCACCGCCTACTTTCTGATGCACGCCGGCCAGATCCAAGGCATCAAGGACATCCTCATCAATTGCGGCTACCCGCTGATCGAGCGATTCCCGCTGATGTTCTTCACCTCCGGCGGCAGTCCTGTTGATCGGCCTGGCCCGCTGGCATTTCGGCAAGTCGACCGGTGCGCGCCGCCGCGAGCACTGAAGACAACGCCCCATCGGATCGTGGCGGGCGGTTGTCGTCGAAATTGTCCTCGCTCCTGGGCGGCACGACGGACCCCGACGCCGCCGACGAGACGCCGCGGGAGCGTCGGGCATCCGATCGCCGCCGGACCGGGGCACCGAAACCGGCCGCCGGGCGGACGGCCCGGGGCGCTCGGCCGGACCGCGCCGCGCCGCGGTCGCGGCATGCCCGTGCCTCCGAGTCCGAGATCGTCGATCCGATCGCTGACCGGCCCCGGCAGCGTAGGCCCCGGCCGGGCGACGAGCCATCGGATTCGTCGGCCGAGCCGCCTCGCCGCTCTCGCCCGTCCGCATCGCGGGATCCGCGGGATCCGCGTGACTCTCGCGGCGCGGAGCGCCGCGTGCCGTCCGAGCGTGACGATCCGTACGAACGTCGGCGGCCGGAACGCACCGAACGCCCCCAGCGTCGCAGTAGCTCCGACGACTACGAGCCCCTCGATCCCTACGGCTCCAACGGCACGAGCACGCATCACCCGATCTCGCGGGTGCGCTACCGCGGCAGCGACGAGTCCGACGAACGACCCGAGTACCGGCCGCGCCGGAGGCCCCAGCGCGACGCCGACCGCTGGGAATACGACATCTAACCCGTCGCCCGCAGGAATCGGCCTGCCGCGTCGACCGCGGGCGCCGAGCTGCCCGCGTCGCTGACGAACACCGCGAGCGCCAGGTCGCCCTTGATGCCGACGAACCAGCCGTGGGCATGCTGATCGTCGATGTATTCGGCGGTACCGGTCTTGCCGAGCAGCCCGGGGATGTCCTGCAGCTGGGTGGCGGTGCCGTCGGTGATCGTCTCGCGCATCATCGCCTGAACCTGCTCATCCACACCGGGCGGAAGCGCTTCAGGGGCGCGGTCCGCGACACCGGGCGAGCCCTCGACGATCGTCGGCGCAGGAACGGAGCCGTGCGCCAGCGTGGCCGCCACGAGCGCCATGCCGAACGGCGACGCGGTGACCTTGCCCTGCCCGATGCCCTCCTCGACGCGCAGCGCCGAGGTGTCGGCGACCGGGACGCTTCCGGTGACGGTCGTCATGCCCGGCGCGACGTAGTCGATGCCGAGGCCGAGCTGAGCGGCCGCCTTCGTCAGGCCGTCGGGCGGCAGGTTGACCGCGAGCCGGCCCATGGTGGTGTTGCACGATCGCGCGAAGGCCGTGTGCAGCGGCACGTCACCGAGCTCGAAGTTGTCGTCGTTGGGGATCTGCCTGCCCTCGATGTTCTCGGTACCCGGGCAGCCGACGATGCTGTCGGGCGTGACCTGCCCGGCCTGCAGGGCGGCCGACACCGTCACCGTCTTGAAGGTCGACCCGGGCGGATACAGACCGGTCAGCGCGATCGGGCCCTGCGCGTCGGCGGGCGCGTTCTGCGCGACGACGAGCAGGTTGCCCGTCGACGGCTGGATCGCCACGATCGCGGCGGGCGTGGTCAGCGGCGCCAGCGCCGACTTCGGCGGCGAGCTGCATACCGCTGTCGAGCGTGCTGGCGATGTCCCCGACGGGTTTGGCGTCCTGACCGCCCACCTGTCTGACACCCGCGGCGGTCTGCGCGGTGACCGCCCATCCGGCGGCCGCGTCGGTGCGCTGCTGCCACAGATCGGACAGGCCCGCCAAAGTCGGTGAGGTGAGCGCACGGTCGGTGGCCAGCAGCCTGCTCTGCGGACGCAGTGTCACGTTCGGCAGCGCTGACAGCTGCTCCTGGATGGGAGCGAGGTCCTCCTCGCGCAGGGTGACAGCGGTGACGGGCTTGCCTGCGGCCGCCGCGAGGTCTCCGTTCAGCGACGCCGGGGTGACGTCCGGAGCGATCGGATTGATCAGCGCCGCAACGGTATTCACGTCAGCACCGGGCGCGAGGTCGACCAGGGTGACGACGTGCTGGGTGAGCAGTTCGGCACCGGTTCGGTCCAGCACCCGGGCCGCGGGCTGCGGGACCAGGGTGCTGTAGGACAGCGGCCCTTCGTCGAGGCCGGGTGCGACGGTGGCAGGTTTCCACTGGATCGTCCAGTCGTCGCCGTCGGCCGTCGCCTCGCCGTCAGCGGTGTAGGTCCACTCGGTGCGCTTCTCGGGTCCGAACTTCCACGTGGCTCCCAACGTGAACGTCGCCGCGTTCTCCTCGCGCCGGGTAGCCCGTCACGTCGAATCGGACATCCTTGCCCAGGCTGGCGAAAAGCGCGCCGAGTGTCTCGGCGGCCGCGGGCTCGTCGCTCGTCAGCGCCGCAGCCGCCGGGGCGTCACCCCGACTGAGCGCGTCGGCGAAGTCGTGCACGGTGCTGTTCAGCCGGTCTTCGGCGTCGCTGCAGCCGGTGAGCAGCAGCAGGACTGTCAGAAGGACCAACGAGATACCGCGTCGCAGGATTTTCACCGGGTTCACGGGGACCGAAGGTACCCGTCACTTCCGGGCGGGGCGGATCTCCCGAGGTAGCGCGAACACCAGTGTCTCGTTGGCGGTGGTTACCGGTTGCACGACGCCGTAGCCGTACTCGGCGAGCCGATCGAGCACCCCCCGCACCAGGATCTCGGGCACCGACGCGCCCGAGGTGATACCGACGGTGGTCACTCCGTCCAGCCACGCCGGATCGATGTCCTCGGCATAGTCGACCAGGTAGGCGGCGTCCGACCCGGCGTTCACCGCGACCTCGACCAGGCGCACCGAGTTCGACGAGTTCTTCGACCCGACGACGATGACCAGCTCGCATTCCGGCGCCATGGCCTTGACCGCCACCTGGCGGTTCTGGGTGGCGTAGCAGATGTCGTCGCTGGGCGGATCCTGCAGCGTCGGGAACTTCTCCCGCAGCCGGCGCACCGTCTCCATCGTCTCGTCGACGCTGAGCGTCGTCTGGGACAGCCAGATCACCTTGTTCGGGTCGCGCACGGTCACCTTGTCCACCGCGTCGGGATTGTCGACGACCTGTACGTGATCGGGCGCCTCACCGGCGGTTCCGACGACCTCTTCGTGCCCCTCGTGACCGACCAGCAGAATGTCGTAGTCGTCGCGGGCGAAGCGCTTGGCCTCGTTGTGCACCTTGGTGACCAACGGGCAGGTGGCGTCGATGGTCTTCAGATTGCGGGCGGCCGCCTCGACGTGCACCGTCGGCGCGACGCCGTGGGCCGAGAACACCACGATGGACCCCTCGGGCACCTCGTCGGTCTGCTCGACGAACACCGCTCCGGCTCTGGCCAGCGTATCGACGACATATCGGTTGTGCACGATCTCGTGTCGCACGTAGACCGGGGCGCCGTGCTTCTCCAGCGCGCGTTCGACGGTCTCGACGGCCCGATCCACACCCGCGCAGTACCCCCGCGGTTCGGCGAGCAGTACCCGTTTGCCGGAGACATCGCCGACGACCGAACTGAGCGCAGTCTGACTGGCGCCCGGAATCCCCATGTTGACAGTCGGCGGCATGACACCAGGGTACTTACCTGCCCGTCCGAACGCCCAGCCGTAGGCTGTCGCCATGTCAACTGCACCGTATGGGGTCCGTCTGCTCGTGGGCGCGGCAGTGACCGCCTTCGAGGAGACCCGCAAGCTCCCCCAAACCATCCTCATGTACCCCATGACCATTGCGAGCCAGATCGCGCAGCTGGTCATGAAGATGCAGCAAGATGTCGCCGTCCTGGTCATCAAGGGTGACGAGACACTGGAATCGATCTTCCCGCCCAAGGACGAGCAACCGGAATGGGCGACTTTCGACGACGATCTCAGCGTGTCCGACGGGGCGACGAACGGTGAGGTGGTCGAGCTGCCCGTCCGTGACGGAGAACGGCTGACGGAGGGCCGCTTCGCACTGTTCAGCGGCGAACCGGAGGCCGCCAAGTCCTCGGCGACCACCGAGCGCTGGACCCGCAGGCTGGGTCCTCCGATGCGCCCGGGATCGTCACCGAGATCGACTACTCGTCGCTGACGCTCGCGCAGCTGCGCGCGCGGCTGACGACGTTGCGCCTTCCCGACCTGGAAGCACTGCTCGCCTACGAGGAGTCGACCAAGGGGCGCGCCCCGTACCAGACGCTGCTTGCCAACAGGATCACGCGCGCGTCGGCGAAGTGACCTCGGCGAGCCGAGACATGGCCAGTGACTCGCCCGGGCAGTCGGCGGACAACCCGTTCCCCGTTCGCGGTGTCGCCATCCGCGTCGCAGGGTGGATCGACAAGCTCGGCGCCGTCTGGGTGGAGGGGCAGATCGCGCAGTTGACGCTGCGTCCGAACTCGAACACCGCGTGGATCACGCTGCGCGACCCGGCGGCCGACATGTCGCTGTCGTTGACGTGCCCGCGCGACCTCGTGGTGAACGCACCGGTCAAGATGACCGACGGCACCCAGGTGATCGTGTTCGGCAAACCCAACTTCTACACCGGCCGCGGCACCTTCTCACTGCGCGTCAGCGAGATCAGGGCCGTCGGCGTCGGCGAACTGCTGGCCCGAATCGAACGGTTGCGGCGGCTGCTCGACGCCGAGGGTCTCTTCGATCCGCGGCTGAAACGCCCGATCCCGTTCCTTCCGAACACCATTGGCTTGATCACCGGTCGGGCGTCCGCCGCCGAGCACGACGTCGTGGCCGTCGCCTCCGGCCGCTGGCCGGCAGTGCGGTTCGCGGTGCGCAACACCGTGGTGCAGGGCCCGAATGCGGTGCCGCAGATCGTGGAGGCCCTGCGCGACCTGGATGCCGACCCCGAGGTCGACGTCATCGTGCTGGCCCGCGGTGGCGGCAGCGTGGAGGACCTGCTGCCGTTCTCCGACGAGACCCTGTGCCGCGAGATCGTCCGGTGCACCACTCCGGTGGTCAGCGCGATCGGCCATGAGCCGGACAACCCGCTGTGCGACCTGGTCGCCGACCTGCGCGCGGCGACACCGACCGACGCCGCGAAACGGATCGTGCCCGACACCGCGGCCGAACAGGCGCTCGTCACCGATTTGCGGCGGCGCAGTGCCCGTGCCCTGCGCAACTGGGTGAACCGGGAAGCGCACACCGTGGCGCAGTTGCGGAGCAGGCCGGTGCTGGCCCGCCCGCTGGCCGCGATCGTTGCGCGCGCCGAAGAGGTCCAGCGCGCCCGTGCCGCCGCCCGCCGCGACGTCGCTCGCCTTCTCACGGCCGAATCCGACCGCGTCACCCACCTCGCAGCGCGGCTGACGACGCTGGGTCCAGCGGCGACACTGGCGCGCGGCTACGCGGTGGTGCAGGCGCTGCCCGACTCGGGCCACCTCGGGTGCTGCAGTCGGTCGCCGACGCCCCGCAAGGGGCACGGCTGCGGGTGCGGGTTGCCGACGGAGCCATCACCGCGATCAGCGAGGGCAGACACGGAGATCGAGAATGAAGCCTATTAGTGAACTCGGGTACGAAGAAGCGCGTGACGAGCTGATCGAGGTCGTGGAACGTCTCGAACAGCGGCGGACTCGATCTGGATACGTCGCTGAAAATCTGGGAGCGAGGCGAAGAACTGGCTAAACGCTGTGAGCAACACTTAGCTGGGGCGCGGGAGAGGGTTGAGAAGGCGCTGGCCGCCCACGACGACGGCGACGATTGACCGGGAACGATCCCTCACCCGGGATCTCGAAATTGGAACACGTTTCAGTTATCCTTCCGGGCATGGGTGATGCAACGCTGCAGACTGAACTCGGCCGGGTCCTGGTCACCGGAGGCTCGGGCTTCGTGGGCGCCAACCTGGTCACCGAACTCCTCGACCGGGGCATGGAGGTGCGCTCGTTCGACCGGGTACCGTCGCCCCTGCCCGCACATCCACGTCTTGAGGTGTTCCAGGGCGACATCACCGACGTCGACGACGTCGCCGCCGCGTGGACGGCATCGACACCGTCATCCACACCGCGGCCATCATCGACCTGATGGGCGGAGCCTCGGTCACCGAGGAGTACCGGCAGCGCAGCTTCGCCGTCAACGTCACCGGCACCCAGAACCTGGTGCACGCCGCGCAGAAAGCCGGCGTGAAGCGTTTCGTCTACACCGCGTCCAACAGCGTGGTGATGGGCGGCCAGAGTATCTCCGGCGGAGACGAAACCTGCCCTACACCGATCGGTTCAACGATCTGTACACCGAGACCAAAGTCGTCGCCGAGAAGTTCGTGCTGTCTCAGAACGGCGCCGCGGGCATGCTCACCTGCTCGATCCGGCCCAGCGGCATCTGGGGCCGCGGCGATCAGACCATGTTCCGCAAGGTGTTCGAGAGCGTGCTCGCCGGGCACGTCAAAGTGCTGGTCGGCAACAAGGACATCAAGCTCGACAACTCCTACGTGCACAACCTCGTGCACGGATTCATCCTCGCCGCACAGCATCTGGTCGAGGGCGGGACCGCGCCCGGCCAGGCCTATTTCATCAACGATGGTGAACCGATCAACATGTTCGAGTTCGCGCGTCCGGTGGTGGAAGCGTGCGGCGAGCCGTTCCCGAAGTTCCGGGTGCTCGGGCCGCTGGTGTGGTTCGTCATGACGATCTGGCAGTTCCTGCACTTCCGCTTCGGGCTGCCCAAGCCGCTGCTGGAACCGCTTGCGGTGGAACGGATTTACCTGGACAACTACTTCTCGATCGCCAAGGCCGAGCGCGATCTGGGCTATCGTCCGCTGTTCACCACCGAAGAGGCGCTGAAACAGTGCATGCCCTACTACGTTGAGCTGTTCGATCGGATGAAGACCGAGGCCGCCCAACCGCGCGGTACAGACCGCCGCCCCGGTGCCGCCGACGGGCTGACGCTCCCGGTCGTCATCATGTGATGACGACCTTTGGAGGCTCATGTCGCAGTTCCGCTTCATCGACCACGGTGGCGCCCGCATCAATTACCTCGACTCGGGCGGGGACGACTGTGGCGCGCCCATCATCTTCGTCCCGGGCTTCACCTGTGTAGCCGACGACTACACCGAGATCCTGCCCGTGCTCGGCCGACGGATGGTCGTGGTGGAACTCCGCGGCCACGGGCGCAGCACTGCTCCCGACGGACCGTTCGACTCGGACGCACTCGCGCGTGACGTCGGCGCGGTGGTCGACGCCGTCACGGCGGGCCCGGTGCACCTGATGACGTTCTCCCGAGGAACGCCGTACGCGCTGTCTGGGCCCTCGCCAACCGCGAGCGCGTGCGATCGGTGTCGATCGGTGACTACGTCCCCGAGGAGATCGAGCTTCCCGACGACGTCATCTTCGGCCTACTCGACGGGCGCTGGCGCGGATCGCCGGTGAGCGATCGGGTCGACCGCGACGCCGCAGTCGCCACGTTGCGCGCTGCCCGCACGCAGTCCTTCTGGGAGCCGCTGGCACAGTGGCAGCCTCCGCTGCTGGTCGTGCGCAGTCCGAGCACGCCGGTGGTCAGCGACGCGGACTGGGATCGGTACCGATGCCTGTTCCCGGCGGCGAAGCTGCACGAGTTCGTCGACTCGCCGCACGACATCTTCCGGCCCGAACGGGCTCGCTATCCTTCGCTCGTGCGCGATCACGTCGACGCCGTCGGCCAGACAGCTCGTTGACAGCGTTCTCTGCGAATCCTTTTCGCGTTCCCGACTTCTGACGGGAGGCCGCGATAGTCACCTCCAGCACAAGCGGTTCGCATATCGTCCTCAGTGAGGGGTCGAACACTGCGGCTTCGAGGGGGCGCCATGCCGGACGGAAAGCCCAACATCCTGGTCATCTGGGGCGATGACATCGGGATCAGCAACCTCAGTTGCTACAGCGACGGCATGATGGGTTATCGCACGCCCAACATCGACCGCATCGCCGCCGAGGGGATGCGCTTCACCGATTCCTACGGTGAGCAAAGCTGTACCGCCGGCCGGGCGGCGTTCATCAGTGGACAAAGCGTGTACCGCACCGGCATGAGCAAAGTCGGCGTTCCCGGCGTCGATATCGGCTGGGCCGCCGAGGATCCCGACGATCGCCGAGCTACTCAAGCCGCTCGGCTACGCCACCGGCCAGTTCGGCAAGAACCACTTCGGCGACAAGAACAAGTATCTGCCGACCGTGCACGGCTTCGACGAGTTCTTCGGCAACCTCTATCACCTCAACGCCGAGGAGGAGCCCGAGCAGTTCGACTACCCGCACAAGGACCAGTTCCCCCGACTGTACGAGTTGGCACTGCCACGTGGCGTCCTCGACTGCAAGGCGCTCGACGAGGTGTCCACCGAACCCGACGATCCGAAGTTCGGGCCGGTCGGCAAGCAGACGATCGAGGACACCGGCCCGCTGACCGCCAAGCGGATGGAGACCATCGACGACGACATCGCCGACCGCACCGTCGAGTACATCAAGCGGCAGCACGACGAGGGCAACCCGTTCTTCGTCTGGTGCAACTTCACCCACATGCACCTATACACACACCCGAAGCCCGGGAGCAAGGGACAGGCGGGAATGTGGCAGTCCGAGTACCACGACGCGATGATCGACCACGACAAGAACGTGGGCACGGTGCTCGACGCGCTCGACGAACTCGGCATCGCCGACGACACGATCGTCATCTACTCGACCGACAACGGCCCGCACCGCAACTCGTGGCCGGATGCAGGCACGACGCCGTTCCGCAGCGAGAAGAACACCAACTGGGAAGGCGCCTACCGGGTGCCCGAGTTGATCCGCTGGCCGGGAAAGATCAAGGCGGGCAGCATCTCCAACGACATCATCCAGCATCACGACTGGCTGCCGACACTGCTGGCCGCCGCGGGCGACCCCGATGTCAGCGACAAGCTGAAGAAGGGCTTCAAGGCCGGGGCCGACGGCGACACCGAATACAAGGTGCACATCGACGGCTTCAATCTGCTGCCCTACCTGATGGGCGAGGTCGAGCACAGCCCGCGGCGCGGCTTCTTCTACTTCAACGACGACGCCGAGATGGTCGGGATGCGCTTCGAGAACTGGAAGATCGTCTTCGCCGAGCAACGCGCCAGGGCACGCTCCGGACATGGGCCGAGCCGTTCACGGCGCTGCGGATGCCGAAACTGTTCAATCTGCGCACCGACCCGTTCGAGTACGCCGACATCACGTCGAACACCTACTACGAGTGGTTCCTGCGGCGCGACTTCTTCGTCTTCTACGCCACGGCGATGGCGTCGGCGTTCCTCGACACGTTCAAGGAGTTCCCGCCACGGCACCCACCGGCGAGCTTCAGCATCGACCAGATCGTCAGGAAGCTCGAAGACTTCCTGGCATCCGACTAGGGTCAGACCGCCACTTGACGGCACGACAATTCAAGAAGGGGATTGCGCATGCCTGAATCCAAACCGAACATCCTGGTGATCTGGGGTGACGACATCGGCATCTCCAACCTCAGCTGCTACAGCCGGGGGATGATGGGGTACTTCACCCCTAACATCGACCGGATCGCCGACGAGGGAATGCTTTTCACCGATTCCTACGGTGAGCAGAGCTGCACGGCGGGCCGGTCGTCGTTCATCACCGGGCAGAGCGTGTACCGCACCGGGATGAGCAAGGTCGGCATGCCCGGCGTCGACATCGGGCTGCAGAAGGAAGATCCGACAATCGCCGAGCTGCTGAAGCCCATGGGCTACGCGACGGGCCAGTTCGGAAAGAATCACCTCGGCGACCTGAACAAGTACCTGCCGACCGTGCACGGGTTCGACGAGTTCTTCGGCAATCTCTATCACCTCAACGCCGAGGAGGAGCCCGAGAACGCCGACTACCCCACCGCCGAGGAAGCGCCGATCATGCGCGCAAGCGCTGCTGCCGCGCGGCGTCATCCACTCCTGGGCCACCGACGAGGACTCCGGCGAGGTCGACGAGCGGTACGGCCCGGTCGGCAAACAACGCATCGAGGACACCGGCCCGCTGACCAAGAAGCGGATGGAGACCATCGACGACGAGACGACCGGCGCCTGCGTCGATTTCATCAAACGGCAGCACGAGGCGGGCACCCCGTTCTTCGTGTGGATGAACATGACGCACATGCACTTTCGCACGCATACCAAACCGGAGAGTTTGGGACAGTCCGGCCGATGGCAGTCGCCCTACCACGACACGATGATCGACCACGACCGAAACGTCGGACAGTTGCTCGATGCTCTCGACGAACTGGATATCGCGGACAACACCATCGTCGTCTACTCGACCGACAACGGCCCGCACGCGAACAGCTGGCCCGACGGTGCGACAACCCCGTTTCGCAGCGAGAAAGCCACCAACTGGGAGGGCGCCTTCCGGATTCCGGAACTCATCCGGTGGCCAGGTAAGATCAAACCGCGCACCGTCTCCAATGAAATTGTCCAACACCATGATTGGCTGCCGACCTTCCTGGCTGCCGCCGGCGACCCGGACATCGTCGACAAACTCAAGCGGGCCATACGGCGGGGGCCGACGGCAACACCGAGTACAAGGTCCACATCGACGGCTACAACCTTGTGCCGTACCTCACCGGCGAAGTCGACAAGAGCCCACGTCGAGGGCTGATCTACTTCTCCGACGACTGCGACGTGCTCGGTATCCGCGCGGAGAACTGGAAGGTCGTCTTCCAGGAGCAGCGCTGCCAGGGCACTCTGCAGATCTGGTTCGAACCGTTCACCCCGCTGCGCGCCCCCAAACTGTTCAATCTGCGGACCGATCCCTTCGAGCGGGCCGACATCACATCAAACACCTACTGGGACTGGGTGATTGATCGTATCTATCTGGTACTCTACGGGTCCGCGATCGCGACGCAGTTCCTGGAGACGTTCAAGGAGTTTCCGCCCCGCCAGGAGCCCGCGTCATTCACGATCGACCATGCCGTCGACGAACTCAACAAGTTCCTGGCTACTCGGGGCGGGTGAGAGTGGCGGAACTCGACAGCTGGAGCGACGGAGCCACGAAGTCGGCGATCACCGACTTCGTGGCACGGGTCACCACCGAAGGTCCGGACTTCGTCGAGCACGAAGCCAGGGTCGCTGTCTTCGACAACGACGGCACGCTGTGGTGCGAGAAGCCGATGTACATCCAGCTCGACTTCATCATCCGCCGACTGGCCGAAAGGGCAGCCACCGATGCCCCCCTCGCGGAGCAGGAACCCTACCGGGCGGCGGTCGCCGGGGATCTCAACTGGTTCGGCGGTGCGATCACCAAGCACTACCAGGGCGATGACTCTGACCTGAAAGTCCTTGCCGGCGCGGTGATGTCGCTCCACGAGTCGATGAGTGTCGAAGACCACGCGGCCTTGGTGAACGCCTTCTTCACTCAGGCCACGCATCCGACATTGGGCCGGCCGTACCTGACCTGTGTATACGTCCCGATGGTGGAGCTGCTGCGGTATCTGGAAGAGCACGACTTCAACTGCTACATCGTCTCCGGGGGTGGCCGGGACTTCATGCGACCGATCACCGCGTCCATTTACGGCATTCCGCCAGAGCGTGTCGTCGGCAGCTCCCAGGGCTTGAAGTTCGATGGCCGGGACGGCCATGGTGATCTGTTGATCCAGCCGGCACTCGATGTGTTCGACGACGGCCCGGAGAAGCCGGTGCGGATCTGGAATCGCATCGGCCGACGTCCGATCCTGTCCGCGGGGAATTCGAACGGGGACGACGAGATGCTGATGTATTCCGGGCGCCCTGGCGAGGCCGCGTTGCGGCTGTTGATCCTCCACGACGACGCCGAACGCGAATTCGACTACACCGCTGGAGCCGAACGCGCACTCGAGCACGCCGGTGAGTTCGGCTGGAGCGTCGTCAGCATGAAGAACGACTGGAACACCGTCTTCAGTGACTGACTTAGGCCCGCTAGTGTGCACCCAGATCGCGTTTCAGCGCCGAATCGCGATCTGTGTACACACCAGATGCCAGATAGCCGCCACATGACTGACGGGTTCGCCTGGATCCCGGCACAAACCACCGTGGTGGGCTCCGACGAGCACTACCCCGAAGAGGGGCCGGCCCGCGAGGTCACCGTCGACGGCTTCTGGATGCAGAGATTTCAGGTGACCAACGCTCAGTTTGCCGAGTTCGTCTCCGCCACCGGCTATCTGACGGTCGCCGAGCGACCGCTCGACCCTGCCCACTATCCCGGTGCTCCGCCGGAGAATCTCCAGCCCGGTTCGATGGTGTTCCACCGCACCACCGGCCCGGTTGATCTCAGGCATGTCAGCCAGTGGTGGCGGTGGACGCCGGGCGCTTGCTGGAACCATCCGCGCGGACCGCGCTCGTCACTGCGCAGCCGCGACGACCATCCCGTCGTGCACGTCGCGTTCGAAGACGCCGCGGCGTACGCGCAGTGGATCGGATGCGAGTTACCGACCGAGGCCGAGTGGGAGGTCGCGGCCCGGGGCGGCCTCGCCCATGCCGTCTATACCTGGGGCGACGAGCCCGAACCGCCAGGGCTGCCGCTGGCCAATTACTGGCACGGGGAGTTCCCCTACCTGCCCGACACCGGCTACGGACAGAGCAGGCCGGTCGGCAGCTTCCCCCCGAACGGCTACGGACTCCACGACGCGGCGGGCAACGTGTGGGAATGGACCTGCGACTGGTACGGGTCGACACGGGATGTTCAACCATGTTGCGCCGCAGATACTTACGATCCGAGCCAGCCGCGGTTCAAGGTCCCGCGCAAGGTGATCAAGGGCGGTTCCTTCCTGTGCGCCGACAGCTACTGCATGCGGTACCGACCTTCCGCCCGCAGGCCGCAGCAGGTCGATACCGGGATGAGCCACATCGGCTTCCGGTGCATCATGCGCTAGCCGATGGAGCTGACCACATTCGCCAGAGCAGGCATTGCCGACCGCATCCCTCGGCGACGACGGATCCCGAGTCGTGGACCGGCTCATCTCACGTCAAAGTGGACACGCCGCCGACCGGGAATGCTTCGCAGCGCGCGACGGCTATTTCCGCACGCTTCAACATGGTCGCGGGTGTGACATCCGGCTCGTCGGGTGATGCCACCGCGACCCCGACGCTGGAGCGGATGGAGGACCTGATGACCGTCGACGGAGGGGGGAAGATAGAAGGCTGAGAGCGTCGAGGCGCCCTCCAGGAGAGGCGAACTCGTCACTGTCGAGCGTTCGCCCGGCCGCACACAGGCCGCGATCCGTCGCCCGGCGTGCCACCTGTCGGCAGTCCGGATGCCCACCTCGCGAACTTGAACTCGTCGAGGTCCAGCGATACCACCAACGGGGCGGCATCGCGGTCCGCACATCATCGAACAGCGATCGGCGAGGTGAACGCGCTTTGCGGAGATTCGTCAGTGCTTCGTCGAGGTGCCAGGACTTTGTCAGTAGGCGCGCCAACGCACAGCGCCAGCCGGAATGCTAGCGTCGCCGCCTGCCGCGTGACACGGCCGTCGAAAGGCGCCATCGCGGGGCAGGCGGCCACCCCCAGGACCGAGCGCCGCCGCCATCGCCGATGCGGTGCGCATCTCGCCGCTCCGCCGCCCACGCGGCGAGAGGACAGGCCGAGAACGGTCAGATCGTCGATGACTCGCACGGCTGCGCTGCCGTCATCGATGGCAAGCAGCACCGCCAGTCCAGCGGTCATCACGACCGGCGGCGCCATCAACGGCCAGGCAGAACGCCAGCGTTCGCCAGTCCCCCAGGCGCCTCTGTGCTCTACCACCGCGTTCGTTGCTCCGATCCTGCCTCGGCGCGCCGGGCCAGAGATGAGTACCGACGCTAACGCCAAGGACTCGGTGGACTCCGATTTGCTGGACGCCGGTGTCGGCGGCCACGCCCAAGGGTACGACGGCCTCGGTGATCATGCCCCGATGAATCCCATCGCGGTGCGCATCGGTGCGCGGCTGTTCGACAACGGGGGACCCGATCCCGCTGAAGTTGCAGAAGTCCAACACGTTCGCCACCGGGGTCGTTCACCTCATCTACACCCGCGATGCGAACGCCCCGACCGGTGCCCATGAGCAGGCCAAGTCCCATGTGTGGTCACCGCCGATCCGTCATGCGCTTTCGGCGGCTTTCTTGATCGCCGCGAGCGTCGCGGGAATGCCGCTCTTGGCGGCCTCGCTGCGTTTCTCGATCTCGGTGTCGGCCGCGTCCCCGAAGCGCTCGTGAAAACCTGCGATGCCCTTGGGCAGGAACTCCCACGATTCGGTGAGCCGGGTACCGGTACCCTCCGGGGCGAATGAGTAGCCCCAGTGCACCCAGCCCTCGTTGACCTCCCACGCGAACTCGCGTCCAGGATCGGCGGCGACGACCTGGCTGCGGGTTTCCCAAGTTCGCTCGGGGGTCTGGTTGCGGCCGGTGAACCACGCTCCCACCGTTGGTCCGTCGCCGTCATCCCACCAGCAGGCCCGGCAGACGGGGCTCCACTCCCCCGTCCGGGTCACGTCCGACACCAGCGCGTACAGCTGGTCGGGAGGTACGGCGACGGTTATCGACTCGGATCTCTTCAGCTCGGTCACCCCGTCGAGTTTGCCATTCGCTATTGCACTTTCGGTCTGCGAGTGTGACGTTAGAACGCGTTCTATTTCCCATCGAAGGGCCAACTGGATGAGCAACAGTAGCGAGCGGGTCGCCGTGATCATCGGCGGCGCATCCGGCATCGGGTGGGCAACCGCCCAGGCACTCGCGGCCGAGGGATGCACGGTGACCGTCGCCGACCTCAACGCCGAGGGAGCCCGTGACCGTGCCGCCGAGCTCGGCGCCGCACACACCTCGGCGTACGTCGACGTCACCGACGAGGACTCGGTACAGCGCCTCTTCGATGACCTCGGCCCGCTCGACATCGCGGTGAACTGCGCCGGATTCAGCAATGTCGGCCTGATCACCGACATGCCCGTCGACGATTTCCGCGCCGTCATCGACGTGTGCCTCAACGGGTCGATGATCGTCATGAAGCACGCAGGACGCCACCTACGCGAAGGCGGCTCGCTGGTGTCGATCACCTCCCTCAACGCCCGCCAGCCTGCCGCGGGGATGAGCGCCTACTGCGCGGCCAAGGCGGGTCTGTCGATGCTCACCCAGGTTGCGGCCCTGGAGATGGGACCGCGCGGCATCCGAGTCAACGCCGTGGCACCCGGCTTCGTGCACACCCCGCTGACCGCCGCTGCCGCGTCGGTGCCCGGCGTCGTCGAGGACTACATCGACAACACCGCGCTCGGCCGCGCGGGCACGCCGGAGGATATCGCCAATGCTGTTGTGTACCTGTGCTCTCCGGGGTCGTCCTGGCTGACCGGCGAGGTATTGGACATCAACGGCGGTGCGCATCTGAAGCGCTATCCGGATGTGATGGGCCACGTGATGAGGCTCGTGGAGCAGTCGTCGTGAGCTTCGCAGGCAAGCACGCCATCGTGACCGGCGGCGGATCGGGGATCGGCGCCGCGCTGTGCCGCGCGCTGGATCAAGCGGGCGCCCATGTCGTCTGCACGGACATCGACGCGGCCGCGGCCGACCGCGTCGTGACGACGCTGAGTTCACGGGCCCGGGCGCTGCGCCTCGACGTCACCGACAGCGCCGCGGTGCAGGCGGTCGTCGACGACGTCGTCGCGCAGGCCGGGCGGTTGGACCTGCTGTTCAACAACGCGGGCATCGTCTGGGGTGGCGATACCGAGTTGCTGACACTCGACCAGTGGAACGCGATCATCGACATCAACATCCGCGGTGTCGTGCACGGTATCGCGGCGGCCTACCCGCAGATGCTGCAGCAGGGCCGCGGTCACATCATCAACACCGCCTCGATGGCGGGCCTCACCGCGGCCGGTCAGGTCACCAGCTACGTGGCGACCAAGCACGCCGTCGTCGGGCTGTCGATGGCGCTGCGCTCGGAGGCTGTTCCCCGTGGCGTCGGCGTGCTGGTGGTGTGTCCGGCCGCGGTCGAGACACCGATCCTGGACAAGGGCGCGGTCGGCGGTTTCGTCGGCCGCGACTACTTCCTGCAGGCACAGGGCGGCAAGCCCTACAACGCAGACCGGCTGGCCCGCGACACCCTGCGGGCGATCGAGAAGAACAAGGCGATTCTGGTCAAACCGACTGTGGCACATGCGCAATGGTTACTCGCGCGGGTGGCACCAGTGCTGATGAACCGGTTGGCCATGCGCTTCGTCGGAGAGCAACGCTCGCGACAGGTGGGCCGATCGCCGTCGGGCACCGTCGACACGGGATAGGGTTGCGGTCGGCGGCGAATCGGCTGGTCCGGGAGGCGGGCGATGCAGGACGACTTCACCCTCACCCAGAAGCGCGCCCTGACCGTACTGACGGTGATCGCGCTCGTCGTCGGCGCCTACTTCCTGCGCGGCTATCTGCTCCTGATCGCCATCGCAGCGGTGCTGGCCTACTTGTTCGGGCCGCTCTACCAGCGCCTGCGGCGCCGAATGAATGTCGGACTTTCGGCAACGCTGACGTTGTTCGCCGCGATCGCGACGGTGGCGCTGCCCCTCGCCGGGGTGATCTTCCTGGCGTTCCTGCAGATCAGCCAGATGGTGGCGAGCGTCGGCCGCTGGGCCGAACAGACGGACTTCACCGCGCTCGCGCAGCGACTGCTGGATTCGGCGAACGAACTGCTGGCCCGTGTCCCGTTCATGAACATCACGCTGACCCCGGACTCGGTGCGCGAGGCGGCCACGAAGGTCGGGCAGAACGCCGGTGAGATCGCACTGGGATTCGCCCGTGACTCGGTGGGGGGACTCGCCGCCACGCTGACCGCCGCGATCATCTTCCTCTACGTCTTCATCGCGCTGCTCACCAACGGCGACAAGGTCGTGTCCCTGTTCCGCGACCTGAACCCGTTGGGAGAGAAGGTCTCCGACATCTACCTAGCCAAGGTTGGGGCGATGGTGTCGGCCACGGTCAAGGGGCAGTTCATCATCGCCCTGTGCCAGGGCGTGGCCGGCGCCATCTCCATCTACATCGCCGGGTTTCACGACGGCTTCTTCATGTTCGTCATCTTCCTCACCGCGCTGTCGTTCATTCCCCTCGGCAGCGGCATCGTCACCATCCCGCTCGGGATCGGCATGGCGGTGTTCGGCAACGTGGCAGGCGGCATCTTCGTCGTGGTGTTCCACGTCGTCGTCGTGACGAGCATCGACAACATCCTGCGTCCGTTCCTGGTGCCCAAGAGCGCTTACCTGCACCCCGCGCTGGTGCTGCTGTCGGTGTTCGCGGGGCTGCACATGTTCGGGTTCTGGGGAGTCGTGCTCGGCCCCGTGCTGATGATCGTCATCGTGACGACGATCAGTGTGTATCGGGCGGTCTACAAGGACGCCTCGTTCGAATCACTCACCGGCACCAGCGCCGATCCGAAGGATGACCGCGCCGAGCGTGAGACACCGTGGTGGCGCCGGATCCTGCCGGGGAAGCCCAAGACCAAGCCAGAACCCGAGGCCGACGCCGAACCCGAGCCCGCGCCGGCCTGATCAGACCAGCCGCTCCTTGAGGAACTCGACGACACGTCTGCGCGCCTCGTAGGCGGGCTGGCCCTCCCGCTCACGCACCTCGAGCGTCAGCACCGAGTGCGCCATCTTGCCGAACCCGTGCTCGTTGCCCTTCTTCGAGTCGATCTCGATGACCTCGAACGCATCACCGAGCCGCTTCTTGAGCGTCGTGAACCTCGCCGCCGGGCACAGCGGATCCTCGCTGAAGCGAAGGCCCAGTGCGCACAGACCCTCCTCGGCGGCCCGCCGTTCGATGATCTTCAACTCGGCCTCCGACACTCCGGGGTCGGCTTTCTGCTTGGCCGTCAACCCGATCGGCAGTGACGGTTGGCTCAACACAGGCGCCAGAACACTGTCGTCCACCGCGGCCGCGAGGGCGAACCCGCCACTCCAGCACTCGCCGATGACACCGACGCCCTTGCCCGGCGTTCGCGCGTTGAGGTCGCGGGCCAGCGCACGCAGGTAGTGGGCGATCGGCCGGTCGGCGTTGGTCGCGAATGCGGCAAATTCCTTTGCCACACAGCCACGGAGCATCACCGGCACCGCACCCGGTCGGACGCCTGGCGCCCCCGGGGTGCCATACAGAGAGGGCGCGGCCACCGTGAAGCCGTTGTCCACCAGATGATTTCCGAGTGCCAGTACGCCAGGATGCAGACCGGGCATCTCGGGAATGAGCACCACGCCGGGGCCCTCGCCCTTGCGATACACGTCGTAGGTGAACCCGGCCGCGGTGAACGGCTCGGCGGTCCATCCGGTCAGATCGGCTTCCGGAGCCGCTCCGGCGGCGACATCAGGATTAGGGGCGGCGGTCATGGCGTCTCCTGGGGTTACGTGACCGGCAGCGGCGACTGGGACTGCGTCGCCGCGGCCAGCGTACGGTACTCGTCCGTACCTGCGGCGCCGGTTACGGCAAGTTGCGCCGGCCCGGTCGGACCGCGAACCTGCGCGGTCCACACCGGCTCACTCGGCCTGCCGTCGCGCTCCCCGCCCTCGTAGACCACCCACTCGACGCCCGTCGACGTCCTGCGTACCGGTCGGCACCAGCTCGGGGCTCAACGACGGATCAGCTTGTCCTCGTCGGCGTTGCTCTGCGTGATGCTCAGGTACATGCCGCTCGGCGTCAGGTAGCCGACGATGGCGGCGACGGCCCGCACGGGCTGCCCGGTCACCGGGTCGGTCCGTCCGCCCTCGATGCCTTTACGGCTGCCCGAGTTGGATTGCCAACCGTCGGGCAGCTGAGGCACGCGGATCGGGATCTTGAGTGCGTTGGCGTCGGCCTGCAGCGCGGCGGCTGCGTCGTAGTCGGGCACCGGCCCCGGCCCGGGACCGGTCGGTGCGAACGAGCACATTCCGAGCACTCCGGCCAGGAGCACGCAGACCACGACGAGCGGGGCCATCGACCAGAACATGTCGCGGCCGTCCTGGAGCAGGCGGGGCTTTGCAGGCTTGGCGGCCGGAACTACATAGCCCGCGGCGGGCGTGCCGGACCCGTCGTGGCCTGCGGCGTCAGGCTCGCGGCCCGGGTCGCCGGCGACCGTGTGGCCCGGCTCGGGCGGCGTCGTCATGGCAGCCAGTATCCCAGCTCCCAAAGTGGAGTTCGCTAATGGGAGAATCTGCGCATGAGCGCCGCTCGCCGTGAAGCACCGGACCGAAATCTCGCACTCGAGCTCGTTCGAGTCACCGAGGCGGGCGCGATGGCGGCGGGACGCTGGGTCGGCCGCGGCGACAAGGAGGGTGGCGACGGCGCGGCCGTCGACGCCATGCGTGAACTGGTGAACTCGGTGTCGATGCGCGGTGTGGTCGTCATCGGCGAGGGCGAGAAGGACAACGCCCCGATGCTCTACAACGGCGAAGAGGTCGGCAACGGCGACGGCCCCGACTGCGACTTCGCAGTCGACCCGGTCGACGGCACCACGCTGATGAGCAAGGGCATGCCCAACGCCATCTCGGTGCTCGCGGTGGCCGAGCGCGGCGCGATGTTCGACCCGTCGGCGGTGTTCTACATGAACAAGATCGCCGTCGGACCCGACGCCGTCGACGTCATCGACATCACCGCCCCGATCGGCGAGAACATCCGCCGCGTCGCCAAGGCCAAGAACCTGACCGTCTCACGATCTGACGGTGTGCGTGCTGGACCGCCCCCGGCACACCCAGCTCGTCGCCGACGTCCGCGAAGCCGGTGCCCGCATCCGGCTCATCTCCGACGGCGACGTCGCCGGCGCCATCGCCGCGTGCCGTCCCGGATCCGGAACCGACCTGCTTGCCGGTATCGGTGGCACCCCCGAGGGCATCATCACGGCCGCGGCGCATCCGCTGTATGGGCGGCGCCATCCAGGCCCAACTCGCCCCCACCGACGACGAGGAGCGACAAAAGGCCCTCGATCGCGGCCACGACCTCGATCGCGTGTTGAACACCGAGGACCTGGTGTCCGGAGAGAACGTCTTCTTCTCGGCCACCGGCGTCACCGACGGCGACCTGCTCAAGGGCGTTCAGTACTACGGCGGCGGATGCACCACCCAGTCGATCGTGATGCGCTCGAAGTCCGGCACCGTCCGGATGATCGAGGCCTACCACCGCCTGTCCAAGCTGAACGAGTACTCCGCCGTGGACTTCACCGGCGACAAGACCGCCGCCTACCCGTTGCCGTAATCACCGACACACGAAGGACATACATGAGCACCGACGCCGCTGTTCAGAGCGAAGCTGGCGAGTACCGGATCGAGCACGACACCATGGGCGAGGTCCGGGTGCCCGTCGACTGCGTTGTGGCGCGCACAGACGCAACGGGCGGTAGAGAACTTCCCGATCTCGTTCCGGCCACTGGAGCGCACCCAGATCCGTGCGCTCGGCCTGCTCAAGGGTGCGTGCGCGCAGGTGAACAAGGACCTCGGCCTGCTGGATGCCGACAAGGCCGACGCGATCATCGCCGCAGCCGCCGAGATCGCCGACGGCAAGCACGACGACCAGTTCCCGATCGACGTGTTCCAGACCGGTTCGGGCACCAGCTCGAACATGAACGCCAACGAGGTCATCGCGAGCATCGCCGCCGGCTTCGATCCTCCGGTGACCGTGCACCCCAACGACGATGTGAACCGCTCGCAGAGCTCGAACGACACCTTCCCCACCGCCACCCATATCGCGGCGACGGAAGCGGCTGTGCGCCACCTGATTCCGGCACTTGAGGTGCTGCACGAATCGCTGGAGGTCAAGGCCCGTCAGTGGCGGACGACGGTGAAGTCCGGCCGAACCCACCTGATGGATGCCGTCCCGGTGACCCTCGGCCAGGAGTTCGGCGGCTACGCGCGCCAGATCCAGGCCGGTATCGAGCGCGTCAAGGCCACGCTGCCCCGGCTCGGCGAGCTGGCCATCGGCGGCACCGCGGTCGGCACCGGGCTCAATGCGCCTGACGGGTTCGGCACCAAGGTCGTCGACGTGCTCGTCGACCAGACGGGCATCGCGGAATTGCGCACGGCGGTGGACTCTTTCGAGGCACAGGCCGCGCGTGACGGACTGGTCGAGGCATCCGGAGCACTGAAGACGATCGCGGTCTCGCTGACCAAGATCGCCAACGACATCCGCTGGATGGGGTCCGGCCCGCTGACCGGTCTGGGCGAGCTGCAGCTGCCCGACCTGCAGCCGGGCAGCTCGATCATGCCCGGCAAGGTCAACCCCGTCCTCCCCGAGGCGGTGACGCAGGTTGCCGCGCAGGTCATCGGCAACGACGCGGCCGTCGACCGTCGGTGGCCTGTCGGGAGCGTTCGAGCTCAACGTGTACATCCCGATGATGGCGCGCAACGTCCTTGAGTCCTTCACACTGCTGGCCAACGTGTCGAAGTTGTTCGCCACCAAGTGCATCGACGGCCTGGTCGCCAACGAGGAGCACCTGCGTGAGCTGGCCGAGTCGTCGCCGTCGATCGTGACACCGCTGAAC
This sequence comes from uncultured Actinomycetota bacterium, assembly GCA_963796545.1. Lineage (GTDB taxonomy): Bacteria > Actinomycetota > Actinomycetes > Mycobacteriales > Mycobacteriaceae > Mycobacterium. Next base: position 60,364 of record CAWCMF010000026.1, on the reverse strand, counting down.
TCCGCCATCGGCTACGAGGAGGCCGCCAAGGTAGCCAAGGAGGCCCTCAAGGAGCGCAAGACGATCCGCCAGACGGTCATCGACCGCGGGCCTGATCGGTGACAAGCTCTCCGAAGAGGAGCTGGACAAGCGGCTCGACGTGCTGAAGATGGCCAAGGTGAAGGACGGCGATTAACCCGGCCCACGACCGCTCGCGCGAGGAGTATGAGCGCGACGAGCGCTCGCGGGTCCGCGTCGGCGTCACCACGCTGCTCACGACCTACCAGTACCTGGCCGACACGGGAAAAGTCGACCGGTTGGCGCAGCTGTTCGCGCCGGACGGCGTGCTGAAGATCGGGGCTGAAACCTTCAGTGGCCCAGATGAAGTCCTTGGCCTGTTCACCCGCACCAGCGGCCAGTTCGTCGACGCCGACTTCCTGCCTGCGCGTCATCACCTCAGTTCGATCTACGTCGAACCGCAATCGGACGGCAGCGCGAAGGCGTACGCGTGCTTTCAGTTCATCGGAACGCGCGGTCTGGACCATTGGGGCACCTACCGCGACGTCGCCGTGCCTGCCACGGGCGTAAACCCGGACGGCGACGGATGGCGCTTCGCACGTCGCCGTGTCATCACCGAGGGCTTCGCACCGGGATCGCGGTTGGCAGGCAGCGGTTAGATCACCGGGGTTCGGATCGAGGAGATCTTTAAAACGCCTGACGAATCGTCAAGACAGGCGCAGAATCTCGGAGCATCGGACTCGCCGTCGAGCCTCGACCTGGCGGCGGGTCATCCCAGGCACATATCAGGAGACGCGGTGACCGCTACCCTCGAACCCGCAATTGCGTCCACGCCAACCACCCTCGTCACGACGGCCACCAGCCAGCCCGCCCTGCGGACCGGCTTCGTCATGCTGGGACTGGCGTCGTTGGTCGACCTGGCCAAAGCCAGGCACGGTTGGGGCGCGGATCGAATGCTGGCGGTGTCCGGCGCAGCGGCCGCGGGGTGGTTCCTGGTGGAGGGGCGCCGACAGCGCTGACCAACTCGCTCCGGATTACGGCTCGCTCCGGATTACGGGACGTCGACCAGGTCGTGGACCGGCGGGCCGTTTTCTCGGCCGCCGTACAGACTTCCCGGTGCCCGCGGGCCGAGTATCTGCGAGACGGTCACCAGGTGATAGCCGTTCGCCTTGAGCACGGGGATGAACTGTTCGACCAGGTCGACCGTCGATGAGAAGGTGTCGTGCAGCAGCACCACCGAGTTCGGCCTGATCTGGCTCATCAGCACGGCCCGGGTCGCGGCGATGTCGGCATCGTTCTCCCAGTCGAACGGGATGACGTCCCAGTTGATGCCGGCCAGTCCCTGGCGTCCCGCCTCGGCCAGCACCGCGTCGTTGATGGCCCCGAAGGGCGGACGCATCAGCGCCGGGCGCTGGCCCGTCGCGGCCTCGATCGTCTCGGTGGCCCTGCGGAACTGCTCGGAAACCTCGGCGGGCGGCAACGTCGTAATGTCGAGGTGTTGCCAGGTGTGATTGCCGATCTGCATTCCCGCGTCGGCGATCCGCCGTGCCGCGGTCGGATCGGCGGTCACTTTGTCGCCGATCAGGAAGAACGTCGCCTTGGCGTCGTTGGCGAGCAGGATCTGGAGCAACCGGTCGGTGAACGGGCCCGGCCCGTCGTCGAACGTCAACGCCACGCACTTGACCTGCGCGCAATCGACGGTGTCCGCATGCGCCGACCCTGTGAGGCTGCCGCCGCATCGACACTGCGACGCGCAGAGCCGTCAGAAAACGCCAGCGCACGGACGCAGCCTACCGCGCGCGATTTCGGCGTGGTTATCGGCGCTGAAGCGGCGATAACCACGCCGAAATCAGAGGTCAGGGCAGGGCGCCGGGGCTGATCTCCTCGAGCATCTCGGTGACCAAAGCAGCGATCGGGGAGCGTTCGCTGCGCAGCAGTGTGATGTGTGCGAACAGCGGGTGGCCCTTGAGCTTTTCGATCACCGCCCCGACGCCGTCGTGGCGGCCGACGCGGAGGTTGTCCCGTTGTGCCACATCGTGGGTCAGCACCACCCGCGAACCCGCGCCGAGTCGCGAAAGCACGGTCAGCAGTACGTTGCGCTCCAGTGACTGCGCTTCGTCGACGATCACGAACGAATCGTGCAGAGAGCGTCCGCGGATGTGGGTCAGCGGCAGCACTTCGAGCATCCCTCGGGACAGAACTTCCTCGAGGACGGCCGGGCTGGCGAGGCCTTCGAGGGTGTCGAAGACGGCCTGGGCCCACGGACCCATCTTCTCGCTCTCGCTGCCGGGCAGGTAGCCGAGCTCCTGGCCACCGACCGCGTAGAGCGGACGGAATACCACGACCTTGCGCTGAGTGCGCCGCTCCAGCACTGCCTCCAAACCCGCGCACAGCGCCAGCGCCGACTTTCCGGTGCCGGCCTTGCCGCCCAGCGACACGATGCCCACCGACTCGTCGAGCAACAGATCGAGCGCAACCCTCTGTTCGGCTGACCTTCCCCGGAGGCCGAACACTTCGCGGTCACCGCGCACCAACTGCACCCGCTTGTCGGCGTTGACACGACCAAGCGCGTGAGAGTTACTGCCCAGCAACCGAATTCCGGTGTGGCAGGGCAGGTCGCGCGCAGTTTCGAGGTCGATCTCGCCCTCGGCGAACAGAGCGTCGATATCGTCGCTGGGCACCTCGACCTCGGCCATCCCGGTCCACCCCGAGGCGATCGACGTCCTGTGCGTGGTACTCGTCAGCAAGCAGCCCGACCGCGCCTGCCTTCACCCGGAGCGGAATGTCCTTGCTCACCAACGTGACTCGCTTACCCTCCGCGGCGAGATTGGCTGCGACGGTGAGGATTCGGGCGTCGTTGCTGTCGTTCCGGAAGCCGGCGGGCAGCACCGACGGATCGCTGTGATTGAGTTCGACCTGCATGGTGCCGCCGCGTCACCCACCGGAATGGGTTGATCGAGACGCCCGTGTTCGATCCGCAGATCGTCGAACAATCGCAGTGCCTGCCGAGCGAACCAACCGAGCTCGTGGTGGTGTCGTTTGGCTTCCAACTCGCTGATGACCACCAGCGGGACCACGACTTCGTGTTCGGCAAATCTCGTGATGGCCCAGGGATCGGACAGCAACACGGAGGTGTCGAGCACGTAGGTCTGGCATTGGTCCGATTGCCGGCTTCGCCGGTCCTGCGAATCAGTCACGTAGCGCTCCTAGAGGCTCCGCGAGTTCGCGCGGTCCCCGCACGAACTTCTCGGTGGACACACAAGCGGTCTCAGGACCGGGGCCGGTCCTCTCGGGATCGTGAAGATCTGGACCGCCCGGACAGCAGCGCATGTTGCTAGCCATCGGATTTGACGCTACTCCGGCTGCAGCAATCGCGCCTCGCAGGCGCGCCGTCACGAAAAGTCGCGCGAGTTACGAGCTGATGAACTGCTGCAGACGCGGCTCGTCGGCCAGCCCCCACGCGGTGATCCGGTCGGCGATGACTTTGCTCAGCTCATCCCGGCCGAAGATGCCCGCCTCGGCCACCGTGGCCACCTTGTCCTGATACGCATCGATGTCGCCGCCGACGACGTCGAGGCCCGCGGCGCGATGCGCGATCGCCTCGATGGTCTCGTCGCGGGAATAGGTCAGGCAATGGCCGACAAGGTCGGCGAAGAACTGCTCATGGCGTTCCTCGTCCTGGGCGATGCGGCCGAGCAGACCCTCGAGCACGGGTTCGCCGACCTGCGCCTGCAGGTTGCGGCAGAAGACCGCGTGGGCACGCTCCCAGAACGCCATGAACGCCAGCGTCTCGATCTGGCTGTAGGTGTCGGCGCGGTAGCCCTTCATCACATGCTGTACGCGCACGTCTTCGTTGGCCGACGGGTCCATCTCGCGAGTGACCACGAGGTAGTTGCGCAACGCGACGGCGTGCAGATGCTCCTCGGCGGTCCAGCGCCCCATCCACCGGCCCCATTTGGCCTCAAGGAGGAAATGTTCGACGAGCTCGCGGTGGTATCCGGCGAGGTTGTCCTTCGTGATCAGCAGAATTTCGAGGGCGTCGGTGACCTGCTTGGGCAGCGTCACGTCCGACGCATCCCAGTCACGGCCGCCGAGGAATGCGAAGTTCTCACCCTGGTCGAACGGCACGTAATCGTGCGCGAACCAGAGGTCCTCGGAGTCGATATGACGCCGGAGCTGCTCAAGAACCACAGGCTCGAGTTCGAGCGTCAACGCATTAGCGACAGGTTTCTGTGCCATGCGGTTACATTAACCCAATTCTGTGGGAATCGTAAAATTCCCACGCCGACACGCCGCGCTTTTCTGGGCTGTCGTACCTGGTCCAGGCCTTTCGGACTGCCTACAGCGTCAGACCCGGATACAGCGGATTGGCGTCCAGCAGCTCGGCCGCTGCGGCGTGAACCCGCTCGGCAGTCCCCTCGGCAAGCGAGTACTTGGCCTTCGACGGCCCGTTCGGCCCCGCGGCGGGCTGGGTGTTCTTCAGCACCTCGACGACCAGTTCGGCGACGCGATCGAAGTCGTCGGCGCCGAAGCCGCGGGACGTCAGCGCCGGGGAACCCAACCGGATGCCGCTCGTGTACCACGCGCCGTTCGGGTCGGCCGGGATCGCGTTGCGGTTGGTGACGATGCCGGAGTCCAGCAGCGCCGACTCGGCCTGGCGCCCGGTGAGCCCGAACGACGTCACGTCGAGCAGCACCAGGTGGTTGTCGGTGCCGCCGGTGACGAGGCCGGCGTCGCGCTTGACGAACCCGTCGGCCAGCGACTGGGCGTTGTCAGCGACCGCCTGGGCGTACTCGCGGAATGAGGGCTGCCGCGCCTCGGCCAGCGCGACCGCCTTGGCGGCCATCACGTGCGACAGCGGACCGCCGAGCACCATCGGGCAGCCCTTGTCGACCGCGGGCGCGTACTCCTCGGTGGCGAGGATCAGCCCGCCGCGGGGCCCGCGCAGCGATTTGTGCGTCGTCGTGGTGGTGATGTGCGCATGGGGCACCGGATCCTCGTCACCGGTGAACACCTTGCCCGCCACCAGGCCGGCGAAGTGCGCCATGTCGACCATCAGCGTCGCGCCGACCTCGTCGGCGATCTCCCGCATCTTGGCGAAGTTCACCCGGCGCGGGTAGGCCGAGTAGCCCGCCACGAGCACCAGCGGCTTGAACTCGCGCGCCGCCGCGGCGACGGCACCGTAGTCGATGAACCCGGTAGCCGGATCCGTCCCGTACTGGCGCTGATGGAACATCTTGCCGGAGATGTTGGGCCGGAAGCCGTGCGTGAGGTGTCCGCCGGTGTCCAGAGACATGCCGAGCAGACGCTGGTTGCCGAGCTTGGCGCGCAAGCCCTCCCAGTCGGCTTCGGACAGGTCGTTGACGTGCTTGGCATTGAGAGCCGCCAATCCTGGACCTTCTATGCGGGTGGCCAGGATGGCCCAGTAGGCGACGAGGTTCGCGTCGATGCCGGAGTGCGGCTGCGCATAGGCATACGGCGCCCCGAAGAGCTCGCGAGCATGCTCGGCGGCCAACGCCTCGACAGTGTCGACGTTCTGGCAGGCCGCATAGAATCGGTGCCCGACGGTGCCCTCGGCGTACTTGTCGGAGAACCAGGTGCCCATCGTCAGCAGCACGGCCGGCGACGCGTAATTCTCGCTGGCGATCAGCTTGAGCGAATCCCGTTGATCGGCAAGCTCTTTGCGGGTGGCGTCGGCGATACGCGGCTCGACGGATGCGATCACCTGCAACGCGGCCCGGTAGGCCTCGCTCGCGGTGGCGGCGTACTCGGTCCCCAGACCCTGTGTGGACTCTGCAGTCATGCCAGCGAGACTAGTCGGGCGACGATCGAGCGGCGACGGAGGAGTCGCGTTGCGGATGAAACCGCACCCCGGCGCGAGCGTCAGGGGCTAGGCAGGCCGCAGCGCGGACGGAATCAACGGCTCGTCGAGCAGCGTGCCGAACCGTTCGGTCAGCGTGACACCGTCAGGCCTGGCGTCCAGCCACCCCCTGAGCAGGCGATACCCCTCCACATAGGTGCTGGTGTAGGCCCGCCACAGCGGCGACGACAGGAAGCGCAGCATCTGGCGCGCCCGTTCGTCGTCGACCAACAGCCACCGCTTGAGGAAGTCGACGACGTCGTCGACGTCGCGGTGTTCGTCGTGCAGCATGAGCGCGGCGTCCTGCCGGACGTCGGCAAGCGCGGCCGTCGCCTCCGCGATCGTCTCGGCCCGTCCGCCGTCGAACCGCAGTCCGAGGTCGGCGTAGATGTCGGACGCCCAACTCCCCCAGCCCGGCCCGACCGCGGCGTAGAGCGCGAGATCGGCCAGGCCCTCGGCCATCAGGCACTGCGGGGTGTTGACCAGAAAGATCGTCTGCTCCGCCTGTCCCCTGCCTTCGACGAGCCCGGCCTCCTTGCGGCAGTGCTCGGTGTGGTGACCGGGATACGACTCGTGGGCCACCAGTCGCGGCAGGTTCGACATCTGCTGCTTGAGGTCGGCGTTGACTGCGACGGTCGACGTGTAGTCGCCGAGGTAGTAGTTGAAGCCCGACCACGGTTTGTCGGTGACCACCTCGTAGTTGATGGTCTCGCGAGCGGGCAGCGGGAAGGTGGCCCGCACGCGATCACGCAACTCGCTGGAGAAGGCGTGGATGGCCTCTTCGAGGCGGGCAGGCGGAATCTCCTCGGCGGCCCGGTGATTCTGAATCCGCTCGCCGAGCGGCCCGGCCCCCCCGAGCGCTTCGTCGAGTTTGGCGTGCGCCTCGCGGTACCGCTCGGGGTCTCCCTTGGCGATCCGGACGTCGAAGTAGGCCTCGACCTCGTCGACGAAACCGACCTCCTCGCCGGCGAATTTGCGGCCGGCACAGGCCAGTGCCCGCAGGTGTGACCCGACGAACGCGGCGCGCTTGTCGTCCAGGCCGGCCGGCAACTCGGTCAGCAGCCGTTCGGCCTGACGGACCAGATCCGCCGGGTCGGGCCGCGGCTCTGACTCCACCTGGCGCCGCAGGGCCGGGTCTCCGGTGAACGAGTCGACGTAGCCTTCCTCGACCTTGTCGAAGCGCAGTCCGAGCAACAGGTATTCGGTCACCAAGGATGCCGAAGCCCCATAATCGATACCTAAGTCCATGTCCCCATACGCTAGCTGCAAGACTGTGGCCATGGCGCGGCTGAGCGAACCCAGCCCCTACGTGGAGTTCGACCGAGCTCAATGGCGTGCACTTCGCATGTCGACGCCGCTGAAGCTGACCGAGGACGAGCTGGTGCGGCTCCGGGGTCTCGGCGAGAAGATCGATCTGCTCGAGGTCGAAGAGGTCTATCTCCCGCTCGCGCGACTCATCCACCTCCAGGTGGCGGCCAGGCAGGCGCTGTTCGCGACGACATCCGACTTCCTCGGTGAGCCGCAACAGAACCCGGACCGTCCGGTGCCTTTCGTCATCGGCGTAGCCGGCAGCGTTGCGGTGGGCAAGTCAACCACCGCCCGTGTCCTACAGGCGCTGTTGGCGCGCTGGGAACACCACCCCCGCGTCGACCTGGTGACCACCGACGGTTTTCTGTATCCGAACGCGGAGCTATCTCGGCGTAACCTCATGCACCGTAAGGGTTTTCCCGAAAGTTACGACCGCAGAGGGCTGATGCGGTTCGTGACGACGGTGAAGTCGGGTTCGGATGTCGCGTGCGCTCCGGTGTACTCACACCTGCTCTATGACATCGTGCCGGGCGAGAAGCAGATCATCGAGCACCCGGACATCCTGATTCTTGAGGGCCTCAACGTCCTACAGACGGGCCCGGCGTTGATGGTGTCGGACCTGTTCGACTTCTCGGTTTACGTCGACGCGCGCATCGAGGACATCGAGGGGTGGTACGTCTCGCGGTTCCTGTCGATGCGGGAGGGCGCTTTCGCCGACCCGGCCTCGCATTTCCACCACTACTCCACACTGACCGACGAGCAGGCATGGTTCGCCGCTCGCGACATCTGGCATTCGATCAACAGGCCGAACCTGATCGACAACATTCTGCCGACCAGGCCGCGGGCCACGCTGGTGCTGCGCAAGGACTCCGATCACTCGATCAATCGGCTGCGCCTGCGCAAGCTCTAGGTCACGCGCTCTTACGCATCCGGCGCAGCCCCATGTACTGCAGCTCCGCGAAGACCAGCGTGTACACGCCGGTGGCGAGCGTGAGGACGACGCCGGCATTGGTCAGTGTCCACGCATCGGTGACGACGACCGCGATCGTGGCGACTGTGTAGAACAGGTTGGCGGCGATCACGGCGATGCCTGCGGTGGCCACCCGCGGCAGCGTGGACAGGCCGAACACCACCACGCCGTAGGCGATGAAGAACCCAGCCAGGCCGTACTCGATGGTCGTCGTCGTGCCCGACAGCTCCGAAAGCCAGCCGACCAGCGGAAGTGCCGCCAGTCCGGCCAATCCGGTGAGAACCGCGTCGGCCCGCATCGCGAAGCGCAACAACGAGTCCGTCGATTGGTTGAGTCGTGAAGTGATCACTGCGGTCATGGTGATGCCTTTCTCATTTGGGGTGTTGCGGACGTTCGACCGGTACCGGAGTCGACGCCATGACCTCTCACCCGCAAGATTTGCTCCTCGCGTGCGCAGCGCCGACTCCGGACCAGTCATGGCGGGGTCACGCCAGGCGACGCACCCCGAGGTACTGCAGACAGGCGAAGCCCATCGTGGCGACGATGAACGCGACGGCTGCCGCGACGCCGAACGCCGTCAGCGGGAGCCACCCCGCCGCGAGCACGACGGCGACCGCCACGGTGAAGCCCGCATTGCCTGCGAGAACGCCGACGCCGACGCGGCGGATGTCACGCAGACGGGCGACGCTGTAGAGCAGTGCGCCATAGGCGACGAGCGCGGCGCCTGCGATCCATTCGGCGGTCGGTGTGAGGCCGGACAGCTGGGACAGCGGGTCGGCGGCCATCGCGACGAAGAGTCCGATACCGGCGCACAACGTGGCGTCGGCGCGCATCGCGAAGCGCAGTAGCTGCGAATCCGAGTGGGTGGCCGGCGTGTGCCGGGTGGTGATTGCGGTCATGCCATCGATGGTTCGCAAAGGGCACTGCCAGATCGACACCGAACACTGCCGACTACTGCCAGGTGCAGGTCAGCGGGCTAGCGGATGGCGACGAGGTTGCTTCTCAGATCGGTGGCGATCACGCGGGCGGCGGCATTCTGCCAATTGTGCAGCGAACGCTGCGGAACCTCGGTGACCAACCACTGCCACGCCTGGCGCGCCTGCGGGTCCAGACCGGCGGCGGTCGCGTTCTGTGCATACGCGCGGACGCCGACGACGTACGGGAAATAGAGCGAGTTGTAGTGCCGCCACTGCTCGGTGGTGCCGAAGTCGGAGCCGTCGCGGGGTTTGAGACCTGCGATCCGCTCGGCCAGCAGCGCCCGCAGTTCGTTGGCGCGCTCCAGCGGCTGATCCGGCGCGCCGCGCCGCGACAACCGCTCGTCGATGACCGGAAGCGCGGTGAGCGGGCTGGCGACGAGCTTGGACAGGTCACCGTAATGCCCGAGCGCGCGTCGGGTGACGCGGACGAAGGTGTCCTCGTCCATGCCGTCGAGCGGACTTGCCGAGCGCAGCGGCAGCGCAGCCTCGGTGCTGCGCAGCGCGGCGCGGTCGGCGCGCAGATCCGGGGACCGGGAGAACGCGAGCCGGTCCAGCAGGCCGGCCAACGGATCGGCCAGCACGTTGATCGCGATGGCGACCCCGAGGCTGGAGAACAGCAGCGCCGCGAGCGTCGTGCTCTGCCCCGCGAATGCGATCCCGACGAGCAGCTGGGCGCCGAACAGGACAGCGACGACCATCGTGCCGACGAACGAGCGCAGCATGTCCTTGCGTAACGCCTGGCCTTCGTCGAACGCGTCCCCGATCGCCACCGCGACACCGAGCAGCGCGACGTCGAACCCGGTGGACGCCAACGCCAGCCAGCTGGGCACCAGTCCGAGCGGGATGATCGAGGATGGCGTTGCCGAGCGCGAAGAACAGCGTCGCGACGACGACGAAGCCCACCACCGGGCACCGGCTGTGAGCGCCGGATGACCGCGTGAACCATCGCGCCGACCGACGGGCACCGACACCGCGGCGAACATCACCCAATGGCCCAGCCGCAGCGGGCCCTCGACGCCGCCGGCCATGCGATGCGCCGAGGAACGCGACCACCGCGACACCCGCCACCAGCGCCGCCTCGCCGACGCGGCTGCGCCAGGTGTCGCGGGGCCGCGACAGTTCCAGCAGCACCGCGAACCAGGCGATGCCCGGCACCGCGACGAGGTAGATCTCGACGCGGCTCAGCAGCTCGGACGCGCTGACCACCCGGACCGCGTCGAGCGCGACCACCAGCGCGAAGCTCGTCAGCCCGATCGAGGCAAGCACCAGCACCAGCTTGCGCGGGTCGCGCGCCAGTAGGTACAACCCCAGCCACCAGCTCAGTGCGAACACGAGTGCGGAGAGGTGACCACGACTCGACTTCTCAGCGCCCGTAGCGTCGGTGCCTGGCGCTGTAGTCGCGCAGCGCACGCAGGAAATCCACCCGGCGGAACTCGGGCCAGTACGCCTCGGTGAACCACATCTCCGAATAGGCGCTCTGCCAGAGCAGGAACCCCGAGAGCCGCTGCTCGCCCGATGTGCGGATCACCAGGTCGGGGTCGGGCTGGCCGGAGGTGTACAGATTCTCCGAAATGGCTTCCGCGGTAACGGCTTCGATCAACTGGTCGCCGGTGGCGCCGTTGGCCAGTTCCTTGCCGAGCAGTGCGCGGACCGCGTCGACGATCTCCTGGCGTCCGCCGTATCCGACGGCCACGTTGACATGAAACCCACTTCCGTTGCCGTCGGTCGACTGGACCGCCTCGCGCAGCCGCCGCGCCGGTTCCTCGCCGATGAGCTCGAGGTCGCCGACCGAGCGCACGCTCCACTGATTGGCCGGTGCGCAGATCTCCTCGACCACCTCGGTGATGATCTCGATCAACGAGGACAGTTCCTCGGGGTCGCGCTGCAGGTTCTCGGTGGAGAGCAGGTACACCGTGGCCATCTCGATGCCGGCTTCCTGGCACCAGCGCAGCATCTCGGCGATCTTGTGGGCGCCGACGCGGTAGCCATAACTGACGTCGTCGTGTCCGAGCTCACGCGCCCAGCGCCGGTTGCCGTCGCACAGAACGGCTATATGGCGTGGGAGTTCGGAGCGCGCAGGAGTGAGCCCCTGACGCAGCCGCATCTCGTAGAGCCGGTACATCGGCTCCTTGAGACGGCGCGGAATGAGGTCCACGACTGTCAGACTACTGTGACGCAGGGATTGCCCAAGCGACTCAGCGGAGGTGACATGTCCACGTCTTTGGGTACCGCCAACTCGGATCGCCCCGGCGGAGCCGCACGGACCGGAGGATCTGCCCGAAGCACTCGCAGAAGGTGTCGCTCAATTCCTGGGCAGGCCGCGGCTGCGGGGCTGGATCCACGTGTACTCCGCGGTCATCGCGGTCTTCTGCGGTGCCACGCTCGTCGCGGTGTCGTGGTCGCTCGAGTCGACGCGCGCCGGCATCGCAACCTTGATCTACACGCTGACGATCGTCGCGATGTTCGCCGTCAGCGGCACCTACCACCGGGTGAACTGGACGTCACCGACCGCGCGCAAGTGGATGAAGCGCGCCGACCACTCGATGATCTTCGTGTTCATCGCGGGCAGCTACACGCCGTTCGCGCTCCTGGCGCTTCCCGAGCGCAGCGGTATGACGCTGCTCTGGATCGTGTGGGGCGGCGCGCTGGCAGGAGTGGCGCTGAAGATGCTGTGGCCGTCGGCGCCGCGGTGGCTCGGAGTGCCGCTGTACATCCTGCTCGGGCTGGGTGGCGGCATGGTTCATCGGGCCGATCATGCACGGCGCAGGCGTCGCGGCGGTGGTGCTGTTGATCGTCGGCGGAGCGCTCTACAGCATCGGCGGCGTGCTCTATGCGCTGAAGTGGCCGAACCCGTGGCCGACGACGTTCGGCCACCACGAGTTCTTCCACGCGTGCACCGCGGTCGCGGCGATCTGCCACTACATCGCGATGTGGTTCGCCGTCTTCTGGACGTGACCACCCTGGGGCGCTGAGTGTGCGCCAACTCGTCTCCCAGAGCGGCGTGTCGGCCACAGACACGCACGGTCGCGACCAAGCTAAGTCAGCTACAGCGTGGTCATGTTCTGCGGGCCCCAATAGGCCTTCATCGACGTGATCTGGCCGTCGCCGTCGAACGTCATCACCTCGATGGGCTCGACGCGCATCGGCGCCGCCCACCGTGATCGCGAAGACGAACGCCGCCTCGTGCCCGCCCGCGCGGAACGACAGCAGCTCGGTCTTGACCTCGGAGCCTGCGACATTCTTGTAGAAACCAGCGATGGCCTGACGCCCGATGTGCACCTCACCGCCGCCTACCGGGTCCTCCAGGGTGGCGTCCTCGGCGTAGAGCGCGGCCACATCGTCCGCGCTGCCACCGGCGACCGTGTCGAGGTAGCGCTGGACGAAACCTTCCAAGACATCCGGCTCAAAGCTCATGTGCGGCAGGCTACACGGAGCGCCCCAGCGCGGCGGCGAGATCCGCGACCGCTGGTGACGGGCAGGTCGCACACCCGCCCCCGGCACACATACGCCGCATCGGACCCGCCGACCCGCGGCCGGTCCACGCAGCAACGCCGACGAATTCTCCGCGCCGCCGACCACGACGGCCCCGCCGGGCGCCAGTCTGCGCGCGGCGGCCAGCAGCTCGGAGTCGCGCGGCTCGCACGCGACGGCGATCTGGATCGGACCGCGCACCGCCGCCTCGGCCACCGCGAGCCAGTGCCCGGCCGAGCGCGGCGCCCGCGCCAGCAGCGATGTCGCGCCGGCCAGCGTCGCGTCGGCCGCGGTCGCGTAGCGCTGCGCAGTGCGTCGGGCGCCAGATGTGCTGCCAGCTGCAGCGCTTCGGCGATCGAGCGACGCACCCGACGGGGTGGCGCCGTCGATCGGATCGGCTGGCCGCAGCACCAGCTGCTCGGCGTCGTCGGCGATGTCGATACCAGCGGCCGGCCGCGTCGGGATCGGCGAAATGGTCGAGCGCCGTGTCGAGCAGCGTCGGCGCGCCTGGTCCAGCCACGACCGCTCCGCCGGTCGCCTGATGCAGCGCCAGCAGACCCGGTCGCCAGGCCGCGTGGTCCTCCAGGATCGCCGCGCTGTCGCCGACCACGCCGCCGAGGCTGGAGCGACGCAAGCCGGCCGTCGACGAGGTGCAGGTCCAGAGATCGCGCTGGCGCATCCGTTGCGGCGCTCGAGGTATTCAGGCCGGTCCAGCGCGACACGCGGCCTCGGCGAGCGCGGTGATCGCCAAGCCGTTCCACGCCGTCACCACCTTGTCGTCGCGAGCCGGCTGCGGCCGCTGAGCGCGGGCGGCACGCAACGCGGCGCGCACCCGCTGCGAACCGTTCGGCGTCCTCGGCATCGGCGTGCAACTGCAGCACCGACGCGCCGTGCTCGAACGTCCCGCCGCGGTGACCGCGAAAATCTGCTGCCGCCCAATGCCCGTCGTCGTCCCGAGCACCTCGCGAGCTGCGCCGGGCGTCCACACGTAGGTCGAGCCCCTCGACGCCCGCGGCGTCGGCGTCCAGCGACGAGGCGAACATCCCGTCCGCGCCGCAGATCGTCGAGCAGGAAATCGCGCGGTCTCCTCGGTGACCCGTGCGGCCAACGGATTACCAGTGCGTCGCGCCCAGTGCGCGTAGCACGCGCAGCAGCTGGGCGTTGTCGTAGAGCATCTTCTCGAAGTGCGGCACCACCCAGGACGCGTCGACGCTGTAGCGGGCGAAACCGCCGGCCGAGTTGGTCGTAGATGCCGCCGCGCGCCATCGCCGTCGCCGGCCGCGCTCACCACTGCCAGCGCCGCCTCGCCGCCGGTCCGTTCGTGGTTGCGCAGCAGCGCCTCCAGCAGCGCCGACGGCGGAAACTTCGGCGCGCCGCCGAACCCGCCGTGCCGGTGTCCTCGTCGCGCAGCACGGCGGCGACCGCGTGCATCGCAGAGCTCGGGCTGTCACCGGCGGGCCTCCGCCCGGCAGCCGACGCCATCGAGCGCAGTTCACCGGCGATGCTGTCGGACGCCTCGCTCCACCTCGCCGCGGCGGTGCGCCACGTGTCGGCCACCGCGGCGAGCAGCTGCAGGAAACTCGCTGCTTTCGGGTAGTAGGTGCCGCAGAAGAACGGCGCCCGTCGGGAGTGAGGAAGCAGGTCATCGGCCAGCCGCCCTGCCCGGTCATCGCGACGGTGGCGTTCATGTACACGGCGTCGAGGTCGGGACGCTCCTCGCGGTCGACCTTGATGCAGACGAAATTCTCGTTCATCAGCCGCCGCGACCTCGGCATCCTCGAAGGACTCGTGGGCCATCACATGGCACCAGTGGCACGCCGCGTATCCGATCGACAACAGGATCGGGACGTCCCGCTCGCGCCGCCACGGCCAGCGCCTCGGCAGCCCACTGCTGCCAGTGCACCGGGTTGTCGGCGTGCTGGCGCAGATAGGGGCTGGTGGCCCCCGAGCGTGTTGGCCAGCGCTGTTCGACGAGCCGTCAGCTGGCGGCTCCGGCTTGCGGTCCGCGTCGCCGCGGGTGGCCTCGGTGCCCTCGTCGACTTCCTGGTCGGGTTCGGGATGCTCCGGTCGAACGTCTCGGGCAGCTTGCTTGAGCTGCCTGTTCATCGACCGCACCAGCAGCGAACGTGCCGATCAGCAGCAGCACGACGATCGACGAGGCCGATCGGGCTGGCCTTGCCGAACTCGGGACCGGTGCTGCCGCGGGCGCTTCCTCGGCCAGCAGGCCGGTCATCAGCTCAGCCGAGCGTCACGCGTCGGTCACTCGGCTCGATCCCGGCGAACAGGTCGGTCTCGGGCAGCTGCACCGGCACCCGGGACCTGGCGAGCTCGAACTCCTCGGTCGGCCAGAGCCGCTGCTGCCACTCCATCGGCGTGGCGAAGAAGAAGCCGTTCGGGTCGATCTGGGTGGCGTGGGCCCGCAGCGCGTCGTCGCGCTGCGGGAAGTACTTCGCGCACTCGATCTGGGTGGTGACCCGCTTGCCAGCACGTCGCCGTCGGGATCCCACTTCTCCAGCCACTTGGCGAACGGGCCCTCCTCGCCGTGCTTGGCGAACTCCTCCTGCAACACCTGCATACGCTGCCGGAGGAAGCCGTGGTTGTAGTACAGCTTCGAGCACGCTCCACGGTTCCCCGGCGTCGGGGAACAGCCGGTGTCGGCCGCGGCCTCGTACGCGGCCATCGACACCTCGTGGCAGCGGATGTGATCGGGGTGCGGATAGCCGCCGTTCTCGTCGTAGGTGGTCATGACGTGCGGACGGAACTCACGGATCACCCGCACCAGCGCCTCGGTCGGCTCCTCGAGCGGAACCAGCGCGAAGCAGCCCTCCGGCAGCGGCGGCAGCGGGTCGCCCTCGGGCAGACCGGAGTCGACGAATCCCAGCCACTGCTGCTCGACGCCGAGGATCTCGGCGGCCTCGGCCATCTCCTCGATGCGGACCTCGTGGATGCGGCCGTGCACCCCGGGCAGGTCCATCGCGGGGTTGAGGATGTCGCCGCGTTCACCCCCGGTCAACGTCACGACCATGCACTCGTGCCCCTCGGCGGCGTAGCGGGCCGTCGTCGCGGCACCCTTGCTGGACTCGTCGTCGGGGTGGGCGTGCACCGCCATGAGCCGCAGTCCGCTCACCTGTTCCTTCTCAACTGGTCGTCTGCGTCGCCGCTCACGCGGATGCCATCACGTCGCGTGGCCCTATAGTTCCAGTCTCTAGTAGACCGCATCCGACCGACGGGCATGCCGAAACCGTTGATGATCGAGCGTCCCACCGCCCGCTACGGACAGCAGCAGCTGTGCCGCGCGCCCGCCGCTGGATCGTCGATCGGGCTGTCCGCTGCTGGTGGTGGTCGCCGGCGTGGTCGATCGCGCTCGTCGCGCTACCAGCGGTTCGGCGCCGGCGACGTCGAGGGCGAGCTCGGCGGTACCGACTCGTCGACGACGCAGACCGTCGACATCACGATCACCGTCACCCGCGAGACCCGTCGCAGCCGGCGGTGTGCATCGTGCGGGCGCGCTCCAACGACGGCAGCGAGACCGGCCGGCGTGAGGTCTGGTGCCGCCGTGCGACAGCGAAGACGGTGCAGGTCACCACCACCGTCAAGTCCAGCAGGCCGCCCGTGATCGGCGACGTCTACGGCTGCGGCACCGACGTGCCGGCCTATCTCGTGGAGCCCTGACGCGGCAGACCGCGCGACAAACGCCGCCGGCGAATTCGTGAAGTTCGGGTTGACCCGGCGGTGGTACCATTGGCCGATACACGGTTCCGGCTGGGGCCGTGTATTGCTGCATTTGGCGCGCAGAACGCGCGCTCGCGATCGCGGCAATACACTCGACCGCTCCCAGCGCCGTGAACAGACCTTCGAACGCGAGCAAGCGCGGAAGCCAACGACGACAGGAGCGCGACGAGATGACCGACACCCAGGTGACCTGGCTGACCGAAGAGTCCTATGACCGGCTCAAGGCCGAACTCGACCAGCTGATCGCCAACCGCCCGGTCATCGCCGCCGAGATCAACGACCGCCGCGAAGAGGGCGATCTGCGGGAGAACGGTGGCTACCACGCCGCCCGCGAGGAGCAGGGCCAGGAGGAGGCCCGCATCCGCCAGCTTCAGGAGCTGCTGAACAACGCCAAGGTCGGCGAAGCCCCCAACCAGTCCGGCGTCGCGCTGCCCGGCTCGGTCGTCAAGGTCTACTACGACGGCGACGAGAACGACACCGAGACGTTCCTGATCGCGCACCCGCGAGGAGGGCGTCAGCGACGGCAAGCTCGAGGTCTACTCGCCGAACTCGCCGCTGGGCGGCGCGCTGATCGACGCCAAGGTCGGCGAGACCGCGGACTACACCCTGCCCAACGGCAACACCATCAAGGTGACGCTGGTCAGCGCGGAGCCCTACCACGGCTGACGCCGCCTGATCGGGGCCGCACGGTGACGCCGGGCTAGTGTCGGCCGCATGGCCCAGATCGCCGAGGACCTGTTTCTGCTGCTGCTGGACAACGCGGCCGCGCAACCCGGGCTCGACAGCCCGCGCCGTAACCATGTTCTCGCCGCCGCAACACTGCTCGACCTGGCTCATGTGTGCCGCGTTCGCCCGTCCGTGGACGGCGAGCCGGTGAAGCCCGGCCGGCTCGTGGCGCTCGACGCGGCCGGATCGATGGATCCCGTGGTGGCCCATGCCTACGATCTCCTGCAGGCCAAGCCGCTGCGTCCGAGTGCCGCGATCAAGAAACTGAGCAAGGAGACCCAGGAGCGACTCGTCACGCACCTGGAACACACCGGGCAGCTTCGCCGCACGGTCCAGCGGGACAAGCTGGTGCGTCGTACCTACTCGTTTCCGCTGACCCATCGGGAACGGGTGGGGGCGGCGCGCGCGGCACTCCTTGCGGCGCTGTTCGAACGCATGCCGCCGACGCCTGCGACGGCCGCGATCGTCACCGTGCTGCACGCCGTCGACGGGCTGGGTGCGTTGCTGAGCCTCAACGACCGGGGCTGGCGCTGGGTGCACGCCCGTGCGGGCGAAATCGCCAGCGGCAGTTGGGTCGACGAGTCCCCGACGGCGCTACCCGAGGTGAACCTGGCGGTCACCGCATCGGCGATTCGCCAGGCGTTGGTCCAGCTGAACTAACCGAGCGAGCTCAGTGCCTGCTCGACGTCACCCAGCAGGTCGGCGACGTCCTCGATGCCGACAGACAGACGCACCAGATCGTCAGGCACCTCCAACTGCGAACCGGCGGTCGAGGCGTGCGTCATCGCACCCGGATACTCGATCAGCGATTCCACCCCGCCGAGCGACTCGGCGAGGATGAAAATGTCTGTGCGGGCGCAGAAGTCCCGCGCAGCCTGCGGGCCGCCGCGCAACCGCGCCGACACCATCCCGCCGAATGCACTCATCTGTTTGGCGGCGACATCGTGGTTGGGATGCGTCGGCAGGCCCGGATAGAGCACGGTGTCGACGGCGGGGTGTCCCTCGAGGAACTCGGCGATCGCGGCGCCGTTCTCACTGTGCTTCTGCATCCGTAACGGCAGCGTCTTGAGGCCACGGATCGCCAGGAAGGCGTCGAAGGGGCCCGGCACCGCCCCTGCGCCGTTCTGCAGGAACGCGAACGCGTCGTCGAGTGACTCGTCGTTGGTCAGCAGCGCTCCCCCGACGACGTCGGAGTGTCCGCCGATGTACTTGGTGGTCGAATGCAGGACGATGTCGGCACCCAGCGCCAGCGGCTGCTGCAATGCCGGTGAGGCGAAGGTGTTGTCCACCAACACTTTCGCGTTGGTGTTCGCGGCCAGCTGAGAGATTCCGGCGATGTCGGCGATGGACAGCAACGGGTTGGTCGGCGTCTCCACCCAGACCAGCTTCGTGCGGTGGGTGATCGCGGCACGCACCAGGTCGAGATCGGTCAGCGCCACGGCGGTGTAGCTGATCCCCCACAGGCTGAAGACCTTGTCGATGAGCCGGAACGTGCCGCCGTAGGCATCGTCGGGAATGACGACGTGATCGCCGGGTCGCAGCACGGCCCGCAACACACAGTCGGTGGCGGCCATCCCCGAGCTGAATGCGCGGCCGTGGGACGCCCCCTCCACCGCGGCCAGCGACGCCTCCAGCACCGAGCGCGTGGGATTGCCGGTGCGCGCGTACTCGAATCCGCCGCGCAGCCCGCCGACGCCGTCCTGGGCGAACGTCGAACTGGCATAGATCGGGGCGTTGACGACTCCGGTGGCCGGATCGGGCCGGTATCCGGCGTGGATGGCCCTGGTGGCGGGACCGTAGGCCCGGTAGTGGTCCGCCGCACTGCGCTGCTCGCTCATGGTGGTAAGGCTAGCGGTGTAGAACTTGGTCATGCCTGCGCCTCAGCGTCTGCCGACCACTGTCACGATTGAAAGCCTTCTCGACCTCGATTCGCTGCTGAGCGACGAGGAGCGTGACCTCCGCACGATGGTGCGCGAGTTCGGGGAGCAGCGCTTGCGCCCGCACATCGCGCAGTGGTTCGAGGATGGGCAGGTCCCGGTCCGCGAACTTGCGGTCGAGATCGGCAAGCTGGGCCTACTCGGCATGCACCTGACTGGGTACGGATGCGGCGGGTCGACGGCGACGGCGTACGGGCTGGTGTGTCAGGAGCTGGAGGCGGTGGACAGCGGGCTGCGCAGCCTGGTGTCGGTGCAGGGATCGCTGGCGATGTTCGCGATCCACCGCTGGGGCAGCGAGGAGCAACGCCGGCAGTGGCTGCCTGGCATGGCCGCGGGCGAACTGATCGGCTGCTTCGGTCTCACCGAGCCTGACTACGGATCCAATCCGGGTGGCATGCGCACGACCGCGCGCCGGGACGGATCGGATTGGATTCTCAACGGTTCGAAGATGTGGATCACCAACGCGTCGATCGCCGACGTCGCGATCGTGTGGGCACGCTCGAAGGAAGGTGTCGTCGGTTTCGCGGTACCGACCTCGACGCCCGGGTTCACGGCCAGGGAGATGACGCACAAGCTGTCGCTGCGCGCGTCGGTCACCGCCGAGTTCACCCTTGACGAGGTACGTCTCCCCGAGGACGCCAGACTTCCTGAGGCGCAAGGCTTGTCGGCTCCACTGAGCTGCCTGTCGGAAGCCCGTTTCGGAATCGTCTTCGGAGCGGTCGGCGCCGCCCGCGACTGCCTTGAGACGACGCTGGACTACATCGGCAGCCGCCAGGTGTTCGACAAGCCGCTCTCGGGATACCAACTGTCCCAGGCGAAGATCGCCGACATGGCGGTAGAGTTCACCAAAGCCCAGCTGCTCGCGCTGCACCTCGGGCGGCTCAAGGACGAGGGCCGGATCCGGGCCGAGCAGGTCAGCGTCGGCAAGCTCAACAACGTCCGCGAGGCGATCAAGATCGCCCGTGAGTGCCGGACCCTGCTGGGCGCCAACGGGATCACGCTCGAGTACTCCGTGCTCAGGCATGCCAACAACCTGGAGTCGGTGCTCACCTACGAGGGCACATCCGAGGTGCACCAACTGGTCATCGGCGAGGCGCTGACGGGCGTCAGCGCGTTTCGTTAAGTCCGAAACTTCATCACCGACTTGCCGATGCCCGGGGGTCCGCACAACAGAATATCGGCGTGCCCGAGGGATCGAGCACGCCGACATTCGTCCACCGGGACGCTAGGGAATGGCAGGCGCGACGTACCCGCCGTTGAGTGACCGGTAGGTGTACACCAGGATCAACGCCGCCAGCGGGATCGCCACGAGCAGCCCGACACCGCACAGCAGCGCACCCACGAAAACCACTGCCGCAATGGCCAACCAGGTGAGCAGCGCAGGGCCGATGTTGTTCTTGCTGGTCTCGAAGCTCGACTTGATGGCGTCGATCGGCGACAGGTTGCGGTCGAGCACCGCGATGGTGGTGAACATCAACATGATGCTGGCGATGAGACCGGGCAGGACGCACAGGAGTGAGCCGATGCTCGTGATGATGCCGACGATCAACGTCGCGATCACGACATTGCCGACGTTGCGTGGCCGGAAGAACGACCCGACGGTGACCGCTTCTCCGTTCGCGATACTGAGAATCCCGCCGAAGAATGCCGACTCGATGGCACCGAGGACGAGCAGCGTGAGGAACCATCCGACGATCGCCACCAGGATGCCCGCAAAGCCGGTGGCAGCGTACGAGAACGAGAGGCCGCTGTCGTCGGCGACATAGCTGGTGTCACCGGGCGAAACCAGCATCTGGACGACGTTGACGATGCCTTGCAGGGCGATCAGCACGACAGCGAAGACCAGAGTCGCGACGATCAGCGGGACAGCGTTCTTGCTGAACTTCTTCCACGCCCAGCCGAACGCGTCACCGACGCTGTACGCCGGAGGCCCACCGACCGGGGGATAACCCTGTCCGAGTGGCTGGTAGTCGCCCTGCGGAGGAAAGCCGCCCTGCGAGGGGGGCGGAAAGCCGCCCTGCGGGTATCCGCCCGGATCCTGTGGCGGGAATCCCCCGCCGGGCGGAGGCGGATAGCACCACCACCGGGAGGGGCGGCGGATAGCCACCACCACCGGGAGGAGGCGGCGGATAGCCACCACCACCGGGAGGAGGAGGCGGCGGGTAACCGTCCGAAGGCGGCGGCGGATAGCCCCCAGGAGGCGGATTTTCGGTCATCGATATCTCCTGATCTCGATCGCGGTTGAAGCGGTACGCAGACCGTCCCCGTTGTCTTGTCTGCGATGGTCTGAAACCCGGCGTCCCACAGCGGGAACCAGCGGTCGATACAACAATTGGGCCCGTCGACGACTCGGATCAGCCAGCCGACTATCGAAAGCCCGAAACCACTTGGTTTCCAAGTCTTCTCGCTGACCATTTGAAACTTCATCACCGACTTGCCGATGCGGAACCCCGTCTGTCTGCTCTTCGCGCAAGCGCTCATCCCCGTCGCACCATTGCGGTAGCCGGAACCCCAGATCTGGAACGTAATGGACAGCGCCACACAGATCAACAGCAACAACGCGCGCGTCGCGGCGGTGCCCCGCTTCCCGAACCGCTGACGCGCCCGGCAAACCGGTTTGCGAGGGCAGGCCGTCCGCGGGTCCCCGAGCAGACGGCGGTCGATCGGTCACAAACGCCCTTCCGGTCGCACACAGCTGGGAACAAGCGTGCTTACCTTACCTGAGGCCGGGCGCCGAACAGCGTTTTCGCCCGCGTAATCGATCTTGTTCCCATTCGTGGCAACATGTTTGCCAGATCTGTTCCGGCGCGTCTCAGCGGCGGGAGATGCCGTCAGACAGGATAACCGAGAAGGTCGTGGCGGGTGAGGACGCCGACCGGCTTGCCCTCCTCGACCACCATCACCGCATCGCACTCGCGCAGGGTCTTGGCGGCGGCGCTGACCGTTTCGCCGGCACCGATCAGCGGAAGCGGCGGGCTCATGTGTTGAGCGACGGCATCGGCGAGCTTTGCGCGTCCCTCGAATACCGCTGAGACAAGCTCACGTTCGGAGACGCTGCCGGCCACCTCGCCCGCCATCACCGGCGGCTCGGCCCCCACCACCGGCATCTGGGACACCCCGTATTCGCGCAAGATCCCGATGGCGTCGCGCACCGTCTCCGACGGGTGGGTGTGCACGAGATCGGGCAGCGCCCCGGACTTGCCGCGCAGGATGTCCCCGACGGTCGACTCCTCGACCGAACCGTCGAGCCTGCTGCGCAGGAATCCGTAGGACGACATCCACCCGTCGTTGAATATCTTTGACAGATAACCTCGTCCGCCGTCGGGCAGCAGCACAACCACGAGCGCGTCCGGTCCCTCGCGCTCGGCGACCTTGATGGCGGCCACAGCCGCCATCCCGCACGATCCGCCGACGAGCAGCGCCTCCTCGCGGGCAAGCCTCCTCGTCATGTCGAACGAGTCGGCATCGGAGACCGCGATGATCTCGTCAGGCACCGAGGGGTCGTAGGCCGACGGCCAGAAGTCCTCTCCGACGCCTTCCACCAGGTACGGACGGCCGGTGCCGCCGGAGTACACCGAGCCCTCCGGGTCAACGCCGACGACCTTCACCCGCCCGCCGGAGACCTCTTTGAGGTAGCGGCCGACACCGGTGATGGTGCCGCCCGTGCCGACGCCGGCCACGAAGTGGGTGACCTTACCGTCCGTGTCGGCCCAGATCTCGGGTCCCGTGGTCTCGTAGTGGCTCTCCGGCCCCATCGGGTTGGAGTACTGGTCGGGCTTCCACGCGCCGTCGATCTCGTCGACGAGCCGGTTGGACACGCTGTAATAGCTGGCCGGGTCGTCGGGGGCGACCGCGGTCGGGCAGACGACGACGTCGGCACCGTAGGCGCGCAGAACGTTCTGCTTGTCCTCGCTGACCTTGTCGGGGCAGACGAAAATGCACTTGTAGCCGCGCTGCTGGGCGACTAGAGCCAGGCCGACGCCGGTGTTCCCCGACGTGGGCTCGACGATGGTGCCGCCGGGCTTGCAGCTCTCCGCTGGCCTCCGCTGCGTCGATCATCTTGATCGCGATGCGGTCCTTCGAGCAACCGCCGGGGTTGAGGTACTCGACCTTGGCCGCCACCGTCCCCGAGCCTGCAGGGACAACGGAATTCAGCTGAACCAGAGGGGTATTACCGATGAGCTCACTGACGTGCCGCGCGATCCGCATGGGTCCATCGTGTCAGGCCCGGCCTGCGGCTACCAGGTGGCCTCGCGGATGTACTCGCCGATCTGCTTGATGGAGCGGCTGGCTTCCGACACCGCGGGCGCCCCGAGCTGAAAAACATGCATCTGACCAGGCCAGATGCGGATCTCGACGGGAACGCCCGATGCCGCGAGCAGACGTGCGGCCTTCCGCGCATCGCTGAGCAGAACTTCGGAACCCGAGACGTGGATGAGCGTCCGCGGCAGACCGGGTTCGATGTGGTCGAGCGGCTCGTAGACCTCTTCGGGCTGACCGTCGATGACCCTGCGGGCTGCGGCATCTTCGATCAGCTCCACGAGGGCGTGGAAAGCCTTGGGCGGGAACATCGCATCGGTGCGAGTGTTCGGGTGGTCGGCCCGCGCCTCGTTGTCGATCTCGAACAGCGGGGACATGGTCACGATCGCCGCGGGGGTCTCGGGGACGAAGCCGTCGATGCCATTGAGCTGGAGTCGTTCAGCGAGTGCCAGCGCGAGGTAGCCGCCTGCGGAGTCGCCGGCCAACACGATCTGGTCGGGCTCGTAGCCGGTTTCACGCAGCCACGTGTACGCGTCGTAGCAGTCGTCCAGGGCAGTCCCCACGGAGTGCTTGGGGATCATCCGGTAGTTCACGACCAGCGCCGGGGCGTCGGCGCACTTCGACAGTGCGGTCACGAGGCGGCCGTGGGTGTTCACCCCGCACGTCAGGAACGCCCCACCATGCAGGTACAGGATCACGGTGCGCTTGCCGTCGGCGGGCAAGCACACCCGCGGCGCGCACCAGCTGTGCGGTGCAGTGCGGCAGAGCGATGGTGGCGCGGACGGTACCGGGCGCGGGCTTGAGGACCCGAGCGGCGAAGTCCACCACGCCCCAGGGCCACGGCAGTTTCGGGGCGTAGCTGCCCACGGTCAGGAAGGGCTTGATCGTCGCCATCGCTGCGAGGCCCATGAGCCTTCCAGCGATGCTCGGACCGTCCTCGACAACCTCGACGGGAGCCCCGTCACTGACCGGGAACCTCCGCGGTTTACGCCCTCGAGCTGCAACGATCGCAGCATGAGCGGTTTCTGGAACCTTGCTGGGTGCCGTCATCGCCACCACTTCCTACGCCGATGTAGAGCCGGGATAAGCCGAGTTACTCAGACAACCTCGTAACTTAGCTTCGCACTAGTAACCACTATCACAATCGGTTAAACGAAATTTGACACCGGACTTGATACCGCACTGTGATCGCGTTTCCGGGTTACGACTCGGATCTCGTCGGATTCGGCTCTAAACTGGCGCCGTGGGCATCAGCCGAAATGCTCCTCGCCGATCGACCGTTGCCCTCGCGGCCGCGGCCACGCTTGCCTCTACGGGTACCGCCTACGTCGGGGCCCGCAACCTGCTGAGCGGGCAGGCGGACAAGGCGCGCCAGGTCATCCCGAAGTCATGGGACGTCCCCCCTCGCGCCGACGGCGTCTACACGCCGGGAGGCGGGCCGGCCGAGCGCTGGCATCGAGGCGTCCCGTTCGACCTTCACCTGATGATCTTCGGGGACTCGACCGCCACCGGATACGGCTGCGCCGTTGCCGACGAGGTGCCCGGCGTTCTGCTGGCCAGGGGCCTTGCCGAGGAGTCTGGTAAGCGGGTTCGGTTGAGCACCAAGGCAATTGTCGGTGCGACGTCGAAAGGGCTGTCCGGGCAGATCGACGCCATGTATCGTCGCGGGCCCTCCCCCGGACGCCGCGGTGATCATGATCGGCGCCAACGACATCACCAAACCCAACGGCACCGGCCCGTCCGCACGCCGGCTGGGCCGGGCCGTGCGGCGACTCCGCGGCAGCAACGCGGTCGTCGTCGTGGGCACGTGCCCGGATTTCGGCGTCATCACCGCCATCCCGCAACCGCTGCGATGGGTGGCTCGCAGCCAGGGACTGCGTCTGGCGCGCGCGCAGGCCGCGTCGGTGCGGGCCGCGGGCGGCATCCCGGTGCCGTTCTCCGACCTGCTGGCACCGCACTTCTACAAAACCCCGGAACTGCTGTTCTCACCGGACATGTTCCATCCCTCGGCCGCGGGCTACGAGCTGGCGGCCAAGCAGCTGCTGCCCGCGCTCTGTGATGCGTTGGGCGAGTTCGTCGCCGGACGTCCTCCCGAACGGGCGCTGGAGACGAGGTCTGCCGACGGCGGACTCGCTGCTGTCGCGGGTCGGCGGGTTGAGCCGGCTGTGGCGCCGCTCGACCGGGGTGCCCGCTCCGATCGTCGTGGCCGCGGGCTAGATTTCTTGAAACACGTTCTATTTGTTCTGAGTCCTGAGGAGCCCTGTCATGCCCGAAGCCGTCATCGTCGCCACCGCACGCTCACCCATCGGCCGGGCCAACAAGGGTTCGCTGGTGTCCATGCGTCCCGACGACCTCGCCGCGCAGATGGTCAGGGCCGCGCTCGACAAGGTGCCTGCGCTGGACCCTCGCGATATCGACGATCTGATGATGGGCTGCGCCCAGCCCGCCGGTGAGGCCGGGTACAACATCGCCCGCGCGGTCGCCGTCGAGCTCGGCTACGACTTCCTGCCCGGCACCACCGTCAACCGGTACTGCTCGTCGTCACTGCAGACCACGCGGATGGCATTCCACGCGATCAAGGCAGGCGAAGGCTCGGCGTTCGTCTCCGCGGGTGTGGAGACGGTGTCACGATTCGGCAAGGGCGCCGCCGACGGTGCGCCGGACTCGAAGAACTCGCTGTTCGCCGACGCTCAGGCGCGCTCGGAGCAGGCCGCCGCAGGCGCCACCGA
This sequence comes from uncultured Actinomycetota bacterium, assembly GCA_963796545.1. GTDB lineage: Bacteria > Actinomycetota > Actinomycetes > Mycobacteriales > Mycobacteriaceae > Mycobacterium. The sequence goes on along the minus strand of CAWCMF010000026.1, from coordinate 34,397 downwards.
GTGGCACGACCCGCGCGAGAACGGCCTGCTGCCCGATGTCTACATCGCGATGGGCCAGACCGCCGAGAACGTCGCCGCCTTCACCGGCATCAGCCGCGAGGACCAGGACCACTGGGGCGTGCGGTCGCAGAACCGCGCGGAAGAGGCCATCAACAGCGGCTTCTTCGCCCGCGAGATCGCCCCGGTGACGCTGCCGGACGGCACTGTCGTCTCGACTGATGACGGCCCCCGCGCAGGCACGTCGTACGAGAAGATCAGCCAGCTCAAGCCGGTGTTCCGGCCGAACGGCACGATCACCGCGGGCAACGCGTGTCCGCTGAACGACGGCGCCGCCGCAGTGGTGATCATGAGCGACACCAAGGCCAAGGAACTGGGCCTGACTCCGCTGGCGCGGATCGTGTCGACGGGCGTGTCGGGACTGTCGCCCGAGATCATGGGCCTCGGCCCGATCGAGGCAATCAAGAAGGCGCTCGCAAACGCGAAGTTGTCGATCGGTGACATCGACCTGTACGAGATCAACGAGGCCTTCGCCGTGCAGGTGCTCGGCTCGGCCCGCGAACTCGGCATGGACGAGGACAAGCTGAACATCTCCGGCGGGGCGATCGCCCTCGGCCACCCCTTCGGCATGACGGGTGCGCGCATCACCGCCACGCTGCTGAACAACCTGCCACCCAAGACAAGACGTTCGGTATCGAGTCGATGTGCGTCGGCGGCGGGCAGGGTATGGCGATGGTGGTGGAGCGGCTTTCCTAGCTCTGTCGGCGCCCCTAGCTCTGTCGGCGCCCCTGGTGTGCACCCAGATCGCTGATTCAGCCGACACGTCGATCTGGACGCACACCAGACGCCCACGCCCTGGCCACTCTTCCCACCCCATGTCGAGGTAGTAGCGCGGTCGCCCGTAGTCGTCGGACACCGGGATCTGAGTACGCGACTTCGGATATCCGGCGTTGACGAACATCAGTCGCAGCCAGGTTTCGCGAGGCGATTCCGCACCACGGTCGTGCAGATCGAGGGCCGTGAGCAGTCGCGGAATGCCTGGCGAGCCCTGATGGCTGTCGGGCCAGAGCGTGAACCGTAGCCGGATCGAATCGTGTCGCGTTGCCGAGTGCGTCGAGGCGAGCCACCGCTTCTCACCACGGACGAGGCAGCCGATATCGAACGCCGTGCGTGCTGGCGTGGTGACGGGTAAGCCGCCTCGACGCTGGACTTCGGCTTCGCCGAGCCTGTCTCTGCGGGTGATGATGCCTTCAGGTGGACGGGCGTTTCGCCAGATCATCTCGACGGGTTCGTCATCGGGCACCCACTTCGCGCCGTGCAACGCGGAAGCGGCCGCCCCCGCGATGACCCCGCGGCGCCGAGACCACAGCCACGCGGCCGTCGCTCTCCTGAGGAGCGTTGGCTCCACATCACGTGCCAGGTATACGTCCGGAAAGACTGCACAGAACTGCGACCGCAGCTGGTGTTTCTTCACCCGCCCGGCCGCGATGGCTTCACTGCCGATGAAGGGCCCGTGGAGATCTTGCACCCGTCAAAACTGACCCGATCAGAGCGGACGGTCCATCGCAAGTTCTCAAGGCTGTGGATAGCACGATCTGGTGTGCATCGAGGTCGCGATTTCTGCTGGTTTTGCGATCTGAACGCACACCAGCCACGCAACGAAGAGGGGCGACGCACACCCGGCGGTGCCGCACGAAAAGAGGCGCCCACCTTCGTGGACGCCCCTTCTTCGTGCGGACTACTAGTCGTTGTTGAAGTAGCTCAGCAGGCGCAGGATCTCGATGTACAGCCAGACCAGGGTCACGGTCAGGCCGAGCGCGATGCCCCATGCCGCTTTGGCCGGTGCACCCGGGCGGATCAGCTGGTCGGCGGAGTCGAAATCCAGCAGGAACATGAACGCCGCCAGCACGATGCACACCAGCGAGAAGACGATTGCGAGCGGTCCACCGTTGCGTCAGCGGTCGCATCGCCCCGACTCCGAACACCGCGAACAGAATGTTGACCAAGCCCAACGCGAGTACACCGAACATGCCGGCCACGAGCATCCGGGTGAGCTTCGGGGTCACGCGGATCGCGCCGGTCTCGTAGACCACGAGCATCCCGACGAACACACCGATCGTGCCGACTATCGCCTGCGCGATCATCCGGTGCGCCGCCGATCGGACACCAGATTGGCGAACAAGAACGACGCCGCGAACCGACGAAAAGACCCTCGAACGCGGCGTAGCCCAGCACGATCGCCGGGTTGTCCTGCTTGCGCCCGAAAGTCGCGATCAGCACGAGAGCCAGACCACCGATGCCGCCGACGAGGACGAACGGCAACATCAACGCCGGGTTCCGCCGACCAGGAAGTACGAGACGACGCCGACGGCGGTAACCACCGCCAGCGTGAAGCGCGGTCTTGGTGACGACGTCGTCGATGGTCAGCGGCCGAGTATCGACCGCCCGCTGATCCTGATACGGCTGCGCCGCATACGGGTCGGCGTGTACCGCCTGTGCACCGTAGCCGCCGGCTCCGGTACCGAATTGGGCATATCCGCCCTGCTGCCCCTTGGGCAATGAGCGGAATACCGGGTTGCTGCTTTCGCGCACCGTCGGTTCCTTCCTGTGTCGTGTCGAACTGTTGAGAACTGTGACGATCACACGGTCAACGTTTGAGTGTCCTGGCCGGTTCCCGCCGAATTCTCGACCGTTGCCTCCCAGGCCCTTCACAGGAAACCTTACCCGGGCAGGCCCCAACCCGGGAGACGATCTACATTGCATTCCGTGGACGAAAACGAGGATGTCCTAGTAACCGTCGTCAATGGAATCGGCCGCATCACGCTCAACCGGCCCAAGGCGATCAACTCCCTGACCCATCCCATGGTCACCGAGATCGCGCAGGCGCTGAAGACCTGGGAGAACGACGACGCGATCACGCGCCGTCGTCGTCGTCCGGCGCGGGTGACCGCGGGCTCTGCGCCGGCGGCGACGTCGTCGCGATCTATCACGACGCGAAGGCCGGCGGCGCCGAGAGCCGCCAGTTCTGGCACGACGAATACCTGCTGAACTCCTACATCGGTCGCTTACCCGAAGCCCTATGTCGCTGTCATGAACGGCATCACGATGGGCGGCGGTGTCGGCATCAGCGCGCACGGCAGCGTCCGCGTGGTCACCGAGACCACCAAGATGGCGATGCCCGAGGTCGGTATCGGGTTCATCCCCGACGTCGGCGGCACGTTCATCCTGTCCCGGGCACCGGGTCTGCTCGGCGTGCACGCCGCCCTCACCGGAGCGCCGTTCTCCGGAGCGGACGCGATCGCCATGGGATTCGCCGACCACTTCGTGCCGCAGGACAGTCTCGCGGCGTTCACCGAGGCGATCGAGGCCGACGGCGTCGATAGCCGCGGTCGCCGCCCACGCCGCAGGAACCACCGCCGAGTCCGCTACTCGCCCAACGGGAGTGGATCGACCACTGCTATGCCGGTGAGACGCTCGTCGACATCGTCGCCGCACTGCGCGGCCACGACGCCGGACCGGCCAACGATGCCGCCGATCTGATCGCATCGCGCTCCCCCATCGCGGCGTCCGTCGCGCTCGAATCGGTCCGCCGGGCAGGAAAGCTGGCCACACTGGAAGACGTGCTGCGCCAGGAGTTCCGGACGTCGTGCGCCGCGCTGCGTTCCCATGATCTGGTCGAGGGCATCCGGGCACTGCTCATCGACAAGGACAAGAACCCGAAGTGGTCGCCCGCTTCACTGCCCGCGGTGACCGCGCGAGGACATCGAGGCGTACTTCGCCTCCGCCGACCCTGACCTGCAATTCGACTAGGAGACATCATGACTGCTGAGAGTCACGAGACGAACTACGAGACGATTCTGGTCGACCGCGACGAGCGGGTCGCCACCATCACACTCAACCGGCCGAAGGCCCTCAACGCGCTCAACAGCCAGGTGATGCGCGAAGTCACCACGGCGGCAGCCGAACTCGACGCCGATCCGGGCGTCGGCGCGATCATCATCACCGGCAACGAGAAGGCGTTCGCGGCCGGCGCGGACATCAAGGAGATGGCGAGCCTGTCGTTCGCCGACGTCTTCTCGTCCGATTTCTTCGCCGCCTGGGGCAAATTCGCCGCCACCCGCACCCCGACCATCGCGGCGGTGGGAGGCTACGCACTGGGTGGCGGCTGCGAGCTGGCGATGATGTGCGACATCCTGATCGCCGCGGACTCTGCGAAGTTCGGGCAGCCCGAGATCAAGCTGGGGGTGCTGCCCGGCATGGGCGGATCGCAGCGGCTGACCCGCGCGATCGGCAAGGCCAAGGCGATGGATCTGATCCTGACCGGCCGCAACATGGGCGCCGAGGAAGCCGAACGGGCGGGCCTGGTCTCGCGCGTCGTGCCCGCCGACTCACTGCTGGAGGAAGCCAACTCGGTTGCCCAGACGATCGCGGGAATGTCGCTGTCGGCGTCGCGGATGGCCAAGGAAGCGGTCGACCGTGCCTTCGAAACCACACTCACCGAGGGCCTGCTTTACGAGCGGCGGCTGTTCCACTCGGCGTTCGCCACCGACGATCAGACCGAGGGCATGAACGCGTTCACCGAGAAGCGATCACCGAACTTCACACATCGCTAGAGTTCATGCGTGACCGAGACCGCGTCCGATTCTGACGAGAGCGCTGCGCTGGCGGAGATGGCGCCGCCGCGGGAGGAGGAATCGGCGCCCGCGGTTGACGAGTCAATGCCGCGGCCCGTGTGGTGGATCCGCCGCTACACGTTCACCGGAACCGCGGTCGGACTCGTCTTCCTGTTTCTGTCGATGACGCCGTCACTATTGCCTCGCGGCCCCCTTTTCCAGGGTCTGGTCAGCGGCGGTGCCGGCGCCATCGGCTACGGCATCGGTGTGTTCGCAGTGTGGTTGGTGCGCTACATGGATTCGAAGGACACCAGCCCGCCTGCCCCGCGGTGGGCGTGGCCGGTTCTTCTGGTCGTCGGCGTGGTCGGGTTGATCCTGATGATCATCTGGTTCCACCACTGGCAGGACGACGTGCGCGACCTGATGGGTGTGCCCCGCTTGGGATTCTGGGACCATCCACTGGCTGCGGTCGTGTCGTTGGTGACGCTGTTCGTGCTCGTCGAGATAGGGCAGCTGGTCGGCAGATTGGTGCGCTTCCTGGTTCGCCAGCTGAAGCGCGTCGCGCCTCCGCGAGTGGCGGCCGTCGTCGTCGTGGCGCTCTTGATCGCGCTGACGGTCGCGCTGCTCAACGGCGTGGTGGTGCGGGTCGCGATGAGCACCATCAACAAGACGTTCGCCGCGGTCAACGATGAGACCGATCCCGACTTCGCCGCGCCCGAAACGGATCTGCGCTCGGGCGGGCCGCAGTCGCTGGTGAGTTGGGAATCACTGGGCCACCAGGGACGCGTCTTCGTCTCCGGCGGACCGTCGGTAGAAGAACTGACCGAATTCAACGGCACGCCCGCGACCGAGCCGATCCGCGCCTACGCAGGCCTGAACTCCGCGGAGGGCATCAAGGCGATCGCGGCACTGGCCGCACAGGAGTTGCAGCGCACCGGCGGGCTGGACCGGGCGGTGATCGCCGTGGCGACGACGACCGGGACCGGGTGGATCAACGAGGCCGAGGCCTCGGCGCTGGAGTACATGTACAACGGCGACACCGCGATCGTGTCGATGCAGTACTCGTTCCTGCCCAGCTGGCTGTCGTTCCTCGTCGACAACGAGAACGCCCGGCAGGCCGGTCAGGCGCTGTTCGAGGCGATCGACGAGCTGGTCCGCGAGATGCCGGAGGCGCAGCGGCCGAAGCTGGTGGTGTTCGGGGAAAGCCTGGGCTCCTTCGGTGGTGAGGCACCGTTCCTCGCGCTGAACAACCTCATCGCCCGTACCGACGGCGCACTGTTCAGCGGGCCCACGTTCAACAACACGATCTGGGCTGACCTGACCCAAAACCGGGATGCGGGGTCACCGCAATGGCTGCCGATCTACGACAAGGGCGCCAACGTCCGCTTCGTCGCCGAAGCCCGGGATCTACAACGCCCGCCCGATCCGTGGGAGCAGCCGCGGGTGGTGTATCTGCAGCACGCCTCGGACCCGATCGCGTGGTGGAACACCGATCTGTTGTTCTCCAAGCCGGACTGGTTGCGTGAGGCGCAGGGCAACGACGTGTCGCCGAACATGGAGTGGATTCCGGTCATAACCTTCTTGCAGGTGTCTGCCGACATGGCGGTGGCGGTGGATGTTCCTGACGGGCACGGCCATGTCTATGTCCGCAACGTGGCCAACGCGTGGGCATCGATCCTTTCGCCGCCCGGCTGGACCGAGGAGAAGACGGAGAAGCTGCGCGGCCTGCTGAAAAGCGACGAAAATTCTTAAGTCAGAACCGCTTTGAGCGCGTGGTAGCCGCCGACGACGTCAGTGGCGCGATGCAGGCCGAGGTCTTTCAACGACGCCGCGGCCAGGCTTGAGGTGTAGCCCTCCGAGCACAGCACCACCCATTCGACATCGTCGCCGACGGCCTGCGGAATCCGTGCCTCGCTGGTCGGATCGCAGCGCCATTCCAGGACATTGCGTTCGATGATCAGTGCCTGTGCCACCTCCCCTTCACTGGCGCGTTGCGCCGCGGGGCGGATGTCGACGAGCACTGCGCCCCGGGCCAGCGCGGCGGGCACCTCGCCCGCAGGCAGACGGCTCAGCTTCGCACGGGCCTGCTCCAGAATCTCGTCGATACGACTGGCCACTAATCGCCTTCGGGTTTGTCGGTGAGCTCAGTGCGCTTGCGGCGCAACGTGCTGCGCTCCGTGACATCGTAATAAGACATCGCCGTCAGAGGCGGAGAGTAGGCGTGCACACTCAGTGTCGGTGCGGCCGGGGCCGCCACCTCGCCGGCCGTCACGGTGTCGGGGGCCCATACGACGTCGTGCACCCACCCGAGCGGGAACGCCGCCTGGTCCCCCGCCACCAGTAGACGCTCGCGCAATGCGGCGCCGTCCCAACGGGTTTCACGCAGCGAGCCGGAGACCACGGTCAACGCCCCCAGCGAACCACCGTGGTCGTGCAGTTCGGTCGAGCGGTCGGGCACCCAGCTGATCAGCCAAACGTCGAGTTCATCGTTACCGTGCAGCCGGGTGAACCAGCGCTCGGCGGCGGGTGGCCCGCCGGCCGGGAGCAGATAGTCGTAGTCCCCGCCGAGCACGTCGTCGGCGAACCGGTCGGTCACGTGGAGCAGGTCGGCCGGACGCAGGCGGGTGGGAGCCAGGGTCATGAAGAACTCCAAAGACGGACAGACGGAACAGGTCAGGGGGTCGGCGGCTAGGCCTGACAACACTCCTGAGTCCGGGTCACGTCGATCACGTCGCCAGTGTTCCACAGGGTTCGGGTACGTCGCCAGCGTGGCGGTTTAACCTCACGGTGAATCTGAGAATCCGCAGTTCGGTCGGGCGGTGCGATGATTCGTCCCGGCGCTCCCGCCGGGGTGCAGGCCGCGCCGATTGCATAGATTGGCGGGATGCGCAGGTATCCCCTCCGCGCGGTCGGCGCCGCTGCCGCGGTGATGACGATCGCGTCCGGCTGCTCTTCGACCACCGAGCCGGCACCGACATCAACGGCGGTCCCGGCCACCACCTCACGCGAGCAGAGCGCGCAGACGGCGCCTCCGACCCCGGTCCCTCCTGGCGAGGTCGGGGTGTCCCAGGGGGGCGTGACGACGGCGGTCGGGGCGCCGGCGGACTCCACTGAGGACGACTACTTCCAGGCCTGCCGGGCCGCACGCACGTGGATGGACCAGCAGGGTGGAGACCCCAAGTCCCAGATCGAGCCGTACCTCAAGACGGTCCAGAGCGCGGAATCGGTCGGCCCGGGGACGTTCGACAAACGGTGGTCGGACCTGACGCCCGGACAGCAGTCCGCGGTCATCGTCGCGGTCGAGGCGGCGGCCGACGCGCTGTGTGGGTGAGGCGAATCGGTCAGGTGTTGGCTGTCGCCGGCTCCAACTCGAGGTTGCTCTTGAGGTCGGACAGCTTCGACGGCCATCCGCCCGAAACAAGTTCGCGCACAATGCTTCCCTCCGGGAAGCCGGTGTGGATCACGGTCAACTTGACGCGCCCGTCCTCGACCGGCTCGATCTCGAACGTCACCTTGGACCTCGGTTCGGCCGCCGCGCGTTCGATGACGTCCTCGGACAGGCCGACGACCGTGAGGTCCTGAGTGAACGTGTGGAACGTGAACGCCAGTCGCCGGAAGGGGTTCGCTTCGAGGATCACCTGCTCGGGACTGGTGATGTTGAGGTTGCCGTCGCACCAGTCGAAGGTCGATCCGACCTTCCAGTCGGTCACCAGGCCGTGGCCCATGTAGCGCTCGGAGAACGCCGGGTCGGTTACGGCCTGCCACAGCCGCTCCGGTGTGGTTCTGATGTAGGTCGTGTAGACGAAGTCGTTGCTTTCCATGGAATCCTGCTCCAATGCTGTTTTGAGGTCTGCAAGCGTCTGTGCCCGCATTCGGTCGTAGTGGTTGATCCAGCGGTCGGCGATGGCGTTGATGGGCTCGGCGTTGAGGTAGTGCAGCTTCTCGCGACCGCGCCACCGGATGCTGACGAGGTTGGCGTCCTCGAGCACCTTGAGGTGTTTGCTCACCGATTGCCGGGCCATTTCCAGTCCGGCGCACAGTTCTCGCAGGCTCTGCCCGTTGTGGGCGTTCAGCCTGTCGAGGAGGCGCCGCCGGCTCGGGTCGGCCAGCGCCCTGAACACCTCATCCATGATCACTAGTTCTCCCACATATGCAGCCAGGCGGCTACATGTTCTAAGTTATGCAGCCAAATGGCTGCATGTCAAGAGTCACGGATGTCAATCGCCATCCGAGATCCCCACACCAGACCGTTGAGCCCCGCGGGGTCTCGGAACACCCGGAAATCCAACTCACCGACAGCCCAGTCGGGCTCCTCTTCGGTGATGGTTCCCCTAGGGCGACGGCCCAGAAGCCGGCCAGTCCGCGCGGATCGCGGCAATCGACGGCGACGGCGCAGCTTTCCAATCATGTAAGCCAGGGTTGCCGATCCATCGGGCCGTTAACACGCAAGAATGGCTGAATGCGGGTCGCATTGGCTCTGGGCAGTGGCGGGGCACGTGGTTACGCCCATATCGGGGTCATCAACGAGCTGCATGAACGCGGCCACGAGATCGTCGGCATCGCGGGCTCCTCCATGGGAGCGTTGGTGGGCGGCCTGGAGGCAGCCGGCCAGCTCGACGAATTCGCCGTGTGGGCAAGTTCTTTGACTCAGCGTGCGGTCCTGCGGCTGCTCGATCCCTCGATGACCTCGGCCGGCGTGCTGCGCGCGGAGAAGATTCTCGATGCCGTTCGCGAGATCCTCGGTGAGGTCACGATCGAGGAGCTGCCGATCCCGTACACGTCGGTGGCCACCGATCTGATCACCGGAAAGTCGGTATGGATGCAGCGCGGCCCGGTGGACGACGCCATCCGGGCGTCGATCGCCATTCCCGGCGTGATCATCCCGCACGTCCTCGACGGGCGGCTGCTCGCCGATGGCGGCATCCTCGACCCGCTGCCGATGGCGCCGATCGCCGCGGTCAATGCCGATGTCACCATCGCGGTGAGCGTTTCAGGGGATGACCCCGAGGCGCAGCGTCGCGGACGGGAATCGCGTCCTCCCACCGCGGATTGGCTGAACCGGATGTGGCGCAGCTCGTCATCGCTGTTGGACACCAAGGCCGCCCGCTCGCTGCTCGACACCCAGACGGGCCGTGCGGTGCTCGGCAGATTCGTCGCGGGCGACGACGAGCCCCTGGAGGAACACGCAGGCGCGTCGAGCGTGCCCGAGATTCCGAAGTTGGGCGGATTCGAGGTGATGTACCGCGTCATCGACATCGCCCAGGCCGCGCTGGCCCGCCACATCCTGGCGGCCTATCCGCCCGACCTGTTGATCGAGGTGCCGCGCACGGTGTGTCGCAGCCTGGATTTCCACCGCGCGAACGAGGTCATCGAAATCGGGCAGGAGCTCGCCAGCGTCGCGCTCGATGTGCTCGACAGGGACTCAGAGCCCTAGGAAGTCGGTAACCCGGCGCGCCTCGCGGCGCCCCTGCGCGCGGCCCGCGTGTGCCGCCGGCTCGCGGCACGCGGGGTCCAGCGGGTTGGGACCGTAGGCCGTGAGGGATTCGGTGTCGGCGAACATCGCCAGGGTGGCGCCGGCGAAGGTCTCGATCTCCGCGACGGCGCCGGTCCCCCACGGCGACGGACTGTTCGCCGCGGACGGCACCAGGGCCACCGCGGCGCTGCAATCCTGAACAACGGACATGTTGACTGTGCTGCCCACGCCACCGTCCATGAACCGGCGCCCACCGATCGTCACGGGCGGCCATGCTCCGGGTACCGCACAGCTCGCGGCCACGGCATCGACGAGTTCGACGCCGGACGCCGCGTCGAATGCCACGAGTTCGCCTGTCGCGATGTCGATCGCGGTGACCCGCAGCACGCGCTCGGGCCACCCGTGGGACGGTAGGCGGTGCTCGATCACTTTGCGGCGCAACGCCTCCGGAATAGTGTCGGTGGCCGCCGCGACGGTACCGATCTTCTGCAGCTTCTCCTCTTTGGAGGCGCCAGGAGTCAGCATCGCGTTCATGAACAGCTCGGTGATGCTGTCGATCGACACACCCGGATGGATTTCGTGAGCCCCTTCCGCCTCCGAGAGCTGCCGATCGAACAACTCGTCGAGGGAAATGCCGCTACCGATCTGGGCCGCGACTGCCGAACCCGCCGAGGTGCCGAGCAGCACATCGGAGTCGAGCAGCATTTGCCCCGCCTCGGGCGCCTCGTCGCAGATTCCCAGCAGCACACCGGTTTCCCAGGCGATACCGGCCAGGCCGCCCCCGGCCAGCACCAGTGCGCGCTTGGCGTCCGTCATCCGCCAACCGCCAGATGCTCGCCGAAGAACGCGAAAACCCGGCGGTAGGCCTCGTCGGTCACGTCGGCGTCATGGCCGAATCCAGCGATGCGCAGAATCGGTTGCGCAGCAAGCTCGTTGGCGAACGAATGACCGACGCTGGGATAGATCTTGATGTCGTGGGGGACGCCGTTGCGCTCCAATGCTTCCTGGAGTCGCTGCCCGTTGCCGATGTTCAAGGGATCCTTTCTGCCGAAGCTGGCGACCACGGGACACGACCCCTCGTCGAGAAAGCCATAGTCCCTCATGATCGATGGATAGAACGGTGCCGAAGCGTCGAAACCCTTGGTGCCCATGACAAGCGCAAAGCCGCCACCCATGCAGAAGCCGGCGATGCCGACCTTGCCGGTGCAGTCCGACCGGTCGATGAGCACCCTACGCGCGGCGTGCAGGTCGTCGACGGCCTGTCCGCTGCGCTCCGCCATGGACCGCAACACCGTTCGTACACAGCGCACATACCGGCCCCGGGAGAAGAGGTCGGGGGCAATGGACAGATATCCGTGGTCAGCGAAACGTTGGGCATTGCGGACAATGTCGTCGCTGAGGCCGAACCCGTCGTGCACCACCACGACGCCCGGCCACACGCCCTGGCCCGAAGGGACTGCGAGGGTGGCCGGAATGGGCCCGGTGGCTGTGGCCACCTCCACCGTCGTCACAGAGCTTTGCGCCATTACCGTCCCTTCCGCCTACCCGGCACTCTGGAAGAGCCACTGCCCGTCGATGTGGTCCGACAGCGGCGGCATCGGAAACGTGTGATTGAAGGCGGTGTCCCCATCGACGGGTATGGCACGTGACTGCTCCATCACGTGGGCTCCGGGCATACCGCGAATGCTAGTCACCGCAGGTTCGGCGCGGCCTTACCACTGATCAGAGGCAGGTCCAGGTAGCTGGCGATGCCGGGCGCCGCCGCGCACACCGCGGGTACGGAGTTGACGCAGTGCGCCGCGGTCCCCACCACACCGTATTCGGGGCCCTCTCCGCCGACCTCGGACTGAAAACCCTTGACGGACACGGTGAAATCCGGGTCGCCCTGGACCTCCATCTCGTAGCGCTGCCCTTCAGGCCCGAATGACCATGCCGGGTCGAGGTTTTCCTCACCCATCAACCAGTTCACGGTCACCCGCACGACCGGTTCCCCGGCCACCAGGGCCTCCCAGTGGAATCTGCGGCCCGCGACCTGTCCAGGCTCGATCGTCCCCATCGGGGAATCGATGGGTGCGGTGGCCACCGCAATCTCCTGTGTCGCACGCACCTTGGGGTCGGCCGCGAAACCCAGCTGGTCGACGCACATCCGGACGGCTTGGATGAAGCCCGAGTCGAGCATCTTCTGCATCGGGCCGGTCAGGGCCTTGTCGGGCGTCTCGCCGAAACCCATGACGTGCCGCAGCACGTCGGGCGCCTCGTAGGTGCGCAGATCGGAGAATTCCTCGGCCCGAACGAAAGTCACGCCGGTCGACATCGCCGACATCATCAAGGGGAACTTCTCGCTGATTCCGCCGGGCGCGATGCCGGTGCCGTGCAGCGTCGCGTTGCCCTCAAGCGCCGCCTCCCGCACCGTCGCTCCACTGCGCTCACTGGGATACAGCCAGCCCACCGGCGTCACGACGTTCTTGCCCGATCTCAGCAGCGCCACCACTTCGTCGCTGTTCGCGATCAGCGGCGTGTAGATGACGGCATCAGCGTCCAGTCCGAGGATCTCGTCGACGCTGTTGGTCGCGGTGATGCCGAGGGGTTGAGTACCTGCGATGTCGCCGACGTCGCGGCCGGCCTTGGCCGGCGAGTGCACCCAGCAGCCGACCAGATCGAGCTCGGGGTGCTCGAGCACACCCTTGATCGCGGCGACGCCCACGCCGCCGGTTGCCCATTGCACGACGCGCAGTGCCATGTCGTCTCCTCCCAGGAGCCCCTGAACTAGAACACGTTCTACTTACATCTACACCAGAGGTCATTCCACCGGACCGGAAAGCTGGAACCCGGTAGTCGCAGCGTCGATTGAGCCTGTGCAGACGAACCGGCCGGATTAGGGTGTGTTCGCCGGACGAACAGACCCGAGGAGCCACGATGACCGATCCCGAGCAGGGTTCCCGCGAGGGTTCCCAGGACGGCATGGGCGAGGTGTACGAAGATCCGCTGCCGCCCCCGCCTACCCCCGGCTACGGGGGCAGCACGCCACCGCCCCCACCGCCTCCTCCCGGTGGTGCGCCGGGCTACGGCAGCGGCTTCCCTCCCCCGCCTCCACCGGGCGGTGCGCCGGCCTACGCCGGCGGCTTCCCTCCCCCGCCGCCGCCAGGCTGGGCTCCACCGCCGCCCGGCGGTGGTGGCGGCGGTGGATCAAAGGGGCCGATGATCCTGCTCCTCGCAGGTGCAGCGGTGATCGTCATCGCGTTCGTCGCGGTTTGCATCTGGCTGGTGGTCAAACCGGACGATTCGACCTCCGGATCGGTCGCCTCGAGCGCACGTTCGTCGACCGCGGAGACGACGTCGTCCCGGGAGCCGACCCGGCGCACGCGAACCTCGACCACTCCGCCGCCCCCGACGGAGTCGTATGACCAGCAGCTGATGGCGCTGCTCGCGGCGGGCCACGACAGCTCGAATTGCGAGCCGGTCACCCCGCCCGCTGCAACGGCCCTCGCGACGGTGGACTGCTCGCAGACGACGATGCCCAATGGGCCTGCGTTCACCCGGTACTCGCTGTTCGGCGACAAGGCCGCACTGGACACCGCGTTCCAGGACTCGATCGGGGTCAACTCCGAACTGCTGCAGTGCCCTGCCAGCGGCGTCGATTCGCCGACCACGTGGCATTACACCGACGCCCCGGATGCCATCGCCGGTCAGATCGCCTGCGGCACTTACAACGACAACCCCGACGTCGTCTGGACCAAGGACGACAACCTGTTGCTCGCCGACGCGCAGGGGCCCAACCTCGACGATCTGCACAACTGGTGGCTGGAGTTCGGGTAGCGCGCGTTAAATTAGCCGTGATGAGCGCTCGCGCGAAGAACAAGCTGGGCGGGACCGCAACGTAGCGAAGGGATGTTCCATGAATCGGGCATTTGTCGTCGGTGTCGGTATGACGAAGTTCGAGAAGCCGGGCCGCCGCGAAGGCTGGGACTACCCGGACATGGCGCGCGAGTCCGGAACCAACGCGCTGCAGGATGCCGGCATCGACTACTCCGAGGTCCAACAGGGTTTCGTCGGTTACTGCTCGGGTGACTCGACGTCGGGCCAACGCGCCCTGTACGAGCTCGGCATGACGGGCATCCCGATCGTCAACGTGAACAACAACTGCTCCACTGGGTCGACCGCGCTGTACCTGGCGTGCACAGGCCATCCGGGGCGGGCTCGCCGACTGTGTGCTCGCGCTCGGCTTCGAGAAGATGCAGCCAGGCTCGCTCGGCGGCGGCGCCGACGACCGTGAATCGCCGATGAAGCGACACATCCTGGCGCTCAACGAGATCGATGAGATGCAGTTCCCGGTCGCGCCCTGGATGTTCGGCGCGGCCGGCCGTGAGCACATGAAGAAATATGGAAGCACCGCCGAGCACTTCGCAAAAATCGGCTACAAGAACCACAAGCATTCGGTGAACAATCCGTACGCACAGTTCCAGGACGAGTACACCCTCGACGACATCCTGGCCGCGAAGATGATCTCCGATCCGCTCACCAAGCTGCAGTGCTCACCGACCTCGGACGGGTCGGCCGCCGTGGTGCTGGCCGGCGAGGACTACGTGGCCAAGCACGGACTGGCCGGGCAGGCGGTCGAAATCGTCGGACAGGCGATGACCACCGACTTCGCGTCGACATTCGACGGCAGCGCTGCCAACGTCATCGGTCACGATATGAATGTGCAAGCCGCCCAACAGGTCTACCAGCAGTCGGGCCTCGGCCCTGAGGATTTTCAGGTCATCGAGTTGCACGACTGTTTCTCCGCCAACGAGTTGCTGCTGTACGAGGCCCTCGGCCTGTGCGGCGCGGGAGAGGCCCCGAAGTTGATCGACGACAACGACACCACCTACGGCGGTCGATGGGTCGTCAACCCGTCCGGCGGGCTGATCTCCAAGGGCCACCCGCTGGGAGCTACCGGGCTGGCGCAGTGCAGCGAATTGACCTGGCAACTGCGCGGCACCGCCGACAAGCGTCAGGTCGACGGCGTCACCGCGGCACTGCAACACAACATCGGGCTGGGCGGCGCCGCCGTCGTCACCGCATACCAGCGCGCCGAGCGGTAACAGCGTCACGGTTGAGGACGCCAGGCTCGCTGGTGCGATCCTGCGCGCACCCCACGACCAGCGACACTGCCGCTAAGGGCACCAACACCGTGAGGTGTTACCAATCCCCACTTCGTGTCCGGAAGAACGGCAAGCCGGAAACGCCGCACCGTCCGACGGCGATACACCCAGCAGGTCGGGCTGTTCCCAGGAGGTTCGACCATGCGCGCAGCATGGATTGCAGGAGCGGCAGCACTGGGTGTGGTGCTGAGCCCGGCGGGCCAGGTGGCCGCCGAGGAGCAGAACCCCTTTCTGGTGATCGAGCAGCTCGAGTTCGCGGGCTACACCGTCAACGTCGACCGGATCGGCAACGGTCCGACCGAGGAGTGCGTCGTCACCCAGGTCCGCAATCCGCAACAGGTGACCGAACCCGTGACGGTCATCGACAGGGACGGGCACGACGGCCACCACAACGACATCGACGTGATCGACGTCGTCGTCCATCAATCGATCTCGGTGACACTGGACTGCACCGGGTAAGCCGGGATGCGCCGAACGTACGTTCTCCGATGGATTTTGGCCGAAACCGTCAGAACCGGACGTTCGCGAAAGCGACCAGGCGCACGAAAAGACCCGGCCGGAAGGGAACCGGCCGGGCCTTTCCTACTCGTGCCCTATACCGTCGCAGGGGCTTTCGCCTGCGTCGGCTCTTCGGCACGCGAGCCGTGATCCGAGTCGAGCATGGTGAGTTCGTCGAACGGATCATTGCCCGCCAGAACGGAATTCACCTTGTCCTTGTCGATCGTGTGGGTCCACGAGCCGACCAGCAGGGTGGCCACCGCGTTGCCCGAGAAGTTGGTCAGCGCCCGCGCCTCCGACATGAACCGGTCGATGCCGACGATCAATCCGACTCCGTCGAGCAGGTCTGGGCGGTGCGCCTGCAGGCCACCTGCCAGCGTGGCCAGTCCGGCGCCGGTGACGCCGGCCGCGCCCTTGGAGGCGACGATCATGAACACCAGCAGGCCGATCTGCTCGGTCAGCGACAACGGGTCACCGAGGGCACCGGCGATGAACAGCGACGCCATCGTCAGGTAGATCGCGGTGCCGTCGAGGTTGAACGAGTAGCCGGTCGGAACGACCACGCCGACGGTCGAGCGGTCGACACCCAGATGCTCCATCTTGGCGATCAGACGGGGCAGCGCGGACTCCGACGACGAGGTCGACACGATCAGCAGATACTCGCGGGCCAGGTAGCGCACCAGCTTGAAGATCGAGATGCCCGTGACGAAGCGCAGCAACGAACCGAGCACACCGAACACGAAGATCGTGCATGTCAGATAGAAGGCGGCCATCAACGCCATCAGCTGGCCGACGGCGGCCCAACCGGTCTGGCCGACCACATTGGCAATGGCGCCGAACGCACCGATCGGGGCCAGCCACAGGATCATCACCAGCACCTTGAACACGAGCTTCTGCAGGTGCTCGACGCCGCGAAGGATCGGCTCACCCGCCGAACCGAGACCCTGGAGCGCGAACCCGACCAGCAGGGCCACGAACAGCGCCTGCAAGACACTGCCTTCCGTCAGCGAGGAGAACAGCGACGTCGGGATGATTCCCTGGACGAAGTCGAGCAAGCCGCCGGATTCGTGGGCCTTCTCGGCGAGTTCGGCGCCCTTACCTGCGTTGTCGGTGACGTTCAGTCCCTCGCCCGGGTGCAGCAGGTTGCCGACGACGAGGCCGATCGCAAGCGCGAACGTGGACATCCCGAGGAAGTAGACAAACGCCAGGCCACCGACCTTGCCGACGGTAGCGGCCTTGCGGACCGAGCCGATGCCCAGGACGATCGTGCAGAAGATGACCGGGGCGATCATCATCTTGATCAGGGCGACGAACATCGTGCCGAGGACGCCGACGCTCTTGCCGACCTCCGGGGCGAGAATGCCGACGCCGACACCGGCGATCACCGCGACGATCACGGCGATGTAGAGCCAATGGGTGCGATCGCGTTTCTTCTTGGGCTCTTCAGGCGCCGGTGGCCTGTCCAATGTGTTCGTCATCGTGGCTCTCCTCAAAACTCAGCTCGGTAAAGGGGTCTGAAAGGATGCTCTTCTAAGACGTGAGTCAGGTCACGTTTTAGTTCATTACGTTCAGGCGGAAGGAACGTGAGCTGATGCGACGGAGCCGACCACCGTGGCCGCAATCGCTGGCCGGTCAGGCGATCGCGCTGCAGATCCTGGTGATTGCGCTGATCGTGGTGGCCGGCAGCGCGCTGGCGCTCCTCGACGCCCGCCGGGACGCCGATGCCGCGGCTGAGGAGCAGGTGCTGGGCATCGCGACGTCCCTGGCCGATTCGCCGTCGACGGCGGACGCCATCGAGTCCGGGCGGGCCACCGAGGTCCTGCAACCGGTCACCGAGTTGGTGCGTAGGAACACCGACATCGCGTTCATCACGATCATGGCCCCCGACCGCACCCGGTTCACGCACACCGACCCGACCCAGATCGGCGGTCAGTACCTCGGCACGATCGAGCCGGCGTTGCGCGGCGAATCGTTCACCGAGGTATATACCGGCACCCTGGGCCCGTCGATTCGCGCGGTGGCACCTGTGCACGACTCCGACGGCCGGGTCGTCGGGCTGGTGGCCGCCGGCATCCTGCAGCAGAGCCTGGCTGACCGGTGGCGCGCGCAGTGGCCGATCATTCTGGGGGTCGGTGTTGGCGCTCTTGCTGTCTCGCTGGTAGGCGTGTGGGGAATCCGTCGCCGCCTGCTGCGCCAGACCCACGGACTGCGCCCGGACGAACTGCGGGTGATGTACGACCACCACGACGCGATCCTGCATTCGGTATCCGAAGGTCTCGTGGTGCTCGACAAGGACGGCGTCGCGCTCGTCAACGACGAGGCCCGCCGGCTGTTGTCGCTGCCTGCCGGTCGCGTCACGCAGTCGGAACTGCCGGAGTTCCTCCGAACGTACAACCCCGGTGCCCGGGACGAAATCCACGTCACCGACGACCGGGTTCTTGTGGTCAACCGGTCCCGCGTGCAGGGCGGTTCCGACGCCATTGGTTCCGAGGTGGTGACCATCCGCGACCGTACCGAATTGCAGGGTGCGCTCGGTGAACTCAACTCGCTCAAGGTGCTCACCGATTCATTGCGGTCGCAGGCGCACGAGGCGGCGAACAAGCTGCACACCATCGTGACGATGGTGGAGATGGGCCGCGACGAGGAGGCCGTCACGTTCGCCACGGCCGAATTGGAACTGTCCCAACAGCTCGTCGACCGGCTGTCGGAGGCGGTGGGGGAGCCTGCCCTGGTGGCCCTGCTGCTGGGCAAGACCGCGCAGGCCGACGAACGTGGCATCGAGTTGACGATCACGGAGGACACCGAGTTACCCACCGGCACCGACGATCTGCTGTTGACCGGGCAGGAGATGGTCACCGTCGCCGGTAATCTCATCGACAACGCCATGGATGCCTGCGATCCGGAGAATCCCTGGGTGGAGGTGACCGTCAGCCAGAATGACGGCCAACTGCTGATTCGGGTCGCCGACAGCGGAGAAGGCATGGACCCCAACACTTTCGAGCGGTCGATGCGGCGAGGCTATTCGACGAAATCCGGCACCGATGCCGAGCAGCACGGGCTGGGACTGGCCCTGGTGGCTCAGGTGGTGAAGCGTCACGCTGGAAGGCTCACAGCCGACGTGACATACGGTTCGGTCGTGACGGTGACGGTGGTGCGGCCGTGATCAATGTGCTGATCGTCGAGGACGAGCCACTGATCGCCGAGGCTCATCAGGCTTATCTCGGTCGGCTGGAAGGCTTTTCGGTGGCCGCTGTAGCGCATACGGCGCGGGACGCGATGCGGGTGGCGTCCGAGGCGGCGGCCGCGCAAACCCCGATCGACCTCGTCCTGCTCGACATCGGACTGCCCGACGCGAGCGGCATCGCGCTCGCGTCAGCGCTGTCGGGCTTGCGGCCCGCACCGGACATCATCACGATCACGTCCGCGCGCGACCTCGAAATGGTGCGCGCTGCGGTGGGACACGGGGCATTGGCCTATCTGCTCAAGCCCTTCACCTTCGCCGCGTTCCGGGATCGCCTCGAGCGCTACCGGCGCTATCGGGAGGCCCTGCCCGCCGGAACCGACGCGGCCAGCCAGGCTGAGGTCGACCGTGCGCTGGCCGAGCTGCGCGTCGGCCCTGACCGGTCAGCTGCCCCCAAGGGCGCAGCTTCCGGCACCAACGACGAAATCGCCCGTGCGGTGCGTGATTCCGAGGATGGCGTGACCGCGGACCAGGTGGCCAAACATGTCGGCGTGTCCCGGGTGACGGCGTGGCGTTACCTCGAGCGACTGGCCGACGAGGGCACCGTCCGCCGCCATACCGATTACGGCAAAGCGGGACGACCGAAAACCCGCTACCAGTGGCGTTGATCTCACGGCCGACGAGCGTGCCTCCACTGCCCGCAGTTCACGGTGCGTCGGCGTGCGAACCCTCCCCCGCAAGCAGGTGGTGCCCCCAGCGCTCGCTAAGGCACGGGTCAGGCGGTGACGGGCTGCCGCGTCCGCGGCACGTGCAGTGCACGCGGTCGACGGGACCCGCTCAGCGCAACCGGGTCGGCGGCGAGGAACTGCGCGTACAGCATCTCGATCTTCGACTCCACCGAGAACACGCTCACCGCACCGGAGTAGTCGGCGATGTACAGCCGTGAGCCATCCATTCCCTGCGTCGCGCAGGACGGCCGAGCATCCACCTTCAGCGAGTCGATGACGTCCAGGCTCAGCGTGCACAGCACCGCGACGCGGTCGTAGTCGACGATGTATGCGCGTGTCTGATCCGGGCTGATCGCCATTCGGGTGGGCGCACCGCCGACCGTGACCGTATCGGTCACCTTCATCGTGGCCAGGTCGATCACGTGCACTGCCCCGCCGACCGCACGGTCGGATGTCAGCACGTACACCGCTCCGCCGGCGCAGGCGATGTCGCGGATCGGCGATCCGACCGGGACCACACGAATGGTGCTCGACGTCTCGGTGTCGACGATGACCAGCCTGCTGCCGCCGGTGTCGGTGACCGCGACATACAGCCGCTTGCCCCCCGGATCCACACCCAGTGCGTCGATGCCTGCGGCCGGGCCACGGCCGATCTCGATGGTGCCGACCCGCTCGGCAGTGACGTCGATGACGGTGACATCCACGCGGTCCTGGGCGGCCCTGCCTGCGTAGACCCGCTTCCCATCGGCGCCGACCGCGAGTGCGGTGACTCCGAACGCGACCGGATAGGTCTTGATGACGGTCCGGGTGTCGAGGTCGATGACAGACACTTCGTCGTGGCTGTCCGCTGCGATACTGACATAGGCGCGATCTTGGGCCACAACGACGGCGGTCAGCTCGCCACCGATCGCCACCGTGGCGGCGACAGCCAGCGTGGCCGCATCGATCACTGACACGCTGTCGTCGCCTGCATTGGCCACCACGATGCTGCCGTTACCCGTGGCGATATCGCCGATCGGGCCGCGGGAGACGGGAATCCGACGCTCCAGAACAACGTCGCCGTTGACGACATCCACAAGCGACTCATCGGTCACGTGCGGCGCAGCCTTAACGCCGGTTGCCACACGCCCCTTGGGCATCAAATTATTTGCCATCTGTCTTTGGTACCTCCGCCGGTATGACCTCTACCTGGCACTAGATTCCCGGGCCTTTACGGCATTGCGCCCCAGTACGGGGGTGATCTGAACTGAGTGTAGCGACGCGAAATCAAGGTCATGGCGGATGAATTCATCGAACCGCTGAACGACGCCGAAAGCTCTAAGGAAGCGCTTAGGAATATCCCCGTTACGCGACTGTTACTATTTCACAGCAATGGGCAAATACCTTTTGAGCAGTATCTATACCAAGCATGGCAATCATCACTTCGATGCGCGACATAAACAATTTCGTAACGATTTCTTAGCTTTCCGTATCGAAGTGAGGGCCAAATCACACGCCGACACGGCAGCAATTATCGAGAATGGGCGATAGAAACGTCAGGGCCGTCGTCAGCGACGGCGCACAAGGGGGAAAATTCGCGGTGCCGTGTTCGCTGGGAATGGTTGAATGCGACTGCCCTCAGGCGGGCCGCACGCCGCGAAACGACGTGATTTCGGCCACCGGGATCAAACCCTCGGGGTCGCAGAGCTGCAGCACGCGCGATACCGGTGGGCTGGGGACCACACACCACCGCACCTCCTCACGCGCCAGATGGGCACTGATTGCGTAAAGAGCCGAGGCGCCATCGAAGGCCATGAAATGCACCTCGGTCAGGTCGAGAATGAGAGCAACGCTGCCGCCCGCGGCCTCGCGGACGGTGTGCGCAAACAGCTTGGCGTTGCCGGCGTCCACCTCGCCGCCCACCGAGACCGTGGCCTGCCGGCTGGTGCCATGGCCTTCGGTACGGCACGCAAAGATCAGCGAGGTCGACGCGATCGAGAAGGATCGACTCTCGGCCGTTCTACTGCGGATGGACGTGAGTGTCATCGCAGGCCAATTTACCTGCGCGCCGGTCAGGACTGTTCGGCTTTTTCTCTGGCTTCGTTGGCTTTGGCGGCTGCACGGGCGCTCTCCGCCTCGGCTTCCTTCTTGGCGGCGTCGCGCTGCGCGTCGGCCTTGTCCTGCTGCGCTTCGCCCTCCCGCTGGAGATCGTCGCGGCCCGTGACCACGCCGATGACCTCCTTGGCCTTTCCCTTCACGCCCTCGACGGTGCCCTTGACGGCTTCTTCGGGACCTGAGTTGTCGTCACTCATGACACGCTCCTTTTCTGCGGATGTGACCGCCTCGGCAAAGCGTCTGTTCCCGAGGCCCAGACCCGCCAAACCTGCCGGTCACGGTGCAAACGAGCGCGTCGTCAGCCCGAAGTCATCCCCCCGAACGACCGCGTGACGTGCTCCGGGCCGTTAGCGTGACATCACAACGGCCACGTCGCACCGCATGCGGGAGGCAGAGAATGCGCGCTCAACGGTCACACCACATCGAGCGCGGGTGGACGAAGCGATACCTTCACGCCCTCGAATTTCAGTATGCCAGTGGCGATTTGGGAGGAATCGACATGGAGCTCATCCGCGACATCGCCAACGACCAGCGCTTCACCTTCGACATCGAGCCACTCGGTTCAGACGCAGCCCTCCAGGCCGTGCAGGCCGACCGCAACCGACGGTGTCATCGCGGGAATGTCGATCACCGACGAGCACCCCATACACCCACAGCTCCAAGGCTTCCTGTCCAAGATCCTTAGCCGCGGCAAGGCCTCACCCCGTGTTCTCCATGGAATCTCCATAGAAGCTCCAAGCGTTGCAGTGTCTGCGCCGCGACGATGGATTCACTCAGTTCGACCACGTCACGCAGTGACGAACCCACTCAAGGAGTCACACCATGAAGAAGTTCCTCGCCGCGGGCCTGCTGCCGCTCGGCGCCATGCTGGCGTTCGCCGCTCCGGCTCCGCAGGCCGAGTACCGCCACCGCCACGATCAACCAGCTGCGGTCGCAGGGTTACGACGTCCGCGATCAGCCGCGTCGGCAACGCACCGCTGGAACAGTGCTCGGTGCTCAGCGTGCGCGATCTGCCGGCGCACCGGCCAGTCCTTCCCGGGTTCGATGACGACGACGACGTCAACGTCTTCACCGTCACGCCCAAGCAGAAAGTGGCTGTGTCGCTGAACTGCTCGGGCTGACACGAGCCGGACGCCCGCCGGAACCGGCGGCCGTCTAGGTTTGGATCCCATGTCCGCAGCAGCACCGCAGCGCTCGTTCCCACGAGGCATGGCGCTGCTGGTGGCCGGGGCCTTTTTCATGGAGATCCTCGACGCCACCATCATCGTCCCGGCCATCCCGGCCATCGCCGCCTCGTTCAGCGTTTCCGCTGTCGACGTCAACGTCGCCATCTCGGCCTATCTGCTCACTGTCGCCGTGCTGATTCCGGCGAGCGGCTGGATCGCCGACAAATTCGGCATCCGTCCGGTATTCATCGCCGCGATCGCGGTCTTCACGCTGGCATCCGTGGGATGCGCGCTGAGCGTGTCGCTTCCGATGCTCGTGGCGATGCGCGTACTCCAAGGCATCGGCGGCGCGATGATGGTGCCCGTCGGCAGGCTGGCCGTGCTGCGCTTCAGCGCGAAATCCGATCTGGTGCGCGCCATCGCGTTGCTCACCTGGCCCGCGCTTGCGGCGCCGGTGGTAGCGCCGGTGCTCGGCGGGGCCATCGCGACGCTGGGATCGTGGCGATGGATCTTCTTCGTCAACATCCCGATCGGAATCATCGGACTGCTGTTCGGCGTACAAACTGATTCGTGGCGGGCCCCGCCGAGACGATCCGACCGCTTCGACTGGCGCGGCCTGCTACTGCTCGGCACAGGGATCGCCGCGGCGCTGATCGCGCTGGAACACATCCGGGTCAGCGGAACCGACTGGGCGCTGGTGGCCATCGGCATCGTCGTTGCGGTCGGCCTCCTGTCTGCCGCGCTCTGGCATCTGCGACGGACGCCTTCCCCACTGGTGAGGCTCTCGGTACTGAGGGTGCGCACGCTGCGCATCACGGTGTCGGGCGGATCGCTGTACCGACTCGTTATCACCGCGGTGCCGTTCCTGTTGCCGCTGATGTTCCAGCTCGAGTTCGGCTGGTCACCGTTCGCCGCAGGGCTGATGGTCGCCGCGCTGTTCGTCGGCAACCTGACGATCAAACCGATCACGACACCGCTGATGCGCCGCTACGGCATCAAACGCGTGCTCCTCGTCAACGCGATGCTCTCGGTCGCATGGTTCGGGCTGCTGTCTGTCCTGAGCCCGGACACCCCCGTGGTGGTGATCGTCGCGGTGCTCTACGTCAGTGGCGCGTTGCGTTCCATCGGGTTCACCGCGTACAACAGCTTGGCGTTCGCCGACGTCGACGGGGATGAGCTCACCCACGCGAACACGCTCAACGCCACGGTTCAGGAGCTGGCCGCCGGTCTGGGCATCGCCATCGCCGCGCTGCTGCTGACGGTGTTGACGTCGTACTCGTGGACGTTCCTTGTGCTCGGCGCGTTGCTGGCAGTCACCCTGATCGAAACGCTGCGGCTACCAGGCGACGCAGGCGCGCACGTCAGCGGGAAGCGCTGAACTCCACTGCAATATCGCTGTCAGCCAAGCGACCTCGATTCGCTACTGGCTGCACAGCCGGGATATCAACGCCGCCCGCCAGGCTCGCCAGCCGGTCCTGCATCAAGGACAACGCGTTCAGCCGGTGCCTGCAGGCAAACGGCGACGGCTGGGGTTTCTGGTTCGCGGGCCGCTGGATTCGGCTCTAGCTGCACGCTGGGCGGACTCGCGGGCATGACGTGTGCCGCGAGTCCGCACAGTTCCCGCGCGCGCCTCCCGCAAAACTCTCGACCCTGACTTTAGCCTTGGTGGCCGTGACCACCCTGCACGAGCAGTCGCTGGCGGAGCTGGACTTCGAGCCCGAAATCCAGTGCACCTGCCGCAAATTCTGCGGCCCGCTGGCCCATCCCGCGCAGTGGTGGGTGACGCTGTCGTGCGGGTGTCCCTATCCGATGTGCCAGCGCGCATTGCGCATTGCCAATGTTCGCCTCAAGGTCCGTCCCCTGACCTGTCGCCATTGCGAGACGGCGCAGATCGCGATCCGATCTGTGGTCGCCATCTGACGATTCCTGCTGGTATTACAGGGCGCGTCGGCTCGCTGCGCCAATCTCGTTGTCCGGCACCTGATCGTCCTCAAGCTCCTGGCCTTCGGCCTCCGGCGGCGACGCCTGCGGTCGCAAGACCGCGGGGCGCCGACGCTCCGGCAGCGCTCGCAGGATGGCCCCGAACACCAGCACGATCGCGAGGGTAATGCCACCGATGAGGACGATCGGCGCCTCCGGGAAGACATTCTCCAGAAGCATGTAGAACCCGAAGAGCAGGAACAGCGCGGCGGCGGTGATCTGAATGAGCCGCTCCGGGAGATGCTTGCCGGCGACGGCTCCGACCAGAATGGCCAGGCCATCCGCGACGACCATGCCGAGTGTCGAACCGATCCACACGCCCAGCCAGTTGTTATCCGCTGCAAGGGTGACCGTCGCGAGCATCGTCTTATCGCCGAGCTCGGCGAGCACGAATGCCGACATGACCACGAAGAACGCCGGGGCGGTCGCCTTCTCGGCGCGCGAGGCCTCTTCGGCGGAGAGGCTGTCGCCGCGCAGGGTCCACAGCCCGAAGAAAATGAACATCACGCCGGCGATGAGACCAAGAAGATGTGTGGGCAGCGCAGCGCCGAGATAGTGACCGATCGCGACCGAAAGGACGTGGACAGCGGTCGTGGCCGCGGTGATCGCGGCGAGCACCACCCACCAGCGGTAACGCAGCGCGAACATCATCGCGACCAGTTGGGTCTTGTCACCCATCTCCGCGACGAAGATGACGGCGAAGCTCAACAGCAGTGCGGCTAACACCACAACCCCTAGGTTTCGGTGGCTGCCGTTCGGAGGATATGGACATGCCTCCGGCCGGCAGACCAATTGGTCTGTGCGGCCGAAGGTCTCGCCCACCGGTCAGTGACCGGTTCGGACAACCGGGCCCGAGTGGCTTGCGCCGTGAGGCCAGTATGTCGATTGCCGATTGGGGGCTACTCCCCTTCGCTGTCACCACCGTACACACCCGATGACGGCGCGCGCAACTTGACTCGCACCAAAACCGCTCTCGCACAGTAAGTTTGGGTCCTCAACCGATAAAGTTCGGATGCCCCAAACTCCCGAATGGAACAGCCTCACTCGCTGACCAGGTCAGGCGACCACCGTCACGAAGTACCCGAACGCACCCGCAGCCAGTACCAGGAAGGTCGAAGGGAACGCGATGTTGTGGAACACCTTCGTGCGCACGTGCACACCGACGGCGCCGAGGAAGAATGCCACGAGCCCGGTCGCGGCCGCCAGGCCCAGCCACGGCGTTGCGACCAGGCCGAGAAGCAGTCCGACTGCTCCGGCCAACTTCAGCGCCGCGAGGTAGGGAATCCACCGTGGCGCGACCCCGACCTCCGCTGAGTTCGCCAACACGAACGGTGCCCTCGCGAAATCGGCGATCGCCACGCTCGCGTTGGCGACCGCGCACGCCACGGTCAGCACGGTGAGAACCGTCGTCGCGGTGGTGTTCATCAGCGACATCCCGTCGGTATGCTCGCCATGTTGCCTCCTGTGCCAGCCGTTCAGTTGCTCTCACTAGTCCTGACGATCTGCACGCGCGAAAGGTGACAACTGGTGATGCTGAATGGCTTTGTGGCGGAACGCCCGAGATTGCTGTCCGTCGCCCACCGGATCCTCGGTTCGGTACACGACGCCGAGGATGCGGTCCAGACGGCGTGGCTCCGAATCCAGGCGACGCCCGACGGCGATATCGACGATGTGCCCGCCTGGCTGACGACCGTGGTCACCAGGGTGTGCCTGGATCAGTTGCGGGACCGCCACCGCCGAGACGTGCTGACCCGTCGCGTCGACGCTGCTACCGACACCGATGTGGCGGCAGACGAGGAGTTCCTCGTCCGCGAGGACGTGTCGCGGGCGCTGATGGTGCTCCTGGATCGGTTGACCCCGCCGCAGCGTGTCGCCTTCGTGCTGCACGACCTGTTCAGCATGCCGTTCGATCAGATCGCCGAGGTCCTCGACACGACGGCGGCCAATGCGAAGAAACACGCCAGCAGGGCGCGGGTCCGCATCCGACCCGACCAACCGCCCGTCGCGGCCGCCGGCGACGCCCGGCACCACGCGATCGTCGCCGCATTCCTGCGGGCTGCCACCGGCGGCGACATCGCCCGCATGATCGAGCTGATGGCACCCGATTGCGTGCGCATCGCAGACGGGTCGTTGATTCCGGCTGGAACCCCGACCAGCGTGGCCGGGGCCGCCGCGATTGCCGAGGAGACCCGCCATTTCGTCGACCGGATTCGTTCCAGTACACCGATGCGGGTGAACGGACGACCCGTCCACGTGATCGCGCCGGGTGGCCATGCGTCGGCCACCATCGACATCGACACCCGCGCCGGCGTCGTCACGTGCATCGCGATCCGGTCGATCGTCGCAACCGATGTGCTGGAAGCGTCGGTGGATCAGGCTTCCAGGAAGTGCGACTTGTAGACCTGGCCGTGCACGCCAACGGTGCGGTCAACCACCTGAGACACCGAAAAGTTGGCCGCTGCAGACAAATACGCGTACGCGGTCGCTCGATCCATGCCCTGATCGGTTTCCAGGAAGTCCAGCGCGTTGACGACAGCTCGTCTCATCGCGACGTCGAGATCGGTGCCCTGTCCGCCGACCGAACCATCGGGGTCCGAAAGCCCGATCGGCACCCACGCGTCGGCGGTCTCGCCGAACGGATACCGGTAAGCCACCGACGGCGCGTCCCCCGAACCCGGCTTGCATACCGAGAGCCGGTAGGTGCCGCGCAGTGAGCCTTCCATCGCGGTCAGCGCGACCTCGCCGTCGCCCATGGCCATGTGCGGATCGCCGACATAGAACAACGCACCCTCGGCGAACACCGGCAGGTAGAACGTGGCTCCCTCGCCGAGCAGGCGGATGTCGATATTGCCGCCGCCCACCGTGGGCGGGATGGAGTTGGCGGTGGCCGCCGTCAGATCCGTGTCCTGTGAGAACGCGACACCCATCATGCCCATGAACGGCTGCAGCGGGAATCGCACCCGGGCGCTGCCGTAGGTCATGATCCCGTGGCCGTCCTCGACCGCGGTGAATGTCGAGACGTTGCCGTAGCGGGTGGGATCGGGATTGGGCCTGCCGTCGGCGTCGACCGGCGGCATGACCTCTGCCAGCGTGATACCGGCAGGGGCTGCCTTGTCCGCGGTGAGCGCAAGCGCCCCTTTGCCGTGCCTGCTCGACACCACCCCATACGGCACCCGCGGAATCGCCTGCATTATCTCGATTTTCAGGACATCGCCGGGCTGTGCGCCCTCGACGAACACCGGCCCGGTGACTATGTGGGGGCCGTCCTTGTCGAAGTTCCTCGGTGTCCGGTTGTACCCGGATGCGATCGCGATCGCATCCTGCAGTACGTCGGACTCGGCGACGCCTTGGCCGCCGAAGTACTCGACCGGGTTGCGACCCTGGTCTTCGAGAATGCCTTCATGGCTGACCGCATCGATGGTCACGGTCTGCCCTGACCCCATCCGCAGCACGGGTGCCGCGTGCACGGTGGGCACGTACCCCCACAGCACCTCATCCGGGAGGGACTGCACATAGTGGTCGCCGACAGGGTCGCCATCACCGGGCTGCAGGATGGAAAAGCTCGCGGCTGTCGCCGAGGGCGTCTGTGACGACGGCGTCGAAGGTTCTGACGAACATGCCGAAGCCACCCCGGCTACTCCGGCACCTGCACTGACCGCCGCGACAGCCCGCATGAATTCTCTTCTGCCGATCCCCGTCCAGAGTGTTTCGGCAGCTTGTCGGGCAAGGTCAGTCATGGCGACACCTTCCAGGGAGACGGTTACCGGAACGGTGTTCCCACCGGGAGTTTCCGGCCCGCAACGACCTCGATAACTCCTTGTTGCCGCCTACTCACAGAGCTGTCCCGCTTCCGCCGAAACGGCAGCGGCCGGCTCTTCGGTCAGCTTGCTATGGCATTCCAGCAGGCCGCCACTCGAGCTTTCGCTGCTGGAAGCCAGTTCGGCGGCCAAGTCAGTTATGATCTCCACCAACAGTTTTCGCGGATTCAGTCTGGAATCTGATGTGTACTGTCATAGTCAGGACCTGCGACGTCCCTCAACTCAGCCCTGAGCCGCGTGACGTTCGCGCCGCAACCTGTGAGAGGACGGTCATGGAGCCAGCACACCCGCGCACGTCGTCGCGCCCATTCCTCATCACCGCCAGGTTCTTCGCCCTGGCCACCGTCGCCGTCGTCGTCGTCCTTTTCGGCACCGCGGGCGCTCTCGTCCAAGCCGGCGAACTCAAGAACATCCACGGCGCGGCGGCGATCGTCCTCCATGTCGTCACCGGGGGACTCATGGTCGCGTTGGCGGGACTGGCCTACAGTCGCCAACGCGGTTGGTGGGCTGCCGCCGTCGCCGGAGTGATCTTCGCGTTCTCGTTCGTGCAAGCTGCCCTGGGCGAAGGCCCGACGCTCGGCGTCCACGTCCCGGGATCGCTGGTGATCGTGGCCGGCACGATCTGGCTGACCGTGTGGCTGCTCTCCTCTGCGACTAGGCCAACTCCTTGACGAGCACCGCGCGCGTAAGAGAAGACGCGCCTGCTCAACGCCGCAGAACAACGCTGTTCAGTCACCGGTCGATCGTGTCGAGCCACCACGGCTACGCGCACGGGGTTTCATCGCGCGCCGATCGGACAACCCATCAGTGCACACCCGCCGACTTTTTGGAGGTTTCCGCCGTGGAACAGAGCACCAACTTCCCACCAGCCACGCCTGAGGACGCCACCAAGGCCAGCGACGAGCAGCGGGAGCTGCAGGAGAAGCTGGATCATAAGGATGACGATCCCGATGCGCCTGCACGCTCGCAGACTCACCATCAGATTCCGGACGAAAACTGACGGTCACACCATCAGCACCTACCGGGTCGGCTGTTACAGCAAACCGCCATCAGCCGATGCTCGGTGGCACACGAGGATTCTGCGGAACAGCTCAGACCCGCAGGGCAGTGAAGGGCGCAAAAGGCAGGATTCGCAACACAAACCACGCCAAGACGACGGCTAGGGTGACCGGCGCCGCCCACCGGTGGTGCTGCCAGGAGACGACCTGGCGGTCGGCGATTCGACCATAGGTCCACAGGGCGTATGCGACGATCACGAATCCGAGTGCCACCACCGCCACCGCGTTGAAACGGAGCGCGGACAGCACATCTCCGTGCAGTAGCGAATAGATCATCCGCAGCGTCCCGCACCCCGGGCAATCAATGCCCAGAAGGGCTTTCGTCGGACAGACCGGGAGAAAACCACCGGGGGTGGTCGGATCCGCGAGCCACACGACAGCGCACGCGCCCGCCGCCACGGCGCCCACCAGCAGCGGGCCACCGAAACGGACGGGCGCGGATTGCCGCAACGGAATGCGATCAATAACCCGACGAAGTGTCCACGTCCATGCTGACAGCGCCGAGTGCGAAGAGGATCGCGTAGATGATCCAGACCCCAACAGCGGCTACGACGCTCCAGATCGCCCACTTCTTGGCGGCAGCGGAGGATTCCTGCGCCTCGGCGAATCGGCCCTGCGCCCAAAGACCATTGACCTGGCTGGCCTTGACGATCGACACGATGCCGAACGGCAGACAGCAGAACAGCGTCGTCAGAATGCCCAGCACCAGGTTCGAGCTCGGAGGCGCCCCCTGCGGTTGCTGGGGGAGGAAAGCCTCCACCGCCCGGCGGTGGCGGGGGCGGATAGTTTCCGGGTGGCGGTTGTGTCATGGTCGGCTCCCTCGAAGGCCAAGTGCTCGGAAAAGCGAGCTAAGGGTATCGGAGAAAAGCCCAGTGCACGGCGCAAAAAATCAAGATCACACAGACTAATTCCGAACGCCGGCACTCGGCCGCGAAACCCGGCTGTCAGGTTACACGCCAAGGTGAATCGTCACGTTGCTGAAATCGCATGTCGGTGTCCGCACCTGCGGCTCGCGGGTCACCAGCGATAATCGAGGAACTTCCCATCGAAGGTGACGACCACCCGGTCGCCGTCGGGGTGCCGCGGCGCGCGATGTCGACCTTGAAGTTGATGGCACTCATGATGCCGTCGCCGAACTCCTCGTGGATGAGTTCTTTGAGCGCGGGCCCGTACACCGGAAGCGCCTCATGGAACCGGTAGATCGTCGGATCGGATGTCGTTGCCGGCTCGATCCCCGGAAGGCTGAAGCTGCAAGCTTTCTGCGACCGCCGGCGTCGAGATCGAGTAGCGCGCCGACCCGCTCGGCCTGCCCGCCTGCATCGGATGCTGACCCAGCAGCGCAGCGACACACCATACGACGGGTGCATCGATCTCCTCGGCGATCGTCGCCAGGTGAGCTTTTTGCGTATCCGCGCGGCACACGAGTTCGGCCGCCTAGCTTTTCGCCATGATCAGCGTCATCGCGCGCTGGCGTTCATCGCCGCGGCCATCGCACGTCCTCGGAGGACCGCGGCGAAGCGAGTCTCCCGGTACGGGCGTGGGTCGCGAACAGCGTCAGGCCGACGAACGCCAGCCCGCCGACGAGATTGCCGACCACAGTGGGAATCTCGTTCCAGAAAAGGTAATCGGCGATCGAGAAGTCGCCGCCGAGCATCAAACCCGAAGGGAACAGGAACATGTTGACGATCGAGTGCTCGAAGCCCATGTAGAAGAACAGCATGATCGGCATCCACATCGCGATCGACCTTGCCCGACACCGTCGTCGACATCATCGCCGCGACCACGCCGGTGGACACCATCCAGTTGCACAGCACTCCGCGGATGAACAACGTCAGCATGCCGGCCGCACCGTGTTCGGCATATCCGACGGTTCGGTTGTGTCCGATCTCCCCCAGCCGCTGTCCGACCTCGTTGGGATCGACGCTGAATCCATAGGTGAACACCACCGCCATCATCACGCGCGACCGCAATTGCGCCGGCGAAGTTGCCGACGAAAACCAGGCCCCAGTTGCGCATCATCGCGCGGAACTTGACTCCCCGGCGCTTGTCCAGCAATGCAAGGGGAACCAAGGTGAACACACCTGTCAGACAGGTCGAATCCGAGGAGGTACAGCATGCAGAATCCGACCGGAAACAGTACTGCCCCGACCAGGCGTTCCCCGTCTGAACCGTGATGGTGACCGCGAATGCCGCGGCAAGCGCGAGGATCGCACCGGCCATGTAGGCACGGATCACGGTGTCACGGGTGGACATGAACGCCTTGTTTCGCCGGCATCGATCATCTTGCCGACAAAGTCACGAGGACTGACGTACGACATGAGTGAACCTTCCGAGTTGGGCGACCTCGGGCAGAGTTCCGTCCCGTATTGCCGATTCGCAACGATGTCTATGCGCGTGTGTTGCCTCCTGCTCACAGTGATGCCGACTCGCCGTGAGGGGGTTGACTGGCCCGGCCTACAGTTTCGCTCAGTACGCGAGCGACGCGTCTCCGATCGAGGAGTCCCGACTGTGTCGAGCAGCACGCCTCAGAACTATCCGCCGCCTGCCGCCGTCCGCGGCCGCGTAGAGACCGGCACCGCGGCGGGTTCGGGGCTTCCTTGGGAATGAATTGGTCTTCGACACGACTGCAGCGCGCTACGTGTGGGAGGTGCCGTACTACCCGCAGTACTACATCCCCCTTGGCGGATGTGGTTTCCGGTGTTCCTGCGCGATGACGAGCCACCCGCAGCGGGTGCAGTTCGGACCGTCGCGGATCTTCTCACTGGTCGCGCCGAGCTCAGGGACGGTCGAGGCGGAGGCGCGGGTGTTCGATGCCGGGGACGGGCCGGTCGCCGGGCTGGTGAGGTTCGAGTGGGATGGTTGACGTGGTTCGAGGAGGACGAACCGATCTACGAGCATCCCCGCAATCCCTATGCGCGGGTGGACGCGCTGCGCTCCCATCGTCACGTCACCGTCGCGCTCGGCGGCGTGACACTCGCCGAAACTCACAGCCCCGTTTTGCTGTTCAAACCGGTCTGCCGACAAGGTATTACATCGACCGCACCGATATCGCGTTCGAGCATCTGAAACAGACCGGCACGCAGACCCTCTGCCCGTACAAGGGCGTCACCTCCGGGTACTGGTCGGTGCGCGTGATGACACGGTGCACGCTGACCTCGCCTGGACCTACGCCGTGCCGCTGGCGGCCGTCGCGCCCATCGCGAACCTGGTCGCGTTCTACAACGAGAAGGTCGACATCACCGTCGACGGTATGCGGCTCGCACGGCCGCAGACCCACTTCGGATAGTCCGCTATACGCGGTCGGTGATGTCGGCGTACTCCGGGTTCTTGTCGATGTACTCGGCGACCATCCAGCAGGTCGGAACGATGCGCAGTCCTTCGGCTCGCGTGGCCCGCAAAGCCTCGGCAACGAGAATCGTTGCCAGGCCGCGGCCTTGGAACTGCGGCGACACCTCGGTGTCGGGAACACCCGGCGGCCGTCACCGTCGTGGTAGTCAACGAGTCCGACGGAGTGGCCCTCGACCGCGATGAGGAACCGCCCGGACTCCTGGGTCACGGTGGTCGCGGCACCGGTGCGATCGGGCGGGGTTTCGAACCTCATCGAGTACACGATAGTGGCAAATCCGGTGCGGGCGGCGACGCTCACCGACGTCGCGATTTGCGCCGAATGCGTGCTGTCTAGGCGAGCGTCTTCTGGAAGTAGACGCGCGCGAAGCCATCCTCGGACCGCGACGGCGGCCCGCGCGTCCGGTCAGCGATTCGACCAGCTCGCCTGAGATGAGCTTCGTTCGGCACCAATGAGTTCGACCGTCTCGCCGACATCGACAGTGACGGGGTCCTCGTGGGGCCGAGCGACGAAAGGCAGCCGGAGCAGACCGTAGAACTCGCTCGTTTGGACGAATATGTGGGCTCGGGAGAACAGCGGCTGCACGTCGAATACCCGCACCGGAGTTTTCCCGGCCGAGTCTGCCCAATTCCCTGCCCGATGCCGGATCTGTGATCACTCGACCGGCGCAGGCGTACACGGCAAGAATCATGCCTGGGCGATCCCCGATTGTGCGCCCCGGTTGATGACGAGCGTGTAGTCGTCCTCGATCAGTGCCACCTGGCCCGTCACCGACTGCCCACTCACGAGGCTGCCAGTGAATTGCCTTCTGACAGAGCATGATTTCGTTCCAGCCTGAATGCGAGGCCGCAGGCCGTAATCCTCGACCGACACAGGTTCGTCGATGTGGCCGGCGGTGTCCTGCTCGGTACCCAGCACGAACTCGACGGCCGTCTTGGCCTGGAAGAGGGCGATCACCGCCTGCTGGTGCCGTTCTGAGCCGGATGAGTTCAGCGCCAACGTCAGTTTCTTGTCGACGTAGGCAACAGACCGCTCAAGTTCGGACGCTTCCGCCGCATGGTCTCGGACCGCTCACCCGTTCTCCATCCTGCCTGCTGTGCCGGCGATGCCCGAGCGCCCCGACGACGATCGAACGAACGGGGACCACCACGATGGAACACATCAAGCCGAGAGTGCCGGACAGCGCGATCGACCCGAAGACGCCCAGAAGCACGAGAACTCCGAAGACGCACAACAGTTGGAGCGCGGGGGGCACTTCGTCGATCACGCGCCATATCTGCCCGACGAGGCGTGCGCAGTAT